>JAGBIY010000027.1 GCA_017934745.1 Treponema sp. | reverse complement strand
GTAGTTGCAGAAACAAGCTCCCAGCGGGAACCCGTCCATCAAAACGGCAGTACCGCTTCGCGGTGGCTGAGTGTTTTGATGGACGGAACCCCGCTTCCGCTCGTTTCTGCCATTGCTCTGTGAAAACTCGACTTTCGCCCAATTATTCACTCGTTGTCAGTTTGTACTCGTAGCCCCTAAGTAGGTTCTTTATCGTGACGACTCCGTTTCCTATCGAAATCGTCTCTATGACCTTGCCGTCCTTCGCGATTGCCCTCTCCGCCACGCTGAATCCGCCGCCGTCCTTCGTGGAAATGTTCGTCTTTATCTCGCAGAATTCCAGGTCGTATTTAGAGTAATGCTCCTTGAGCTTCTGCGTGTCGGCGTATGCGTTCTGCAGGTCGAGTATGATGTACTCCGCCTTGAGTTTTTTGGGAAAAACCGAAGAGTCGAGTTTCGCGCTCGCTCCGTCGTATGAGATTGAGCCGATTTCGCCGCCGAAGTCGTTCATCAAAAGCACGTCGATTCCCGTGGGACCCGCCTGGATGTACGCGAGGGCGTTCAGCGTCGTGTCGCCGAATGTGCCCTGGAACTGCTGGTACTTCTCGAATTCGGGGAAAATCGCGTCGACCGGGAGGACGTCGACTTTCGTGGTGTTCGTCACATAGACTTTTTCGAGGTTCGAGGCGACTTTTGTGGAGCCGCAAGAGGCGAGGACAGCCGCCGAAAGGCAGATTGCCGCGAAAAGTGGAAGGTGTTTCTTGTTCATTTTTTTCTCCATAAAATAAATAAAATCCGCAAAAATTCACAACATTGTGCAGACGAACGCCGCAGCAAGTCCAGAGAAAATCGACAATCCGAGGACGTGCACGGGAACGAACGAACTCAAGGCAATCGCTCCGAACGAAATCGCCGTCGTGATGAACGAGAGCGTTATCGCGAACGTCTCAAGGGCGTTCCCCTTGTTCTGCCTGCTGTAGATGATGTAGTCGAGCCCAAGCCCGAAGACGAGGACGATTCCCGTCATGCAGAAGAATTCTATATGCAAACCCGCGATTGTGAAAGTCGCCAGAATCGCGACGATGCTGACAACTGGAACCGAGATGATTTTGAGCGTGTCCTTCCAACTGTGGAAGAGCTTCATAATCGCAGAAATGATGACGAATGCGATTGCGAACATCACAAAAATCATCCTCGTCAAATCATCGAGTCCACGGCTCACGTCCTTCGCCTTGCTCATGTAGTGGATGTTTTCGTTTTCCAACGAACGGTAGTTTTCTTCGCCGCTTATGGTCGAAGGTATCATGAGCGAATAGAATTTTTTGTCCGCCTCTCCGCCCACCTGTCCGAGCCATGTCATCTTCAAAATAGATTTCAGGCTTTGGGGGATTTCTGGGCTTTCGACCGTCAGCGGATTTTTCTCCGACAAAAGCAGATTCTCCTCAAAACGTGAAACCGCCGCCTGGATTTCCGCTTCCTCTTCTTCCGAAAAGTCCCCGTCTTTTCCGAACATCAAAATGCCGAGTTGGGACTTCGCCAGCGGAAGGAGTTTCTTCATCGCCGCAATAGAATTTTTCTGCATCGAAAGCGACGGCAAGAAAAGCGACGTGCTGATGAATGGGTCTGGAATTCTCTTTGCGGTCTCTTCTTCGAGGCGCAGGACTTCCTCAGCCGAGTCCCCGGAGATTACAAGGTAGCTCGTGGGATTGTACGATAGCACCTTGTAAGCCGTCTCCGTGTCTTCCTTGAGCCTGCCTTCCATTTTGTACAGGTTCGTGACATCGTTCTTTATCTGGATTTTTCCGTTGCCCGTGAGAATCGCGAAAATCGAGCAGGCGAAAATGAGGAAAATCACCGCTTTTCTTGTTTTCTTTCCGCCTGGAATCTTTTCAAGGCTGAAATTCGGCATGAAAATTCGTCTGTCGCTCTCTTTTGGAATCCTGTACAGCGGGAAAATTCCGATTGTCGTCAAGAACGAACTCAAGATTCCGAAGAACGAGAAGACTGAAATTTGCTTTAGCAGGTTGAACGGAGCGAACATCAGAATCAGGTAGCAGACTTCCGTGGAAACGAGCGAGAGGAGCAGCCCCTTCATCAAGTGCCGCCGTATCGCTCCGCCTGTCTTCAGTTCTTTCGACGCTTTCCAATTGATGAAGAAATGCAGGCTGTAGTCGATGCACGAGCCGATGAGCGTCGTTCCGAAGACGAGCGCGATTGCGTGCACGCCGCCGAAAAAAGCGTGGGTCGCCAGGAACGCGCTCGCGACCGAAAGCGCGATGGCCGCGACGGAAGAGAGCAGGGGAACGAGGCTTTTGAACACCGCGAGCAGAATCGCCACGACCGCAATCATCGATGCGATTGAGATTAATGTGATTTCCTTCGAGGCGGACATGGAACTTTTGTAGCTGTGGAAGGGCGTTCCGAAAAACGCGAACCTCGTTCCGTCTTTTTCAAGCGGCAGGCACGCGTCGTAGATGTCCTGCACGGCGTTCGACTTGTCCGCCATTTTCGCGCCCTCTTTTGTCAGTTCCGCCCGAATCATGACGTACCACTTGCCCTCGAACTTACGCGCGAGAACTCCGTCTTTCGGGCGCAACGCGACCGTTGCCGATGAAAGCGAGCTGAGGAAATCATTCGTGTTCGCGTCGTCGAGCGCGAACGGGTCGTTTTCCGGGTCGGTCGCCGCTATTGAGAATCCGTAGAATTTTTCAAGCGCGTTTTTTGCGAATCCTTCCGCGTCCGAATCAATTTTCTTCTGCGTCTCTTCGTCTAGAATGTTGAATCTGTTTTTTTTGATGAACTCTTCCACATCTGTAAAAGATGAGCTGTCTGTGTAGAGCGATATGTTTTTGAATTTGCGCTTGAGCCTTGAGGGGGCTTCGTCTGCGCTCTTTAGCTTTTCGTAGACTTCCACTGCCGCCGCTTTCGCTTTTTGAAAGTCCTCGTCGCCCGATAGAATGAAGACGCTGCTTCCGCTGTTCGCCGACATTGCCTCGTCCGCGATTTTGGCGGCTTCGCTTTCCGTGCTGGCTGGAATCATCGTCGAAAAATCCGCGTCGACCTTCAGTCTTCCGTAAGATTTCAGTGTCGCAAGGAAAGCGACGACGATTCCAACATGGAAAAGAATCCATATCGAAAGGAAAATGCTATTTCTGGAAAAGAGCTTTTTCATCTGCGGAAAGGGCCTGCTTGTAGACTTGGTTTGCGAATGTGAATTTTGTCTTCTCCGTGTCGCTCTTTTCAGAAACCATTCCGTCGAGCGATGTCTTTGACGATTTCACCGCTCCTGAAAGCGTCACCTGCTTGAGCGCGCTCGCCACCGTCGCGTCTTTCGGCGTGAGAACCATCTCCCAGTTCGCCGAGTCCGCCTTGAAATTTTTTATCGTGAAGTGCTTTTCAAGCTCGCTTCTGTTTCCAGAGAAGAGCGAAGTCAAAGTCGAAGACACCGTCTTGAAAGTGTCGTTCGCGCTCGCGTCGATGACGCTCTTCTTGCCGTCCGCGCCTGTCTGGATGATTGAGTCCTTCGTCACCGCCATTGTCGATGGGAAAGGCTTGGTCGTTTTCCAGACGATGCCGTCTTCTGAAAAAATGAAATTTCCGCTAGATTTTAGAGGACGCTTGATTTTTGCCGATGATTTTTCTTGGACGAAATCTCCAGTCGTCACTTTGTTTTCGGTGAGAGAAGAGAATACATTGTCGATAGTGATTTCTGCGAAAGAAACTGTTATCGTATTCAGTGTTAAAAACGCAAGGCACAATGCCGATTTGATAATCTTTTTCATAAGAAAGAGATTATCACAAATACGACAAATTTCATAAGATGTCCATTAAAAGGGGTTAAGAAAATGGAAACACGAACAAAGAAAGTCTGGCTCATCAATTTCGCGCTTGGCTTTGCAGGAAAAATCCAGTACAAAAAAGTCATAAAGGCTTCTAAGGATTGCAAAAAGGCTTCAATGGCGACTTTGCGAGGAATATTGAACTACGCCAAGGACACGGAATGGGGAAGACAGCACAAATTCTCCGAGATTTTGGCCGCCGAGAACGACGATGAGCTTGTCGCGCGCTACCAGAAGAATGTTCCCGTCACCGACTACGAGGTCATCCGCCCGCTCATCGAGAGGCACAAGAACGGCGAGGAGAACATACTCTTCCCCGGAAAGCCGATGATGTACGCCACGACTTCTGGAACGACCGGCCAGCCAAAGTGGATTCCAATCACGCACGAGTACTACCAGAACATCTACAACAAGATGTCGAAGGTCTGGCTCTACAACTTCATGAAGAAAAAGCCGCACTGCTTCGAGGGCAAGACCGTCTCCATCGTCGGAAAGGCGATTGAGGGCGCGGCTCCCGACGGCACTGTGTACGGCTCTGTCTCCGGCGTCACGAGGCGCGACATCCCCAAGTTCATTCAGCCAATCAACTCCGCTCCCGATGCCGTCTTTGAAATCGAGGACTACACGGCGAGATACTACGCAATCATGAGAATCGGAATCGAGCAGGACGTTACGATTATCGTCACCGCGAACCCTTCCACAATCGTCGAGATGCAGAACAACGTGAAGGAGTTCTTCGACGACTACATCGACGACATCGAGCATGGAACGCTCAGCTCGAAAATCAACATTCCACAAGACATCCGCGACAGAATCACGGTTGATTTCGCTCCGAACCCGAAACGCGCCGCCGAACTCCGCGCCCTCAAGGAAAAATACGGCAACAACGTCCTCCCGAAGCACTTCTGGCCGAACATGCAGATTCTGAACACTTGGAAATGCGGAAACACTTATGTCTACCTCGACAAATTCAAGGATTCGTTCCCGGCAGACATGATGCACATGGAATTCTCCTATTTCGCTTCCGAGTGCCGCGCGGGCCTTGTCCTTGACGAAAGCGACGCGACTGTCCTCTTCCCGCATTACCACTATTTCGAGTTCGTCGCGGTCGAGGATTTGGACAAGGTGAACCCGAAATTCCTCCAGCTCCACGAACTTGAGGACGGAAAGCAGTATTCGGTCTACGTCACCACTTGGTCTGGACTCTACCGCTATCCGATGAACGACTTGCTCAAGGTGAACGGATTCTTCGGCACGATTCCGAAAGTGCAGCTCATGCAGAAAATCAACGGAATCATCTCGATTACCGGCGAGAAAGTCCACGAGAGGCAGTTCATCGAGGCGTGCCACCAGGCAGAGAAGGGCACCGGCATAAAGACACAGTTCTTCGTCGGATTCGCCGACATCCAGAGCTCCCTCTACCATTTCTACTACGAATTCGAGGACACGAACCTTCCACAGGAGAAAGTCGACGAGTTCACCAAGGCTGTGGACGAGAGCTTGAAGAATCTCAACATGGAATACAAGGCGAAGCGCGACTCGTTCAGGTTGAAGGAGCCAATCGGCCACGCTCTCCAGTTGAACGCGTTCGACGCTTTCAAGGCGAAGAGCATCGCCGCGGGACTCGGCCGCGAGGGCCAGTTCAAGATGAACCTCCTCCTCCAGGACGAGAAGAGGCATGGAATGTTCAAGGAACTCGTCAGGCAGTAATGATTCCGCCGTCCATGCGGTAGATTTCATCTGCGTATTTTTCGGCTTCGGTGTCGTGCGTAACAAGCAACACCGAAGCCGTTTTTGTCATCTCCCCGAAAAGTTTCAGCACTTTACTTTATATTTTGATGATTATGAACGAGATATAGAGGGGAAAATATGAAAAGTATTTTGATGACTGTTTTTTGCGCCGCAGTTTTGCAGTTCGTTTCATGTTCAAATCAGGTTAAAAATGTGAAATCGGCTTTGATTAGCGCGGATGAGGCAAAAGAGATTGTCGCGAAGGAATTTGAAGAATCAGATTACCATCAGCAATATTATGTTGTCACGTCGGATAAATTCGATGATAGGGTCTATGACATTTCATGGGGGGAGCCGGTTCTTGTCAGAGTCATTCCTGACGGGAAACTGTACAGCGAAGAATCATATTACTATTTGCTGACAGGCATTCTGCCGACTGGGCAGGTTCTCGCGACTCAAACTGTAGATGCGGTGACTGGGAAAATGCTGACAGGCTCCCTTCTCATAGGAGACGAGGCCGATGTTTTGAAACTTGCGCCCCCTGCGGAATGCATTGAATATTGTACAAGGCTTGGCTTTGATTCTAAAAATGCTGAGGCGGTATTCTATTATGATGGAACTGTAAGCACTTCGAATATCATTTATTCATGGAAGTATTGTGTTGGCAGTTCGGATTCACGAAGCCTTTTGGATTCTGACGATGCATCAGGATTTGTTTTTGTCGATCCCTGGCAGAATATTGAAAAATCAAATGGCGACTCAATTTCTAACACCGATGCATATTTCTCAAAGTTCAATATCAACCACAGGGCATACAAGATAAAATCCTGTGGCAAAAACCGCTCCGCTGCTGATTCTGATTCAAAATTTGAGCCAGTGGACTAGATTTATGAAAAAACTGGCTAAAGTAGTTGCTTTGAGCGGATTTTTTATACTTGCGGTATGGATTAGTGAAAAGTTCTTGAAAAATTTTTTCACACAGAATGTAATATTCGTAGGTGATAGTCTTTTGCTTGGGTACAAACTTGAAAAAGAAAAATCAGTAATGAGTTTAATAGAGAAGTCCATACCATATAGCGTAGTGCGCCATCAACCTAACAATGAGTTAAACCGCAAAAACGGTTCTGCCAACGGGCAAAATTGGCGCAAAAGTTGCGGTGGCGCAAAGCCACGAAAAGCAACTTTTGTGACAAAGTTTTTGTCGGCTTTGAACTTCTTGTTATGTGTTTTTACTTACCCAAACACAGCCTGTCTAAGAATATTATTTATCCGAGTCTGATACCCTTTTCCCATATTTTTTAGGGCAGCAAGTACATCATTGTCAATTCTTAAACTTACAGCTGTTTTTTTTACAGTAACTTTGTAAATATCATTTCCTTTTGGATGAACTTCATACCAGGGCTTGAATTTTTTCATCTGTTCGTCTGTAAGTTCCGGACATTCTTCAGTGATTACAGGTTTTGCGGAATTTATAATTCTCTTATCTTCTTCAGTGAGAGGTTTTTGAATTAAATCATCTAATGTCATAGTCTTCATAATATAATTTCTCCTCTTTGGGTGTCGCTCTTCGGGCGGAAATAATACGGATATTATTTTCACCTCGCTCTGTACAGACCACGAATAAAATCCGTTCTACACAACCAATTACATTATATCTTTCTTCTGATTCATCAGAATGTTCTTCATCCAAAGTCTCAATTCTTTTTGAATCAAAGAAAACTCGTGCTGCATATTCAAAAGAAATTCCGTCATGTTTCTGTTGATTTATAAGATCTTTATTTTCATCCCACTCAAATGTCATTTATACAACCTGTGTATATTATAAAGTGTATATACAATAGTTGTCAATCAAAAAGACGGGCTTGACCCGCCATACTAAGCAATCAGGCTCGACCTGATTGTTTAGTTTCTTCCGTTTTTATTACGTCTTCAAGAAAAAGCAGTAATATTATTTTCTGTTCCTTATTATTTTCAAAGCTAATTGATTACTTGAATCAAATTTTAGAATACGATCTGCTATTTCTAAAGCTTCATCTCGATTAATCAATTTTTCCGGAATGTCATGAAAAAATAGAAGCTGTTCTAAATTTTGAATAGAGTAGTCCCTTGCTAAAAGCTGTCTTGCATGGAATAAACCAATAGAATATGCCCCATCTACAAAACAAAATGGGCCTATAACTAATGAAAGTGCCGTTTTAAGCCATTCTATTTTATCAGTTTCTGTAAACATATATTGCGCAAATGAATATAAACTAAAATCACTTGTATCATAAGCGGCCTTCAATAAAAAGTCTTTTAATTGATTTAAAGTATACATCGAACAAATTTTTGTAGCATCATCATATTTACCCGATTTTATAAAACTTAATAATTGCTCTAACAAAATTATTCTACCTACTTACTTTGCTCCATCTGATATTGATTTAATATTATTGGAATATAACATCTTCAGATGGATGTTAATAAAAAACTAGCGCTCCAATGCGGGCGTCCACATAACAATTGGTTGTACCGCACAAGCCTTGAGCCTGTGTCGGCTACGAAGTTTTGTTATGCTTTTTATCTGTCACACAAATTTATTCAATTTATTTTATCGATACTATTACACCGAATTTTCCTTTTAAATATATGCACTCCACATTCCTAAAACCGACATCTTTTAGCATTTGGATTTCCTTGCCGATTGAAATTTCACGGTCTAATTTCTTTCTTTCCAACCATCGCTCATATTCTATTTCCGATATTCCTGATTTTTTAATTTCATCTATCCAATATTCCTCGACATTCTCATTAATGACCGAACTGTCAGAGCAAAACTGATCATAATTAACGAAAAGCCTGTCGTTTTCGAGAGATTCATAAACTCTCTTGAAGAGTTTTTTCTTGCTAGTATTTTCAAGGTGGTGAATTGAAAGAGCTGAAATAATCAAGTCGGGATTACCTTCTGGCATTGATTCCGAATAATCCAGAACCTCATATTTTATATTCGAAATTCCTGCAAACCTTTTTCTTGCGACATTCAGCATTTCCTCGGCAATGTCTATCAGCACATACTCTGATTTTGGGAAGTGCCTGTACCAAAAAGAAGAGAGCAGGCCAGTTCCAGAGCCAAGATCATAGATAACTTTTGGAGCATATATTAGCGTTCTGGCAATAAAATCTGTGCTTGAAATGTAATAATCGTCAAAGCATGGTATAAACTTCTTTCGATTTTCATCATAGCTTTTTGCAACTAAATTGAACTGTCCTTGAATATCCATTTTTTAATCCTTTTTTAGCCACGTCACTGCGCCTGTCGTCATAACAATATTTATATTTCTATAAAACCACCAGCCCAGTGAGCCGTCCGTATAACTAGCGTTTTAAACCGTAAAACGGTTCTGCCAACGGCAGAATTGTCGCAAAAGTTGCGGTGGCGTAAGCCACGAAGAGCAACTTTTGTGACAAAGTTTTTGTCGGCTTTGAAGCTTTGTTATGTGATATTTATATCATATTTACTCAGTTGTATCATCTTCCATTTTCGGCAGGTGATGCAGGTTATTCCCCAATAATCCATCCATAATTGTCATCAAAAAAATCCAATTCAGATATACATGTATCTTTATACTTTGTCCCCTCATATATCTCAGATACAGGTAAAATAGAAGAATACCAATCTGTTACTATTTGGATAGAACTAAACTCATCTCTAATACGAATAAAGCTTTTCGAATAGTATTCTCTTGTTTCACCATTAAAATAGTGACCTCCAATACCCTTAATACGATTATTCATATTATAAATATTTTGATTTAAGCAATAACCATTAACTATTTTTACCTTTGAAATATTATCAAAATCCTCTCTATATAAAGAAATAAACATTAGATCATCTTCTGTATTTTCTACATATGCAGTTCTTAAATTTCCATCAAATAGATTTTGGATGGTATATTTGAATGGTAACTTCTTGTCTATTAGAGGTTGGTCTGATTCAATAAGAACAAATGGTAGATTTTTATAATTTCCTACATATTTTATCTTACCAAAATTTTCTGTTGCATTTTTTATTACATCATCAAAAAGAAAATACTTTGCTCTATTTATATATTTTTCAGTCATAATTCCATTACTATCAGTTCTATTATGGTAGTCAATTCTATCTTCCACACTAACATGCATAAATCCCTTAATTTTTCCATTTCTATGAATCAATTCTATCATTTCATATTTATTATTACTTCCATTTTCCCAACCAAATCCATCTGCATCCATCATACAAATTGGTAAGATTGCTATAGAACTTTTATCATTAGGTAAATAAAACAACTGCTTAAAATATGCATGATAATTATGAGTATTTATTTTGTCTGGATTTCTCCATTCTTTTATATAATCATCTGTAAGAGACATCTTTCCACGAACAACATGAACAAACTTTTTTCCGCAAATTACTTGTTCAAATACTCTATAATAATTTTCAGTTTTATTTCCAATTATTTCAAAATCCTTAAAATTAATATTTTCTACATAGTGTTTTACATCGGGATATTCGTTAAAAAAAATATTATTATCAATTTCATTTATATTTTCATAATTATTCCCAAACATAACTTGCCTAATATCAACTGCAAACAAAAATGCACAAAATATAATATCAAATAATAAACATATAATTTTTTTCATTTTTACTCCAAAAGCGCCCCAGTGTGGGCGTCCACATAACAATGGGTTGTACCGCAGCGGGCTTGACCGCGACATCCGCTTTGAAGCTTTGTTATGTGATATTCTACTTCAAATAACCGCCGTAACACCAGCCGATAGTACCAGCTTTTATAGTTTTTCCGTCACGGTCTTTAGCACCGGCCTGAACTTCAATTTTTACCCAGTTCGAAGAAATCCCGTCGATTGTTTCAGCTTTGCCGAGTTCAAGAATTTTTACTTTGGTACCGGCCTGCATTACTACAAGGACTTGGGTTGAGCTAGCTTCACCTGAGCGAAGTTTTAGGTTTTCGTTGACGAGCATGGTTTTGTTTTTAGAGACGTTTGTATAAAACGAATCATCTGTGGATACTTTTATAATTTCATCAAAATATAAAAATGGACGATACTTTTTACTTTTTATAATCTCCAGGAGCTTGTTTTTTTCAGTGAAGGGTATTTTTAAATACTTTTGTCGTTTATTATTTGAAACATTTGTAACAAGTAAAAAATTATTTTGAAAATCAAATGTAAAAATCTCTTTTTTGTCTTCGGACTTCCAAATACTCGTTATAAACTTTTCCTTTTTCAAATCATCCGCATAATCATTATAGAGTAATTCTACACGATAGATATTTGCGGTTTCCTCTATTTCGCTTACTTCATAAGTTTTTATTCCATACGGAAATGAGCATATAACAACATCCTTTATAAAGGATAAACTAAGAGACTCAAAATCTACCATTGAAAAATCAGTATTTATTTCTTTTGTTTTTTCAATTAAATTTCCCTCTTTGTACCAATCCAAATAATTAAAAGGAATCCAATCTCCATTAAGTTCTTTTATAAAGTTTATTTCTTGCTCTGAATATTCATTTCCCCAGGCTTCTATAAATAAATCTAAATTCGATTCACCAAAGAGTTGTGAAACAAATAAACTAAATAGTAAAATAAAAATTGTAATCATTTTTTTCATTTTATCACCTCGCTAAAATTTTGGGTTCCGCGACCTCCATGAACCCTCCGTGATATACTTTCATTTTTGGACTCCCGATTCCACAAAATCGTCAATCGCTTCCAATATATACGATTTTCCTTGCGAGTGAAGAACTTCGTAATGACTGCCGAGAAAATCAAGAACATTTTTCTCTGCAAAGTCATTTGCAACAACACGACCGTTTTTACCATGCAATGCAGCATATTCTTCAATGCACCAAGAGATGAATCCGGCTTTCTTTTCAAAATCTTTTTCTTGCATACAATTTGGCCTCCAGCCACAAGTGCTGCCAATTTCTCCCCGGCATTTTTTTTCAAGCGGAGCATCTGACAAATTTCCACTCATGCCCTACATTCTCATGAAAGACGAAAAAAGCGTCAACATTTGGTGTATAATGGAAATAGACAATAGGCCAGTTCCGAAAATGAAGTTTCCGAACTGGTTTCATCACAAAAAGGAGTTCCAATGCTTACGAAAGCCATGGTAGAGCAGATGGCGGTGAACGATTCCGCTTTCTCGAACGGAAGGAAGCTCGCTGAAAAGGGAAGCTTCACAAATTTGAAAAAAACGCAGGACGGAAAATTCCATTGGGGGCTCTGCAAAGGAAGCGGAAAGACCCCCTACGCGACATCGGTGGACACGAGCGACGAAACGAAGCTGCCAGTGTGCCGTTGCTCGTGCCCCAGCCGCCAATTCCCATGCAAGCACGGAATCGCCCTCATGCTCTTGATGGCGGACGGCGCGGAATTCACGGAGGACACGCTGCCGGAAGAACTCGCTGAAAAAAAGGCGAAAGCGGAAGAGCGCGAACTGAAGAAGGCAGAAAAAGCGGAGAAGCCGAAGAAGAAGACCGCGGCATCGGTGAAGGCGGCAGAGAAGAAGGCCGAGAAGCAGCTTGAGGGGCTTTTGATGGCAAGGAAAATGGTCGACGAACTGATGACCGCAGGACTCGCCACCCTGACAGGCACCTCGCGCGAAAAACTCACTGATTTGGCGACGGAACTCTACAACTACGGCCTCCCCGGCCCCCAGCTCATATTCAACAGAATAGCGGAGTCCATGGAAATCCTTGAGGACGGAGACGAGGAAGAAAAGAGAGACGCGTACGCAAACGCCATCAGGCATCTCATAAAACTGAACACAATAATAAAGAAGGGAACTGCCTTTCTTGAGAAGAAAATGGCTGACAGCGAATTCGGCGGCGGCGACGACGCGCTCTTCGAAGAACTCGGCGGAATCTGGAAACTCGACGAGCTTGAGAGAATCAACTCGCTCAAAGAGAACGCCAGACTCATTGAGCTTTCGTTCGAGACAGTGGACGACAAGGTGAAAGGCGAATCGATTGAAAAATCGTGGTGCGTGGACTTGGACACGAAGGAAATCTGCGTGGTCGTGAACATGGTGCCGAAGAAAGCCAGGGCAAAGATGAAAAGCTCCGACAGCTGCTTCGAGATGATTCTCGTCCCGAAAATGTACAAGTACCCCGGAACCAGCCGAGTGCGGTGGGACAGTTTCACCACGCGCCCGATAACAGCCGAGGACAGGCTCGCGCTTGCCGGTTGCGCGGAGGAGAGTTTTTCGGCGGCGGAGAAGAAATTCAAGAACCACATAAAGAACACGCTCCATGAAAAGGAACTTGCGATGATTCTTCCGTTGTCAAAAATCGGAAAGGTCGGAGACGGACTGTTCATCGACGATGGGAAAGGCGGAAGGATTCAAATCGAGGACGCGCCGGAGGAGAACGGAAGCTCTAGCGACATGTGCGGAACGGAGCAGCTGGAAAAATCGCTCCGGTATTTCCCGGTCGACTTGGAAAGCGCGAATGCCGTGTTCGGCAAGATGTTCTACAACAGGCGGACGAAGACAATCCAGTTCCAAATCCACTCGTTCATCACGAAGGAAGCGGTCGTAAGGTTGTCGTGAAAAAACAAGGAGAAAGACAAGTATGGATTTGACAGCACTACACGATTTGAAGGAGCGGATTGAGAACGCCGTGATTTCCGGCACATCGCTTCTGCACGAAGACTTCAAGCTGAGAAAGGCGTACGAGAATTTCCTGCCTCTTTCAGAGCTGAGTCCGGTTTTCGGAAAGATAAAAGATGGAATGGAAGGAGTCTATTCGGCGGACAAGGACACGATGAACGGGCGGCTGCTCGACACCCTCGCGTTGATTGACGCGGTCGTCTACACCCAGTCGGAGGCGGACGAGGCGGCCGGAGAGATGAAGGCAATCGAGCGGAAAAACGCCATTCCGACGAAATACATCGAAATCCCCCACTCCGCCATTCAGAAAAAGCTTCCGAAGTTCAAGAGGACGATGTACCCGGAAGACTTCGCCGAATGCGCCATCTACATCGCGGACTACCGATTCCTCCCGAAATTCGCGGAAGGGCTGGAGCGCGCGCTCGGAATGGAAAGCGGACGGATAATGTCGGAGGGAGTCCCATGCGTGGAAAAATCGCTCTCGGAAAACAGGACGTTCCTGAACAAATACCCCCTTCTCGAATCCATCGGGCTTTTGAGTCTGATGCAGCTCTACGCGTTCGTGGACGAATTCGACGGAGAGAACACATCGCTTCTCTCAAGCATCGAAAAAAAGCTCAAGAAAAGCAGATATTTCGAAGAAGAAGCGAAAACTCTGGTCGAAGAGATGCGGAAAAAACGGGAACGGAGAAAAAATTCAAAGTAAACATCAACTATAAGGAGAAGAAAAAATGAACGGAAATGTCCTGAGGAAAACCGCAGAGGAACTGTACAAGGACGAAATCGACGCGCTCATACAGAACGAGACGAACCCGATTCCGGAAGGCTGGAAGATGTCGCCGAAATCGGTTTTGACGTACATAACAGGCGGAAAGGCCGGAGACAAGGAGATAACGCCGAAGTACATCGGAAACAAGCGGCTCGTGGAAGTCGCGATAGCCACTCTCGTGACGGACCGCGCGCTGCTCCTCATCGGAGAGCCGGGAACGGCGAAATCGTGGCTCAGCGAGCATCTGGCGGCGGCCATAAACGGGGACTCCACGAAAGTCGTGCAGGGAACGGCAGGAACGACGGAAGAGCAGATAAGGTACTCGTGGAACTACGCGATGCTCATCTCAAAGGGGCCGAGCATGGACGCTCTCGTGAAAAGCCCGGTCTACAACGCAATGGAAAGCGGAACGATAGCTAGATTCGAGGAGATTTCAAGGTGCGCGAGCGAAGTGCAGGACGCGCTGATTTCGATTCTCTCCGAAAAAAGACTGAGCGTGGCGGAACTTGGACTGGACATTCCCGCGAAAAAGGGGTTCTCGGTCATAGCCACGGCCAACACGCGCGACAAGGGCGTGAATTCCATGTCGGCCGCGCTCAAGAGGAGGTTCAACATCATAGTCCTCCCTGTCCCCAACGACGCGAAGACAGAGGCGGACATCATCAAAAGGCGCGTGGAGCAGCTCTCGTCGTCCCTCTCCCTTGGCTCCGCGCTCCCGGACGTGGATGCGGTCGAGAAGGTCGTCACAGTCTTCCGGGAATTGAGGAACGGAAAGACCGAGGACGGAGCGCAGAAGCTCAAGACCACGAGCGGCGTTCTCTCTACAGCCGAGGCGATATCGCTCCTGACAAATTCAATGGCGCTGGCAGGAAGCTTCGGAAGCGGCACCATAACGGCGGAGGACTTGGCGGCCTCGCTGCAGGGAGCCGTCGTAAAAGACGAAGAGAACGACAGGATAGCGTGGACGGAATATCTTGAGAACGTGATGAAAAAGCGCGGAAGCGAATGGAGCGGACTTTACAAAGCATGCAGGGAACTCAACAGATGACTCAAAGTCCTTTCTATTTTGGAGTGAGGCACCTTTCACCGGCGGCAGGAATAGAGCTGAGGTCGTTTCTGGAAGAGAAAAAACCTGAGCTTGTCCTGGTGGAAGGGCCTTCGGACTTGAACTACATGATAGACTCAATCTGCGACCCGAAAGTTCGCTTTCCAATCGCAGTCATGGCGTACACGGAAAAAGCCCCCGTCCGCTCGATTCTCTACCCGTTCGCCGAATACTCCCCGGAAGTGCAGGCTCTCCTTTGGGCGAAAAAGAACGGTTCAAAAGTCGAATTCATGGACCTTCCGTCGTCGGTTTTCCTCGCGATGCCGAGCGGAGACGAAAAAGAGAGCGAGGGGACCACCGAGAGCGTCTACAAAAGAATGGAAGTCGCGACCGGCGAAAGCCACGAAAGCTGGTGGGAGCGGACGTTCGAGCAGCTGGGGAACACCGGAAAATACAGGGAGGCGGCGAACGCGTTCGGAAGGGAGCTTCGGAAGGCGGAGAAAAGCCAAGGCAGGAGAGACACGGCAGAGACACTCGTCCGCGAAGCGTTCATGAAGAAAAAAATCGAAGCCGCCATAAAAAGCGGAACGCCGCCTGAAAAGATAGTCTGCGTCTGCGGAGCCTTCCATGTGGGCGGGCTTGAGGAGAACGAAGCGATGACGGACGAGGAAGCAGAAAATCTTCCAAAAGCAAACTCGTTCGCTACACTCATGCCCTACTCATTTTTCAGGCTCTCGTCAATGTCGGGCTATGGAGCGGGAAACGAGTCGCCGTCATACTACCAGATGATGTTCGACGCCTTCACAAAAGGAATCAAAAAAGGCGAAAGCAACGACGAAATCATGAAGGGCTTCGTCACGGCATACATCGTCGAATGCGCGAAGGAGCACAGGAACGCCGGCAACATCGTTTCGGCGGCTTCGCTCATAGAGACCGAAAGGCTCGCGTACGCGCTCTCGGCAATCAGGGGCGGCAGGCACCCGAACATAGAAGACCTGGACGACGCAATGACCGCGACAATCGGACACGGAGACTTCTCGAAAATCGTGTACGCGACGACGAAAGTGAAAATTCGGCCAGTGGTCGGCTACCTGCCCCAAGGAATGAGCAAGACCGCGGTCCAGGACGACTTCAACAGACAGCTCGAAAAGCTCAAGCTCGAAAAGCACAGAAGCGAAGTCGTCTCGGAAATAGAGCTAGACCTTCGAGAAAAGCTCTCGGCGCAGTCGGACGAAGCGGCGTTCAGGGACTTGTACCGCTCGTTCTTCCTCAACCGGCTGTCGGTCATCGGAGTGAACTTCGCCCGAATCAAGGAATCCGGGCAGAGCAACATGAACTGGAAGGAAGTCTGGTCGGCGCAGTGGCTCCCGGAAGTCGAGATAGAACTTGTCGAAGCGTCGCTCATGGGAGACTCGATAAAAGGCGTGTGCGCAAGCCGCCTGAAGGAGATGACGGACGAAGCGCAGTCTATGGACGGAACGGCGGAAGTTTTTGGAAAGGCGTTCCAGTGCGGACTTCCAGACATGTGCGCCTACGCCCTCAAGAAAGTGCAGGCCCTCTCGACAGAAGACAACGCCCTTTTCCAGACAGCCTCGACCGCCGACAGACTCTCTACGATAGTCCGCTACGGAACGCTCAGGAAATTCGACACGGAGACGCTTGAGCCGATGGTGGAAAAGCTCTACCTTCGCTCAATCCTCATCATGAAGGAAGCGTGCAGGTGCGACGACGAGAACGCCAGAAAAATATGTTCCGCAATCGACTCCATCAGCAAGCTGCAGCTCAACCACAGCAGCCTCGACGAACAGCTTCTCCTCGACACCCTCTATCAGATAGCGGAGGACGACAGCCTCAACTGCCGCTGCTCTGGATTCTCAATGTCTCTGCTCCTAGAAAGGGGAAAATGCGGAAACGACAAGCTTTCAGCGGAAATATCGAGAAGGCTCTCCAAAGGCACCCCGCCCGACCTCGCGGCTCTTTGGTTCGAGGGACTTTCGGAGAAGAACCATTTCGCCCTCATCGCCCGCATCCAGATATGGGAGGAGCTGAACAAATACATCGACAGTCTGGACAACGACGAATTCGACAGGTCACTTGTTGTCCTCAGGCGCACGTTCGCAGAATTCTCACAAAACGAAAAATGCGAGATAGCGGAGAACCTTGGGGAAATTTGGGGAACGGACAAGGGAAGCACTGCGGAAGTCCTCACCCAGACAATCACGGAAGCGGACAAGAAAAAGATTGGAGAGCTTTCGGATTTTGATTTCGACGACATCTAGGAGAAGAAAGAGGAAAGAATGACACAGAAAGAAAAAATCGCCCGGTGGAGGCTGATTCTGGGAAACGAGGCAGAAGAAAAACTCGGCCCCCTCTCTGGCACGGGAGAAAGCGGCTGTGCGCTCACGGAGCGGCAGAGGCTCATGGACGAGACACTCAGCGCGATATACGGTAAAGACGACCGGACACTCACGAAAGGCAAAGGGAGGGGAAGCGGAAACGGTCCGTCATCGCCCGTCATTTCGAAGTGGCTCGGAAACTTGAGGACTCTGTTCGACAGCGACACGGTAGTCGTGGTGCAGAACGATGCGATAGAAAGAAAAGGCCTCAAGCAACTCCTCCTTGAGCCGGAGCTTCTGGAAAGCATAGAACCCGACATGAACATGGCCTCACTCCTGCTTGAGCTGAAAAACCAGATACCGGACAAATCGAAGGAGAGCGCGAGATTCTACATAAAGAAAATCGTCGACAAAGTGAATTCCCTTCTGGCATCGGAAATCCAGTCGGCGGTCTCGTCAGCTCTGAACAGGAAGAGCCACTCTCCGCTTCCGAGCGCGTCCGCAATCGACTTCAAGCAGACAATCGGACGGAACTTGAAGAACTACGACAGCTCTCTCGGAACGATAATCCCGGAGCACGTCTGGTTCTATGACAGGAGGGCGAAGACGAGCAAATGGAACATAATACTCGACATCGACCAGAGCGGCTCCATGGGCGACTCGATAATCCACTCTTCGATAATGGCTTCGATTCTCGCCTCGATGAGCAGCGTGAAGACGAACATCGTAGCATTCGACACGGAGATAATGGATTTGACAGACCTCGCATCCGACCCAGTCGACCTGCTCTTCGGCTTCCAGATGGGAGGCGGCACAGACATAAAGAAGTCGCTCGAATACTGCCAGACGCTCGTCACGGACCCGACCCACACTCTCTTCTTCCTCATATCGGATTTGGACGAATACGGAAGCAGGAACGGACTTCTCAAAAAAATAGAAGAATTGAAGGATTCGGGAGTCACCGTCGTGGTGCTGCTCGCGATAGAGGACGGTGGGCGCGCGTACTACGACAAGGCCACGGCCTCGGCGATAGCGGGAATGTCGGTTCCGTGCTTCGCCTGCCCACCAGAAAGGCTCCCGGAACTTCTGGCGGCCGCGCTGAGGAAGGACGACCTGACACAATTTTCAAAAAAGGAGTGAAAAATGCACAAAGCTGACGAAAAGAGATACGAAAACGGAATGGTCTACAGACGATGCGGAAGAAGCGGGCTCAAGCTTCCAATCGTCTCGCTCGGACTCTGGCACAACTTCGGCTCGATAGACGACTTCGAGAACCAGAAGCGGATGATTTTCAAGGCGTTCGACCTCGGAATCACGCACTTCGACCTTGCGAACAACTACGGTCCTGTCCCTGGAAGCGCGGAGGAGAATTTCGGAAGAATCCTGAACCAGGAAATGAAGCACTACCGGGACGAGATGATAATCTCAACGAAGGCTGGATACGTCATGTGGGAAGGCCCCTACGGAGACAAAGGCTCAAGGAAGTACCTCACGGCGAGCCTTGACCAGAGCCTCAAGCGCATGAAGCTCGACTACGTCGACATCTTCTACCACCACAGACCCGACGACGAGACACCGCTCGAGGAGACGATGGACACGATATCGGACTTGATTCATCAGGGAAAGGCACTCTACGCAGGAATTTCGAACTACAAGAGCGAAAAGGCGAAAGAGGCCGCGGAAATCCTAAAAAGGAACAGGACTCCCCTGCTCATAAACCAGTTCCGCTACAACATGTTCGACAAATGGAGCGAGGACGACGGACTTTTGGAGACGCTCGAAAAAGCCGGAAGCGGCAGCATAACGTTCAGTCCGCTCGCGCAGGGGCTCCTCTCCGACAAGTACCTGAACGGAATCCCGGAAAACAGCCGAGCATCAAGGAATTTCTTTTTGAAGAAGGATTCGATAACCGAAGAGAAAATCGAAAAGATACGGAAGCTGAACAAAATCGCCAAGGAGCGCGGCCAGACTCTCTCGCAGATGGCGCTCTGCTGGAACTTGAGGAGCGGCGGGCTTACCTCCGTCTTGATTGGCGCGCACACCCCGGAGCAAATCGAGGAGAACGTGAAAATCGTTGACAAGCTGGCGTTTTCAAGCGACGAACTGGACGCGATTGAGGGGATTCTAGGGGGAAAATGAGGGATTGAAGGCGGAGAATTGGGAAGTGGGGAATCTTCCCCCTCCCAATTCCCGACTTCCACCTTTCAATCTTCAACCGGGCTGTCGGAGTTTCTCACCTTGAAAGTGCTGACACTGGACTTCAAGCGGGAAACGGCATGGTTCGTCTTCTCGGAAACAATGTTTATTTCGTTGGAAGCGTCGCCGAGGGCGGAAGCGCTTCTTTTGCAGATTTGGATGGCCTCGTTGACGGACCTGTTCGTCTGAACGAGGTTCTTGCAAGCGTCGGATGCCTCGCCCGTGTTCTCGTTGATTACATCCAGATTCTTCATCACAATCTTTATGCCGTCTCTTATGTCTGTGAGGGAAAGCCTGACATCAGTGGCTTTTTGACTCTCATCTGTCACATTGCTGTCAAGCCTACCCATGACGCGGGAAATTTCCTGAATCTTTTCGCTTATCAAGTTGAACGAATCCTTCACGGAAACCGACGAATTTGAAATCTCGTTGATTTGCTCCTGAATCTTCCTGAGCGACTCGCCGGAGTTGTTTGATTGGTCGGAAGTGGTTTCCGCGAGTTTCCTGATTTCATCCGAGACGACGGCGAATCCCTTTCCGGCCTCGCCTGCATGGGCGGCCTCGATGGCGGCGTTCATGGCGAGCAGGTTCGTCTGCTCCGCCACCGATGAAATCACAGTGTTGATTTCAAGCAGAGTTCCGCTCTCTGCCTGTACGGCAAGAATCTGGTCGACAGCGCTTTCAAGGGCGGAAGAGTTCTTGTTGACATCCGAAACGAGCTGCTCAAAAGACTGGGAAAGATTGTTTATCTCCCCAGAAATTTCGTTCAGGGACTCGACCATCCAGTCAATCTTCGAGGAAGAGGACTCGACAAGGGAATCCTGCCTGCAAATTTTTTCGGTCAAATTCCGCATCTCGTCAGCCACGCAGTCTACAGCCTTCCCCACCGACTCCACAGCTCCGTTCTGCTTGGAAATATCGTCGTCCATGCCGGAAATAGACTCATCAGTCTGAGACACGGAGTTCTTGATTTCATCAGCCGTCCTCGCAAGGCCGTCCGAAACATCTTGCACATAATCTGTCGACTTGTGGATTTCCTTGACGAGGTTGCTGACGCTCTCCGAAAACGCATCGAAACCGCGCACGAGTTCGGAGGCTTCGGAAATCGCCCGTGGCGATGTTGCGGCACTGGGCCGCCATGTTCTTGAAAGTGACGGAGATTCGTCTGGAAGTGAAGAACGAAAGCAACACCGTCAAAGCCAATATCACGACGAACACAACTATCATGTGCATGATGGAATTTTTCAGGTTTTCCGTGAAATCGGACATCGGACCGACAGCTACGGCGTACCAAGGAAGAAGCGAAAGTTTTTTGACGCCGCAGTAGAAATCATCATGGACTAAAATGTGTTCGCCACCGTCGAGGAAGAAATTCCTTGACTCGGTTTTCTCAAATTCAGGATTGTCATCGAAGAAAGTCGACGAAAGAATCTTGTCGGCATTGCTGTTCGTAAGATAGATTCCGCTCTCGTTCACAAGAAAAAGCTTTCCGTTCTGCGATATGCCGACCTCCTCCATCGTTTCGGACAGGTTCGTCAAATAGATGTCGATTGCGGCGACTCCCTTCGTTTTTCCATCGACCTTCACCAGCCTTGAAATCGTAATGCAGAGGGACTTTGTCATCGCGTCGACGTAAGGATCGCTGAACGCGAGCTTTCCGCCAGCGGAGACGGCCGCCTTGTACCAGTCGCGCTGTGTCGGAATCCAGTCAGGCTCCGGAACCCAGTCCGTGTTGTCCAGGTAATAGCCGTCCGGCTCGTATCTGGAGATTGCAGTGGCGTAGTACATGGAGCAGGTAGCCCCCAGAACGTTCGAGTAGGCGTGGATTGTCACGTCCAGACTGTCCTTGTCGGCACCAGTCTCGGCGACCAAGGCGAACGACTCAAGCTCGTACGCGAAAGGGGCGAAGATTCCCTCAACACGGTTCTCGACATCGGTGAGGGAGCGCTCCATTCGGCTTTTCACGTTGTCAGAAGAAATGTCGGATATAATCCAGTAGCTGGAAGTCGAAAGAAAAATGAAAGAAATGAGAATCGGTACGATTCCGACCAAAAAAAGCCGCCTAGAAAGCGATAGATGCCGGTTTTTCAAATCCATTTTATGCTCCTATGCACATTTATTAAATGAATAACAAATTCTTTATAATAAATTTAAGTATAAAATGGAATTTTCCTATTCGCAACCAAAAAACATACTGAAACTTTCAATTTTCTTCAAATTTTGATGCTGTCCGCTTTGAAGCTTTGTTGGATTTTATTTATCATCATAATGGTTCTTGCATTGAATAATTTTTATCATACCGTCTTCTATCTTGTAGACAAGCCTATTTTTCTCGTCTATGGTTCGTGACCAATACCCACTCAAATTTTCTTTCAACGGCTCTGGATGACCGATTCCGTCATTGCCGTTTCGCTCAATATCCGCAAGAAGCTGATTTATTTTCTTGAGCGTCTTTTTATCCTGCGTTATCCAATATGTATAATCTGCCCAGGCATCATCTGAAAAATCTTTGTGCATTCTTATACCTCGACAAGCTCATGTATTGAATGCTGCCCGTTCTCCATCTGCATTTTTGAATGTTCCAACGCTTTTTTATTTTTTTCAGAATAAAATGAACTGTCCTGAACAATCTCAAACGGTATTTTATGCTGAATCAAAGTTTGCTTCAAAAAAATACGTATTGCCGTAGTTGTATCCATGCCTATAGATTCGAAAAAATTATCTGCATCATATTTTAGAGCCGTATCAACCCTTGTCTGAATTACTGCTGTTCTCATATATGCCTCCATAGTTACAAAATAATACAAAAGCAATGAAAAAGCAATGTTTTAGCGCACATAATAAAAAAGACAGGTCTGTCCCGCCGTGGCGGAAAACCTGCCTTTCTGTTTGTTCTTTTCAATTCTGGCTCGCTGACAAAAGCAGACTCAATACTGTCTGCGCCAACGGTGCATTTTCCATCTGAATGACGAAATGCTTATCGTTGAACTGAAATCCGATTCCGTCATCATAGCCTGTCAATGCTGTTATATCCGAAAGTTTTTTGTTGAAGGCTCCTTTCATACCAGAAAACACAACCCGCTGGCTTGTTATCGAGAAAGTTCCCGGTGTTTTTATGGCGATATTATCCCGAACTGACTGCGAATAAGCACTCCCGGCACTGACTCGTATTCCGAAGATTCTGGCGGAGCGGCCGCCTCCATTTATCCGTCTTCCGACAACTACATTTTTTATTTCCACATAGTTTGCATTTTCTGAGAAATGACACACTTCCGAACCTTGCAAGATAAGACCAAGAGGCTGAACAACGGGAAGCTCGGAAACATCGTCAAATGTGATTAGCTCCTGTTTTGGTGTACAAGTAGTTTCAACAGGCAAAATCGGCTTGTTACGAATTGCGGCAATAAAATATCGTATTACATCGATGGACCAACCAATGTAAAAACAACCGGCAGTGAAAATATAGAGAACACCCAAGCCAATTTTCTTTTCGCGGAATTTCTGGACGCCAAAGAAGCCCAAGAACAAAGCGACGAAAAATTCAAACCAAACTTTGTATCGGAATTTTTTCCATAAGCACAGAACAACAATGAGCCCGACTATCCAAAGAAAAAATATGGTTGATACCATTTTTCCAATAGTGTCATCTGTTGCGGTTGCTTCATATTTCTTTTCGGAAGATTCGGAATCGTTTGTCTTAATAGAATCTTTATAATCAATTTTCTCAATACTACCGTTCATTCCGTCGAGCATAATTGTAAAATCATGCCTGGCTGACGGACTCTTCCAATATGTTGCTATGTAATGCTCTGCATAAAACTTGTCTTCAACGGCAGTAAGATTATCTATTTTTGAGTAAAGTTTTGCGGCCTTTTCATCGTCAAAGACGAGAATACATATTTGATAAGTGTTTTTGTTCTGTTCTTCCAGCTCGTTCCCAAGAAGAAGCAGTTTCTCTCTTGTTCTGTTTTCTTTTGAAACGGCAATTGTACGATAGTTTCCTTGAGTGACAACTACATTATATGGCACGAAATCTTTTTTGTTCTGTGAAAACAACTCTACAGAAATTAAAAGCAAAAGAGAAAAAATTCCAAAGAACTGTTTTCTCATAAAATCCTCCAACAGTTTTTTTCGAGATTCAATGCGACAATGTTCCAATTCTTTCTCAAAAAGAACTTCTGTCGCATATCGACTCAAGAGTAACATAAGTTACAAAAATGGAGAAGTATGCGACAGAAGTTTTTATTCTATCATTCGATATGTCGTTTTGGAAAAAAGTCTGCTGCGAATTGGAATTTCAAAATCTTTCCCGAAAGGAACTTGCCTATAGGATTGATGTTCCTGTCGCCACAATCAACCGAGCCATAGAGAGAAATTCAAATCCTTATGCAATTGATGCGCTTCGTATCGCAAATGTGCTTGGCGTTTCGTTGGAATATCTTTTGGAAGTCCCGCAGTCGAAGAGTGACAAGGCTTCTTTTGAGCAAAATGAAAACCAGCAGATTGAGCTGTTCAAAAAGTATCATGAAGTTATACATGTTCTAGAATCATTGCCGCTGGAAAAGCAGAAGGCTGCGCTAAAAATAGTAGAGCAATGCGGAGAATTGGGACGACAAGGCTGAGAACGGAAAACGGAGAATTTAAAAATGAAAGGTGAAAACTGAAATTTTTCATCTTTCCGTTCTCACCTTTCATCTTTCATCTTTCATCTTTCAACTTTCCGTTTTCGCGTTTTCACTCGGCTTCCTTTATCTCGAACACGGTGAATTTTCCGTCATTGCCCTTAACGCCCTTGACTTCCACGGCTTTTCCGTTGAGTTTCCGAAGGTCGCTTTCGGTCACGGGCTTTGGCATCCCTTTCATTCCGGGCTGGCCGCCGCCGTTCTTCATTTCGCCAGAAGGAGGGCTTGGAGGCTGGCCGCCGTTTCCGAAATCAGACGGAGGAGGACCGTTTCTCTCCCCCATTCCGCCCTTGCCGCCTTTTCCGCCCATGTCGTCCATGAGTTTCAAGACGGTCGCCTTGTTGTTCTCGTCGAGGAGAGTGAAAGTGCTGTTGTCGCCGACCTTCACGACGCAGAGGGTGCCCTTGAGAGACTCGAAATCCATCTTAGGTCTCTTGCCGTCCGCTTTTCCGTCAGGAGGAGGCGTCATTCCGCGCTCGTCTTGCGGAGAAGACGAAACAGTGGCTGTCGAGGCCTCCCTCTCGTAAGGAGCGAGCTTTCCGCCGTCATTCAAGAGAATCGTCCTTCCGTGGAAAGCAGAGTTTTCGGAATTGTTCTTGTTGTAGTAGATTATGTAGCCGTTCGAGACAATGTTCTTGTAGCTTCCGTCGGCGTCGCTTATCGAATTGAAGTAGCAGTTTCCCTCGGCTATGAATTTCGCGGAAGAGTCGAGGACCAAATCGACCGAGCCTTCGTTCTTTGCGTTCACGGTTCCGGTGAAAGTCGTCTTTTTCCCGAAATTGAGTTTGGCGGAGCTTATCTTGTCGACGACAATTTCTCCCGAAAGCGTCTGGGAACTGGCAGTCAGCTCCACTCGGCCACCGTTCGCGCCCTTTCTTCCCCAGCCGCGCTCGGAGTTGTTGCCTGAAGCCTGGAGCAGGATTTTTGATTTGCCGGCTTGGACGAGTTTTGTCGAATCCAGGTTGATTTTCGCGCTCGTGTTCGTGACGTAGAAGAACGGGCCGGAGCTTGTGTTTGTCAAAGTCGATGCCGAGGAAGTGAACGAAGCCGTTCCCTGGTTCGCGTCGCCGCTCATGCTCTGGTAGAGCATCACCGCGCTTGAAACCTCGTTGTCGAGTCCGCTGCCTCCAGACAAGGCGCTCTTGCTGATTGAAATTGAATTCTTCCCTTCAATGCAGGCTATCTCGGAATTTTCTGCGCTACCCTTCAAGTTCGACACCCGGATGTCGCCTGTCGAATAGATGACGGGCGAGCCTTTCCCGTTCGTGGAAGCCTTTCCGCCGTCGACCGTCACGAAGCCTTCCCCGCGGTCAGTGGCGAAAGCCGCGCAGTGCTCGCCCTCGGTGACGATTTCCACTCCGCTCGCCTCGATTCTTCCGCCGTAGGTGGAATCAAGCCCCCTCGATGAATTCTGCTTCGTGTGGATTTTCACGTTCTTCAAGCTCACGACCGACGAGGAGCCTGTGGAGAAGACCGCGTTCGCTCCGTCTCCGTCCGTTGTGATTTCCAAGTTGCGGACGGTCACTTTTCCGTTGTCGCTCAAGACGGCCGCGTTCAAGCCGTAGAAGTTGCTCTGTCCGTCGTTGCTGCTGTCGCCCTTCTTCACGACGCTTCCACCGACGACGCTCGCGGAAGCGCCTTTTCCAACGTAGACCGCGCTCTCGTCGGCCTTGCCCGTCTCGGTTTTTCCGTTCTTGACGGACTTCTCCCCGCTCTTCACGGAGATTTTTCCTGAAAGTTCAGGCTTCTCCTCGTTCGGGACAGTTCCGAAGAAGCCGCCCTCTCCCGGATTTTTCGCTCCATCAGGCTGCTTCGCAGCATCCGCCCCTGCGGAAAAAATTGCGGCAGCGAGAATGAACGATGATAGAATTTTTTTCATAAAGCCTCCATGTCACAGCATTTTCAACCATGTACATGAAGACAAACTTTGAAAAACCGAATTGATACATCTTACAACAAAAAATTCTAACGTTGAAAATAGATTTGACCGCAAATTGAAAGAGCCTTGACTCCGATTCAAAACGCAAATGCAAAGAATGGAAGCCAAGGCTCTTTTATGTTCCGGGATTTTTTACTTCACGCTCAGACTTTCGGCAATGCGTCGAAACCGCGCTTCAAGTCCTCGTCGGTCGGGATGTAGTCGGTCATCGTTCCGTCGTTGAACGCCTTGTAGGCGTACATGTCGAAGTAGCCGGTGCCCGTGAGGCCGAAGACGATGTTCTTGGCTTCGCCGGTCTCCTTGCACTTGAGGGCCTCGTCGATGGCGACCTTGATTGCGTGGCTCGACTCCGGAGCCGGAAGGATTCCCTCGATTCTCGCGAAATCCTGCGCCGCCTTGAAGACCGCGGTCTGCTCCACAGTGCGCGCCTCCATGAGTCCGTCTGCGTAGAGCTGGGAGAGGATGGAACTCATGCCGTGGTAGCGGAGACCGCCGGCGTGGCTCGCGGACGGGATGAACTCGGAGCCGAGAGTGTACATCTTGGCGAGCGGGCAGACGTGCCCCGTGTCGCAGAAATCGTAGACGAACTTTCCGCGCGTGAGGCTCGGACAGCTCGCAGGCTCCACGGCGATGAAGCGGCAGTCCTTTTCACCGCGGAGTTTCCTTCCGACGAACGGAGAGATGAGGCCTCCGAGGTTCGAGCCGCCGCCCGCGCACCCGATAATGATGTCAGGGTCGATTCCGTACTTGTCCAAAGCGGCCATCGTCTCAAGTCCGATTACAGTCTGGTGAACGAGGACCTGGGAGAGTACGCTTCCGAGGACGTAGCGGTAGCCTTCCTGCTTCGTGGCGGCTTCGACCGCCTCGGAAATGGCGCATCCCAAACTTCCCGAAGTGCCGGGGAATTCGGCGTTGATTTTGCGTCCGACCTCCGTCGTGTCGGAAGGAGACGGAGTGACCTTCGCTCCGTAAGTGCGCATGACTTCCCTGCGGAACGGCTTCTGCTCGTAGGAGCACTTGACCATGTAGACCTGGCAATCGAGGTCGAAATATGAGCACGCCATGGAAAGAGCGGTTCCCCACTGGCCCGCGCCCGTCTCCGTCGTAACGCCCTTGAGCCCCTGCTGCTTCGCGTAGTAGGCCTGCGCTATGGCCGAGTTGAGCTTGTGACTTCCGCTCGTGTTGTTTCCCTCGAATTTGTAGTAGATGTGGGCCGGTGTGCCGAGCTTCTTCTCAAGGCAGTAGGCGCGGACGAGAGGCGACGGCCTGTACATTTTGTAGAATTCGCGGATTTCTTTTGGAATCGGGAAGTATGCGTCGGTGTCGTTCAATTCCTGCTTCACAAGCTCATCACAGAAGACCGGACGGAGGTCGTCGAAGGTCATCGGCTTGTGAGTCTCCGGATGCAAAAGCGGAGCCGGCTTGTTCTTCATGTCCGCCCTGACGTTGTACCAGCTTGTCGGAAGCTCTTCTTCAGAAAGATAGATTTTGTAGGGAATCTCTGTTCCAGGCATTTCTTTTCACTCCTTGCAGATTCATAGGGAAAAAACCACCCCTGGAAATCGACTTTCCAGAGGTGCCCCATGCATTGTCATCAATTTTTGTATGCAAATAGAATATGGGAAAACGGAGGATTCCTCAATACGGAAGGAAATCGTCACTCCCAGGTTCCATCGGCATGTCCGTTCGCCACTTCATCTTGGCAGATTACGGGGTTGGCGTTGTCGGACGAGTTTCCGCCGCCGAGTACGAGATGAGTGTACTGTCCGCTCGCGTTTATGTCGTAGCAGCCCTCGTTGTCCTTGTTGCCGCTGAAAGTGCAGCCGGTTATCGTAGTCTCCAACTGCACCCCCGCACTCCAGCCCGCAATGTTGATTGCGGCTCCGCGGCACGAGGCGGAATTGTTCAAGAACGAACAGTCCGTTATGGTCGCCTCGCAGTCGTTCAAATTCAGCGCGCCGCCGAAACCGTTGTTGTAGCAGTTCTGGAAAGTCACGCTCCTGAACACAAGCGTCGCGCCCTCTCCGTTTATGTGGTACTTCCCCTGCCCGTCTATCGTGACGAAAGAGGGACGCACAGAACCGTCAATCTCAAAATCCTCGGTTATGGTGATATCGCTCATGAGCATTACCGAAGCAGCTCCAGAACTGACATTGGAAATGCTGATTCTCTTTCCCAATTCAATTGAATTGAACATGACCGATTCCGCAGAGTCCGATATGTAGATGTTGCTGACAGTATTCTCGTCCGGAGCCGTATTCCGCATGATTGTGAACGTGCCGGACATGGAAAGGGAACCGCCGCAGAAAAGTCCTCCGCCGTTTTCGGAAGCATCGTTCGCTTCGATTGCTCCTCCAAGAATCGAGACGGACGAGCCTGATTCCGCATAGATGCCGCCTCCGTTCAGCGCAGAGTTTCCGCTGATGATTCCTCCTGAAACGACCAACGCTCCGCCATCGCACACACGGATCGCGCCGCCGTCCGACTGGGACTTGTTTCCAGAGAGAACCGCGCTCCCCAAAACGTAGAGCGAGCCTTCCACGACGAAAAGAGCCTCTTCCGCCCCTTCGTTTCCAGAAACGGTGATTGAGGAGCCTCCATTTTCTCCGATAGAGAGCGAGGCGTTCTTCGAGATTTGCGCGACCGCTCCTGAAAATCCGTCGGAACGCCCAATCGAATGAGAGATGGAAGGCTCGCTCTTTATGGAAAGATACTTCGATATTTCCAGCGTGGAATCCGCCACGAGATTTTCCTTCAACACGATGGTGTCGCCGTCCTCAGCCTCGTCCACCGCATCGGAAAGCTCCTTCCACGACTCCACGTCCTTCACGCAGCAGCGGAGCTTCACCGACACTTCGGAAGTCTCCCCGCTTCTCACGGGAAATTCCGCCGACGTACCCTGGGCGCATTTCGTGCCGTCAGAGTCGTAGGCCTTCACCGTGACTGTGTACCTGCCGACTTCCACCGACGAAAATTCCACGGTCTGCGCCACGGAATCCGACAAGTCCACGACTATCGGCTCATGCGCGCCGGGCGAAATGGACACGACGAATTTCACCGCATCCGACTTTTCGAAGACGGAGCGTCCGCCAACGGAAGAAAGCGACACGACGACAGAAGAGCCGCCTCCGCTTTTGAAGTCAGAATCCGAACACGACGCAATGACGGCGGAGACGAAAACCGCCGTGAAAAACAAAAAAAGCTTCTTGAAAAATTCCATCGCTCTACTCCTTGCTGTTAAAGGCTGTTTTCATGATAGCAGACATTTTGAGAAATCGACAGAATTTTCACAATTCCCCATATTTCCCTATTGACATAGTAGGTTATTTATTCTATCTTTTTCACATCAATTCCTATTGGTTTAGTAGGTTTTAACTCATCTAAAAAGGAGGCGCGTCATGGCAAAATATTTCGAAAAACTTGTCAGGGAAAATTTCAGAAACGGACGGATGCGCCCTTGTTGTCTTTCCGACAACCGCTGAAAGCCCTTCAGCAATAAAAATCAGAACACATTATTTTTTTCGGACTCATTTTTCAACACAACTTACAGGAGACAACATTATGGCAAACTATAAATTCGAGACACTTCAGCTTCACGTGGGACAGGAGAGCGCGGATCCGGCGACGGACTCAAGGGCGGTACCAATCTACCAGACAACTTCTTACGTCTTCCACAACTCCAAGCACGCGGCCGACAGGTTCGGGCTCGCGGACGCTGGAAACATCTACGGCCGCCTCACGAACTCCACGCAGGACGTATTCGAGAAGAGAATCGCGGCGTTGGAGGGAGGAAGCGCGGCATTGGCGACGGCATCGGGCGCGGCGGCGATAACGTACACGATTCAGGCCTTGGCGGCGAACGGCGGGCACATTGTGGCGCAGAAGACAATCTACGGAGGAAGCTACAACCTCCTCGCCCACACCCTCCCGCAGTACGGAATCACGACGACTTTCGTGGACGCGCACGACCTTTCGGAAGTGGAGGGAGCGATACAGGAGAACACGAGGGCAATCTACCTTGAGACTCTCGGAAACCCGAACTCGGACATCCCGGACATCGACGAAATCGCAAAAATCGCGCACAAGCACGGACTTCCGCTCGTCATCGACAACACGTTCGGAACTCCATATTTGATTCGTCCGCTTGAGCACGGAGCCGACATCGTGGTGCATTCGGCCACGAAATTCATCGGAGGCCACGGAACGACACTCGGAGGAGTCATCGTGGAGGGCGGAAAATTCGACTGGAAGAAGAGCGGAAAGTACAAGAACATCGCCGAGCCGAACCCGAGCTACCACGGAATCTCATTCTACGACGCGCTGGGACCGGTAGCGTTCGTCACCTACATCAGGGCGATTCTTTTGAGGGATACGGGCGCGACGATTTCACCGTTCAACGCGTTCCTCCTCCTGCAGGGTGTCGAGACGCTCTCGCTCAGGCTCGACCGCCACGTTGAGAACACGAAGAAGGTCGTGGAGTACCTTACGAAGAACCCGAACGTCTCCAAGGTGAACCACCCGTCGCTCCCGGACCACCCGGACCACGCCCTCTACGAAAAGTACTTCCCGAACGGAGGGGCTTCGATTTTCACGTTCGAGATAAAGGGCGGAAAAGAGGCGGCTTGGAAATTCATCGACAACCTGAAGATTTTCAGCCTGCTCGCGAACGTGGCGGACGTGAAGTCGCTCGTAATCCACCCGGCATCGACGACGCACAGCCAGCTGAGCGAGGAGGAGCTTCTGGACCAGGGAATCACGCAGAGCACGATAAGGCTCTCGATTGGAACGGAGCACATCGACGACATCATCGGAGACCTGGAGGCCGGATTCAAGGCGGTGAACGGCTGACGGAAACGGCGACGGCACGGATTCCGACCCGCGGAACAGGGACGCGGGCGGAATCCGTTAAAAAACACTTAATTACATACTAATCCTATATGTTTTATAAAAAATGAGGTACGCGACATGCCAATTAGTTTTGAAGAGCTGACAGACAAACACCCATGCTTCGGAAGACACTCCGCGAGCACGGGAAGAATCCACCTCCCGGTATGCCCAGGCTGCAACATCGCATGCAGGTTCTGCGAGAGGTCGATAAACGACACGGAGAACAGGCCCGGCGTGGCCTCCTGCGTCCTGAAGCCGGAGGAGACTGTGCCGCTCATCAAAAAGGCGCGCGAAATCGCCCCGGAGATAACGGTCGCTGGAATCGCGGGTCCGGGGGACACACTCGCCACGGACTACGCGATAGAGACGTTCAGAATCATAAAGAGGGAATTCCCGGACCTCATAAAGTGCATGAGCACGAACGGACTCCTTCTTTCAGAGCGCGCGGACGAGCTCATCGAGCTTGGCCTGGACAGCCTCACCGTGACGGTGAACGCAGTCGACCCGGAAATCGAGGCGCAGCTCAACGACTACATCATCTACCACGGAAAGAAAATCGAGGGCGTGGAAGGGGCGAAAATCCTCATAAGGAACCAGCTCGAAGGAATCAAAAAAATCGCGGAGGCCGGAATCACGGTGAAGGTGAACACGGTTCTCGTCCCAAGGATAAACGGAGACCACATAGAGCAGATAGCCTACAAGGTCGCCGAGGCGGGCGCGGAGAAGTACAACATAATCCCCCTGATTCCGCAGGCGAAGCTCAAGGACGAGAAGGCCCCCGACTGCTTCGAAATCGAGGCGGCGCACGTGGCGGCGAGACAGTACATAGAGCTGTTCCTCCACTGCAGCAGGTGCCGGGCGGACGCGATAGGAGTGCCGGGAAAGACGGAGGTCTCAAGGCAGGTCTACTCGCTCTTCGCAAGAAGGAACCTGGACTTCAAAGAGAATTTCTCCCACGGTTGATGGGGAAAACATAAACAGCAACGACAAAACAGAAAAAAAACAGGAGAAAAAACATGGCAAAGAAACTTAGGCAGATCGCAATCTACGGAAAAGGCGGAATCGGAAAGTCGACGACGACACAGAACCTCACGGCGGGACTTTTGGAACTCGGAAAGAAGGTGCTGGTCGTGGGCTGCGACCCGAAGGCGGACTCCACACGCCTTCTCTTGGGCGGACTCCACCAGAAGACGGTTTTGGACACAATCAGGGACAACAAGACTGAAATCCAGCTTGAGGACTTGCAGAAGACAGGATTCAAGGGAGTCCGCTGCGTAGAGTCGGGAGGACCGGAGCCGGGAGTCGGATGCGCCGGACGCGGAATCATCACTTCGATTTCGATGCTTGAGAACCTCGGAGCCTACACTGAGGACTTGGACTATGTGTTCTACGACGTACTCGGAGACGTTGTCTGCGGAGGATTCGCGATGCCGATCCGCGAGGGCAAGGCTCAGGAAATCTACATCGTCGCTTCGGGCGAGATGATGGCCCTCTACGCGGCGAACAACATCTGCAAGGGAATCGCGCGCTACGCCGAAAGGGGCGACGTGAGGCTCGGCGGAATCATCTGCAACAGCCGCAACGTCGACAGGGAACTCGACCTTCTCAGGGCGTTCACGAAGGAACTGAACACGCAGCTCATCTACTTTGTCCCGAGGAACAACATCGTGCAGCAGGCCGAAATCAGGAAGAAGACCGTCATCGAGTACGCGCCGGAAAGCTCGCAGGCCCAGGTCTACCGCGACTTGGCGCAGGCAATCGACGAGAACACGAACTTCACGATTCCGACACCGATAACGCAGGAGCGTCTTGAGGAAATCCTCATCGAGAACGGAATGATGGAGCCGGAAGGCAACTATTCAATCTAGTCAATCTAGTCAATCTAGCGAAGGCGGTTTTCATGGGAGACAAATACAAAGTCGCGGTGGGGTCGAGCGACGGAGAGACGGTCGACACCCACTTCGGGCACGCGGAATCCTTCATCGTATTCGAGGTCGACGAGGAGACCGGGGGCTTCGAGGAAAGCGAGATACGGAACGTGACGGCGGGCTGCGCCGGAGGGGAATGCGGAGCCGAGGGGAAAGCCTCGGACGAAGCCCCTCTTGAAGCGGTGGCCGCGGCCCTCTCGGACGTGGACTACGTTCTCGTGGCGAGAATCGGGCCGCACGCGGTCAGGGCATTGGCGAAGCACAACGTGACGGCGTTCGACATCGTGCTCCCGATCGGGGAGGCGATATCGAAGCTCACCGAATTCAGGAAGAAGATGAAGGCTAGACAGAGCCAAAAAAAGAGCTGAAAAAAGTTTGGGGGTACTATTTCTATGGCTAAAATATTGGACCAGCCGCGATACAAGTGCGCATTGGCGGCCATGCAGACAGTCCAGTCGATACCGGGGGCGATTCCAGTCCTCCATTCGGGACCAGGCTGCGCGTCGAAACTGAACGACAACAACGGAACGAGCGGACGATACAGCCCGAACATCTTCCCATGCACTTCAATCTCAGAGAAGGAGGTCGTCTTCGGAGGCGCGGAGAAGCTCCGCTCCACAATCCACAACGCGCTCAGGGTCATCGACGCGGACTTGTTTGTCGTCCTTTCGGGATGCACGGGAGAAATCATCGGAGACGACATCAAGGAAGTGGCGCAGGAATTCGAGGACGAGGAGAAGCCTGTAATCTGGGCGAAGACTCCGGGATTCAAGGGGAACAACTACGTCGGCCACGACTGGATTCTGAAGTCGATTTTCGAGCAGCTCCTCAACCGCCCGGAAGTGAGGGACGAAAGGGACGAGAAAGGCAAAACGGTCAAGGGGCTTGTGAACATCTTCGCGGGACCTCCGCAGCAGGATCCGTACTGGCTCGGAAACCTGCGGGAGCTTGAGTCGCTCATCAGCGCGATAGGGCTAAAGCCGAACACGGTATTCGGGTTCGGACGCGGAATAGAGAACATCAAGGACGCGGCGAGGGCAGAATTCTCCATCCTCGTCTCGCCTTGGGTCGGACTCGAAAGCGCGAAGTACCTTGAGACAAAGTTCAAGATTCCGCTCCTCCACTACCCGATTCTTCCAATCGGAGCCACGGAGACCACGAAGTTCTTGAGGGCTGTGCAGGAATTCACAGGCGCGGACAAAGAGCTGGTTGAAAAAGTCATAACGGAGAAGGAAGCGGAATTCTACTATTATATTGAACGTTTCGCCGACACCCTTTTGGAGACGAGAATCCTCGGAAAAAGGTTCACGGTCGTGAGCGACAGCCAGTACACGGTGGCGGTGACGAAATTCCTCGTGAACGACATGGGTCTCTTCCCTGAAAAGCTCTTCATCACGGACGACGCGCCGGAAGCGTTCCGCACGCAGATAGCGAACGAAGCCTCGAACCTGAACTACGGAATCCAGGCGCAGGTGCAGTTCACGACGGACGGACACGACATCCAGGAGCAGATTAGGAAGACCGACTTCGCAGGCACTCCGCTCATCATCGGCTCGAACTGGGAGAAGAAGCTCGCGCAGGAAATCGGGGCGCACTATGTGAACGTGAGCTACCCGATGCTTGAGAAGCTCGTCATCAACGACCACATCGCAGGATATTCGGGAGGGCTCCACCTGCTCGAACAGATTTTCACGGCGGCGTTGAGCAAGCTCAAGCTGTAATTCCGCAAATTCTTCTAAGGAGATTATCTTATGCCATACAACTTCAAGAACGCGAACCTCGCGGTGAGGGAAAACCGCCTCGGCTCGATAACAGGATTCGTGGGCGATTTGGAGACGCTCGTCTACCGCTCGGAATGCGGCTCCCTCAAGAACAGGGAAAGGTGCTTCTCGCAGTCGAGCTCCTGCCTCTCAGGATGCGCGCTGAACGCCCTCGCGGCGATAAGGAACGTGGCTGTCGTCTACCACGCGCCCGCTGGCTGCACGGCGATGGCCTCGAACGACAGCGTGAAATTCGGCCAGATAGCCGCGAGAATCAACAAGACCACGAATTCCGTCTTCGTCTGCACGGATTTGAACGAGAAGGACACTGTTTTCGGGGCGATGAACGACCTCAGGAAAATAGTCGAGCACACATACGAGACTTACAAGCCTGACGCAATCTTCATCTCCACGTCGTGCGTGTCGGGAGTCATCGGAGAGGACGTGGACGGATTGGCCGACGAAATCAACGAGGAACTGCCGATTCCCGTGATTCCCGTCCACTGCGAAGGATTCAAGAGCCGCATCTGGGCTTCGGGATTCGACATCTCCGACCACGCGGTCCTCCAGGGAATCGTCAAGCCACCGAAAGAGAAGAGGAGAATCATCAACATAAAGAACTTCTACGAGAGCGCGCGCCCGCAAATCACGAAGATTTTCAACGAGGTCTTCGACGCGGAGCCGCAGTTCCTCTACTGCAACTCGACGATAGAGGAGCTTTCGCACTTGAGCGAGGCTCTGGCCACGGTCTGCATCTGCGGAACGCTCGGAACGTACCTCGGAAACGCCCTTGAGGAGACATACGGAGTCCCATACGTCCGCACGATAAACCATTCGGGCGTGACCGGGTTCGAGACATGGCTCAGGGGAATCGGAGACGCCATCGGAAGAAGGGAGCAGGCGGAGGAGTACATCAAAAAGCAGCGTGAAATCTACCTTCCGCAGATCGAGGAAGTCACGAAGTCGCTCCACGGTCTCAGGGCGGTCATCGGAATGGGTCCGGGCTTCACATACGAGATAGCGCGCGTACTCCAGGAATTCGGCATGAAGGTGGACTACGCGCTCGCATGGCACTACGACTACAAGTACGACAACGGAAAAGTCCCACCTGCGCTCGAACATCTCCTGAACACCTCCCCGAAGGACATGAAGGTGGCCGTGGCCGACCAGCAGAACTACGAGGTCCTGAACATCCTCAACCGCTACAAGCCGGACGTCTATTTCAGCCGTCATCCGGGAACGACGGTGTGGGCGATAAAGCAGGGCTACGCCGCCGTGTTCGTGGCGGACGAGTACACGGTGTTCGGCTACGAGGGGACGCTCTCGTTCGCCAAGCTTATCCGCGACACGGTGACGAACCGCTCTTTCGAGAAGAACCTCGCCGCGAGGATAAAGCTCCCGTACACGAAATGGTGGTACGAGCAGAACTCCGACAAGTTCATCAAGAACGAAGGCGCGCGCTAGGAATTTTTTGGAGGAGAAGAAGCGAAGATGAAGAACGCAAAGAAGATTGTAAAACGAGCACTGCCCTCGCTGGGGGTGCTTCTCGCTCTCGCAGTGCAGACGGCGGTCCCAGACAGTCAGCTACATCCGCAGCCGGGTGGACGATACTACACACCGTTCCTGTGCGCCGTCGGATTCGTTTCGCTACTGTTTTTCGCGCTCTCCTTCTTCAACGGACGGACAAGGAAATCGCTGGAGGAGAAAGGGCCGTTTTTTTTCGGAGCTGGCGTGCTCGTCTCTCTCATCGACATCCTGACGGCGAAGGCCGCGCTCCTTCCGGTGATTTTCTTTCCGAGCTACGACAACGTGCTCGCGGTGTTCGTGGAGCAGACTCCCCTCCTCCTCAAGTGCATCGCTTTCTCGTTCAGGCTCCTGATTCTGGGGGTGCTGTTCGGGGTGGCCGCGGGATTCCTGACAGGAGTCTTCCTCGGCTTCTCGAAGAAAGTGTACTACTGGATAAACCCGTACATAAAGCTCATAGGCCCGATTCCGGCTACGGCATGGATTCCGCTCGTGCTCACGACGTTCCCCACCCCGTTCGGAGCGAGCGTCTTCATAATCTCGCTCGCGGTGTGGTTTCCGGTTCAGCTCATGACAAGCTCCGGCATCCAGAACACGAGCAGGATATATTTCGAGGTGAGCAGGACGCTCGGAGCCGGCACGTTGTACCAGGTGTTCAAGGTGGCTGTTCCCGCCGCGCTCCCCAACATCTTCCAGGGAATCTTCAACGGAATATGCGCCGCGTTCATCGCGCTCATGACGGCGGAGATGTTCGGCGCGAAATACGGAATCGGCTGGTACATCAGCTACCAGAAGGCGATGATGCTCTATTCGGGCGTATACGCGGGACTCATCATGATAGCCCTCTTCTGCACGGTCATAATCACGCTGCTCTTCAAGGTGAGGCAGAGGCTCTTGGGCTGGCAGAAGGGACTCATCAAGTGGTAGGAAAAAAACGGAATTCAAAAACAAAACAGGAGAAAGACATGAAAAAAACTTCATTTCAAAAAAACGCAAGGAAATTCGCAGGAATCACGATGCTCGTGGCGGCATCCGCTTTGATTTCATGCAAAGGAAAAGAGGCAAACAGCGAAGTTGCCGGACAGAAAGTCGTAAGAATCAATTTCCAGACGGGTGGACTCTGCGCGGCTCCGGTGCACGTCGCCATGAAGATGGGGCTTTTCGACGAGGAACTGGCGGCAATCGGGCAGAAGGCCGAATACGTGCAGGTGGTCGAGGGAGGAGCGACACTCGCCGAGATGATAGGCTCCGGCAAAGTGGACGCGGGATACGGACTCTACGCCACGCAGCTGCAGGCGATGGAGAACGGTCTTCCAATATCGTACACTTCGGGAATCCACGTCGGCTGCACAAAATACTATGTGAAGGGGGACAGCCCAATCAATTCCGTGAAAGACCTCAGGGGAAAGAAAATCGGAGTTCCGGGACTGGCTGACTCAAGCGTTATGAACCTCAAGAGAAAACTCATGGACGAAGGAATCGGCGTGACTGCGGAGAACAACGAAGTGGAGTTCGTGGCGTACGCTTCGAGCGACCTCGCAATCGCGCTGAACAACGGAGCCGTGGACGCAATCGGAGCGCACGATCCTGTGGCGACGAAGGGGGAACAGGCATACGGCTTCAAGAAAATCCTCGACACAGGAACCGACGAGAAATTCAGGAACGAATACTGCTGCCAGCAGTTCGTCACCCACAAACTTCTGAAGGAGAACCCGGAGGGAGCGGCCGCGGTGACACGCGCGCTGCAGAAGGCGAGCGCGTTCGTGCAGGCGGAGCCGAGGGCGGCGGCGCAGCTGCAAATCGAGAACGACCTCGTGGGCGGAGACCTCGACTTCAATGCGGCACTTCTTGAGGAACTGAACTTCATACCGAGCCGCTCGCTTGGAAAGAGGACGTTCGCCGCGGCGGCGAGGCAGCTCCAGAGCGCGGGAATCCTGAAGCCAACGACCGACATAGAGAAATTCATCGCTCAGGGCTACATCGAGCTTTTCGGAGTGCCGGACGGCTACAGCTACGACAAGGCGACGAAGACGTACAAGGAAATCAACGGCGAGAGAACCGGCTTCGATTTCTGAAAAAAGAAGAAGCCTGCACATTTAGGAGAGTTTTATATGAAAAAAAGAATCTGCATCGCGCTCGCAATCGCCATCTTAGGTCTTCTCACAGCGATTGCTCCGCACACGTTCGCCAAAGTCTGCGACATCGGAGAGAAAGTGATGAAGTGCCACTGGACCGCGAGGGCTGAACTTTTCGTGGGACTGGCGGTGGTGGCGCTCGCCCTGCTCAAGCTCGTTTCAGACAATGGGCAGTACCAGCTCGCGCTCAACGCCGGCATTGCGGTGAATGCCGTTGGAATCATCCTCTTTCCCACGGCTCTCATCGGAGTCTGCGGCAAGGCCACGATGCACTGCCACGAAGTCACGCAGCCGACCCTCATCGTGCTCGGCATACTCATAATCTTGGCCACGCTGATTCAGACGGTGGTTCTATGGAAAAAACGCTGATTGAGAAAGTTGGAGTCGAAAGGTTCCTGGCACTCTCGAATCTTTCGAAAAAGAGATACAGGACGGCCTCGATTTCCCTTCTGGTCGCCCTCTCATCCGCCCTCTCGTTCGCCTCGCTGACAATCGACTCGAACATGGAAGCGGGAATCGAGGGGCTAAAGGCGAGGACGGGCGCGGATTTGCTCATCGTCCCCGAAGGATACGAAACGGGAGCCGAGAACGTACTGCTGTCGGGAGAACCGTGCTACTTCTACATGGACAAATCGGTTCTGGACGCGGCAAGGAGCGTGGAGGGAGTCGAAAAGGCAAGCCCCCAGTTCTACCTGACGAGTCTTTCAGAGAGCTGCTGCGACTTTCCGATGCAGATAATCGGATTCGACAGAAAAAGCGACTTCACAGTGCAGAACTGGGCTGGAGAAAGCTTGAATCCTGACAAGGACGGAAAAATCCTGCTCGCGGGAAGCGGAGTCTCGACTGAAAAAGGGAGAATCAAGATTTTCGGAACAGAGAGGACAATCACCTCGAAACTCTCGAAAAGCGGAACTGGAATGGACAACGGACTCTTCTGCGACATGGAGACGCTCAAGGACATTTTCGACGACGCGAAGAAGAAAGGTTTCTCCTTCATATCGGACGGCGACACGAAGTCGAAAATCAGCACCGTCCTCGTGAAGCTCTCGGAAGGAAGCTCCGCGGACGGAACAGCCCTCCGCATAAAGGCGGCGGTTCCCGGAGTGCAGGTCATCCAGGGGGACAAATTCGTGCGGACATTCTCGGAGAGGCTCTCGTCGTTCAGAGTCTTCTCGGCGGTCACGGCGGCGGCAGTCTTCGTACTGACATTCCTCACGCTCGCAATTGCGTTCTCGGCGACGATAAACGAGCGCAGGCGGGAATTCTCCATACTGAGAGTGCTTGGCGCGAACAAAAGAAGCCTCTCTTCCGTGCTGCTTTCGGAAGCGGCTGTTGTCGGAGCGGCAGGCTCGGCTTTGGGAGTGGCGGCTGCGGCACTTGCCGTCATTCCGTTCGAGACCTTGATTGCCGAAAAGCTCTCGATGCCTTTCGTCAGTTGCGGAATCGGTCGAACAGCCTTGCTTGCGGCGGTCGTCGTTGCGGCGGGGACAGCGGCATCGCTCGGCGCGGCCTTGAACGGAGCATTGCGCCTTTCAAGGGTCGAGCCTTACGGAGATGTGAAATGATTTTGATAGAGAATTTGTCAAAGAAGTTCGCAACACCGAACGGAGAGAAGAAAGTCCTCGACAATATTTCCCTTTCGATAAAGGACGGCACACTCTTCGGCATAAGCGGGGATTCTGGAATCGGAAAAAGCACGCTGGTCTCGATAATCGCGGGAATGCAAAAAGCGGACGGAGGAAAGGTGACAGTCGACGGAACAGAGACGACCAGCCTTTCCGACGACGAGATGTGCGCGTTCAGGAACAGGAACATCGGCTTCGTTTCCCAGGAACAGAGTTTCCTTGAGAACCTGAACGTCATAGAGAACGTGGTCCTCGTTTCCCTTCTCTCCCGAAAAAAGCGGAGGGCGGAAAGGAAGGACATCGAGCGCGCGGAAAAGCTCCTCGCCGACTTGGGGATAGGGAACCTCGCCCTGCAAAGCCCCTCGTCGCTTTCAGGCGGCGAGAACAGGAGGCTCCTCATCGCCCGCGCCCTCATGAACGACCCAAAGACGATAATCGCCGACGAGCCGACGGACGCGCTCGACCGAGAGACGGCGGACGAAACAATCGGGATATTCAAGCGTCTTTCAGAGAGCGGAAAGACGGTGGTTCTCGTTACGCACGACGGGGAATCCCTCAAGAAATGCGACGAGATTTTTTTCATGCGAAAATAACATAGTTTACCCATAGGAATATCAAACAAAAAACGGAGGCACTAAAATGGCTAAAAAAATTCACGACTCGCTGACGGAACTCGTGGGGCACACCCCGCTCGTCAGGCTCAGGGGCTACGAGAAAAAACTCGGATTGAAGGCGCACCTGCTCGCTAAAGTGGAGTACTTCAACCCGATTGGAAGCATAAAGGACAGAATCGTTCTCAGAATAATCGAGGACGCCGAGAAAGAGGGGAAAATCAAGCCGGGAAAGACGACTCTCATCGAATACACGAGCGGAAACACGGGAATAGCGGTGAGCGCGATAGGCGCGATGAAAGGCTACAGCGTGCGCATTTTCCTGCAGAACGGAGTGAGCCATGAGAGGCTGCAGGTGATGAAGGCGTTCGGAGCGGACGTGACGGAAATCAGCGACGTGCCGGAACTCCAGGACGCGCTCAAGGCGACGAACAACGACTTCGTGGCGGCAACAAACATCCTCAAGCAGCACATCAGGGACAGGCAGGCGGCAGGAGACGACATCTACTTCGTCGACCAGATGATAAACCCGCTGAACCCGAAGGCGCACCACGACACGACAGGAAGGGAAATCTGGGAGGACACGGAAGGGGATTTGGCGGCCGTGGTCGCGGCGGTCGGAACAGCGGGAACGATAAGGGGAATCGCCGACAGCGTCCACGAACACGACGCAGGAGTGAAAATCTTCGCGGTTGAGCCTGCGGAAAACGACACGAAGCTCACGGGAATCCACAACTTCACAGAAGTCCCGATAGAGAGGATTCCGCCGAGCCTCAAAAAGGACGGAAAACTCACCGACAGCGTATTCGACGAAGTTTTCGTGGCGGACACGGAAGGAGCGTTTGAGGCCGCGCGCACAGTCGCGAAGACGGACGGAATCCTCGTCGGGAACTCAAGCGGAGCGGCATTGTGGGGAGCGACAAAAATCGCATCGCGCGAAGAATTTGACGGAAAGAACATCGTCGTAATCTTCCCGGACACAGGACTCCGCTACTTGAGCACGGGACTTTTCGGAGAGTGACAGACAGCCGGAAAAAGGAGAAGCCATGATTGGAAACATAAAGATTCAGAACGTGAGCAAGAATTTCGACGGCGTGAACGTCTTGAACGACTTCAACCTCGACATAGAGCCGGGCTCGTTCGTCAGCCTCATCGGGCCGTCAGGATGCGGAAAATCGACGCTGCTCAGGATAATCGGAGGGCTTGAGCACTCGTCGGAAGGTTCAGTCTTCCTCGACGGAGAGAAAATCACGAAAGCCGGAAGCGACAGGGGCTTCGCGTTCCAAGGCTCCAATCTTTTTCCCTGGCTGACGATAAAGGAGAACGTCTCGTTCGGACTCAAGGCGAGGAAAATCTACAAGGAAAAGAAGGGCGACGTGGCTGAAATGCTCAAGCTCGTCGGTCTTTCGGGATTCGAGAACTCCTACCCCCACCAAGTTTCGGGTGGAATGCAGCAGAGGGCGTCGCTTGCGAGAGCGATTGTCGGACACCCGAAAGTCCTCCTGCTCGACGAACCGCTCGGAGCCTTGGACGCGTTCACAAGGATGAATTTGCAGGACGAAATCCTCAGGATAAAGAACGAGAACGACATGACGATGCTCATGGTGACGCACGACGTGGACGAGGCAATCTACATGAGCGACAAGGTCGTCGTGATGAGCGCGCGCCCAAGCCGTGTGGAAGCTGTCGTCGACATCGACCTGCCACGGCCGAGGGTCCGCGTGCAGGACACGTTCACCCTGTACCGGAACAAGATACTTGAATACCTGAACCTCGGAGGAAAAGTCCAGGAAGCCGAGTACAACATCTAGCGCGCGAAAAAAATATGCTTTTCCCTATTGACTTACTAGGAAATAGAATGTATAAATAAAACATACCAATTTCCTAGTAGGAAACTAGGAAAAACACATAGGAGGCGCACCATGACAATCTACTTCGAAAAACTTGTCCGGGAAAATTTCCGAAACGGACGGATGCGCCGCCCTTCTCTCTTCTAAACAAAAAATCACCATCATCATTTTTCCAAAGAAATTTTTCTCCAAGACAGACGCGCCGTTGCGCCAATTTGTGCAAGGCAGATGAGAAAAATTTCGCATCAAAAAAAACAGGAGACTCAAACATGGCGGAGAACATTCTTTTCAAGGAGAAGGCGGCCGAGGACTACATCGAATACGCGAAGCAGGCGGCTGAATGGATAAAGACGACGGAGAAGAAGGGAAAAAACGGAAAGACGTGGATTCAAAGCCCGGACTCGAATGAGGATTTCTCGGACTATCCGATGCTCACGGAGAAATCCCTCTACGGAGGAGCGGCTGGAATCGGACTCTTTTTTCTCAGGCTCTACCAGGCCACAAACGAGGCTGAATACCTTTCAGAAGCGGAAGAAGCGGCAAAGGCGATAATCGAAGGCGACGAGGGTGCGGAATTCTACGAGAGGACGCTGAACACCAAGCAGAGCGGAGCGTCGAAGCTCGTCCATGTGAAGAACATGCCCGGCTGGGCGGCCGGCTACTACAACGGCCCGACAGGCGGCGGCTACTTCCTTCTCAACCTCTACAAAGTGACAAAGAACGAGGAGTACAAAAAGCAAGCCGTCAAAATCGCAGACGACCTCATTTCTGCGGCAAAGAAAAACGAGGACGGAATCTACTGGAGCGAGCAGAACGACCTTTGCGGAGACGCGGGCTTCGTCACATACCTCTCTTCGATATACGAATTGACAGGGGACAAAAAATACCTTGAAACAGAGAAGAGATTCGGAGACTTCCTTTTGGCGAAGGGAAAGCCCGCACCGAACGGAGGAACGTACTGGAACGTCGTGGATCTCACGATAATCGACTTCCCCAAGGACGTGTTCTGGGTGAACAACGCGCACGGGACAAGCGGAGTCGGCTGGATATTCACGATTCTCTACAACAGCACCAAGGACGAGAGATTTTTGAAAGCGGCAATCGAAGCGGCGAAATACATAGAGGGAATAGCGGTCGGTGACGAGAAAGCGGTTCTCGTTCCCTACCTCGACTCGCTCGAAAGAGGCCCCTCAAAAGAATTCTACTACTTGAGCACCTGCCACGGGCCTGCCGGAACTTCGATTCTCTTCCAGTCGCTCTACCGCATAACGGGCGAAAAAGAATACCTCGACTGGACGCTCAAACTCAGCAGAGGAATCATCAAGGCGGGGGCGCCGGAGATTTTCAGCAGGGGATATTGGCAGAGCCAGGCGCTCTGCTGCGGAACACCGGGCATTCTCGAACACTTCGTCTCGATTTACAGACTCACGAAGGACAAGGAATTCCTCGACTACGCAAGGAGAGCCGCGAACGTGGTTGTCGGACAGTCGTTCGTCCCCGACGCGGACGGAGACATCTACCACCAGAAAAAACTCAGACGCTGGAGCGGAGCGTGGTGGAGGACGATTCCCACGGACGTCCACTCGTACACCGGCCTCTACATCGGAACGGCGGGGAACGCATGGTCGCTTCTCTCGCTCGCGGCGGCCGAGAAGAACGAAAAACTCGTTGAGCTTGTCGAATACAACTACTTCGCATGACTACAAACAGAAAAGAGAAACACGGAGGAACTGAACTATGGCAGAGAAAAAAATATACGACTCGATAACGGAACTTGTGGGAAGCACGCCGCTGGTGCGCCTCCACAGATACGAGGAATCTGAAAAACTTGAGGCGAACATCCTCGGAAAATTCGAATACTTCAACCCGTCCGGAAGCGTAAAGGACAGGGCGGCGTTGAACATAATCGAAGAGGCGGAGAAAAGGGGCGACATAAAGCCCGGCATGACTCTCATCGACTACACGAGCGGAAACACCGGAATCGGCGAGGCGACGTTCGCGAATGCGAAGGGCTACAAATTCGTGGCGGTAATCCAGCCGCAGGTCTCGGTGGAACGCTCGCAGATTCTAAAGGCGCTGGGCGCGGAGCTTTTGCAGGTGACGGACGTTCCAGGCTTCGCGGAAATGCTCAAGACAGGACTCTCGCTCGCCGGACTCTACAAAGTGATGAACGACTTCGCGAAGTCGAAAGGTTGGTACTACCTGAACCAGTGCGGCGACAGGGCGAATTCCGAGGCGCACATCAAGGGAACAGGCCCTGAAATCTGGGAAGCGACGGGCGGAAAAGTGGACTACGTTGTCCAGCTCGTCGGAACGGGCGGCACGCTCTCGGGTCTCGCCGACTTCTTCAGGAAAAAGAACCCTGACGTGAAAATCATCGGAGCGCAGCCGGCTCCGCAGTCGCTCAAAAGCCCGGACTTCCCCGACAGGAACACGATAGACGGAGTTCTGAAATTCAACGGAGTGCCCGACGACAAAGTGCCGGAGCTCTTCAAGATTTTCAACACGAAATACGACGAATGCTTCGATGTCGTTGCCGAGGACGCGTACGAGACCGGGCGGAAGCTCGTCGTAAACGAGGGATTCTTCGTCGGACAGTCGGCGGGAGCGGCTTTGTGGACGGCCACGCAGATAGCGAAGCGGCCAGAGGCGAAAGGAAAGAACATCGTCGTGATTCTTGCTGACAACGCATTCAAGTACCTTTCGACCAACATGTACAGATAGCGGAAAGTTTTTTGACAGACTACAGACTAGACCAAGGAGAAGAAAATGCCACTCAAACTGGAATCAAAATGCCTGCACCTTGAGCGCACGGCGACGGACGGATGCACACACTACGGCTCCATAAGCTTTCCAATCTACCAGACGGCGACATACGCCCACCCGGAAGTCGGAAAGAGCACCGGATTCGACTACAGCAGGCTGCAGAATCCCACAAGGGAGCAGCTTGAGAAGGTCGTCTCGGCTCTCGAAGGCGGAATCGACGCGTTCGCGCTCTCAAGCGGAATGGCGGCCATCACGCTGCTCATGGAGATATTCTCCCCAGGCGACCACATCATAGCGGACGCGGACCTCTACGGCGGCTCCATCAGGCTCTTCGACAACGTTTCGATCAAGAACGGGCTTTCGTTCACGAGGGAGAACCTCTCGACACTCACGGAAGCGGACTTCGAAAGAATCATCACAAAAAAGACGAAGGCCATATACATAGAGACGCCGACGAATCCGATGATGAACGTCACGGACATCGCGCTCGTGGCGAAAATCGCGAAGAAGCACGGATTTTTGCTCATAGTGGACAACACTTTCATGTCGCCCTACTTCCAGAACCCGCTCGCGCTCGGAGCCGACATCGTGCTCCATTCCGGGACGAAGTACCTCGCGGGCCACAACGACACCCTCGCGGGATTCATCGTCACGAACAGGGCGGACGTGCAGGAAAAACTGCGCTTCCTCATAAAGACAACAGGGGCCGGACTCTCCCCCTTCGACTCGTGGCTCACGCTCAGGGGAATAAAGACGCTTGCGGTGCGCATGAAGAAGGCGGAGGAGAACGCGTTCAAGATTGTCGAATGGCTCAAGAGTCAAAAATGCGTCACCTCCGTGATTTACCCAGGGCTTCCAGAGCATCCAGGGCACGAGACGCAGAAAAAGCAGGCGCGCGGATTCGGAGCGATGGTCACGTTCAACGTGGAAAGCGAGGAGAAGGCGAAATCGATATTGAAGAGCGTCTCCCTCATACGGTTCGCGGAGAGCCTCGGCGGAGTTGAAAGCCTCATCACCTACCCGGTCACGCAGACCCACGCGGACGTGCCGGAGGAAATCAGATTGAAGAACGGAATCACTAATTCCACACTGCGGCTCTCGGTGGGAATCGAGGACGCGGACGACCTGATTGCGGATTTGGAAAACGCGATGAGATGAAAAAACGGACGGAAAGTCCAATCAAGCGAGGAGAAAAAAGCCTATGGCATACGATTTCGACAAAATAACGGACAGGACGCACACTTTCGCGGCGAAATACGACTTGGCGGCAAAGCGCAACAAGCCGACGGACGCAATCTCGCTCTGGGTCGCCGACATGGACTTCCCCACGGCCCCATGCGTGGAAAAAGCGTTGAAGAGGCGGGCCGAGCACGGCATCTTCGGCTACAGCCGCCCCGACGACAGGTACTACAAAGCCGTGAAGAACTGGTTCTCAAAGCGGCACGGCTTTTCAATCGAAGACGACTGGATTGTGACCACGCCGGGAGTCGTCTTCGCGATAGCCACCGCAATCAAGGCGTTCACAAAAGAAGGCGACGGAGTCTTGATTCAAAAGCCGGTCTACTACCCCTTCTTCAACATGATAAACGCCCTCGAAAGGAAAGTCGTGAACAATCCGCTCGTCATCAAAAACGGAAAGTACGAGATTGACTTCGACGACTTCGAGAAGAAAATCGTCTCGGAAAAGCCCAAGCTCTTCATCCTCTGCTCTCCGCACAACCCCGGCGGCCGCGTCTGGAAAAAAGAGGAGCTTTCGAGAATCGCAGAAATCTGCCTCAGGCACAAGGTCGTGGTGGTCTCGGACGAAATCCACTCGGACATCGTGTTCAACGGAAGCAAGCACACGGTCTACTCGACACTCTCAAACGAGGCGGCGGAGAATTCCGTAATCTGCACATCCCCGAGCAAGACATTCAACCTCGCAGGTCTGCAAATCTCGAACATCATCATCAAGAACAAGAGCCTTCGGGCCGCATTCCAGAAGGAAGTGGACAAGACAGGCTACGACGAGCCGAGCCTCATGGGGCTTGAGGCCGCCATGGCGGTCTACGAGGAAGGCGCGGACTGGTTCGAGGAAGCGAAAGCGCACATCTGGAGGAACATTGAGTTCGCCAAGGCCTTCATCAAAGAGCACTGCCCCAGAATCAAAGTCATGGAGCCGGAGGGAACCTACCTTCTGTGGCTCGACTTCTCGGACTTCACGGAGCTTTCGGACTTGGAGATTTCAGAGCGCGTTCTTCGGAAGGCGAAAGTCTGGCTGGACTACGGAAAGATGTTCGGCGAAGAGGGAGCGAAGTTCCAGCGGATAAACTGCGCCACGCCGCGACCGATTCTGGAGGAAGCCCTCAGAAGGATTTGCGCGGAATTCGCTTGAGATATGGAAACGTCACCAGAAATAGCCAACTACGCATTGATTTCATAGCCATTTCATAGTATGCTTCTCATGAGACGACACAGCGGAGGCATACTATGAACACGGTTCCCATCTACGAGGCGAAAAACAAACTTCCTCTTTTCATGCACCAGGCAGAAGAATCCGGGCCTGTCTTCATCTCCCGAAGGAACAAAACCGTCGGAGTCATTCTTTCCATTGAAGAATACAACCGCATCATCGCCAGAAGCCGCAAAGAAACAATCCTCGAAAGGGCCGCTGAATTTCGCAAAAAGGTCGACGGGCTTTTGACAAACGAAGAAGTCGACAAAATCTTCGACGTGAGGGACCATTCTCTAGACACTTATGAATGCCATGTCTTTGATGGAGTATTTGGTGATGACGAATAAACATGATGAAGAAGAGCCTCACTATCTTTTGGACTCGAATATTGTCTCGGAACTTATCAAGCCGAAAGCTAATTTCGATGTGATTAAAAAAATCGCAGAGCACACTTCCGACTGTGCAATCTGCGCTCCGGTCTGGCAAGAATTGCTCTTTGGTTTGTACCGTATGCCGGAGGGGCTGAACAAAAAATATCTTGAAAAATTCATCGTTGATGATGTTCATGAAAATTTCAAGATAAAAAACTTTACAGAAAAGGCCGCAGACATTCAGGCCATGCTAAGGGCAAGGCTGGAACGGATTGGAAAACCAACACAAAAGGACGACAGCATGATAGCCGCCATCGCACTTGCGAACCACATGGTTCTAGTCACCAGAAACGCAAAGCACTTCGAGCCGATTCAGGAAGTGAGCGAGCTGCAGATTGAAAACTGGTTCGAGTGAGGTTTTTACCCGCGAATCTCGAAATTCGCCATGTTTCATGGCAAGCGAGGATTTGAAAGGAAAAGGATGAGATGGACTTCAAAAAATTCTTGATTAACTCGTTTCCATGCTGTACCCTACCCCGCAAGGAAAAAAAATCATGAGTCAGATTGCAGGCATTTTGGAAAAACTAGAGGGGACTTCCGTTCACGGAGTCCTTTTGGACATCGAAAAATCATACGAGAGGATTTCAGCGGAACAAAACGAATGGTACAAGAAGAGCGACTTCAACTGTCCGTCGGGCTGCGGCACCTGCTGCAAAGGCTTCGAGCCGGACATCTTCGAGGGAGAGGCGTTGTACATGGCGGCATGGCTCTTGGAGAACCAGAGATTCACCGCAATGAAGATAGCCGAGGACGAGTTTCCGTTCGCGCACGACGACGGCACCTGCCTCTTCTTCAACGAAAACTCCCCGTTCCACTGTTCGATTTACGGTGGCAGGGCGTTCATCTGCCGCCTTTTCGGAGCGTCGAGCTACAAGGGAAAGACGGAAGAGAAAGTCTGGAGACCGTGCAAATTCTACCCGGACGAGTACCTTTCATCGCACAAGCCGCCAATCCAAAAGCGGCAGTATTCGGAAGCGGAGACAGAGACAATCCTTGGAGCGGTGCCGCCGCTCATGAGCGACTTGATAGAGGAAGCGAAGGCTTCGACGAAATCGGGAGAAACGGTCCTCATCAGGGACGTTCTTCCAAGGACAATCCGCTGGCTTTTGTGGCTCATCGACATGAACAACAACGGAAACGACAACCCGAATGGAACCCCGTCTCCGGCTGCGGCATAAGTTAGTCATAATCGGTTTATTATTATGGAAGAAATAAGATTCGCAAACGAAAAAGACATCCCATCTGTCATGGGACTTTTGGAGCAGGTCAACAAAATCCACCACGATGGAAGACCCGATTTGTTCAATTTGGCCACTAAATACTCGCCTGAAGATTTGAAAAAGATTTTCGCGGACGAGAAGACACCCGTCATGGTCTTTGAGAGCGACGGAAGCGTGAAAGGCTACGCCTTCTGCATAATCAAGGAGACCAAGGGCAACAGGCTCCTCGCCGACATGAAGACGCTCTACATAGACGACCTCTGCGTTGACGAGAGCGCAAGGGGACAGAAAATCGGCCACAAACTCTACGAAAGAGTCTGCTCCTACGCAAGGGAAATCGGCTGCTACAACGTCACGCTGAACGTCTGGACGCTCAACGAAGCCGCTGTAGGATTCTACGAAAAACTCGGCATGAAAGCCCAGAAAATCGGAATGGAAACGATTCTCTGATTTTCCGGGACAATTCAAGCAGAATCAAAAACTCAAACGGTTTTTCAGAGTTTCGCCAATTCTGAAAAACCGTTTTTCAATGCAGGATAGAAAGACCTGTAGACTTGGTAATATTTTTCATACAGGGCCTGGCTTTCCACGTCTGGATTCTGGGCTGGATTCAACTTCACGACAGCATCGCAGCCCTCCTCCACGCTGGAATAAACTCCGCTTCCAACTCCCGCCAAAATAGCCACGCCCAAAGCAGGCCCCTCTTTTGAGCGCACAGTCTGCACAGGAAGGGCGAACGTGTCCGACAGCATCTGCCGCCAAAGGGCACTGCTACCGCCGCCACCGCAGGCGAGCACGTTCGAGACAGAGATTCCCATCTCGCGAAGGACTTCAAGGCTGTCCCGTTGGCTGAAAGCGACCCCTTCCATCACAGAGCGCAAAAGATGGGCCTTTGTGTGCCTGGCAGAAAGCCCGATGAAGGCCCCTCTCGCATTTGCGTCCAAGTGAGGCGTCCTCTCCCCCATCAAATAAGGCAGGTAAAGAAGCCTGTCGCTTCCAATCGGTATTTTCGACGCTTCCTCGTCGAGTATCGAGTAGACATCCTTCTGCAAAAGAGAAGCAACCTCGACTTCGGAAGAGCAGAAATTGTTTCGGAACCACTGCAGGCTCAAACCGGCAGCCTGGGTCACACCCATGACATGCCAGGCACCGGGAACCGCGCTGCAGAAAGTGTGGACGCGGCCCTTTTTGTCGATTCTGACATCATTGGTGGGGGCGAAGACGACACCGCTCGTTCCGAGTGTGCAGAAAGCCCGTCCGTCACGGACAGTTCCTGTTCCAACGGCAGCGGCGGCGTTGTCACCGGCACCACCGGCGACAGGTGTCCCGCACTTCAAGCCGGTGGCGCGAGCTCCTTCTTCTGAAACGGCAGAGCTTATCTCAAAGGACTCGTAGACTTTGGGAAGCATGCTTTCAGTCAGGGAAAGAGATGAAATCATCGTCGGAGACCAACAGCGGGCAGGAACATCCAGAAGCTGCATTCCGCTCGCGTCGCTCACTTCCGTCGCGAACTCCCCCGTCAATTTGTAGCGGAGATAGTCTTTCGGAAGCAGTATGTGGGCGCATTTCTCAAAGATTTCAGGCTCGTGGTTCTGCACCCAGAGAATCTTGGAAGCGGTGAATCCAGTCAAAGCGGGATTCGCGGTTATCTCGATGAGTTTTTCCGCGCCGACTTTCTCTGTGATTATCCTGCACTCCTCCTCGGTCCGCTGGTCACACCAGATTATGGAATCCCGAAGGACATTGCCTTTTTTGTCCAGCATGACAAGACCGTGCATCTGACCTGAAATTCCGATTCCCTTTATGGCAGCTGCGTCCACGGCCGATTTTGCAAGGACGCTCTTTATGGTCTGGCAAGCCGCATCGTACCAGTCGTCAGGCCTCTGCTCCGCCCAACCGTTCTGCCTTTGAATCAGGGGATAGCCCACAGTCGAGGATGCGACCACATTTCCGTCGGTGTCGAAAAGGACAGTCTTTGTCCCCGAAGTCCCCAAGTCTATTCCTAAAAGATAGCTCATCCGTTTTTCCTTTTTATGAGAAGAGAATCCTGTTCACCACGCCCTCAAGATATTCCTGGCGGCCCGAAAGTGGATTCTCGGGCTTTTTGAGGGAGCAGGCGCGCTCGGAAAGTTCCGAAAGCGTCGTCTTTCCTTCGCGGATTTTCTTTCCGATTCCGCTATCAAAGCTCTTGTACTTTTCCTTGATGAAATTGTCGATTGTGCCGTCCTTGATGAGTTCAGCGGCCTTGAGGAGACCGAGGGCGAACGTGTCCATGCCGAGGATGTAGGCGTAGAACATATCCTCCTTCGTGTTGCTCGGCCGCCTGTTCTTCGCGTCGAAGTTGAATCCGCCGGTCAAACCGCCAGCCTTTATGACCTCGTACATGGCCATCGTCGCGTCGTAGACGTTGCAGGGAAACTCATCGGTGTCCCAGCCGAGGAGAGTGTCGCCCTGGTTCGCGTCGATTGAGCCGAGCATCCCGTTGATTCTGCTGATTCTGAGTTCGTGCTGGAAAGTGTGGCCGGCAAGGGTCGCGTGGTTGGCCTCTATGTTCATCTTGAAATCCTTGTCCAGACCGTACTGGCGGAGGAAGCCGATTGCGGTCGCCGCGTCGAAGTCGTACTGGTGCTTCATCGGTTCCTTCGGCTTCGGCTCGATGTAAAAGTCGCCGTCGAAGCCGATGCTGCGGCCATATTCCACGGCCATGCGCATGAGGGAGGCGATATTCTCCTGCTCAAGCTTCACGTCGGTGTTCAAAAGCGTCTCGTAGCCCTCTCGTCCACCCCAGAAGACGTAGCCCCTGCCGCCGAGCTTCACCGTGATGTCCAAGGCCTTTTTGACCTGGGCGGCCGCGAAACAGTAGACGTCCGCGCTGTTGGTGCTTCCGGCTCCGTTCATGAAGCGCGGGTTGGAGAACATGTTTGCGGTTCCCCAAAGGCACTTTATCTCGCTTCCCTTTGTCTTTTCCAGTATGTAGTCCGAAAGTTCGTCGAGCCTGCGGTTCGTCTCGTTGATGTCGTCGCTTTCAGGAACGAGGTCTACATCGTGGAAACAGTAGTAGCGGATTCCGAGCTTCTTCATGAATTCGATTCCGGCATCCACTTTCGCCTTCGCAAGCTCCATCGTCCCAAGCGTTTTTCCGAAAGACTTGTCCGCGGTTCCACTGCCGAACATGTCGACTCCGTTCGCTCCGAGATTGTGCCACCATGCCATCGCGAACGGAAGGTGCTCCTTCATTGGTTTTCCTAGAACGATTTTCTCAGAATCGTAGAATTTAAATGCAAGGGGATTCTTGCTGTCCTTCCCCTCGTATTTGATTTCAAGGATTTCGTCAAAAAATGCCATTTTTTTACCTCCAAATTTTTTTTTTGCAGCAAACGTTGACTTTCAACAGACCTGTTCGGAAATTGAAGTTTCAGAACAAGTTTAATATTCACCCGATATTCACTCGCTGTCAAAGTGAAAATTCACATAGTCGAAATCGGCAGGAATCCTGCTTCCGCAGCCGCCGTTGTTCGCGTAGATTCCAGTGAGAGTTCCGGTGTGCCTCTTCTCTCCAGAGCCTGGTCTGCCCTCGTCGGCGAGGAAGTGGCAAGGATAGATTTCCCCAGCTTTTTTCCAGTCGCCTGAGTCGAAGCTGTAGAAGAAGGTGCGGGTCTGCTTGGAGACTTCCTCCTTCAAAAAGACTCTTGAATCGGGAATTGAATCCACCTGCGCCACGACTTTTTCGCCCTCGCCATCGTTCTTCACGAGCTGGAGCTTTCTTGAGCCTTCAAAGCACACGCTCCACCTGATGTAGGTCGAAGTGCTGTAGTAGGAGACAAGTCCCGCCTGCTCCCCGTCCTTTGTCGGGTGGAAATCAAGGGCGGTCTCGACTTCAAACGAAAGCTCCCTTTCCCTTTTCACCAGCGTGTTCTTCGCCCTGCGTTCGGAGAGAGTTCCGTCGCGCGTCCAAATTCTGCAGAAGCCGGGTCTTTCCGAGAGTGAGAAAGTTCCGTAGTCAGGGTTTCGGACAAATTCCCATTCCTTTGAGAGTTCCGGGCTGTCGAAAGAATCATTGTCGTGCGTCTCATAGGCGAGCTGCTTCAACAAAGGAGACTCGTTTTCAAGGCTGGGGCCCTTTCCTCCGTTGATTTTGAACCAGCCGTCGCTTGTCCATTCAACAGGGTCGATTGCGGTTTCCCTTCCGACCGTGGTGAAATTTCCCTCGTTGGGGCGGCCGCAGAGATAGCAGCACCACCAGGAGCCGTCCGAAGCCTGTACGAGTTTTCCGTGCCCGGCCCTCTGGATTGGAGAAGCGGGGTCTTTTTGGCGCATGACGGGGTTGTAGGGGCAAGGCTCGTAAGGCCCGAAAAGATTTCGTGAACGGCCGACATTAATCCCGTGTCCGTAGCCAGTTCCGCCCTCCGCGACCATGGCGTAGTAGTAGCCGTCCTTGAAGAAGACGTGGGGGCCTTCGCTGCATCTTTCGCCGGTTCCGCTCCACGCCACGACAGGTTCCTTCACGACTCTTGTGAGGTCCTTTGAAAGTTCCACGAGCCGCGCGCCCGCCGCAATGACCATGTAGGGGGTTCCGTCGGTGTCCACGAAAAGCGAAGGGTCTATGTCGTCCACTTCAAGCCATGAAGGCTTTCCGTATGGGCCTTCGGGCCGCTCGGAGGAGACAATCAACTGCCGCCTGAGGACGTTGTTGCCCCTCTTTCCGTCACCAGCCAATCTGAGGGTTGCGATGACATAGAAGCGACCGTTTATGTATTCGATGTCCGGTGCCCAAATTCCGTGAGAATCTGGAATGTCGCTCAAGTCGAGATAGGATGAGTCGGTCACGGCATGTCCAATCACTTCCCAGTGAATCAAATCCCTCGAATGGGAAATCGGAATCGCAGGAAAATACTGGAACGAAGAATTGACCATGTAGTAGTCTTCACCCACGCGGATTACCGAAGGGTCGGGGAAAAATCCCCTGCGTATTGGGTTCTTGTAAGTCTTGCCCATTTTTTCTTCCTATTTTTTCTCCAATGAAATGTTTGAGAATACAGCTGTATTCAAATTGTCAATTTTATTTGCGACTTTGTTTCCGTCAACAGCGAATCCCAGGAAAACTTCATCGCCGAGTTCTGTCTCTCTCTCGCCGATTTTCTGCCAATCGTTGCCGTCGCTTGAACAGAAGGCAGAGAATGTTTTTCCGCTTCTTTCAAGACGAATGAAATATCCCAAAGGCTGGTCGAAATTCTTAAAATGAACGCTGTCCTGAAGGTCGAAACCGGCTTCTTTGGCAGTATCTTTTCCGTCAAGGCATTCTGTAAGAGGATCCATTTTTCCGCCATTTGTCTTTCGTCCACAAAGGTAGATTGACCAAGGATCACGGTAGACTTTCTGTCCATCGACATTGTATGAAGTCGATTTTACCCATGAAAGGCCAAGACAGACATCGGCACTGTCGGCTTCAAGTGAAGAGCGAACCATGATTCCAGAGAATGCGTGGTTGTCGACAGGAGCTACCGTCTCAATCTTTGCGGAGAAAACGAAATCTCCGCTGAATTTCTTGTAGGCGAACTGGCAGTCATCATTCAAAGCGAGTTCTGCCCTGTCATCAGGGAAGGCGCCCTCTCTTTCTCCGAGTTTTCCAGAACCCATAACAGTCAGAACATCTCCTGAATCGGACTTTTCTGTCCATGCGACACCTGGAACACCCGGTTTTCCAATCTGAACGCAAGTGTAGCCATCGAGCTCAGCATTTTTAGGAAGGGCATGGAGTTGAACGGCCGATGACTGCATGGCGTTTCCGTTTTCGTCAGTCACCCTAACAGAAACGAAATGGGTTCCCGTCTTTTTTGGCACGAAGTCGAAGTTGGCTTTTGAAAGTTTCGCTCCGATTTTTTTCTCCTCAAGAAGTTCGCTTCCATCATAAAGTTCGATTTTTGCGATTTTTTTCTTGCTCTTGATTGAGAACGACAGATCTGTCTTTTCTCCGAGAGTTGCGTAATCGTTGTTTTTCACCCCCGTTATCACAACTTCAGGATTCTCTGGAGAATAGTTGTTTGGAACAAGTGAGTTGAGATAGTTTTCGAGATTTGAATATCCGTTCTTGGCAATCAAAGCTCCGTCAGAAGAATCGGCAGGATTGAAGCCGTTTTTCTTTTCCCAGAAATCAGGCATTCCGTCGCCGTCAGAGTCCCAATCAGCGGCTCTCGTTTCTGAAACAAGGCATGGATATCCGCCAACCTCGTGGTCAGTGTTGATGTAGCGGCCAGTTCCGCTTTTCGTCTCATAAACAATTCTGGCATCGATTGCGTCGCGACGAGGAAGAGTGGCTCCTGATTGTGCAAGAACTGACTTGTAGCACTTCTGAGCCTTCTCTACTTTCAAATTCTCCTTGCGGGTTCCTTCCATTTCAAAAGGCTTGTCAACAATTGTAGTTGTCGGTTTTGCAGCCTCGCCAATGAAAAGCCCCTTGCTGTTGTCCTTTGAATTCGCCTTGCTTGTGTCTATGAAATTTCCATCGAGATAGAGACTTGCGACTTTCTTTCCTTCTCCAAAATCAATTATTCTCTGAGCGACATCTTCCCTAGTTCCAGGTCCCGCCTTCTCATAATTGTTGATGAAGTTGGTATTGCTTCGTCCACCGCCGTAGCAAGTGTTGAATCCCCAGTTGTAAATTACGTTGTTGCTGAGCTGCAAAAGCGCCAGATGGTCGTTGTCATCTTTTTCAGGAGTTCCACCGCCGATTCTCGGGTTTCTTGAAGTGTGGCTGGCAAGAAGGTTGTGGTGGAAAGTCGTGTTCACGCCACCCCAGATTCCGCCGTAACCGTGACGCCCCTTTGTGTGGCCGCTCATAGTCAGGCTTTCAGAGATGATACACCACTGGACAGTCATGTTCTCGCCCCTGTAAGTAGAAAGACCTTCATCCGTGGAAAAACCGAAAGAACAATGGTCGATTATCACGTTCTTCTGCTGGCGACCCCAAAGTCCGTCCATTCCATCACCCTCGTGAACATTCTTTGAACCCGGTCTGAAGCGGACGTAGCGAATTATCAAGTTCTCGGCCTTGCTTATGTTGGTTTCAAATCCAGCAAGCGTTATTCCATCTCCAGGAGCAGTTTGTCCGGCCACCGTCACATTTTTTATCTGACCAGTGCGAATCGCTTCCACGAGATTGATTGTTCCTGAGACATCAAAAACAATCATGTGGTTTCCTTCCATGAAACCTTTTCTGAAAGAACCTTCGATAGGCTCCTCTGAACTTTTGTAATCCAAGAGGTTTGTTACGTGGTAAACAGAAAGCCCACGGCCTCCCGTAGTGTATTTTCCGCCCCCCTCGGCTCCGGGAAAGGCTGGGAGTGCTGAAATGAACTTGCCTTCGTCTTTTGCAAAGACAAACGATGAAAGGCAAGCCGTAGCGGCAACAGCGGCCAACATTTTCTTTGAAAGTTTTTTCAATTTTTTCTCCTTTTTTATTCAATTAAAAATCAATCAGACACAAATCGAACTGACCTTCACGCTTTTCACATCCGAATATCCAGCATCCTTTTCAACAAGAGACTGGGCGAACATTCCGATTCTTCCGCCTGTCCAATGGTTTCCACGAGGCTCGTAGGCGTCAACATCGGGCTTCCATGCGAAATTTCCGCATTTTGCGGAGAAGACGCATCTTCCAGAAGCGGGCTTGGTCTTGTCCGCGTTCCCCTCGTCTGCATCGACCTTGTTGACAGGATTTGCTCGGAAAATTATCGAGAACGACAAATCCGCAATGCAAAAATCATCAGGCAAGAGGAAAGAGTCCTTTTCAGCCTCAAGTCGGCTTTCAGAATCCGCTCCGTTTTCAGACTCAAGATAGAAGAGCTTCCATTTTCCGTCATCGCGGTGCTCAATTCCGATTGAAGCGTACTGGCCACCAGAGAAAAGCACTCCCGCTCGTCCGCCCCTTTCAAGTCCGCCAGCGTCCAAATAGAAAACGGCCTCGAAAGACTCGCTTGAGATTTTCTCCGTAAGGACAGCCGGATAATCCCAAATCGTTTTCGACTTTCCAAGCGGAAGAGCCGCAAGCCGAAGAAAATCGCCATCGTGGTGGACAACGAAATTTTCCTTGTGGTTGGCCTGCCACTGCCACTGAAGCGACGTTTTTCCATAGAGGAAAACATCCGAGCATTCAGCGGCGTCGGTTCCAGAAATCGAAGCCCCTATAGAAGCAGAAGCAGGCCCCTCAAATGAATCGACAGGCTCGCCCGGCCAAGTTCCAGTTTCCACGCCGGTTCCCATCAATGGCCAGTCGTCTTTCCAGCCGGCAGGCTCCAAAAGGGTCACCCGGCCGTAGATTCCCCTGTCCTGAAAATGCAGGAACCAGCTTTTTCCGTCTGTTGAATCGATGAACGCGCCCTGATGAGGTCCGTTGATGTGGGAAGAGCCTTGATGGAGCACAATCCGCTCCTCGAAAGGCCCCTCTATGCTTTTCGCCCTGAGAGCCGTCTGCCAACCGCACTTCACGCCGCCGGCAGGAGCCATTATGTAGACAAAGCCGTTTCTCTCGTAGACCTTGGGTCCTTCGATTGTCGGCTGAGTCTCTTCCCCGTTGAAAATGAACCTGTCGTCGCCATTGCATTCGAGGGTCTTCGGGTCGGCATCCAAAAGCCCGATTCGGCTCTTGAATCCGATTCGGCTTTTCGCGTAGGCGTGGACAATGTAGGCTTTTCCGTCGGAGTCCCAAAATGGGCAAGGGTCTATGAAACCTTTTCCCTTCCAGACGCAGCGGAGCGGACTCCAGTTTCCAGTGAAGTCGGAGCTTTCAGTCACGAAGATGCCCTCGTCTGGAAGACCGACGGTTATTATGAAGCGGCCGTCATGGTATCTGATGGACGGCGCCCAGATTCCCTTTGACTGGAGAGGATTGTCGAAATGCTCGAAAGGCAGATTTTTGGCAGCGTAGCCTACGAGTTTCCAGTCGACTAAATCATTCGACATCAAAAGAGGCAGCCCAGGAGTATAATTGAAACTTGAGGCCGTCATGTAGTAGACATCACCGACCCTGATAGCGTCAGGATCGGAATAGTCGGATAGAATAATAGGATTCGCGTACATATTTTCCCTACTCATTGAATTCAGCCACAACCTTGTCCACTCCAAGAGCCTTTGCTTCGTCATTGTACTTTGCAAGCCCTTCATCAACAGAAAGTGTTCCCATTACGACCTTGGCGAGGATTTCCTCTTTGAGCAACTTGAGGTCTGAGCTGATTTTCAAATATGTGCGCGATGTCGGGATAATCGGAAGCTGAATGACATTCTCATTCAGAACAGCAAGTGACTTCTCGAAGATATCGCTGTGCTTCATCTTCTTGTCAGCAACAGTAAGCGGAGCCACGCAGAAAACAGGATCGACAAAGGCCTTGAGCTGAACGCTTTTTGGATTGCTGATTTGCGGCAACGGCTCAAGATACTCTCCGTTCTGTTTCCAATGGAGACCTTCGACACCACTCTGGAAGAGGACTTGGCCGGCAGCTCCATCGTTCTTGAACTCCATGAAGTATTTGAAAATCTGGGCAATCTGAGCTTCCGACCTTGAAGAAGGAATAGCCCAGACAGTCGGTGTAACCCTGATTGAGTGGCTCTCTTTAATCATGCTGATTGGTTCAACAACACCGTCAGGCACATTGAGCTGAAGTCTTTCCTGCAAAGTCTGTCCCCACTGTCCTGCCCAATAAGCGAACACGCCGACTTTTCCGGCATACCATTCATCGCGGCAGGTAGAAGTCTTGTTAGTGACGACTTCCATATCAATCAAGCCTTCCTTGTAGGCATCCTGAAGACGCTGGAGAGCAGCCTTCATAGAAGGGGCCGACATTCCGTCAATCCATTTTCCGTCCACCTTGGTGAAATCAGGAGTTGCATCCTGGTAGAACTCTCGAAGATACTGGTCCTGAAAAAGGCCAGGAGCCGTGAAAGGCACTTGGCACTCAGGAATCTTGGTCTTGAATGCGCGGAGCATCTCGATAAATTCAGCGTACGTTGTCGGCTCCTTCATTCCAAGACGGTCGAGCCAGTCTTTTCTGACGTAAGAAACTGTTCCGTTGGGCTTTTCCTTCGGGATTCCGTAATAGCGGCCGTTAATCGCAATGCTGTCCCAAAGAGCAGAATCAACTCGGGAATAAAGAGGCGAAGCTTTCACGAGGTCAGTCAAATCGGCGACCGCGCTCTGCCTTACGAACGAAGCGTACCTTCCGTCGCCCGTGAGGTCGAACACGTCAGGAGTGTCCTTTGAAGCGAAGGCAAGATCAAGAAGCTGGGTGTATTCGTTGTTTGAGACGATTTTCAAGTTCATCTTTATGCCGGTAATCTTTTCAAATTCCTCGGCCCACTTGTCAGTTCCATTTTCCTTGTGGAGTCCATCGTGGACCATCCATGTTATAGAAGCAGGCTTCCCAACATTCACAGCGGCGGCTGGACTTGAAGAAGAATCAGAAGCGGCCGCGGCCTTGTCCTCTTTCTTGCCATTGCAGGAAAAAAGCATTGAAGCGGAAGCCGCCACCATCAAAGCGGTCAATGCGCATTTTTTCACGCGAGTTTTTTTCATCATAAAACCTCCATATTTGTTTTGTTTTTCATTTTTATTTTTCAACGGAATACGAATTCCGCCTTTTACTATTTCACAGCGCCAAGGGTAACGCCTTTGACGAAGTACTTTTGAAGCCAAGGATAAATCATGAGGAACGGCAGAACCACGACCATGACCACGGCACTCTTCAACATGTCATCCGAAGCCGTAAGGGCCTGGCCTGAAATCGCGTCGGAAAGAATCAACTCGCGAACCTTCACCTGGAAGTTTGTCATCAAAGGATTGGTGATGTACAAGATGAAGCTCATGTAGTTGTTCCAAAGACTTACGGCTATGAAAAGTCCGACCGAAGCGATGGCGGGCTTTGAAAGCGGAATGACAATCTTGAAGAAAATTCCGACGGGCGTGCAACCGTCAATCTCGGCGGCTTCAAAAAGCGTTTTCGGAATCGTCTCGAAGAAGCTCTTCATGAGCATGATGTTGTAAGCGCTCAATCCCACAGGCAGAATCACGGCCAAATAGTTGTTCATCAAACCAATTCCGCGAATCGTCAGGTAGGTCGGAATCACCCCTCCTGAAAAAAGCATAGTGACGAAGACCATACGGACGAAGAACTTGTTGCCCGGCATCTGTTTCTGCATGATTACATAGGCGGCAAGACTGGTCATCAAAAGGCCGGTCAAGGTTCCACAGACAGTGGTTCCCACAGAAACAAGAAACGGAAGATAGAGATAGCTGTTTTTCGCAATCAAGCTGTAGGCCTCAAGACTAAATTTTCTAGGCAGGAGGCGCAAACCGACAGCCGAAGGATCCACCGATGAAACAAGAAGTTTCAAAAGAGGAAGAATCATAGCGGCCATCATCAGAATCAAGAATCCGTAGTCGCACAAAATGAAGAGAGTCCTGGCTCTTCTTCCCTCCCTCAGCGAAAGTTTTTCATTCATCATAATATGCCTTCTCCTCTAATAGACTTGCTCGCCTTGTTCGCGAGGGTGACCAAAACAACCGAAATGACCGACTTGAACACACCGGCGGCCGTTGAAAGACCGTAATCAGCCCGGTCAATTCCAAGACGGTAAACGTATGTACCAAGAACGTCCGAAACATTCTGAACCATGGAATTCTGCAAAACCCAAACAGGGTCGAAAAGGTTCAAGACTTTTGCCAAATTCAATATGAAAACTATCAGAATCGTATTGCTGATTGCCGGAAGCGTTATGTACCAGACTCTCTGGACATGGTTGACTCCATCAACAATGGCGGCCTCGTACTGCTCCTGATTCACGCCCGAAATAGCGGCCACGAATATGATTGTGCCCCAGCCCGTTTCCTTCCATCGTTCAATGAAGTAGAAAATAGGCCGCCACCATGATTCACTGGCAAGAAAGTAGATTGGCTTTCCACCAAAAAACTTGATGATTGCGTTCACATATCCATCTTGTGGAGAAAGAATGATGCTGAAAATCGAAGCGACAACGACCCACGACATGAAGTGTGGAATGTAGTTGATTGTCTGGGAAAGTTTCTTGAACCATGCGCAATTGATTTCATCCAGCAGCAGGGCGACACCCACGCTGAAAACCATGCTCAGGACAAGATTCGTACAGCTTATGATGAGCGTGTTGCGAAAAGCCCTCCAAAACAAACGACTGGAGAAGAGAGAAAGGAAGTTCTCCAGTCCAACAAACTCTGGTTTTCCATAAGGCGTGTAGTCAAAAAGAGAAACACCTATTCCAATCATTGGAATGTAATGGAAAACGATTAACCCCAAAAATACGGGAAGAAACATGAGATAGAACCAGCGGTACTTTTTAATGCCCTTTACTGTGTCCTCTGAAACTAATTTTTTCATAATTCGAGTATGAATCTTGGCATTGCAAGCTGTAAAGAAACATTTTTTGGTTGAAAAAAAAGTGTTCCATGTTTTTTTTGCAGTTTTTTTGCTTTTTTTTCAGATTATTTACGGTATTCGGTAGGAGTCGTGCCTTTCACTCTTTTAAAAGCCCGCCTGAAAGATTGAACGGTATAGTAACCTGATTTCTCCGCAATCTCATCGACAGAATAATTTGTTTCTTTCAAGAGAAGACAAGCATGTCCAAGACGGACATTTTCGAGATAAGACTGGAAGTTCTCGCCCACTTGCTCCTTGAAAACAACCGAAACATAATTTTCAGAGACCGAAAAGGCCTCAGCGACTTTCGTAAGCCCCAAACTTGAATCGGCATATTCCGAGTCGACCATCTTCTTCATTTTTTCCGCAAGCGTCTTTCTGCCGCTGCTTTTTCGTTCGCGAACATCATGACAGAATTTTCCGCAGAATGAGCGGTATGAAGAGAAGAAATTAGAGCGGGAAAGCCTGTCCGGAACAATCAACAAGTCGCCGGGAATCAACGAAGAATCCATTGTGCTGGACAAGGTAGCAATCATGTTTCCGTGAAGAAGGGCGAAAGAATCATCGCCGAGAGTCCTGTTGTTCTCGTTCTCCTCCTGAATCAGCGAAATTATGGCTTGAACATCCTGCTCGTTTCCGCTTTTCAGGTTCAAAATCAAACTGTCCTCAAGCAAATCGGGATAGAAAAGCTCTTTCTTCGTAGAACGGGCGGCCATGTCCTCGAAAAGCCTGAGCAAGTTCTGCACAGACGGAGAAAGCGGCTCGGATTCCGCATAAGAAGGATTGGTCTCGCACCAAAGGGCGAATATTCCGTTCAAAGGCCTTCCATTTCTAACAGACAAGCGCCATGAAATCAAAAGCCCCAAGGCAGTCGCAATAACCGTGAGGAAAATGAGAACAGCCCTGAGATGGTAGAGCTTTTTGAGGGCTGACCTGTGGGGAAGCACCAGAACATATTTCCAGCCGTAACGCTCAGATTTCGTGTAAATAGCGGTGTATGAATCAAAGAAAAAACTTCCACCGAACTCGCTTTCCTCACCATTTGGAAGATTCATTTTGCGAAAAGATTTCTCACATTCCAGCGTGTCGTTTTTCCAAAGCTGCTTCCCATTTTCATCAAAAAGGAACATCGAATATTTTTCATATTCTGTTGAAAAATCGAGCAGATGCGAAAGAGCATCCTCTTTTATATTGCAGACGACAGCTCCCTGGTTGGCTCCGTCGAGTGTAGTAGAGAAAGGAACTACATATTGAATTTTTCCAAGAGCAGCGGAAAAGAAAAACGGCTTTCTTGAACCTCCGTTCATATCGTTTCTGCACATTTTCTTCCATTGAATTTCTGACAGTCCCCTCTCTTTCATGTAGGAGCGGTAAGAATCAACATGGTAGAGGGCAGCATTTGCAACGACATATTCGGGAGAAAAAAAGGAAACATAGAGAGATTCGCCCAAGGAAACCTGCTTGGTGCTCGAAGAAAGAACATTTTCTATAAGGTTTCTGGCATCGAGAATGTATTCAACAGACACCCTGGTTTGAGAAGCGAGCGACAAAAGAACAGGGTCGTTGGAAAGTTTTGTCATGGACAAGTAAATCGAATCAAGATTTCCGTCAATCAAATCGCTTGTGTAGCGCAACATTCTCAAGTTTGAAGAGCGGATGTCGTTTTTCACCACCGATGCGGCAAAAAATTCCCCGACAAGCGCAAGAATGAGTGGCACCGAAAGCACAAGCAAATATGAGAAGAGAAATTGAATTATGCTAGAACGATTGTAGATTTTCTTTAGACCACTAATCCATGAGCGCATGAATTGCTATGATACCATAGATTAATTCCCAAGAAAATAAATTTTCCTATTTCTGTAAAACAGATATCGAAAATTCAATGCTAAACCGTGAAAATACTCACAGCATCCGAAAGAACGCCCACGGATTTTTGGGTCTCATCGGATATGCGGGCCATGCTCTCTGAAGTGGCAGAAAGAGACTTGGAAGCGGCATCGCAAGAGCGGATTCCAGCATCAACCTCTTTTTGAATGGAAGAAAGGGATTCGCAGTTGTCGGCGACTGCGGCCGTGGCCTCGGTTATCACGGCCGCGCTTTCCTTCACGTTGGTGCAGCTGTCCTTTATGTCGGAAAGCGACGAGAGAATCTCCTTCGCCATGCCACCCTGCTCGTTCACAGTCTGGGAAAGAACATTCATCGTCTCCTCGAAGTTCTTGATGTCTCCGATTGTGGACTCAAAAGACTTCTCCACATCGAGCGCAGAAGCCGAAATCTCGTTGATTTTTTCCTGAATCGACTTGAGGGATTCGCTTGAGTCCTTGGCCTGCCTGCTAGTGGTCTCGGCGAGCTTCCTGATTTCATCTGCGACCACGGCGAAACCGGCGCCGGCCTCACCTGCGTGGGCAGCCTCGATTGCGGCGTTCATGGCAAGGAGGTTCGTCTGGCTGGCGACAGAGGATATGACGGTGTTCATCTCAAGCAAGGCTCCAGACTCGGACTGGACTTCCTGAATCTGGCTCACAGACTTGTTGAGGGCGGCAGAATTTTCAAAAGAAGACTCCATTATCGAACCGATTTTGCCTGACATGGACTCTGCCGTCTTCGTTATGTCGAAGAATTTGTTAAGCATGCCTTCGATATTCGCTGAAGAGGAAATGATGAGCCTGTTCTGGGTCTCAATCTCCGAATCAAGGGTTCTGGTTTTCTGCGAAACCTGGGATACGGCATTGTTCACGGCATGAATCGCCGCGCTCTGTTTTTCAATACTGGCGTTCACTTCTTTAATGGCGTTCTCTGTAGTGGAGACTGACAGGCGGACTTCATCAGTGTTTTCGGACAAGCTGCTTGAAACATTCTTGATAGTCACCGAAGCGTTCCTGATTGTGCGGACGAGCGAACCTATGCTGCTGGAAAACGTGTTGAAGCCCTTGGAAAGCATTGAAGCCTCCACCGTCATGTAGTCTGGATGGACCTTCGTGAAATCCCCGCGCGCAATGACCTCGCAGCCCTCCACAAGCTCCCGGAAGTGGCTCGCCACCCGCCTGGTGAGGACGACATCGACAACTATGAGCAGCACGATTATGAAGAGGAGGATGAAGAAGACGTTCCTGATTATCCTCATGTACTCGGCCGAAAAATCCGAGGTTGGACCTTCCGTGACGACGAAGTAATTGGTGTTCTCAATCGGCCTCACGCCATAGTACATGCCGTCCGATATGAGCGACTTGGAGCTTCCGTCGAAATAGGACTCCTTGGTGTATTTTCCGGGCTTGCAATCGTCAAAGTAGTTTCTTGACAACACGGCCTTCATGTCCTCGTTCGTGACATAAAGGCCGTCCTTGGTGACTATGTGGGTGTGGCTGTTCTTGGACACCTTCATGGCGTTTATGTCCTCGGCGAGCTTGTCAAGGACCACATCCATCGCGCTGACTCCGGCTACACTTCCGCCGCTTCCAAGAACGCGGTAGCTTATCGTGACAATCACCTTTCCAGTGTTTATGTCCACGAAAGGACTTGTGGAGCAGACGGAATTTCGGTTTTCAACAGCCCTCCTGTGCCACGTTTGCCAAGTCGACGACGACAGACTCGTATCGTCCGAAGGTCGCAGATACTTTTTCGTCGGCAATTTCCATTGATTTCTCAACAGAAGTCAAAGTCGAGCTAGAAATTATCTTCTGCGAAATGAAAATCATGGAAGAAATAAGATTCGCGGAAGAGAAGGACACGGAAGACGTGCTCTCGCTTCTTGAACAGGTCAACAAAATCCACCATGACGGAAGACCTGATTTGTTCAATTTGGCGACAAAATATTCAAAAGAAGACCTCAAGGAAATCTTCAACGACGAAAAGACACCCGTCTTCGTATTCGACGACTGCGGAAAGGTCAAAGGGTACGCATTCTGCGTGCTGAAAGAGACGAAGGGAGACAGGCTGCTGGCCGACATGAAGACGCTCTACATAGACGACCTCTGCGTGGACGAGGGTGAACGCGGAAAAAGAATCGGAAAACGGCTTTACGAGCGCGTCTGCGAGTTCGCCAAAGAGAAAGGCTGCTACAACGTCACACTGAACGTCTGGACGCTCAACAAGTCCGCGATGGAATTCTACGAAAGAATCGGAATGAAGGCGCAGAAAATCGGGATGGAGAAGATTCTCTAGTCCTTAAGAGAATCCAGGCTGCGAAGGAACTCCGGGAAGCAGCCGGAAGACGCCATGCGTCCAAGCACCGCCGCATGGTATGTTATCCGGGCCTCGCCGTCTACGACAGGGACACGGACATGATCGGCCACGTCAATCTCAAGGAAATTCGACGCGAAGCTTATCAGGCTCGAAGCGTGGACAACCTTGTCGAAAGATTCAACGCTGGACTGGAAACCGAGGGGACCGCAGGGAATCGGAGCGGCAACGGAAAGGCCGGTTTCGGCAGAGGACATGGACGGAGTCAGCAGGAGAACCGACAACACAGGCAACGTGGACTTGAGCGGAACTTACGAGACCGCCGAATCATACATCGACGCGCTGAACAAAAACGAGAAGTGGGGTTCTCTACGACGCAAAGACCAACACGGCAAAAATCGCAAGCGTCGAAGCGTTCATGAGAAACGTCAAGCAGCTCCAGAAAAACGTCGGAGCGTTCGACAGCATGGACAAAAGCCAGCCAGAGAACACACTTTTCGGACTCGGAGACGGCAAAGGCCTGCACTTCGACGAATACATGGAGAAAGTGCTGAAGGAAAGCGGCTCAAAGCTCGCGTCCGAGTACGAAACCGACATCGCTAAAAAAGACGCGCTCGGCTCTACAACGGCAGAGAGGCAGAACATGTACAATCCGATGTACTACCTCTGCGAAGCCTACCCTGGATACAGGACCTCGAAAGTCGCTAAATACTGGAGAATCCATGCGGGAATCTTCCAGGGGGATACGGCAATCAGCACGGAAATGGCGTACGCTCTCGCCCTTGAAAACTACGGGAACGATGTGGAGTCGGTAGACTTCACGGAAGTCTGGGGACTCTACCACACGGAAGCCGAGAGGAAGGGAACTTCGACAGGGAACTTCATCGAATGGGTCAGGGAGTGCCTGAAGTAGGACAAGGCAGAAAGACGCCGGAAGAAGTCGAGACCATCACGAATCATTGGAGATATTGACCTTGAACGTCTCGACTTCCTCAGGAAGAATCGGCTTGCTGAAAAAATATCCCTGTATGTAGTCGCCGCCGAGCATCTTTATCTTGTCGTACTGCCACTTGGTCTCGATTCCCTCCACAATCAGCTTCATGTTCAGAGAATGGACGAGATTCACGATGTTCTCCACAAACACGGACTTGTCGGGAACGGAAAGGTAGTTGTCCACCATCGTCTTGTCGATTTTCACTATGTCAACCGGCAGATAAGCCAAGTAGCTGAGAGAGGAATATCCAGTGCCGAAATCGTCGAGGGCGAGCTGCACGCCGAGTTTCTTGAACTGCTCGAAAAGCTCGGTCGCCTGCTTCCTGTTTCCGAGGAAAAGGCTCTCGGTGATTTCTATGCAGATAAGTTTGGGAGCGATGTTGTGCTTTCTCAGAAGCTCCTCCAGATACGACACATAACCGCTGTCTGCTATCTGCGCCGCGCTGAAATTTATGGAGACCTTGCGGAGCTTCATTCCGTTGTTCCGCCAGTTGACCATCGCCAAAATCGTCTTTTCGGTTATGATTCTGCCTATCTTGGCTATGTATCCGCTCTTTTCCGCGACGGGAATGAAATCCACAGGAGGGACAATGCGAATTTTCCCGTTTTCGTCCTCCAGCCGAAGCCTCGTCAACGCCTCGTACCCGAAAACGCTGTCGTCCTTCGTTATCACCTGCGGCTGGAACACGACAAAGAACCCGTCGTTCTCGCACGCGAATTCCACATCGCGCACGATGTTGTGCCTCTTTTCAATCGCCTTCCTCATCTCCAGCGTGAAGAGCGCATTCTTGTTCGAACCGATTTTCTTCGCCTCGTACATCGCGATTTCGGCGTTTATGAGATAGTCCTCGGCAGCGGGGTGGACGATATCGGAGTTGATTATCCCTATCGCTGTCTTGACGAAAATCGGATTCTCGTCCGCGCAGAACGGCACGGACAACGCGTCCCGCAATGCGCCAATCTCGAATCCGTCCTCCTGTATGTGTCCCGACGTATGCACAAGAGTGAATTCATCCCCCGCGAAACTGAACGCCTCGAATTTCCACGAAGACGAAAGAGAGCGGAGACGCTCGGCCATCTCGACAAGCATCCTGTCGCCGAATTCCTGCGAGTAGTAGTCGTTCACCACCCGGAATTCCTCTATGTCGAGCATCACCACGGAAAATTCCGTCCCCTGCTCCATGAGGGCCTCTATCCTGGACAACGCCATAGAGCGGCTTGGAAGCTTCGTGAGCATATTGTGGGAGACTTGGGATTCCAGTTTCTCCCTTATTTTTCTGATGTGCATCGTATAGACGAATAGAATCATCAGAAGGACCATGAGGGACGTAACCACGAGCACAGTCGGATAGAAGATGAACGAATACTCAGCTATGTAGCCTTTCGGAACGTTTATCACGGACGCGTCGGACGAGAGTTCATCCACGTCCAAACCGAATCTCTTCATCACGTTCCAGTCGAAAATCAAATCCGATCCGATGTCGGTCCTGAGGGGGATTTTAGACACGTCCGCTCCGCCGAGTATGTCCACCACAGTCTGGGCGGTGTACTCCGCGGCAGCCGATATGTCGAATATGGTCGCGCCGAGGATTCCCCTTCCGATTGTCTCGTACACCATCGTGAAACAAGGCACTGACGAATTGCTCGTCATGATGTCGGCGCTCTCCGTTATCGAATACTTGTGCCCGTCAAAATCGTTGTACATTCCGACATTGAAAATAACGGTGTCATCGGACAGTCCGCGAATCTTTTCGATGATGTCGGTCTGGCACATGAGCCTCGTGTGTATTTCTATGCATACAAGATTCCTGCCCTTGATGAACCTGAAGAACTGGTCCCTGCACCCCACTGTCGTCTGGTTGGAGTCGTCGTATATGACCGCTATGTTCTTCACGTTCGGGAAGAGCCGCTCGATGTTCGCGAAAATAGAATCGAAAGCGATGTGCTCGGTGGAGCCTGTCACCATCGGCTTCAAGGCCGCCTCTTCCGCCAGCCTCTCGTCGTTCGCCCCCAGGAACACAATCGGCACCCCGCTGAAAAGCTCGTCGTAGTGCTTCATGACGAAATCCAAGGCGGGATCGTCGCCGACGATTATGGCCTTGTACGGCTCATGGACAGACATCTTGTATTTTATCGTCTTGTAGAAGTTGCCCACGTTCTCTTCGGTATTGTAGACCTTCGTGTCCATGAACGCGCTGTCGTAGGGAATCCCGTACCTTCCGAACACCCTGTTGAATCCTCTCATCTGTTCCCTGGTGTACGGATAGCTTTCGCTGTAGGAGCCGATGAACAGGACCTCCTTGGAGAGAGACGACGGACGAACCACGCGGCTGTCCTTGACAGTCTTTATGAAATCGTAATAACCGAACGTGAGAATGCCGATTCCCGTCAAAATCCCCACGAGCGCAAGGATTATGAAAACCGCATCAATGTATTTTTTTGTTATCCTCATCCTTGCACCTACTTTTTTTATGAACCGTTAAGAAAGCATGAATTCAATTATAGATTACATTCACGCAAAGTCAAAGGAAATTTACAAAGCAGAGTTGCACCCGAAATTATTGCAATCTAGTTATCGATAAGTATTGAAAGTTATCATGAACTAACATATATTAATTAAACACAACAAACAAGGAGTAAATGATGATTCCTTTAGCATTAGCACCCCAAGGAGAGGAGCAAATCGTAAAAAAAATAGGCGGTAGCGACGAGGTGAAGCGTCATCTGGCAAATCTTGGTTTCACAGTCGGAGGAACTGTCGCCGTAGTGAATTCTCTATCGGGAAATTTGATAGTCAAGGTGAAAGAATCGAGAGTCGCAATCAACGAAGACATGGCTAGAAGAATAATGGTCTGATTTCGGAAGAGATTCAAAAAAATCGTTTTGTCATAAATTGGAGGTATTCATAGATGAGAACATTGCGTGAAGCGAAAATTGGCGAAACCGTCAAAGTAGTCAAACTCCACGGAGAAGGAGCTGTCAAGCGCAGGATAATGGACATGGGCGTTACAAAAGGCGTTGATGTGTACATCAGGAAAGTGGCGCCGCTTGGAGATCCCATCGAGGTCACGGTCAGGGGCTACGAACTTTCGCTCAGAAAAGAAGACTCAGAAATGATTGAGATTGAATAGGAGAACAAGATGGACTTGAGAATAGCATTGGCGGGAAACCCGAACGCGGGAAAGACGACGCTCTTCAACGCGCTCACAGGCTCGAACCAGTTCGTTGGAAACTGGCCGGGAGTCACGGTGGAAAAGAAGGAGGGAAAACTCAAGAAGCATGACGGCGTGGTCGTCACGGACCTTCCTGGAATCTACTCCCTCTCCCCCTACACGCTTGAGGAGGTCGTCGCCAGAAATTACCTCGTCGGGGAAAGGCCCGACGCGATACTCAACATCGTCGACGCGACGAACCTAGAGAGGAACCTGTACCTCACGACGCAGCTCGTTGAGCTTGGAATCCCGGTCGTCATCGCGCTGAACATGATGGATTTGGTGAAGAAATCCGGCGACAAAATCAACACGGAAGAGCTTTCAAGGCAGCTCGGTTGCAAAATCGTCGAGATTTCCGCGCTCAAGGGAACGGGTGTGATGGAAGCGGCGGAGGAAGCGATAAAGGCCGCGAAGGAGACGAAGACCATTCCGCAGCACACGTTCGCCGGCCCCGTGGAGCACGCAATCGCGCACATCGAAGAGGCCGTCGTGCACACGCTCCCGGAGGAGCAGCAGAGATGGTACGCCATAAAGGTCTTCGAGCGCGACGACAAGGTTCTCGAATCCCTCAAAGTGGACAAGGCCACGCTCGAACACGTTGAGACGGACATCAAGGCCGCGGAGAAGGAGCTTGACGACGACGCGGAAAGCATCATAACGAACGAGAGGTACATCTACATCGCGAACATCCTCAAGTCGAGCTTCAAGAAACAGAATGTCGGAAAACTTTCCACATCGGACAAAATAGACAGAATCGTGACGAACAGGTGGCTCGGACTCCCGATTTTCGCTGTCATCATGTTCCTCGTCTACTGGATTTCGATGGTCGGAATCGGAGCGAGCGCGACGGACTGGGCTAACGACGGACTTTTCGGAGACGGATGGCACCTCTTCGGAATCGGCACCTCGGCGTACGAGGAGGAAGCGGAGAACTACGGAGCGGCCGTCACGGCCGTGGACGCTTTCGCCGGATTGGACACGGAAGCCGAGGACTTTGACGCGGGCGCGAAAATCGCGGAACTGGAGTCATTCATTCCAGAAGCGAACGAAGTCAAATATGCGACTGTCGACGAGGAAACTCTTGAAGACGGAGAAATCACGGTCTATTTCGACTCTGTGCCGGAAGACGCAGACGACGACGTGAACCCGGTTTCATTCAAGGACGCTGTCGGCTACTTCGCGGAAAAAGGATTCGACGAGCCTGACCCAGCCGAATACGGAGTTTGGGTTCCAGGAGTTCCAGTAATCGTCGGTTCACTCCTCGAAAAAATCGGATGCGCGGAGTGGCTCTCAGGTCTCATCCTCGACGGAATCGTTGCGGGTGTCGGAGCGGTTCTCGGATTCGTTCCGCAGATGCTCGTCCTCTTCCTTCTCTTGGCATTCCTCGAAGCCTGCGGATACATGGCGAGAATCGCGTTCGTCCTCGACCGCATCTTCCGCAAATTCGGTCTTTCAGGAAAATCGTTCATCCCGATGCTCGTCGGAACCGGCTGCGGAGTTCCAGGCATCATGGCGAGCCGCACAATCGAGAACGAGCGCGACCGCCGCATGACAATCATGACGACGACATTCATCCCTTGCGGTGCGAAAGTGCCGTTCATCGCGATGATTGCGGGAGCGATATTCGGCGGTGCCGCATGGGTGGCCACATCAGCCTACTTCATCGGCATGGCGGCAATCGTCATCTCAGGTATCATGCTCAAGAAGACTAAGATGTTCGCAGGCAACCCGGCTCCGTTCGTAATGGAGCTTCCAGCCTACCACCTGCCGACAATCGGAAACGTCCTCCGCTCAATGTGGGAACGTGGCTGGTCGTTCATCAAGAAAGCTGGAACAATCATCCTCCTTTCGACAATCATCGTATGGTTCACAAGTTTCTTCGGCTGGACGGAAGAAGGATTCGGAATGCTCTCTGAAGACCAGCTGGACTCTTCAATCCTCGCCAAAATCGGTTCTTGCATCGCATGGATTTTTGCGCCTTTGGGCTGGGGAAACTGGCAGGCCGCGGTCGCTTCCATCACGGGACTCGTGGCGAAGGAGAACATCGTCGGCACGATGGGAATCCTGTACGGCAGCGGAGAGCTCACGGCTTACCAGGCGATGTCACAGGCATTCACATCGGTCGCGGGATTCTCGTTCCTCGTCTTCAACCTGCTCTGCGCGCCTTGCTTCGCCGCAATCGGAGCCATCAAGCGCGAGATGAACAACGCCAAGTGGACATGGTTCGCAATCGGCTACCAGTGCGGCTTCGCCTATGTAATCGCCTTCCTGGTGAACCAGATTGGAGGAATCTTCACGGGCGACATGAACATCGTCGGCCTGGTATTCTCTCTCGCCGCCCTCGCCTGCATGGTCTACATGCTCTTCATCAAGAAGTACAGCGAAGCGACGACTCTTTCAGCTAAAGTTGGCAAATGATGGGGACGCTAGCAGTCGCGTTTGTCCTGGTGGCCGCCGTCGCGGCCATCATCGCAAGCCTTGTGAGGAACAAGAAGAAAGGAAAATCATCGTGCGGCGGCAACTGCGCCCACTGCCACGGAAGCTGCCATGCCGGCATGACAGAGAAGGGTCTTCACACCACAACCCTTGAGATTGACGGCATGATGTGCTCCATGTGCGAGAGCCATGTGAACGACGCGATACGGAACAACTTCCGAGTCAAGTCGGTCAAGTCCTCGCACAAGACCGGCATCTGCACAGTCGAGAGCGAAGAACCGCTCGACACAAGCGCGTTGGCTAAGACACTAAAGGAAATCGGCTATGAACTGGTGGGCACAAGCTCCACCGACTAGCCTCAAAACGAAAACGGACTTGCCATTTGAAGCCCAAACTTCTGGCAAGTCCGTTTTTTTGTTTTCCGCGTTAGAGCTTTCTGCTTAGTCTTTTCCGCATTATCGATGAACACTAAACAGTGAAGAGGCTGACAGCATCCGAAAGCGCACCGACTGACTTCCGGGCATCCTCGGAAATCCTAGACATGCTCTCGGACGTAGTGGAAAGTCTCTTGGAAGCGGAATCGCAAGAGCGCAGCCCGGAATCGACCTCCTCCTGAATCGAGGAAAGCGACTCGCAGTTGCAGGAGACCTGCTCTGTCGCGTTCGCTATGACGGCGGCGTTGTCCTTGACGTTCGTGCAGCTGTCTTTTATGTCGGACAGAGAGTTGAGAATCTCCTTCGCCCTGCTCCCCTGCTCCGTGACAGTCTGTGAAAGAGTGTTCATCGTCTCCTCGAAGTTCTTGATTTCCCCGATTGTGGATTCGAACGACCGTTCGACATCCAGCGACGACTCCGAGATTTCGTTGATTTTACTCTGAATCGCCTTGAGGGACGCGCTCGAATCTTTCGCCTGTTTGCTCGTCGTCTCGGCGAGCTTCCTGATTTCATCCGCGACAACGGCGAATCCCGCTCCGGCCTCCCCTGCATGGGCGGCCTCTATCGCAGCGTTCATGGCCAACAGGTTCGTCTGGCTCGCGACCGACGAAATGACAGTGTTCATCTCAAGGAGCGCGCCGGATTCCGACTGCACTTCCTGTATCTGCCCGACCGACTTCTTGAGCGCGGCAGAGTTCGCGAAAGACGAGTCCATGATGGAGCCGACCTTGACGGACATTGATTCGGCGGTCTTCGTTATGTCGAAAAACCTGTTCATCATGTCCTCGATGTTGGAGGACGAAGAGATTATGAGGCTGTTCTGCGTCTCAATCTCAGAATCCAGCGATTTCGTCTTCTGAGAGACCTGGACGACCGCATCGTTAACTGCGCGGATGGCTCTGCTCTGGTTTTCTATGCTGACATTGACCTCTTTTATCGCGCTTTCCGTCATGGAAACGGAATCCCGGATTTCAGCGGAGTTCTCGGAAAGGCTGCTGGAGACGTTCTGTATTGTTGACGATGCGCCCCTGATGGTTCGGACCAAGGAGCCGATGTTGTGGGAGAACGAGTTGAACCCCTTCGAAAGCAGGGATGCCTCGGTCGTGAGGTAATCAGGATGGGACTTCGTGAAGTCGCCTTTCGCCAGGTACTCGCATCCATCGACAAGCTCCTTGAAATGGCTTGAAACGCGCTTCGTTATGAGCACGTCCATGACAATCAAAGCGACAATTATGACAAGAAGGGCGATGAAAACGTTCCTTATTATCTTCATGTATTCGGAAGAGAAGTCGGAGATAGGACCTTCCGTGACTACGAAGTAATCGGTGTCGCCTATTTTCCTGACACCGTAGAACATCCCGCCTTCCATGAACGCCCTCTCGGTTCCGTCGAGATAGGAATTTTTAGAATACGAAACAGATTTGAAATCATCGAAATAGTTTTTTTTCATTATCAATGCGGAATCACTGTGAGTCACGTACATTCCGTCTTTAGTGACGATTCGCATTTTGCTGTTCGCCGAAACATTTATCCCGCTCACGGTCTTTGACAACCCGTCAAGCACCAAGTCCATCGCGCTCACTCCGACGACACCGCCGGAAGAATCCAAGACGGCGCGGCTAATCGTGACTATCAGCTTTCCGGTATTCGCGTCCACGAACGGAATTGTATAGCTTATTTTCGAGCGGTTCGCTATCGCATTCCTGTGCCACTCCCTACCCTGCATGTCGAAATTGGAAGGAGCCTTCCACCCTGTGTTCGAGATGAGCGTCCCACCTTCCCAAATCTGCTCGACAGTCGCGTAGTAGAGGAGGTTGTCCGCGCCTATCCGTTTACCCATGCCGACCACGACCGATTCGATTTGCTCACGATCGGAAAGGGACGGGATGGTGTTGGCCAAATCGACAATGACATTCTCGTAGTCACCCAACAAAGAAGAAACTTTCTCGTCAAGCGTCTCCATCGTCTGCTCTATGGAATTCAGGGCAGAACGGGAGATTATCTTCTGCGTAAGAAAAATCATGGAAGCAAAAAGGAATATTGTGATAACCACCATGATTCCAATCGAACCTGTTAGGACTTCCGCCATCAAAGAAATGTGTCTATTTTTTTTCATAAAACTTTACCTTAATTTTATATTATAACGCATTTTTAATGAAAAAAGGGAAAAAGACACCTGCGCAATGCCTCACTTTTTAGACACAAGCCCCCGCGCAAGCCTTGAAAGGGTTTCGGATTCGGCCTTCGGGTCATCGGCGTGCATGACGGCGGAGACCACGCATATTCCGCTTATCCCCGTGCCCTCAAGGACGGAAAGGTTGTCCTTGTTCAATCCCCCTATTGCGTTCACAGGTATGGGAACCGCCGCGCATATCTTTGAAAGAGTCTCCACAGAGGTCAGAACGGTCTTGACTTTTGTCGTTGTCGGATAAATCGCCCCGACCCCACAGTAGTCCGCGCCTTGGGAATACGCCTCAACTGCCTGTTCCACAGTCTTCGTCGTGGCCCCTATCACGAAGCCGCCTCCCAATATCTCCCGCGCGGTCTTCACCGGCATGTCGCTCTGCCCCAGATGCACCCCGTCGCATTCAACGGCCAGCGCGACGTCAACCCTGTCGTCGACTATGAGAGGAACGTTCCTCGCCCTGGCGATTTCCTTGACCTTGAACGCCAAATCGATGTACTCCCTCGTGGAGCGGTTCTTCTCCCGGAGCTGGAGAAGCGTGGCTCCGCCCGAAAGAGCCTTGTCGACCCTGTCGAGGAATTCAATCTCAGTGTACGGAGAACTGTCGGTGATGAAATAGAAAGTCGTGTCGAAATCCCTCATTCGGAAGCCCCCCTAGACATAAAGGTAATCGTTCAGGACAGGCTGCATTCCCTCGTCCGCCATGTCGGAGTACATGTCCCCGAACGTCCTGGTGTCGTTAATCTCGAACTGCTCGTCCCCCTCGTCCTCCCCGGACTCCTTCCCCGTGTACTTGCTCTCGTGGTCGCCGATTCCGGTGGAGACGCCCGCGGAAACCTTTGTTGCGGCTATCTTCACGATTCCGTTCCTGAACTCTCGGCTCTCTCTGGAAGACACAGTTATCCCTGCGAACGGAAGAAAAAGCCTGTACGCGCAGAGAATCTGGCAAAGTTGCCTCTCGTGGACATCGAGCGGATTTATCTTGTCGTTGTTTATTATGGGACGCAACCTCGGACACGAAAGAGAAATCTCGGCGTGCGGGTATTTCCGCTGCAGGTGATAAGCGTGCAGGGCCGTGGCCAACGCATCCTTCCTGAAATCGGAAAGCCCAAGGAGGGCTGAGAACGCGACCCCCCGCATACCACCGCGGAGAGCGCGCTCCTGCGCGTCGAACCTGTACGGCCAGACCCTCTTGTGGCCGAGCAGATGAAGCTTCTCATACTTTTCCGCATCGTAAGTCTCCTGGAAGACTGTCACGTAGTCCGCCCCGCACTCGTGCAGATAGCGGTACTCATCGGTGTTCATCGGATAGACTTCCAATCCGACCATCCTGAAATGCTTTCTCGCTATCTTGCACGCCTCTCCTATGTACTCCACGCCGCTCGCGCCCTTGCTCTCCCCTGTCAGAATCAGAATCTCCTCCATTCCGCTGTCGGCGATTATCCTCATCTCGCGCTCAATCTGCTCCATGTCGAGCTTTCTTCTTTTTATGTGGTTGTAGCAGTTGAATCCACAATAGACGCAGTAGTTCTCGCAGTAGTTCGCTATGTAGAGCGGCGTGAAGAGATAGACAGAATTCCCGAAGTGCCGCCCCGTCACCTCGCGCGCTTTCTCTGCCATCCTCTCAAGGTACGGTTCCGCGGATGGAGAGAGGAGAGCCTTGAAGTCATCCACCGTGCAGTTTTCGCTTTCGAGAGCGCGCTCCACATCGGCGGACGTGTATTTCGAGTAGTCGTACGAGTTCATTTCATCGACGACTTTCTTCTGGATATCGGACTCGATTACTTCCATGCCGGGCATGTATTCCATGTGGTTAGTGCGGCACGACGGGTCGTTCTCAAGGGCGTGTTTTTTTTCGAGAGCCGCGCCGCTCAGGAATTCGGAGTCGACGAAAAAGGAATTTTCCATTGGAAGCCCCCTAGTCCCTCAAGAAACCGGTCAGCGGATCGGAAGACGACGCACCGCGGGAAAGGACACGCCCAAGCCCGGAGAGGTAAGCCTTTCTTCCAGCCTCTATAGCCATCTTGAACGCCTGCGCCATGAGCGGAAGATCGCCTGCGGTGGCAAGGGCCGTGTTCGCCATGACGGCCTGGCAGCCCATCTCCATCGCCTGGCATGCCTGAGAGGGGCATCCAATCCCAGCGTCAACGATTATCGGAACGTCTATCTCGTCAACAAGAATCTGGATGAAATCCTTCGTCGAAAGCCCCCTGTTGGAGCCAATCGGAGAAGCCAACGGCATGACGCTAGCGGCACCCGCGTTCACGAGGTCGCGCGCCACGTTCAAGTCGGGGTACATGTACGGAAGCACCACGAACCCTTCCTTCGCGAGGACTTCCGTGGCCTTGACCGTCTCCTGATTGTCGGGAAGGAGGTACTTCGCGTCGCGCATTATTTCGATTTTAACGAAGTCCCCGCAACCAAGCTCCCTTGCAAGGCGCGCGATACGCACGGCCTCGTCGGCGTTCCTCGCTCCGCTCGTGTTCGGAAGCAGAGTCACCCCCTCCGGCATGTAGTCCAGGATGTTCTCCTGCTCCTTCGTGTTCGCCCTGCGGACGGCAAGAGTGACCAGCTCGGCGCCAGCATGTTTGACAGCGGCATCGATGAGCTTCATGGAATACTTTCCAGAACCAAGAATGAAGCGGGACGAGAATTCGTGTCCGCCAATGACCAGCTTGTCTTCTTTCATTTTTTTTTCAGCACCTCTTTCTCATAAAAACATTCCAGGACAGGCTATGCGTCGAACTCGCCTGTCAATATGCGAACGACCATGTGGGCCTGATGGGCGGCGCACACCATGACACGGCTCAGGACAAGCCCGATTCCGTCGTTCACGTCGCTGCGGCCGTCGCCGCACATGAAGAATCTTCGGGAGACACGCCTGGTCTCGATTAGGTTCGCGCTTTCGAATCCGGCCATTCCAGACGCGGCGACAAGGAATTTTTCAGGCATCTTCTCAAGAACGGCGTTCACGAGCATAGCCTTCTCCTCCGCCCTGTCGAACGCTTCGCAGACGACGCTGGCATCGCCGGCAATCTGGACGACATTCTCCCCGGTGATTCTCTCGGCATGGCACTCAAGCTCCACATAAGGCGCAATCTCCCTCAAGTTCTCCGCCAGCGCGAAAGCCTTCAATTCCCCAAGCTGGCGAGCCTTGTACTGCTGCCTGTTCAAGTTCGTAATCTCAACCCTGTCGAAATCGGACAAAATCAGCTTCTTCACGCCTGCGCGGGCAAGGCATATCGCGATGTTCGAGCCAAGCCCCCCAAGACCGAAAACAGCGACTGTCGCATTGGAAAGGATTTTTTGGACATCTTCGCCCTGCTTTGCCGCAAGGGCCTTCGTCCACTCCTCTTTTGACGGAACCATATCAGCCTCCCCCGACGAAACTAACGACTTCCACACTGTCGCCGTCCTTGAGCACAGTGGAAGCATAGGCGGACTTCGGAACGATGTCGAAGTTGACTTCGACGGCGATTCTGTTCCTGTCGTAATCCGTGCCGGAAAGGTACTCCGAAAGAGTCTTCCCTGCGACATCGAATTCGACGCCATTGACTTTTACCATAAGGAACTCCAAAAATTTCGGGAGAGCTTTAAAAAAAAGAAAGCCACCTGTTTTGGAAAAAAGGCAGCGAAAAGCGAAAAATAAGATTCCCTACGTTGGCATTATCCAAATCAGGTTATGGGTCAAGGCAAACAGCCTACTCTCAGCCCGCTCAATCGCAAGCTCCCCGTAAAGTTGGGACAATTCTATTGACTTTGAGGAAATCTAGCAAGCCCCGACATTCCATCAAGCGCGAACTTTCCGCACGACACCCAATCGGATATAATCTTCCTGCATACGATATATATAATTGGAGGAATTCGTGAAAAATCCAAGTCGAAGTTTGAGCGCGAAGATAATAGCGGCTGTCTTCATGGGAACGGCCATATCGAACATCGTAATCGGAGCGGTCGTCAGCAGAGGCTCGTCGAAGGCGCTGCAGGAAATGATGTACGAGGACATGCAGCACTCGGTGAACGCAGTGGCGAAGGAGATGGACCTGCACAACGAGCGCGAAATGCGGATGCTTGAGACGCTAGCGAACGTTCCGCAGATAAAGGACCCGGACGTCCCCCTGTTCGAGAAATACAAGATAGTGCGCGGAACCACGCTGATAGACGAAGACTACCTTGGCCTGTCAATACTCGACATGGACGGCAACGTCATACTGAACGACGAGGGCGAGACGAGGAACCTTTCGGGGGAGAAGTACTTCAAGGACGCGGCGAAGGGCAACATGTGCATAACGGACCCCCACAAGGACGCTCACACGGGCGAAGTCGTCATGTTCTACTCGATTCCTGTCAGAGACGTCTCCGGCAACGTGATAAACGTAGTTGTGTGCGCCGTGAACGGATTCAAGCTAAGCAACCTTTGCATGGAGCATCCGATAGCGAACGACAGGAAACCGTATGTGATAAGCGCGGAGACGAAGATAACGCTGGCGAACGAAGACCACGAGAAAGTCGGAGTCGAGGACATTGCCGAAATAGAGAGGAAGAACAAGGGAACGACTCTCGGAGACCACCTCTCGGCGATGCTTTCCGGGGAACCTGGCCACGACATCTACAAGGACGGAGGCAAGATGTGGATGTCGGCATGGGAGAGAATCCCGAACACGGACTGGATAGCGGCGTGCTCAGTTCCGTTCTCCGATTTTCAGGCAAGGCTCTCCGACCTGACGAAGTGGATTTTCATAGCGTTCGTAATGATGACGGCACTCTCGCTGGCTGTCGTGGGGCTAGTCATAGCGTACTCCACCCGACCACTCATGAAACTAAAGAAAGCGATAAAGCAGATTTCCTCGCAGGACGCGGATCTGACGAGCAGGCTCGAAGTGACTTCGAGGGACGAAGTGGGCGATGTCGTTTCAGGATTCAACGGATTCACGGAGAAGCTCCACGAACTGATAAAGCGCATAAAGGACTCCAAGAGCGGACTCAGCGAGGCAGGCGCGCAGATGAGCGACGCGACGCAGGACACGGCGGCGGCCATAACGGAAATCATAGCGAACATAGAGAGCGTCAACTCCCAGATAGAGAACCAGTCGGCGAGCGTGCACGAGACGGTGGGCGCGGTGAACGAGATTGCGTCAAACATAAGCTCGCTTGAGCGGATGATAGAGAACCAGTCGGCGGGCGTGAGCCAGGCTTCGGCAGCGGTCGAGCAGATGATAGGCAACATAGCGAGCGTGAACCAGTCGGTCTCCAAGATGGCCGGCTCGTTCGAGGAACTTGAGCGCGACGCGGAGACAGGCTCCTCGAAGCAGCAGGACGTGAACTCGCGAATCGAGCAGATAAAGGCGGAATCGGAGATGCTGCAGGATGCGAACGCAGCGATTTCGGCGATAGCGGAGCAGACGAACCTCCTGGCGATGAACGCGGCGATAGAAGCGGCTCACGCGGGAGAGGCTGGAAAGGGATTCAGCGTAGTCGCCGACGAAATCAGGAAACTTTCGGAGACATCGGGAGAGCAGTCAAAGACGATTGGTGTCCAGCTTGAGAAGATACGCGCGTCGATAGAGGATGTCGTCTCGGCGTCTGCAGAATCGAGAGAGGCGTTCGGAGCCGTCACGCAGAAGATACAGGAGACCGACGAACTGGTGAAGCAGATAAAGAGCGCGATGGAAGAACAGCAGGAAGGAAGCCGCCAAATCGGCGACGCGCTCCACACGATGAACGACAGCACATCGGAGGTCAGGACGGCGTCGGCGGAAATGGCGGAAGGCAACAAGCAGATTCTGGCGGAAGTGCGGAACCTGCAGAACGCCACCGACATGATGAAGGACAGCATAACCGAAATGTCGACCGGAGCGCGGAAAATCAACGAGACGGGAGCCGCGCTATCGGAAATTTCCGGCATAATGGAAAATTCCATAAGCAGAATCGGGGACGAGATAGACCTTTTCAAGGTGTGACGCGAAAGACAGAGCGAGGAGGCAAAAATGAAGGAGATAAAAAACGCGAGCGTTGTCGGAATGGGAGCCTTGGGGCTTTTGTACGGGAACCTGATTCAGGAGAACGTCGGAAGGGATGCCGTGGACTTCGTGATGGACGCCGGGCGTGCCGAAAAGTACCGCAAAGCCGAGTTCATGATAAACGGGGAAAGGAAGGACTTCCGGCTCACGAAAACAGAGGACGCGGAGGAAAGGGATTTGGTCATCGTGGCAGTGAAGTCGACAGGACTTGAAAGCGCGATGGAGTCAATCAGCAAATGCGTCGGAAAGGACACGGTGATAATCTCCGTCCTGAACGGAATATCGAGCGAGGAAATTCTTTCGGAGAGGTTCGGAAAAGAGAAAATCGTCTATTCGGTAGCCCAGGGAATGGACGCGATGAGAAGCGGCCAGAGCGTAAGGTACACGAAGGAAGGAGAGCTGAGAATCGGAGTCGCGAACGGTGGGGACGAAGAGAACCTGAAGGCGCTTGAGATATTCTTCGACAAGGCGAAAATCCACTACACAGAAGAAAAGGACATCCTCAAGCGGATGTGGAACAAATTCATGCTCAACGTCGGAATCAACCAGACCTGCATGGCGTTCGGCGCGTCCTACTCGGAAGTGCTCGGCTCCGAGAAACTCACGGGCGTCTTCATGGGCGCGATGAAGGAAGTGAAGGACATCGCAAAAAAGAAGGGAATCTCTCTTTCCGAGAAGGACATGGAAGATTGGATTTCAATCATAAAGACGTTCGATCCGAACGGAACACCGTCGATGGGACAGGACAGGCTCGCCAAGCGGAAGAGCGAAGTGGAGCTGTTCTCCGGCACCGTCATCCGGCTCGGAAAGGAGACAGGCACCCCGGTTCCGACGAACCAGATGCTCTACGAAAGAATCATGAAAATCGAATCGGAATACTAGGACCCCGGCAAGATGACATTCTCGCTCCCGACAATCACATACGCACTTGCGGGAACGCCCATGCCCCTCTTCCTCAAAAATAGCGGAGGCTTGAAGGTCACCCCCTGAGGGCGGTTTCCACACTGTCGAGGACGCCCTCGTCCGCGGGAAGCCACTTCACGCTGCGTAAATTTTCCGCCGAAAGCCACGCCGCGCTCTCGTGCTCCAGAAGCTCAAGCCTTCCGCTCACCACCTCGCAGGCAAAGCACTGCATGGAAAGGTGGAACGATGGATAGTCGTATTCCACAGTCCCGATTTTTTCACCAACGCGGATTTCCGTGGCAAGCTCCTCCCGGATTTCACGGACAAGGGCATCTTGAGGCGTTTCGCCCGCTTCGATTTTTCCGCCGGGGAATTCCCACCAGCCTTTCCATTCGCCATAACCGCGCTGGGTGGCGAAAACTTGTTTCTTGCCGTCAACAGAAGAGCGGAAGATTACGGCGGCGACGACGGGTATGGTTTTCATGATTCGATTACTTCCCACCAGCCATTTTTATCCGCTCCGGGACGGACAAGTAGGCCTGCTTCCTGAAGTTTTTTCATGTTATTAAAAATATTCTTTTTTGCAATGCCAACAATTTCAGAAAGTTCACCCATCGTAAGGTGGGGATTCTGTTTTATGGCATCAAGAATAATGCCAAGCATAAAATCAACAAAAATCCCCGAATCATTGGCATCGGTGGAATCTTGAATCGCCTTGTAATATGCACTCTGATTTTCCCAAATCATGTTTTCGCTCAGCGTGTTACCTTCAATTGCAAGCATGCCGTGAATTGTTTTCATACGGTTCACCTTGCGCAGTCTGATTCCGTCTTCCGATTCCATGCGGATAACAAACCGCTCCAAGTTTGCGGAGATTTCTGAGATAAGGTTTATTGCTTTTGCGCTGACGGTAAAGGGTGGTGTGTACATGGTTCTACAAAGTTCCTTATTTATTGGTTATGAATTATTTTTAAAGTATCATAAAAATGATTTAAAAATTCTTTGTCTTCATTTATGTCATCGACATAATGTGTATAACCATCATTTGCCGTATAAGTAAGATTTTTCAAAAAATAATTAAGGAATAACTGTTTATCATTATTTGCAGGAATATATACTAATGTTTTTTGATCAAATGCAGTAACATAAGTTGAATTTATAGAAGTAAAATTTTGTAATTTTTTCAAGAAAAGTTCGGCGGTGAAAGAATCCATATCATTAGATTTATAATAACCTGTAGCATAGAGGCTGTTTGTTTTTTTGTCATAATTTACATCATATTTTATTTCGCTGTTAAAATACTCTAAACGAATAACTTCCAATAATTCCAAGCATAATATTACATTGGAAAAATAGTCCATAGAATATCCTTGAGCTATTGTCAGTTTATGTGCAAGTTGAGTTTTCGCAATTACATTTTTTTGAGTGCGAATAGGTAAATCAGAGAAAAAATCTTTATAGAATTCTGACAGAAAATCTATTGTAAAAAATTTATCTCTATATATTCCAAAATTTTTATCAAAACCATTAAATATCCCTAAGACTTCCTCTACCTTTCCATTGTTCAAAGGAATTATAGTATTAATAAATTTCTTCAATACTTATTAATAAGTATTGAAGAAATATCTTTAATTCCAAATATCTGACATATACTTTTTTCTAATTGTTTTTTATCAAATGCAATTATTTGAATCACCGGCATTTCATAACATATATGATGAAGTCGTTCCAAGACTTTTATTGCATACTCAGGCAAACATCGGTCAAGCTCATCTACAATAAATACAATTGAAACTTTTTCAGCAAGTGCTTTTAGTTGAGAATGTATTCTTGCCAGTCCGTTCCTTAATGGTAATGACTTGTCTATCTGTTTATTTAATTTTTCTAGGTCTGAATCTGACAATTTTATTTTGCCAAAATCATCAATCACATCACGAAAATCTAAACCTGTATTATTTTCTAAAGTTTTATTTAGAACTGAAATTGCAACTGTTTTAAAAATTGTTAATGCAGTAGAAGATAAAGATTTGTTTATGCCATTTACAATTTCTTCTGTTTTACAGAACTTTTCAATTTCGTCAATCATTACTGAAAGAATTGCTACTAACGGTTCTTCATAAAAATCATTTTCCCACGCATTATAATGGAATATAAGATATTTTTTTTCATTTTTCGAATCTAGCTTAAGTTGATTTTCAAGTTCGGCAAGCACCCATGACTTACCACAGCCCCATTCACCATCTATGGCAAAGGAGTAGCCAAAGGCATTTTTACTCTGAGTTTCTATTATGGATTTTAGAAAACTGATAATTTTATCTCTTGAAAGAAAATCTATCATACATCAATCACCTTGGGCGAAGTCCTGAACAAAACATCATTCAGACCATTTTCTTTTATCTTGGATTCCAACTCGGAATAACTCGAAATTGTTTCATACGGCTTATCAAAAACATCTGCATTTTCTACAGTCACTTTGTAATATGTCTTTGCATTTGAAGTAGCTTTTTCAAACTTCACAGGAAATTTTTTCAATTCACTTTCTAGAGTATTTGCCGTAACCTCATCAATCTTGCATCTTCTGCTTTTTGTCATCACAAGTTTTCCGCGTATAAATTCGTCTCTTTCCTCTGTAAACAAGATGACTTCCGTGCAGAAATCAATATTAGGATGCATTGGATAGCGGACAAACTGCTTGCTCTCTTTTTCTATTCCTGTCGCATAAAAATAGAAAATGAACCTTTTCCCCAAGGATTTTAAGTTTTCGTGCACATGGTCAAAATAATCCTTCCTCATAAATCCAACGAGGATATGCTTTTTGCCATCGTTAATCTGAATGATGGAATTGTCATTTTTGTTATGGTACAGATAGTTTTTGGTCGGAGATTTTTGAATCAGATTAAAAATCGGTGCATTATCAGTTTGCGTTCCAAGATAAAAATCCCATACTTTCTGAGCCTGCAATTTTATTACCTGAACAGACGGCAGTTCATTGAAAGGCGAATGTTGGGCTGTCCAGTACGGAACCTCGCCATAATTCTGATTTTCTGCATTCTCGCTTTCCATGGCAGGAATTAAAAAGGCGTTTGCAATCTCGCCAATCTGAAATGTGTCTATAAAAGATTTTAAGGAAGCGTTATACACATACTGTTTTACAACATCTTGAATGCCCGGATTTCCAAAAAGCTTTCCGTCCGAAACAGAGAGCAGATAATATTTTCCGTCAAGAATGTACATTGCTGTATTGTCGGAATCTTCTTTTCGCAAAGTAACAATATCTGGAATCAAGTCGCCCTTATAAGAAACTTTCTGTCCGTCAATAATCCACTCAGGAATTTCTATGTAATCAGCAAGGCTGCCGCTGGAATTTTCCTTCATCGGAATCAGTTTGCGTTCTGCAAGCTTTTTCAATGGCTCAGATTTCATGTTTTCAAACATCTCGCCGCAGGCAGTTTCCCACACAAGATTAAAGGCATTGGTTCCATAAAGGCTGAAAGATTCATCGCTTTTATTGGAAGATTGTTCCGAAACATAAGTATAAAGCGTTTTTAAAAGATTCTGCTTTCGAGTTACAAACTGATTTTTAATTTCCCTTTCAAGCCGGTATTTTATGTAATCAACATCGCCAAAATCTTCAAGAGTTTCTTCCGTCAGTTCCGCTTCTGACAAAGCAAACAAATCCAAAAGCCGCTCATTATTCAATTCCCGGGAACAGGTTGAAACGATTGCAGCATGAAGACGGCGGATAAAATCAAAATCATTCTGCGTGTTGTCATGGGTGTAAAGGTCAAGGTAATATGGAGTATTGTTTTTGATGAAAGCGAAAGTTTCATTTATTGTCTTATCCCAAAGGATTTCCCCTTCTCCGTTAAGCTCGACAACCTCTTCTTGATTTGAATACAAGCCGTTTTCAAAATAGTCATTCAGAATATGAAGTGAAATAGCCAGACGGTTGAACTGCTTGCTTTCATCTTCTCCATTATAAAGATGAACAAGCTGCTCTTTCTGATTATATTTTTCAATCACCTTGATTACAGTCTTTAATTTATCAAAAGGTTTTTCATCGTTGTCGATGTACTTCGGATAGCAGAGCAAAACCAAATCATCCAAAAGAATGACACCGACAAAAGAAAAAATATAGGAAAACTCTGACGAATCATCAGGAGCTTCGCCAATAACAATATCTTGGTCGGAAAGGTCTGAATACTCAGGCTTGTCGTTACGGACTGTTTTGAGAAGATTGTATTTTTTTAGAGTGCCGATATTTTTCCTGGTCTTTTCCTTGTCGCAAGCAAAGGCTTTCTCCAATTGAGCAAAAGAATAATGACGGCCTTCACGAAAATAAACGGATTTCAAACACAATTCTCCATACCGTAAAATAGAATTGTCGCAACAGTGATACGACAATTTAAAATCACAATGTTAAAAAAAGCCAAATTTTTTAACATAGTTCTGGTGATATGTATAAAAAAGGCGAATTTTTATACATAAACTAGAATAATTTTCCATCAGACGGAGTCTCATCTTTCTTGCTTGGAAATATCATACTATTCAACAACATCATCTTCGTTGAATTTAAACACATTCAATCCTTCCGCCTCAAACTTTTTGCAGACTTCGGAATAAATGAATTTCCTTTCATCAACATTAAAAAGTTGCTTTGCTTTCATTTTTGCTGCATCTTCAAAGAGATACATAAGCACTTTGCTTTCAAACAACTTTACAAAATCCATTTCTTTATTGAAGGCAGAGTCCAAAACTGTTTTAGAAAGGAAGAAAGGACCAAGAAGTTTATCTTCATTAATTCCAAGCGTAATCAGCTTGTTGTTTATAGCCTTTCGAAGGTCATTCCAATTAACTTTCTTTGTTGCGCTGATTGGGATTTCATAGTCTTTTACTTTATCTTCATTTTCATCAATTCCGATATATTCAAACTCCCATCTGCGTTTGAACGCCGTATCCATTGGGAAAACACCTTGGTCAGCGCTGTTCATTGTTGCCCAAATGTACATGTTGGAGGGGATTTTCAGCTCATCTTCATGAATGCCATTTTTATCAAGATATTTTTTTATATCCTCACTCGCAGCCACTGGATATTCAGAATTGCCATTTTCATCACGGTCAAGAAGCTGGAACACATCACCGAATACAGCTGCCACATTTGCACGGTTTATTTCTTCAATTAGAAGAAGGAAATTTTGCGATGGATTCTGTTTTGCTGCTGTATAAATCCGCATGAATGGGCCGGGGGTGTATTCATATGTGATTTCTTCTTTTACGCAATCCAAGTTTAGGTTAATATATGGTCTCACAGCGCGTCCATGATTTCTTTCAACTCCATTATCATTTGCCGTATAAGAACCATCCGCTTTTTTTGTTCTGAATTCATCGTCAGAATAAATTCCTATCAGCAAGGGAAGTCTTGTTAAATCACTATCATCTCGAAATTTATCATAAAGTAAATCGTATTTTTCTTGTCCAGAACGATTCTTATCTTTTAGAATTGATAAAATTTGTTTCTGTTTGTCCGTCAAGGATGAATCTGTTTCTTTTACAGTCATCGTAGGCTTATAAGTGCCCACAAACTGCGCATAACTTGAATTTGGGTGAAAAGTGACACGCTCATAACAATCATCGGCGAAATTATTTTCTCGCTCTTGTTCCAACGAATGACTTTTTCCAGTTCCAGGAGCACCGAAGATGATACGATTGTGTGAATAAGGTAATCTTTCTGATTTTGGTTCATCAGTCTTTTTTCTGGCAAGTAAATCACTAAGTTCTTTTGCTTCTGTGGCCATTGAATTAGTAAGTGTCTGATTATTCATTTTCTTTTACCTCCAATGATAAAGCATCTCTTGTTAAGATATAATTTTTATTTTCATCTTGTTCAATTATTCCAAGTTGGTCTAATGTACCTGTCAAATACTGCCAATCATTTACATTTTGTACTATATGAATCTCTCCAATTTTATTATCTCTATAATCCTTTATTATATTTTCTAATTTATCGGTATAAGAATTTTCTATGCATGTCGTTAAAATATAAAACTCATTTTTATCAATTGTCTTATATTTTTTTAAGAATAATATTATTTCTTTATAAATATAATCTTCTGATTCTGTTAGAGCTAACACTAAGCGCATACCAGCTTTATGATATAATGATTCGATTTTTTTTATAACCTCTTCATCAGTTTGTAAATCTTTGTTCATGTCTAATTTTAATATTTTTATAAACTCAGTACCTTGTTCTGTAAAAAAATCATCATTTATTTTGAATCCTTTTATACGAGAACCTGTTGAATTCTTAATACAATTCAACGGATTTATTACTTTTGCTTTCATAAGAAAAGGTATGTACATCCTAACTTCTGAAGGTTCACTAACCCCTTTCATAGCAATATGAGATTGTAAGTCTGGATATGATATGAAATCTTGCTCTTCCATTTCTGAAATTACATCATAAAAACTGATTATTGCATTTTTATATTTTTTAGTAAAAGAAAAGCCCATACATCCACAACCAATTAAATCCATAGACTACTCCTTAATTTGTTCCTTAATAGCTTCCGCTATTGCTTTTGCTAATAAAGGTGGTACTGCATTTCCAATTTGCTTATACTGACTACCTTTTGTTCCTAAAAATTCAAATCTATCAGGGAAAGATTGAAGTCTTGCATTCTCTCTTGCAGTAGGGATTCTGTTTTCAGAATAATGGAAGTAATTACGGTGTCCTGTATCAACTGTATTTGATGGCCTATTTGCAGACATTCTTTCAAAAGCTTTATTGTATTTTCTAATTTTCCAATATTCAGGTGGTAAATCTTTTATTTTTCCTCCATCTTTAATCATACTGATAATGTTTACTGTTTGTTCTGAATGAACCGTTATTTGATTATTTTTTAATCCATTGGAGCCTTCTCTTAGATATCTTTGATAATCATTAGATGGTTCTTTTGTATAATTCATAAACTCCATCATGCCATTTTCAATATTAATATCAGGCATATCAGATAGAGCATCGGAACATGTCAAATGAACTGCATTCTCTTTTGGAAAATGGAATTCTTTTCCTTTTAATCCAACAAAAAAAACCCGTTGACGATTTTGAGGAACTCCATAATCAGCTGCATTTACAACTTTATCTCTTACTGTATATCCAAGAGCTTCAAACCTAGTATGAATGTCATCTCTAAATGCTCCACCATTTAATGTAAGTAAGCCCTTTACATTCTCAATAACAAAGAAATCTGGTTTTACTGTTTCAACAATTCGACAATATTCAGTATATAAATGATTTCTTGGATCATTTACATCTCTTCGTCCAACTGTACTGAATCCTTGACATGGCGGCCCCCCTATTATTCCGACTATATCTCCTTTCTCGTTGAACTCATCAAGAAATTCCTTTGTTAAATCGTGAATATCTTTACAGTAGGCAACTTGATTTTTATGATTATGATTAAATGTCTTTATGGCATCGTTCCACATATCTATTGCAAGCGCAACTTCGAAACCTGCCATCTCAAACCCATAACTGAGGCCTCCGCATCCGCAAAACAAATCTATTATTTTATTTTTCATTTTGTAATCTTCCTTAAAATTTCTAAAGCTATTGCTTTTGCTAAAAGTGGCGGTACAGCATTTCCAACTTGTCGATATTGATCAGAACGGCTTCCAATAAACTCAAATTGATCAGGAAATGATTGCAATCTTGCGGCTTCTCTAATTGTTGGCAATCTGTTATAAAGCGGATGAAAGTAATTACTGTGATTGTTTCCAGTATCAATTGTTACTGAAACTTCATTTTCATCCAATCGCTTGTAAGCTGAAGAATGCCGATTATTTCTTTGTGATGGCCATAAATGTTCTGGTACATTTTGCCAATTTCCCCCTTGTGGTACATAAGAGATTCTTTCCTGTACTTTTTCAGCTGGATATCTAATTTCATCATTTACAAGAAGACTATCCGCCCTTCTTAAATAACGAGTATAATCATTTTGTGGTGGTGTTGGTATTACCTTTCGTTCCGCAGTATTTTTTTCAAGATTATATAATTCTCCAATAGCATCCTTTACTGTGTAACGTTTATCAGATTTTTTTATATCATCAAAATTAAATTCTCCATCTTTTACTGCAACAAAGAAATTTCTTAAACGTTTTTGTGGAACACCATATTCCGAGGCATCCAAAATTCGATTTGTAATAAAATATCCTCGTTCATGGAAAATTTCTTCAATTCTTTGTTTTGCATACCCATTATCTCTGGTAACAATACCACGTACATTTTCAATAAGAACAGCTTTAGGTTGTGCTAAATCTACAAATTTAACAAACTCAAAAAATAATTTATTTCTAGGGTCAGCGGCTTCTTTTTGCCATCTATTTGCAGATGAAAATCCCTGACATGGTGGACCGCCTATAATTACATCAATTTTTTTCAAATCGCCAAATTCTTCGATAATTTTATCTCTATCCATTTTCAAAAGGTCACAACAAATTCCTTTTGCACCTTTAAAATTATGATTATAAGTTTCTATCGCTCGCTCATTGAAATCAATTCCACCCACTATATTAAAACCAGCCTGTCTGAACCCCTCACTAAGTCCACCACAACCACAGAATAAATCTATACAATTCAGTTTTTCAGACATCTTACTTCACCAACCCAACCATAATTTTAATCTTCCCTCTAGCACGCTTCAAGCATTTTTGAAGCAATCATTTTTTGATACTTATTTATCTTTGCGCAATCATCAAACAACTTTTGAATTGCACTTCTGTTGTTAGGAATATTTTCAAAATATGTTTCAAGAATCTGCTTTACATCGCTTCCATCCGTTTCTGACCAATCTACTGTATAGAAATCTTCCAACGCTCTTTCAAATGATTCTTGCAGGTTATTCATGGTTAAATTTCTCCTATAGTTAGGTTTATTATAAATGTTTAGAGTGTCAAAGAATGACACAAAAAAAACAAACTAATTATTTTCTTCACTCGGTTCGGCTTCTAGACCAAATAATTCGTTAGGAATCTTTGGAAATCCTTGGCGTTGAAGATATGCAGAATACTTCATTTGCAGTTTTGTTATATATGGTGGAAGCAATCTACCATTTCTACTAGATTTAATATTCCGCCATTTTTCTTGCCGAAGCTCCCTAAATTTAAGTTTTAATAAATATCCACTACAAATTGGATAAACAAGATAATAGGTATCGTTTTCTTCAAAATGACCATATTTGTCATTAAAATACTCTTTTATGGATTGCAATTTTTTTATCTTTTCAGCTTTTAGAAGATATAAGTCTATATCATCTAATGGAGTCCCATCTCGTGAAATTAAATCACAGCTTGGACGAATATTCACATAAAAATCATTACTTATTTCAAAAATATCACCAGTTTCAGGCATGGTTGAATCTAAAAAATTATTTTGCACATAACACTGCCGTTCCAAACAAGAAACCAACTCCGTTCTGTCTATATCCGAACTTGAATTTACAAAGATGGAATTGTCCAATTCCAAAGGCATCATCTGAGTAATTATACTACGAGAAATGAAACTTTCTAATTCCACACAAGGGTTTACATTATCGCCTTTGTATGTTTGCCAAAGTATTTTAACCCAATCAGCACTTCTTTTTTGAAAATCAATAAATAAGCTTGATTTTGATTTTTGATATGAACAATCCCATTCTTTTAATAAATAGATTGGAGCAGTTTCTTTTAACCAGCGTTCCAGATTTGAAAATAAAGTACCAGACTCTTTAAATTCAGACTTTGATTTGATAAGAATAGCATTGCAAGAATTATTTCTATACAATCTTTCTCTTTTGAGTTTCAAAATTATGTCATCTATATTCTCATCAGTAAAAATAAAAATAGGACAAAAACAGTTTTCTTGTATTTTTTTTAAAAACTCAATATTACTCCCTTCATTTGTCTGGCTAAGTTCATTTGGTAACTTTATTCCCTCAGAAATTTCATCTTTAGACAACGAGTTATTTAGCTTCCAGTCCAATAAAACAAAAGAAACATTATGTAAATTTTCAATTATTCTTTCATCAGGTAAACTATCATATTCGACATATGGAATTGATTCAGTTTTTAGTTGATTTAAAATGTTATATATTGATGAATCTGAATCTCTTATTTCATCATCTATAACAACTGCGATTCCCTTAAAAAGCTTTTTCATATCCATGAATGTTTATTTCCCCTCCGAAACAAAGCTGACAACAAAATTTGCGCCTGAGAGTTTTTTATCAGAGGACAAATCTGCATAATCTATAGAATAATCATTTCGCTCAAGAAGTTGTCGAGCTATATACAAACCTAATCCACGACCTTCTTCGCCCTTTCCTGAATAAAATGATTCAAAAATATAAGGCAAATCAGAGTCTTTTACACCAGGACCATTGTCAGAGAAAATTAACTTGCAATTTTCTCCATCAAGAGTTATCAATATTTTTTTATTTTCTACATCAATAGTTCCGAGCCAATAGATAGAATTATCAAATAGGTTCAATAATACTTGAAGCAGAACCGCATCTGTTGTTTTTGCAACTAATGGGCTTCCAGGAATTTCTTCTACTTCAATACTTACATTAGCCTTTTTAGCAGTATTTTTATAAATTTTTGAAACCCTATCCAAAATCTCTTTCACATTAATATTTCTTCGTCTTTGTTTACTTGAAGTAAACAACAACTGAATATCTTTTAGTTGTGCATGAACAAAACCCAAACTGCCACGCATTGAATTTAATTCATTTAACAATGTTTCTTTATCTATTTCGTTAACAGACATTATTTCACTAATGAGGTTGTCTATATTTGTAAGAACAAGCCCCATCATTCTCATAATGTCATGCGATGCGGTTTCAACCGAAAGGCCAACACCTGCTAGGTTTTCTGTAGTTTCTGCTCTTCGGACTAAGAACTGTTTTTCTGCTTTATAATCCTTTTCAATTTCATTGAGTTTTTCAGTTGCATCTTTATTGTCTTTTACAATATCACGTAAAATCTCAAAATTTGATATTATCTGTTTTTCAGCAATCTGTTTTTGAGTCTCCCGTCTTTTATTATCTATCTGATATTGTTTATACGGTTTATGCCTTATGTATCTTAAAAAAACTTGTAGCAATTTTATAAAATCTGTTGTCGCATAACCATCATCAATAAGGCCTTCTCGATTTGTTTTATCTTTGAGTCTAGGATTCTCTTTATGTGAAATCTTTACAACACCTATAACCTGATCATTGCTAAGAAAATCCCCAGCACTTATAGTACCTCTGAAGGTATCGATTTGTAACCAATCATCTTCTGGATCCCCATACGGATAAACTCGGATTCCGTCTCGATAAAGATAAATTCTATGAGGACGAATTGTTTCTTTGTCATAATCATCTAATCGAAACTTACTTGGAGCTTTTGGAGTAAAATCAAATACATAAAATGAAAAATAAAAAGAACCGCATTCAATTTTCCGTTCTTCAAATAAACTAGGATTCAAGACTGTATCAAAATAGTCCCTAAAAATTTTAAGTCCTCTTAATTCTGGAGCTGACAATAAAAGTTTCTGGGGGGTTCCATTAAGTTTAAAAGTATAAGACAATTCTTTTGCATTGAAAAAGCCATCATCAATTTTTAACACAGCTCTGTTTTCAATAAGAAATGAAAGATTTTCTATATAATTTTCTGTATAATTCTTGTAGTCTTTGTCTTTATAAAGATAAACAAAAAAAGCATTAGGATCATTTTTGACATCACTATTTTTATTTGTAATCTCATCAAAGACAGATTGAAGTTTCATAATGTCATTTGCAACTTTCTTGACTTTATCTTCTGTCCATCCTTCATGTAAATCAGAAATCTCAATTACTGTACCTTTTGCAGGTTGCTTATATTTTTTTATTCCAAGAATAATATCTTTTTCTACAATTATTTGAGGGGTTCGTTCTTCTAAAACTACATCTAATTCATCAAGAAAAAATGGCTCAGTTTTTTCATCTTTTCTTTCTTTTAATTTTTTTTCTTTATTTTGCAATGATAAAAAATCTTCATCATAATTTGAAAAATCATAACGAAGAACATGTTCAAAAGAATCTCTTAAAGTTTTAGAAAAGACATCTATTTTTCGCCCTAATTTAAGCATTGCAAAACGACCGATTCCTTTCTCGCCTTGAATGATACGACCTTTCTTTGTTTTATCATCTTTCTGTTTTTGGAGTTTTTTTCCAGGCGTAGCAGGATTAAGAAATTTTGTTGACAAAATATCTTTTGTCATTCCTTCACCATCATCCATAATGATGATTTTTGATTCAGGCAAAACTTCGTAATTCTCTCCAAAATTTTCAAATGTTACTTTCACCCAACTTGCATCAGCATCATAACTATTCTTTATGAGCTCTATAAGGGCAATACGTTCATCTTTTATGAGCTGGTCACCAAGCATAGTTAATAAACGGGCATAAGGCCGAATCTTCAAGTTTTCCTGCATTATTTTTTTCCTATAACAATAAATTCTTCACTATAAATTTTTCTTCCTGAAGCGTCCGAAGAAAATTTTCCATTGGCATCGCGATAAGGAGTCAATATTTTATTACTTATTTTTCTTTTTGTTATCTGCAACTCAGAAAAACCTGCTTCCAGAAGCGATTGAGACAGATGTAAGGCATTGTCTATGCGAACAGATTTATATTCTGTATTGCCTATGACAAACAATGCATATCCTCTTTCATTCAATATGTCGTAGCTTTTTTGTGCTACTGCTTGCATATCAAGATAATATTTTGCAACTGATTTCGCCTTTGCTTTATCAACATCTTTCATTTTGGTAACAATTTCTGCACCTGATGAGTTTAACTGCATTATCTCGTTTTCAATATCTTCATGACAAAAATCACTCCCTATAGTTCCTTTTCTGAATTCACGATAATCTGAAGTATATCCGAGCCATAAAGTTGAAAGCTGATGCAAGTCTGCATATTCATAAGATGTAACATACGGTGGGCTTGTTATAATCATATCTAGATTCTTTGAATCATTATTTTCTTCAAGGAAATTAGCAGTTTTTATAGTAATATCAGGTTCTTCATGAACATTATTTTCCTCATAAGCCTTTATCATAAAATTGTACTGTTTATTAAACAGAGTCATTACAGATACAAAAGATTTATTTGGATCTACCTGTGGTTTTATAGATTTAGTAAGCCATTTTGAAGCCGGTTTTAAGATGTTTGAAAATGCACATAAAAAAAACTTTTGGTACATAGAATTTTTATTTGGAATTGCAGTTAAAATTGCTTCTTTCAATTTTGAAAGATCATTATATTGAGTTTCTGTATACCAATATTGCAAGCGAGAATTTGCGTGCTCAAATGACGGAAAAGTGTTTAGAGAAGAGTAAACATCAATTATTTCATTATAATATTTTTCAAGTCGTCCTTTTTGAAAAGAATGACTCTTTACTTCGGCAATTAAAGTTGCAACAGGATTAATATCACAACCCCAAAAATCTATGTTATTTCTTCGAGCTTCACAAGCTGTTGTTCCACAACCACAAAAGATATCCCCTATTTTATTGGGAAAAAAATTGTATTTTCGAACATAGGCAAGGGCTTTTGTTGTAATAAATGCAGGAAATTTTGCAGGATATGCATGTATTCTATGTATTTTTAACTCCTGTTCATCCCCAACATTCCAAAATGGATCAATTGGTATTGAGTCTATATCTAAATCATCCATTGAATACACTTTTTGCATATAAACCTCAAATTATATTATATCATATTATTGCGTTTTTGTGCAGAAAACTTTTTGTACCCTATTAGAATGGAAACTCGCTTATTGAAACTACCACATATTCCATATAAACTGTATCCATGCAGAATTCATTTCAAACTGTTGAAAAGACAAAATCAATTGCTGAGCACATTTCCATAATTCGAGAATACCAACAAATGGGGCTTTTAGACAGGACAAAAGCCCTAGAAATTTACAAAAAATTCAATTTTGAACATGAAGATTACTGTACGCTTATGAACGCAACAGCGGCTGCTACTAATTCCAGTATTCAAATAGATTCAGCAGGCGACCAAATTCTTGTAGCTAACTTAAAAAGACAGGCGCTATGGGCTGTTGGGGAAGAATTTCTTAAAGGTATGGGGATTATAATATAAAAATTCACGCCGAGTTTTATCCGAAAACGTACGGAGAATTTTTTAAAACACGCCGTGTTTTTGCTCAATTTGTATGGTGATTTTCAATCACGATTGCCCCCGCGTGTATAGAGTTCTATTTTTTTCTGCCGTTTTTCCCCTTTACACTCCCCCGCCGTTGAATATATAATCTCCAGCACAATCAAATTCAATTCAACAAGGAGGCCGACAATGAAAAACACTACTTCAACAACTTCGACAATCACAAACGAGGGATTCTTGTCGGCGCGCATCTAGGGCACATCCGCCTTTTTTTTCACGGACAGCTCAAATTTTTTCTCGCCGACGGATTCCAAAATCTCTTCAATAAAAAAGCAAAAGGATTTTTTATGGGAATCACCATCAATGGGAAAAATGCGTCCGCTGTCGTATACAGCGACACAATCGAAGACTACGCTTTCACGCAGATAAAGAACATCTGCGACAACGAGGCCGCAAAAGGCTCCACAATCAGGGTGATGCCGGACGTGCATCCGGGGTTCGTCGCACCGATAGGGCTTTCCATGACGGTCGGAAACAGGATTCTTCCGAACCTCGTGGGAATCGACATCGGCTGCGGAATGACGGTCGCGAAAATCAAAAAGCACAGGGGAATGGAATTCAAGCAGCTCGACTCGGTAATCAACAACCGCATTCCGTCTGGCTTCCAGACAAGGAAAATTCCACACCGATTCAGTTCACAATTCGACTTCGACAGCATCGCCTGCCGCCGCCACCTGCAGAAGGACGCGGTGGAACTTGGGCTCGGCACGCTCGGCTCTGGAAACCACTTCATCGAAATCGACAGGGACGACGACAAGGAATTCTACATCGTCGTCCATTCGGGGAGCAGGCGGCTCGGAAAGGAAATCACGGACTTCTATCTGGACACCGGGCGGAAGGAGCTGAGGAAGCGGAACATCGAAGTTCCGTACGAGCTGACGTACATCGAAGGCTCACTCATGGAGGACTACCTGCACGACATACGGCTCGCCCAAGAATTCGCGGTCCTCAACAGGCTCGCCATGATAGACGAAATCGCAAAAGGCATGGGCTGGAAGACTGAAACGCCTTACAGCTGCGTCCACAACTACATCGACTTTTCAAACGAGGAGTCGCCCGCTCCAATCCTCAGGAAGGGGGCAACGAGCGCGAAAAAGGGAGAGAGCGTCGTAATCCCGATAAACATGAGGGACGGCGTGATTCTCGGAACCGGAAAGGGAAACAGGGAATGGAACTATTCCGCTCCGCACGGTTCAGGGCGCGTGATGAAAAGGGAGGACGTGAGGAAGAACTTCACGGTAAGCTCGTTCAAGGCGCAGATGAAGGGAATCTACTGTTCCTGCATCTCGCAGGGAACGCTCGACGAAGCTCCGTTCGCATACAGGACGCTGGAGGACATAAGGAAGGCCGTGGAGGAGACCGTCACTGTGGAGAAAATCATCAAGCCGGTCTACAACTTCAAGGCGGGAGGCGAAGAATGAGATGCCAGATAAGCAGCGGACAAGGCCCTTGCGAATGCGAGATTGCGGTGGGACTTTTGTTCGAGTCGCTAAAGAAAGAGAACGCGGATTCTTCCTTCAAAATAATCTCGAAAAACGGATGCAATCACTGTTCGGGATTCTCGTCAATCGTGTTCGACACGGACGCGGATTTATCGTTTCTGCAGGGGACTGTCGAATGGAAGAGCCGAAGCCCTCTGCGGCCCGCACACAAGAGAAAGAACTGGTTCGTCGACTTTTCCGTCCTACGCGGTAGGGAGGATGTCAAAAAGGACGGAAAAATCTCCTGGCAGTTCTTCCGCTCTGGCGGAAACGGAGGGCAGAACGTGAACAAAGTCGAGACAGGCGTGCGCCTCGTCCACGAAGAAAGCGGAACCGTCGTGACGTGCACCGAGGAAAGGAGCCAGGCGCAGAACAGGCGGAAGGCCCTCGAAAAGCTTGGGAGAATCCTCGAAGCGGAAGACGAGCGCAGGGTGAGGGAGCAGCGGGGAGACGCATGGCTGGCAGGGAAACGGCTCGTCCGCGGAAACCCCGTCCGCGTCTACGAAGGGGAGGACTTCAAGCTGAGGAAATAGAGTTCCGCCTGTCATTTTTTTGAAAAAGCGCACGATATCGCTCCGTGTGGGCAGACGGCTTTGCAGTCTCCGCAGCGGATGCAATCGGCGCTGTTCGGCTTTTCATAAAACGGGATGTCGAGCTTGCAGGCTTTTTGGCAGGCTCCGCATCCCGTGCATTTTTCGGAATCGATTTTGAAGCGGTAGAACGAAATTTTGTTGAACATTCCGTAAACGGCTCCGAGCGGACACACATACCGGCAGAAAGGACGGTATATTATAATAGAAGAAAAAAGAGTGGCGAGAAGGATTGAGATTTTCCACCTGAACAGGAATCCGGCAGCCCCCCGCATCGCGCTGTTCAAGAGCACGAGGGGAACGCCGCCTTCCAGCGTCCCCACCGGGCAGACGAATTTGCAGAACCACGGCTCGCCAAGCCCTGTAAAGTCGGCGACGAAAGCCGGCAGGAGCAGGACGAAAACGCCGAGGAAAACGAAGCGCAAGTAGCGTAGGAATTTCTCTCCCGGAAGCTTTCGGATTTTCTTGACGAACGGGATTTTGAAGAGCAAATCCTGCACGAGGCCGAACGGGCACAAAAAGCCGCAGACGAAGCGGCCGAGGAAACTGCCGAAGACGACGAGAAGGCCAACCACATACATCGAAACGCTGTACTGTCGTGCGTTCAGAGTCGCCTGCAAGGAGCCTATCGGGCAGGCCGCGAGCGCACCAGGACATGAATAGCAGTTCATTCCGGGAACGCAGAAGGCTTTTGAAGAGCCGTCGAAGATGTGGCCTTGTGCGAATCCCTTTGCATAGCCGTTCGAGAGGGCCGCGAAACACGCCTGAACGACGAGACGGATTTTTGAATGGGACTTCAAGTTTTTTCTCATGCCGCCCACCTCAACCGATTCCGATGCATTCCATGCAGATTCGCGTGGCTTTTCCGAGGACGACCATGACCTCCCCCCGGAAAATGCCGAGGACCACAAGGACGGCACCAACAAAAAGCGACACGAACGACTTCCAATTATCTTTCAACATATCCTTCAACTTTTCCTTCAAGAGCATGGTCCTACTTCTGCTTTGAAAGGAGGCTGTCGATTATCTTCTGCCAGTCTTTCTGGCTTCTCGCTCCAAGATACACCTGTCCGACGATTTTTCCGTTCTTGTCGACGAAAATTGTCGCGGGAACAACCTGGACGTTCTTGAGGAATCCGTCCATCATCGCTTTCGTCGGGACGACATGCGTGTAGTCGGCTCCAGTCTGCTTTATTATCGCGTCTCCGTCAGCTTTCGTGTATGGGACGACGTTTCCCTTTCTATCGACGATGTCGATCGGGATTCCGATGACCTCAACGCCATTGGACTTGTTCGCGCTGTTGAGTTTGGCGAGGTCTGGCATCTCCCGGATGCACGGAGGACAGAACGTTCCCCAGATGTTCACCATCGTCAGTTTGTTCTTGGCGAAGATGTCGCTTGTGACGGCGTTTCCAGCCATGTCCTTGGAACTGAACGACACCTTGTCTCCTGCCTTCTGGGCGAAAGTCGCGGCCGCAAGGGCGATGAACGTGACGATTGCGAAAAGTTTCTTCATTTTTTACTCCTTGGAAAAATAATCAACACTTGATTGAATCTTAACAGACGCTTGACCGGCGGACTTGAAAAAACGATTAGCGGAACATGAGCGTTCTTTCAAATTCACAAGCTTCTCTCAATTTTAGCACACTCAGGAAAAAAATTATGTGATTTTGTCACGGAAGCGATTTTGTCACGGAAGCGATACTTCCACAGTCCATGCCACGGAAAGGGCGAGATTACCAAAGACAGAATCGGAAAGATTGTTTCATCTCCTGAAATCTTCAGCCATAAATCTGAAAATTTCTTTCGCTTTTTCTGCGATGTTCTTGTTGCAGTCGTACATCGCTTCTTCGCAGACGGTTTTGTCCAGAATGCCGTTTTCTGCCATTCTGTCAAAAATATCTTTTCTGCACAGAGAGCATTTGTTTTTTTGATAAAGCCTGTTCAAAATTTTCTTATAGAATTCCAAATCATTTTTGAGATTTTCATTGTCAATCAAAAATTGAAGAATATCATGGCAGCTATAAACATCAAGGCAGTCTATTTTATCCAGCAAAATTCCATTTTCATTTTTATCATAAAAAATACAAAGAGCTTTTATATACAATTCCTGCACATCGGAATTGCGAAAATCCAAATCAAAAACCAATTCCTTGACTTCGCTTTTTCCAAAAAGGAGCATCGCCTGCAAAATCTGGATTTTGAAATCTTGATTTTCGACTTTCAGATATTCGCTTTTGAGGATTTCGTAATCAACGGGAATTTTTACTTCATCGAATGCTGAAATGAGCCTGTATTTAATTTCCTCATTTTCAGATTGGAAAGCGTATTCTGCGATTTTCCTCAGTTCATCTTCATCAGCTTTTTTGAGCCAGGAATGAATCAGATAATACCATTTGTTTTTCTTGTAAAAATTTTCGATTATTTCTTCGGCAGATTTTCTTTTATAAGGCTTGAAAGCGCGGGGTTCCTCAATGTTCTGCAGATAAAGCTTTATATGATTGTCATCGCTTTTCTGCAAAAAAGAGCGGACTTCTTCTTTGTTGTGAAAATCGCTGAAAAAACCGTCATAACAAGCCAAATTGTGATTCGGATTTTTTTCAAGGAGTTTTCCAAGTTCCCGCGCGACAAATTCGGCCGATTCAAGTCCTTCTTTTTCCGCAAAATCGTAAATCGTATACAAATCGTCTTTTCCATTTTCAATGTACCAGCGGATTTTGTCAACGATGATTTTTTTGAAAACGATTTTTTCCTGCGCCAAGATGCACACAAAACTGAAAGTCTGCTGCTCGCCCCAATCGGTGCCGGTCATTTTTTCAAAAAAATGCAGAACTTTTTTGAAGACCGCTTCTTTGTTGTGATAGTTTTTCACTATCGAGTACATATACTCAGCCCGCAGCCCTTCGCATTGTGATTCGTAGGCCTTGCAGTTCAGAATGTTGTCCACGATGATTGAATCAACTTCTGGCGAGGCTTTTATTATTTCGTCTTTTATCAATAGATAGGGAATTCCTGTTCCTTTTTCCAATTCTGCTTCAAATATGTTTATCATCTTTTGTTCCAGCATGGGTGCGCCTTGAAAATTTGTTTTGCAAGCGAACTTTATCAGGCGGAGACATCATACACCATGATTCGTATTCCCACAAAGCGTCCGCAATTGGCGGCATTTCATTTATCGTTGGATGCAATTTCTTGAATTCATAAAGACTTAAAGCATCTTTATAGATAAAAAATATTTCCAAACAGCAGGTTAAAAAAACAAAAATTATTATTCCCATATTTTTCCTCACAAATCCTTCATATAAAGCACTTCGTCTTCCACAAGCTTTCCCATAACTGTTTTTGTAAAGGCTTTTGCAAACTTCATTCCGTTGCTTTCTTTTAGGCAGACTGCCCAAAGTCCAAATCCGTATTTCTGATAATTATCAAGATTCCACTTAATCCAGTTTTCAACTTCCTCATCACCTGCGGTAAAGAAATCCGCCCAAGCAAAATCTCGTTTTTCAAAGTCGAATTCAGGAAAGTGTCCTGTAATTGAATCGTAAAGATTTTTCATTTTTCCGCTTCTTCCCGCAACCGATAGTTCGTGCTTCTTCCGCCGGCGGTCGGCTCTTTTTCGAGCACGCCTTTTTCTATCAAATCCGCGATGTCGCGAAGGGCGGTGTCAGAGGAACATTTTGCGATTTTTGCCCACTTTGATGAATTGAGAACACCGAACCAGTTTCCGTCGGTGAGTTTTTCGAGCATGAGAGTCTGACGCGGGTTGAGCTGAACACCGCAAAGCCTATTGCGGAACGAGTATTTTTTGAGGACATTTTCCGTCTCTATGCAGCTTTCATCAAGGGCTTTTTGCAGACACTCCAAAAACCAGACAAGCCACTCTGTAATGTCGGGCGAGCCGTGCTGGGTGCGTTCCAGAACATCGTAGTAATTTTTTTTGTCGAGCGAAATCTGATTCGACATGCTGTAAAAACGAAGATTCGTTCGGTCGCTCCGGCAAAGCATCATGTCCGAAATCGTTCGCGCGATCCGGCCGTTTCCGTCTTCAAACGGGTGAAGCGTAACGAACCACAAATGAGCAATCGCCACGTTTACAAGCGAATCCCCTGATTTTGACTTCTCGTTGAGCCAGTTCAAGAAAACCTGCATTTCTTTTGGGATTTTTTCGGCAGCCGGGGCTTCATAATGAACTTTTTCCATTCCGATTGCGCCTGAAACAACCTGCATCGCTCCCGACCGATACTGCGCCACCTCGATTTTATTCATTCCGCTGTAGCCAGTCGGAAATAGGCAGGCGTGCCAGGCAAAAAGACGCTCTTTTGTAAGAGGATTTTGGTAATTCTGCGTGGCATCGAGCATCATTTCTACAACTGCATCAACATTTCTGTCCGTGTTGACTGCGATTTGCTTTTTAAGCCCCAAGCGGCGGGCAATTGAAGAGCGGACCTGTTCGTTATTGAGAAGGAATCCTTCTATTTCGCTGGATTTTATGACATCAGCGGAAATACTTTCAAGAATTTTGTCTTCTTTTTGAGAAAGCCCCAATGCTTCCATTTTTGAAAGCAGCTTTCCCTGTGAAATATGGCAACATTCCAAAAGCCCGGAGATTTTTTGAGAATCATAAGTAAAATGCTGCCAATTTTCGTACTCGTAGATATACATAGTCGCATTCTAAAAAATTATGCGGAGATTAGCAATTTATTCACCGCATTTTTTGCGGTGATTAGACAATTATTCACCGCAAGGCTTTAAAAGAAGAAAAATTTCTTTTTCCGTTTTGTATTCAATTGATTGATTATTTTTTCCTGCAAAATCTTTAAGACCTCATTCCCATCGCTAAGATTTTCGTTCCTTAGGCAAAATCCTATCAATTCCAAATTTTCACTAATTTCATTCAGCATGATTTTACATTTTCCTTCAAACCAATAGTTTCTTTGGGTATATTTTCCAAAAAGCAAGTATTCTTTTAAAGTTGGATTCCCCGCCCAATTTGACTTAAAAAGTAATTTCGGGAACTTTATTTCAGTATTGAGCGTAATTTCTGAAAACTCATCAATTTGCATAAAAGCTTTGCAATATTCAATATATGTGCGATGAATTTCAGAAAGCTGATTGTAATCGTAATAATCCGAAGCAATTACAACATTGATTGATTCGGCTAGTCTTTGCAGAGAAGCAATAAATTCTTTTTTCAAATCAGGTGTAAGCTTCATTTGTTTTTCACCTTCTTGGCAAAAAATCTTCGCAGACGAAGTTCCTCGTTTTCGCCCATATATTTCAATGCTTCCTCGTCAAAATATTTTATGTGGTACGGATAAATGTCTTTCAGCTCGCCGTCGATGTATTGCAGGCAGAAAATGATGTTCCCGGAAACCAACTCTTCAAGAAAATCAAGATACGAAAACTCTATGTAAAAGCCGTCCTTGTTGTCAAAATAAAAACCATCATGGCAATGCCAGGCACCGCTAAAAGTGATTCGGTTGTCATTCTCCGAGGGACAGTTGAACACATACATGCGCACGTCGTCAAAAAGCCTGACAGAAAGCATTCCGTCATCTTCCTCAATTTCTAAGTCATAATCGCTCAAAAAACTTTTTATCAAATCAAAATCGTATATCATTTGTTTTTCACCCGCAAAAAACGGATTTATTCATCGCTAACGCGGATTCTTAGTTAAATTCCGCAGTGCATTATGCACTTGTCTTCAACCTTTGCTTTTGTGAACAAGTTAATGAGAGATTGCAATTTTTTCAGCATTTTTTCTTTTCTGATTTTTAGAATCTCGTAATGTCCGTCTTCATAATACCCTGCGGCATTTGGCGTTTCTGAATATTCAGTAATGTACTCCCCTTTTAGATGAATTTCATCAGGTGCAAATGTGAAAATTCCCAAAAGATGTTCAAGGAATTTAACAACATCGCTCAATTTTTCATTAGGAATTTTTGTAACGCCATAATAGCACAAGCCTTCTACATCTTCGTTTTTGCACGGATTGTGCATCGTGAAAAATCTTATAAAATCCGCAAAGTATGAAATATAATCGTCGTGAACGGAAACATACTCAAATGTATCCTTGTTTTCAAAAAAATCCGATGTCAGATTAGTCCAGTTCGATTTATTCAAATCACCAACAATTACAAATTCGTGGTTTAAGCTCATTTCTCCTCCGTTTTTATCTGTAACCGCTATAAATATCTTCCTGCCAGCTGCGCAATTTTGCCGACGAGTTTGTATGAGATTATTTTACACAAAAAATCAGTGAATTTTCCGTATTTACGATAAAACAAGTTGAAGGTAAGATAAGCGGCCCTTTGCTCCTTGCAGTCTGGAAGCCGCTTCAAAATATTTTTGAGGCTGTAGACATTTCGGAAATCGCGTTCTCATAGTTTTTGATGTTGTTCTGAACTTTATGCACGTTTGAAATGGACGAAGGATTTATGCTCTCAAAACCGATGAAAAGACTTTTGCAGCCAGCTTCTTTCATCAAATCCAAAAGCTCGCCGTCGTTCGCGACATTTATTGAAACCGCGGCATCCCAACGGTTCAGAACATCAACCATAACCGAAATGCCGACCAAATCAGGCTTGTCGTCAAAATTGATTTTTTCGATATTTTCATTTTCAAGAACAACTTTGTGATTGTCTTTTAGAATATTGACGATTGTAAGAAGCCCCAAAGGCGGTGCCATTCTGGCTTTTAAGTCAGTGTCCATCGGTCGTCGCAGCATTTTTGGCTGAATGAGTTTCACATACATTTTTTCCTCCGTTTGTCGCGCCGAACTCTGTTCAGCATCTATGTTTGCTGAGCGAAGCCGAAGCATGGATTCCGAAACGAGTTCAGGGTGACAATACTCTTTCCCTGACGGCGTTCTTCATTTCTCCTCCGAAATCTCGTCGAACAGATAAATCTGGGATTCCATAAACGAAGAATAAACAGAAATTATTCTAAATTCCTCGTCTTTGAAAAAATAGTGAAGCCTGCCATCAGACAAAACGAGTTTTTCGTCAGCGTTTATGTTGAGCGTATTGCCGTCCGTCTGGCAGAAAAAAGTTTTTTTCCCTGCAATCGCAACCCCGCTCCCGCAAAGATACCTGTCAACTTTAAGACCGCCGTTCTCACAATCAAAAATATAAAGCAAAAGCCCTGCCCCATTTTCAACTTGAACTCTCATTCCAGAGAGTTCTGAAATGTCGTCCGTGCCGAGCGGATACGATTTTTCATCGCGACATTCGCTGATGACGGCTTTGACGCTTTCTTTTTGCGTATTCTTGCAGCTAAAAAGAGTCAATAGAAAAAGAAAAAGTGCAAATTTTATAAAAGTGTTTCCCATTTTAAGAATCCTTCATAGTTTTCAACGGCTCTAATCGCGTCCTCAATTCTCTCATATTCACCGCCGAGCGCGCAAATGACGTTTTTGTCCCTCAAATCCGAAAAATAAAGTGCGAAGCAGTCGATTTCTTTGTCCTCAGCGATTTCCGAACCGTCTTCACAGTCACCTGTTCCGTGCATGATGCTGGAAGAGCAGATATATGCTTTGTACTCGGAAATTCCGCCATAAAGCAGGACGGCTGTTTTTTTGATTCTGCCTTGAATCTCAGAAATGCTCATTTTTCCTCCGTTTGTCGTGCTAAAACAGGCTGACAGATGTTTTCAACATCCTCAACCACCGCAAAGACCGTCTTTCCTCATCGTAAGGATTCTGACTTTTTAAAAAGTGGGCAATCCTTATCGTAAGGAACGTTGGCTTTTTGGAAAACCGCAAATCCTCAAAATAAGGAACGTTAACTTTTGCAAGGGTGGTTTTCCTTAAAATAAGGATTTCTGGCTTTCTGCAAATCTGCATTTTCTTAAAACAAGGAACGCCGTTTTTGGGAATTGCAGCTTTCTTTATGGTAAGGAAAGCCCTAATACACCCAGCCGATTTCTTCTAAAGTGTCGTAATCAAAAAGCAGAACGTTGTGCAGAGCCGAAACATCGTGCTTTCCGACGCGGACTCTTCTGTCAAACTTTTCAATTTCAGCTCCGTCAAAATACGCGTCCACGCTCATGCAAAAGAATTTTCTGCCGTCGGACTCCGCGTAAATCCCGAAGTCGCAAATCTCGAAGGCAACGGCATTTTTGCTCCACGGTTTGCAATTTTCAAATGTGAGCGTATTTTTTATGTGCTGGGAAAACTTTTTTATGTCGGCTTGCTTTTCTTCGCTCAAATAGCGCTCCACAGGACCTTGCGCAACGTCTGAAACTTCTTTTGGAAGAACGATGTTCAGCGGAAAGTTCATATTTTCGCTCTTGAAAAACGACTCCGCCGAGTCGGTGAATGTAAAGTCGCACAGCCCGCAAGCAAAAGCATGTTAAAAGTGCAAATCAATGCTAAAGTGAGTTTTTTCATATTCTTTCTCCAAAGGCAAAATTATCATATCGGCAAAATCAGTGCAAAAAGGAAAAGCATTGCAGCGCCCACTCTGAGCGGGTTTGAAAGGCAGACAAAATATTTCAAAACGCGCGGCAATGATTTTTCGCACAAAACGGCACGCTGCCATTTCACCTGACCGCGCAAGAGCAAAATTTCACAAACCAAAATCGAAAAGCCCACTGCAAAAACGTCAAACTGCTTTTTGAAAAGATAATCGAACGCGATGCAAAACGGAAACACCAAGAAAAAAGCACCGATAACGTTCACTATGTAAATCGGCAAAAGCCAGTTTTTTGAAACGGTCAGGTTTTCGTCGTCCAGATTTTTCTTTTTTGAAAGCACAATCCCAACAACTGAAGTGAGCAAAAGGTAGAGCGCCAAGAAATACATAATGCTCCAATTGCCTGCAATAAGAAAAGTGTTTCGGTTGTCCCAAGCACGATACAAAAAGAACGCAATCGGGAAAAGCGACATGAGAAAATCAAAGACAAAGTACAAAGTCAAAAATATTTTTTTCATTGTTGCTCCAAATTTGGTTTTACTTGTTTAATCATAGTCAATTTTTCATTTTCAAAACGATAATATTCGGTTATGCACCATTCTGGAATTTTTTCGCCAGCTTCAATTTCGTCTTTCCAGCAATCAAAAATAGCTTTTTTTGGATTTTTGATTATCAGCTCACTGTTAATGGAATAATCAAGTGCAATCTCAAATGAAAAACCTTCCGTAACAACTTCGCATTGCGGGTCGTAGGCCTTGCAGTTCAGAATGTTGTCCACGATGATTGAATCAACTTCTGGCGCGGCTTTTATTATTTCGCCTTTTATCAATAGATAGGGAATTCCTGTTCCTTTCTCCAATTCTGCTTCAAATATGTTTATCATCTTTTGTTCCAGCATGGGTGCGCCTTGAAAGCAATGGAGAAGCTCATCAAAACGGCCGACACGAGGATGTACGAGGAAAAACGCTCGTACTACCAGTCGAAAGGCTTCGAGCGTTGAATGCCCAGCCGCCTCATGAACCGTTCCTCCGCACAAGCACTTTCTTTAGCTCCTTCACAACGTGCTTGATGTCTATCGGCTTCGCGATGTGTCCGTTCATTCCGGCTTCAATGCATTCCGCGACATTCTCGGAAAAAGCGTCGGCCGTCATCGCTATTATGGGGATTCCCGCGGCATCTGGATTTTCCAGCCGCCTGATTTCCCTTGTCGCATCCAGTCCGTTCATCACAGGCATCTGGATGTCCATGAAGACGACATCGAACCGAGCCGGCTGCATGTCGCGGAGCGTCTCCACCGCGACCTTTCCGTTTTCGGCCCGCTCGCTGTTTATTCCATACATTTCAAGGAGGGTGTGTATGATTTCCCAGTTCACGTCCATGTCTTCGACGACAAGGACGTTCATGCCGGCAAGCTCCGAGTTGTCCTCCTCCTGTTCCGGTGCGTATCTTTCGAGGTCGAGAATCTCGGAGATTTTTCTATACAGGGAAGAGCGGAAAAGAGGCTTGCTTATGAAACCGCTCACCCCCGCCAATTTCGCGTTGTCTTCTATTTGAGTCCAGTCGTAGGCGGAAACGAGGATTATGGAGACGTCGTCCCCCGCAATCTCACGGATTTTCCTTGTAAGCTCGACCCCCGACACTCCTGGCATCCTCCAGTCGAGGATGATTACGTCGTAGAGTTCGCCGCCACTCTTCTTCGCGCGGATTTTTCCGAGCGCGTCCTCGCCGGAAGACGCAAGATCGGGATTCGCGCCGAGGGAGGCAAGCGTGTCGCCAGCGGTCTCAAGCAGGACTTCGTCATCGTCGATGACAAGAACATCAAGGGCGGGGAGAGACATATCGTCGTCCCCCGTGTCGCTCACGCAAATGTCGAGCGACACGGTGAATGTCGTCCCCTTCCCCTCCTCGCTTATGCATTCAATCGAGCCGTCCATCAAATCCACCATCCTCTTGGTGATGGCAAGCCCAAGGCCTGTTCCCTGGATTGTATTTATGCGGCTGTCTGTCTCTCTTGAAAAAGGCTTGTACATCTCCTTCATATATTCAGCGGACATGCCCATTCCTGTATCTTCCACCTTGTACAAAAGCCTGACGCATCCGTCTTTCTGGCTTTCCTGCTCCCACATGTCGACATATACGCTGTTTCCGTCCGGCGTATACTTAAGCGCGTTGGAAAGAATGTTTATGAAAATCTGGTTGATGCGGAGCTGGTCGGCATAAAGGTACTCGTTCTTGATGCTTTTGCTGCGGAATCTAAAATCTATGTTCTTCTGCCTGACCATCGGCTGTGAAATATTGACAAGATTCTCCGCCAAATCAACAACGGAAAATGCTACAGGGGAAAGGTTGAGGCGGCCGCTTTCGACTTTTGAAATGTCGAGGATGTCGTTTATCAGTGTCAAAAGATGGTTGCTCGCGAGACGGATTTTTTTGAGGTTGTCCGTGACCGCATCCGAATCCGCGGCATTTTTTTCCGCGATTGCAGTAAGTCCGATGATCGCGTTCATCGGAGTGCGGATGTCGTGGGACATCGTAGAGAGGAAGTCCGTTTTCGCCCTGTTCGCGGCTTCGGCGGCATGCGCAGTCACCGCAAGCTTCTGGTTGAAGCGCATGACCACGACGATGTCTGTCACAAGGAGAATCAAAAGGCTGAACGCTATCGCGCTTATCAAAATAAAGTCCACGTTGCTGTTTTCGATTTCCGCAAGGGGGATATACGAGATGATGGACCAGTCTGATGCGGAGTTCACCGGAATATGGACTATGAGGCACTTCTCCCCTTTTGAGTTCAGCATTGAAAAACTTCCGCCCTCGCGGATTTCCCCTTTCAGCCGCTCAATAGAAGCGGCATCGCCATTGTTGCACGACTTGTAAAATTCAAAAAAGTTTGAATCCATGAAGGACTTTCCCTTTATGATGTAGTTTCCGTCGGAATCAATCATGGAGAGCTGGGCGTCATGGTAGCGGTCCGTGGGGAAACTCCATTTCTCCGAGATGTTCTCCAGCGGTACAACCCTCAGGAGCAAGGCTTCTTTCTTCTCGCCGTTTTCGTCATACAGATAGACCAAATCACAAAAAGCTATCGACTGCATGCCGTTCATGGGATTTATGTAGGAGCGGGTCACATACACGGACTCGGAGCCGCTTGAATAGGAGGGAATTCCGTCCACCATCGTGATTTTATCAGGAAGGCTCTTCAGCGCAGACCTGATGTCCAGCAAAGAATAAGAGACCGAGTAATCGTTGATGTCATCCGCCCTTGGCCTGTTCGACAGGCCTGCCAAAGTGTCGAGCATGATTATGTGCGCGGAGTTGGTTTTTATCGCCTGCACAGTCTTCAGGTAATCCGCCGCCTCTTCAAGCCCCATCCTGTTTGAAGTTATGAACCTCGCCCAGGAATCGCACAGCCTCTGCTCAGCCTCAAGATAGTATGTCGTGACGCGCTCCAGCCCGATTGTGAGGTTCACAAAGTTGTCCGTGTTGTCCTTTGTCTGGTCAATCCGCTGCTTGCGCACATAAAGGGAAACAAAGACCATTATGAAGCCGACTATGAGAATGTTCGCTACGAGTATTGGACTTTTTTTCATTTCAGCACCTAGAGGGAAAGATATCTTTTTTGCATTTCCGTTATCCGTCCGAAAATCTCGACGCAATCTTCGCCGCCGCCTGAACGGAGTTTTTCCGTGAGGGCGCATATCAAATCATACAGCGGCGTAAGGCTCAAATTTCCAACCACACCCTTTAGAGAATGGCAAAGCTCGAACGCCCTGCCGTAATCCTTCTCCTTCAGGGATTCTTCCAAAAGCCCAAAGTTCTGGCTAGAAAGCCCCATCCTCACCATCTTGAGGTAAAAATCCTCCTTGCCGAGACAGCGGGACAGACCCTCTTCGACATTCGCTCCGGCATCTTTCAGGGATTCAATCGTCATCATTTCTATGCTCCATATCAGACATGCCGGATAACGAAGTTAGCGAACATGCCCATTCTCTTTCAAACTCTATACCTTTCGAATTCTTCAGGCGGAAGCGGCTTTGAAAAATAATAGCCCTGAATTATGTCGCATCCGGCGTCCTTCAAAAGCTTGTACTCGTCTTCCATCTCGACACCCTCGGCAATCACAGGAACTCCAAGAATCCTGGCTATTTTCAGCACAAGGGTGACAAGCTCCATCTCCTTGTTGCCGGGCTTGATGTTGCGTATGAAGGCCTTGTCCATCTTCAGCGCGTCTATCGGCATCGAAGTGAGCATGTTGAGGGAGGAATAGCCGGAACCGAAGTCGTCCATCTCGATTTTGAGTCCGAGAGAGCGGAGTTTTTCCACCACTTCGATTATGCGATTGGAATCCTCGGTGTAGGCGGACTCCGTAATCTCAAGCATGTAGTCCTTCGGCTCAAGCCCGTTGTCCCTCACGATTTTCGTGATGAAGTCGGTCACGTCGGGGGCGGCGATGTCTACGCGGGAGACATTGACAGAAACGGGAATCGTCATGCCCAGCTCCCTCTTCCAGCGCGCGATCTGCCTCGCGGACTCTTCCCATACATAGCGGTCGAGCCTCGTGACAAGGCCGTTCTCCTCGAAAAGCGGAATGAAGAGGTCAGGACGCACGAAGCCCAGCTTCGGATGAAGCCAGCGGACAAGAGCCTCGGCAGAGCAGAGGATCGGTTCTCCGTCCGTGATTTTGAATTTCGGCTGGTAGCTCACCTTGAACTGCCTCTGCTCGATCGCGGCCTCGAAATCTTCAAGCAGATGGGCGTTCAAGACTTCCCGCTCCGCCATTCCGCTGTCATAAACGCAGATTTCCTCCCCGGCCTTGTTGCGGATGGAGTTGCAGGCGTGGAGGGCATGGTCGAAGCGGAGCATCATGGGAAGCTCTCCCCCCTCGTCCGTATAGACACCAAGTCGGAGCCTCGTCTCGGACGCCTTCAACAGGGGGGAAAGCTTCTCGTTCATCCTTTCGATTATGGCTTCATAGTCTTCCGCATGGGGCACATAAGCGAAGAATGTGTCGTCGCCCTTGCGGGCCGCGATGCCACCCGTCTTCAAGAGGACACTGCGGAGCCCGTCCGCCATGGCGCAAAGGATTTTGTCTCCGAAGCCCCTCCCCTTCAACTCGTTCAAAAGATGGGAACGGGTGAAATTTATCGCGACAGCATCCATGACTCGTTCGGGAAACCTCTTGTCAAAGCGAGATGCATATTCAAAAAAGAATTCCGGGGTGTATAGGGTGGTAAGCTTGTCGAATTCCGTGGCATTGATGATTCTGGAATTCTCGAAAAGCTCTATGGAATGGCGGACACGGGCAAGGATGACCTCGGGACTGTCGTACGGCTTGGTGAGGAAGTCGGCAGCTCCAAACCTGAGACTCTCTATTTCCGAGTCTTTTTCAGAAGTCAGGACAATCACAGGGATTTCGGAAAGAGTCCCCTCCTTCTTCATCCGGGCGAGCACGTCAAAACCGGAAAATTCAGGCATGATGATATCGAGCAGCACAAGCGAAATGCCGGAAGTCCTGTCGTTTATTTTCTCCAAGGCCTCTTTTCCGTCTTTCGCGAAATCGACTTTGTATTTTGATTCGATTATGTTTCCAAGTATTTCGCGGTTGATTTCTTCGTCATCAACAATCAAGACCTTTCTTTCAAACAATTCAGTGCCAGTTTCCATAAAATAGATTATAAAACAAAAAGTTCCAAAAATCGACAAGAACAAGGCGCAGAGAATGAACGCATCGGCAACGAGATTTTCCTGAGAAAAACCGCCCCCGCACAAGAAGCAGAACGCCGTAGACCGCGAACGGCAGAATCGGGCAGATTATACCGCAAACACAGGCATAATCAGAAACAGTTTTTCATATTTTTCTTTTGCTCCACCTCTACTCCACGATGATGTCAGCGATGCAGGTATCGGAGAAGCGACTTCCTTTGAACACCGAAGAGGAGCGGAGCGTGACGGACTTTTCGCCCCCCGCGGGGAAATAGGCGTAGCCGTTCGGGAAGATGTCGAAAAAATTGTGCTCCACATCGTTCAATGTGAATGTCTTGATTCTGTTGTTCGCCGCATACAGACTCTCGCTCGCAGCGTAGCCGTTCACGATGCCGATTCTGTTGATTTTTCCGTTCTTTTCCGTAACCGTGATGGAAATGCAGTCGTCCTCGCTGTCCTCCACATAGCTCGTCGCGCGGTCTCCGTCGAATGCGTTCTGAATGGTGTACATGAACGGTCGGTCTTTGTCGATAAGCGTCTTTCCGCATTCCGCCGTGCGGTAGGGCTTGGCTTTGATTTGTGCAACAGCGTTACCGCCCGCCGTCGCGGAATCCGCCGCCTTCAGGACATCGCCCAGACGGTAGAATGTCGCCTTGCCCGAACCGGAATATTCCTTCCAACGCGAATCTTCTTCTGGGTCGATGTATTTATCAATGCGGTCTTCCGTGGTGTGCGCCAGCAGGTCGAACGAATCCCCGCTTTTCACGACGGTGATGTTCTCGTAGATGTCCTGTCTGGATGAGTGAACCGTTCCGTCGCCCGTCTCCGTTTTGTGCAGGTAGCAGGCGTGCAGGAGGAAGAGCCTTCCATTCCGCTCGATAAAAAAAAGCTGCAGATTCTCAATAGCGAACGCTGGAAAAGATGCTTCGCGTATGCCAAAAATCGCGCGGTAGAACACCGTGCTTCCTGCCTTTTCCCTGTAAAAGACAGGCTCTTCAAGCGCGTATTGGGAATAGTCACGGTGGAAGGTCTCCGCGCTCTTTTTCACTGCCGCAAGGTTCGCTTTCAGAACTGGAACAGAACCAGCCGCGATTTTTTCGATTTGAGCGTAATTCTCCCCAAAAAGGATTCTCCGCTCGTCATAATCCAGAGCCTGCACAGTCCCCGCAAGAAAAACTGTCGCAGTGAGAATGCAGATAATGATTTTCTTTGTTTTCATTTACTTTTCTCCTCCGCAACAACGCGTTTTATCTCCTCAAAAGAAATTGGCGTGTAATTTATCCGCTCCACGCTCACGCAAAAACTTTGCGGGCTAAAATCCTTGTAGATGGGATTCGCGTGAACGTGCCCGAAAATGTTGGCGTAGGGCATATTCTGACACACATAAAGCGGCTCGTGCGAAAGAAGCCAAAAGCCTTGGAAAATCACGGGCAGGTCGTAAACCTCACAAAATCCCGCGCTCCTGTAATGTTCGTTTGATTTTGTGTCGTGGTTGCCTTTCACAAGGAACTTTTTTCCGCTCAAGTCTTTCAAAAAAGATTCGTCGCCCACATCACCCAAAAGATAAACCGAGTCGTCGTCTTTTACGCGCTCGTTCCACCTTTTTATGATTTCGCTGTTCATTTTGTCCACGCTCTCAAACGGGCGGTTTTCGTAGCGCAGAATTCGCTCATCGCTGAAATGCGTGTCCGCAATAAAAAAGATGCTCATTCGCTTTTCTCTCCATAGTGCAGAGTCGCTTTATTCGTCAAAAATGTGATACATCTTCTTGTATTCATCATTAGCTTCGATTGCGTCGTTTAAAAATTTCGAGCCATCCCAAGCATTTTTTAAATAATCAGATTTTAAAACCCAAAAAAGTGTATCCTTGCGCAGTTCAAGATTCTGATTTTGAGAAATACAGTACCCGTTCAGGTAAAGGAGTATTACGCCAATTCTGTTGTTCTTCAGATTGTCGGCTTCATCGTATTCTGAGCAGTTTTTTACAACCATCTCTTTTACAAAAGCTTTTTCTTCGTCTGAAGCCGATAAATCAAGATATCTTTTAGCGTTTTCAAACGAGGAATTCGTAGAATTTGACTTTTCAGAATCTGATTCTTCATCTTCTTCGTCAAAATCTTCGCCTTCGTCGTCAGAATCTTCGTCTTCGTCATCGTCTTCGGCTTCATCGTCTTCGGCCTCGTCATCGTCTTCGCCTTCGTCGTCAGAATCTTCATCTTCGTCATCGTCTTCGTCTTCTTCGTCTTCTTCATCAGCATCTTCGTCTTCGTCGTCGCTGTAATCGGTTTCGTCTGTATCTTCATCAGCTTCTTCAAAGGACTCAAGCTCATCCAAAAGCGAGTCCGGGAAAATCAATCCGTCATAAGAATAAGTTGCTAAATTTGGAAGCAGTTCGATTCCCTTTAAGCTTTCGATGTCAAAAACAGAATCTTCTCCGTTCCAATCTGGAAGGATTTTAAAGAAAAGTTCGTTGCTGCGGTCAAGGCAAAGATGAGTCACCTTTTCAAGGTCTTTTTTGCTTAGAAGCAGATTCATAAAAGCTTCCCTCATGCCCCTGGTAATGAAGCCATGTTTTTTACCATTGGTCTCCCAATAGAGAATGTCTTCATACTCACTTAAAAAGCTGGGATTTTTATTCAGGATGCTTGAAATAACTACAAGCTTAAAGTTGAAGTCAGGGAATTGTTCAGAAACAAGGCGTTTTTCTACGGACTTTGCGATTCTTTTTAGCTGGATATTTGAAAATCTTGCATGAAGGAACTGCCTTGCGTCATATTCTTCAAGCCTTGATATTTTTGCTATTTCGTCAATGACCATATCATAAGGCAGGTCCTTGCCCAAAACAGAAATGACGGGCGTTCTGCCGCAAATATCCCTTACCGTTCTAGCGTCCAGAGGCATGATGGCATATTTTTTTTCGCTTAAAATGAACCGGACTTTTTTAGTTCCATCGTCTGATTCAAAAAATTCGTGCTTTTCATAATCCCAGTCTTGCTCAACACTTTTTATAATAGTAGAAATGCTTCTGCCGTTGGTTAAATCACAGGAGTCCAAAAACAGTGGATGAAGAGGCCCTTTTATCATTCCATTTGTAGTTGAGTTATAAAAGTTCCTTGACTCTTCTTCATATATTTTCTCAAATTCTTTGCTTTCAAAGAAAAGTTTTTTTGATGAATCTTTCAAGGCAACATCCTTTCCGTCAATGGTCTCTGAGATTTCTGCCGTGCGGAAAAATCTCATTACGCCATCAACGAGGATTTTTAGGCATGAGTTGCTACTTATTTCTTTATAGACAAAGCGTTCGTTTACTGTTAAAAGGACTTCGCCAGTTCCGCTTTCTTTGTTCATTCCGCTTTTAAAAAATACGCCCTTGCTGTAGCCGTCTGCCTTGTAGAAAAAAGCAGAATCATCAGTGCATTTATTTTTTTCAAGAACTCCGTACTGGTCAAAGAGACCAAAAGGAAGGTCTGTCACCGCTGAAAGTTTTTTTATGTCTATTTTGTCCTGTCCAAAAAAGCCCTGCTTTACAATTTTTACTTCGTATTTCATTCATGGCCTCCATTTCTTGAAAGGCGGAATCCCAAGTTCCAGTACCTATCGTGCATATTGAAATCATGATTTTGGTAGGCAAAATCGAAACGGTTTCCATCCAACTGTATAGATGTACCGCTGGAAATTCCCTTTACAATGCGGTTGTTGCAGAGTTCAGGGATATTTCCAAGCATATCGTAAAGCCCCAGTTCATTTGGCTTTTTTAGCGCAACTTTATGGATGCATTCATCGCTGTTGGTCAAATACCATGCAACTTCATTGATGTCGTCGCTTCCTGGATATTTAAAGCCTCTTGTTTTGATTCCTCCGCGGGAAGCAAATTCGTATTCATCGGCATAAGGCAGTCTGTAGCCGTTGGCACTTTCGTTTATGGAGACTCTAAAATTTTCATAGGTTTTAGGCACAACTTCTGAATTGGGAAACGAATAGCCTTCCCAATCGTATGGAGCAGTTTTTCCCCTTACGCTGTAGACTGGCTCAAGTCCCGCAAGTGAGCTGACAATGTTGCAAAAGGCAAAGGCGTCAATATAGCTGAGTCCGCTTTCAATTGGAAAGTTGTCTCCAATAACGCTTGGCGTTCTGTCTGTTACGACCGTTCCCATAAAGAATTTGAAAAGTTTTTGTGTCACGGGAATTTGTGAAATGTAAAAGTCTTTTACATCGGCAAGATGCAGGGGATTTTTCATTTCCTCATCTATGCTTCCAAGATACATTCTGCCGCCTTCCACAAGAATCATCCTTTTTTCTATGTTTCTCAGGACGATTTTTGCATTTTCTGCAGTAAAGACTTTTTCGTTGAATTTTTCTTCTTTTGCAAGAGGAATCAATTCAAAATCTTCTTTGTTAGACTCCGCGCTTGCCGGTTTGATTATGGCAGGTTCTTCTTCAGCGGGCGCTTTATCATCTTGCCCTGAAAGTTGCTTTTTAAGGAAATCCTTCGCATCGCTAGAAAAATCTTCTTCACTCTCATAGTTTGCAGCCTGATTTTTTATAAAGGATTCAAGATTCAGCATGATGGTTCTTGCCTTGGACTCGGCTTTTTCAATTTTTTTCGCACAGTCCAGACAGACTTTAAATGCCTTGCTGTAACAGCCGCTGCAGACAAATTTTCCACATTCGCGGCAAGTATAGCCGTTCAAAAGCAGAACGTGTCTTCCGCAGTTCGAGCACGTTGCAGCTTTTTTTGTTTCGTCGCCATCCTCTATAAAAGTAGCATTGCCGCTTATGTGAATGTCCTCTTTGCTTCCGTAAACATCGCCCGCTATTACATTTTTTTCACCAAGATTGAATTGTGGTTTTCTCTCTACTTTCGTACCACATTCTGGGCAAAACTTTGCTGTATCAGTCAATTCAAATCCACAGTTTTCACATTTCATTTTTACTACCTGCCGTCGGAAATTCTTTCAAGAGAACCCAGTTCTTCAATCAATTCAGGAGGGCAAATCAAGCCGTCGTAAGAGTAAGTCTTTAGGTTTTGAAGAAGGTCTATTCCCTTAAAGCTTTCGATGTCAAAAAGAGAGTCTTCGCCTTTCCAATTTGGCTTTAGTTCAAAGAAAAAATCATTTTCCCGGACAAGGCTCAAGTGGGTAACTTTTTCAAGGTCGCTTTTTGTCAGGACCAATTCTTTAAAAAACTTTTCAACATCACTTGAAAGATAATCACTATCGCTGTCATGACTGTCTTTTGCGTAGTCGAGGATGTCGTCATCATATTTTTCTTTAAAGCTTGGGTCTTTCCCCATGATGCCTGCTATTACCGCAAGCTTGAAGTTAAAGTCAGGGAACTGCTCAGAAGAAAGCCTCTTTTCTACTGACCTTGCGATTTTCTTTATAATGGCCACTGAAAGTTTTTTATATTCTACCAGCCGCCTGTCGTAGCGGCTTAAGTTTTCAGTTTTTGCAAGTTCATCGATTACCATGTTGTATGGCAAGTCTTTTCCTTCAAGATTCATTACGGCACTTGTTTTCCAGATGTCCTTTACAGTTCTCCTGTCTCCAGGCAAGAGCGCAGTTGTGTTTGCCTCCAAAAACCATCTGCTTTTTTTCTTTCCGTGGGAATCGGTAAAAAATTCACGTTTTGTGTATTTTTTATTAAAATTGACGCTTCTGACTATTGCACATGAATAGTGTGTAAAATCTTTTAGGCTGTCTTTGTCAAGAAAAAGCGGAAAAAGCGGACCTTGAACCAAACCGTCGTCAGTGTTTTTTGCAAATCTTTTAAATTCTGCTTCCCAATTTTTTTTGTATTTATCATAGTCCTTCCCAAAATACTTGCTGTTCCAAAAATCTTCTTCTGTAATCAATGTGTCGTTCTCGTAAATTTTTACACAGTAAAACTGTTCTTTTACGGCATCAATTAATTTTCCAAAAAGAAAGTGATTGCTGTAAAGTTCGTATTCAGAAAGTCTTTCGTTTACTGTTAAAAGGACTTCGCCTGCATGAGTCTTTTCATTTATCTGATTTTTTAAAAATACTCCAGAGCCAGAATCCTCAGTCTGATAAAAGAGTGCAAAGCCTTCTTCGTATTTGCCTTTTTCAAGAACGCCAAAATCGTCAAAAAGCCCGTACTGCAAATCACTTCCTTTTATAATCCGAGGAATGTCAATTTTGTCTTTACCCAAAAAGCCCTGCTTTAAAATTCTTATTTCGTATTTCATTTTGCCTACTTTTCCAATGCGCTTCTTGCGATGCGGAATCCTGTCAGGTCAAATCTGCTTGCAATTCCGTTTTTAGTGCCACAAACAGCCTGGGAAAAATTGAAGATTGAATCACAATAGTCAGAACAGGAGGATTGTACCCAAAAGGCAATGTCGCACAATTCGTCAACATTTCCCATCATGTCGTAAAGACCAAGTTCATTGGGCTTCTTTTGTCCCACTTCATGAATCTGACAACCGCTATTTTCATTGCACCATGCAACTTCATCAAGATTATTGCTGCCTGCGTACTTGAAATTCAAAGATTTTAATCCGCCCCTTCGCGCAAATTCACTTTCGTCCACAGAAGGCAGCCTGTACCCATTCGCGTATTCATCGATGTCGATTATGAAATCATCACGAAAGCCAACAGCAATTTCTTCTTTTGGAAACTCAAAGCCCTCCCAGTCAGAAGGATTTGTTTCACCTCTTACGCTGTAAACAGGCTCAAGGCCCGCCAGTCTGCTGAGAATATTGCAGAAAGCCACGGCATCAAGATAGCTTACTCTTTCAATAGGAAGATTGTCTCCAAAAGTTTTCTGCCAAGAAAAATTTGAACTGCCCATGATAAAGCGGAACAGTTTTTGCGTAACAGTAACCTGAGAAAGGTAAAAATTTTTTATGCTCACTGTGTGAATAGGATTTCCAAAATCCTCCACATCGGTTCCAAGCTTTGCCTTGCCGCCCTCAATAAAAACCATTCGGTTCTCTATGTTCTGCAGAACAATTTTTACGTTTTCATCTGAATAATCTTCACAATCGTAATTTTCTTCTGTTCCAAGGGGAATCAATTCAAAGTCTTCTGATGGACTAGAATCCATGTCGTTGCAAGGCTGGCTTTGTTCACAAACCGTGCCGGCAGAATTGTGGTCAGCCTTTTTTAGGCCTCTGAATACTGCGGAGAGCTGCTCTTGAAGATAGTCCTGCGCCGCATTTGAAAAACCTTCATTCGATTCAAAATCAACAAGCTGCCGCTTTACGAAAGTTTCAATATTCGTCATCAGAAGCTTTTCTTTTGACTCTGTAAGTTTTTCTTCTTCTGCACAGTCCGCACAGAGCTTGAGTTTTTTGTTGTAACAGTCCATGCAGACGAATTTCCGGCACCTTTTACAGGTGAAGCCATCCAAAAGGACAATGTGCCTTCCGCAACTTGCACAAGTTCTTATTTTTGAACTGCTGTCGTCTTTTTTTATAAAAGTCGCATCCCCTTTTACATGTATGTCTTCTTTATTGCCATACACGTCCCCGGCTATTACGTTTTTGCTGCCAAGGTTCAGCCCAATATTTCGGGTGACTTTCTGTCCACATTCAGGACAAAAATCAGCATCTGCCGCAAGTTCAAATCCACAAGTTTCACATTTCATAATTTGCAATTTCACCAGTCGTTTTTTTCGCCCAAAGATTTTATCTGAGCAGAAATTATGTTTTTAAAATCGCTGTTGTGCTCTTTTAAAAGCTGGGCTTTTTCATCTTTTGATTTTGATTCTGCATCCTTTAAGCGCGCTTCTTCCTGCAGCAAGCGGATTTTTTCGTCATTTTGAATGCGGAGCTTTTCAAGTTCAAAATTATTTTCCTGCTCGCGCACAAGCATTTCGCGTTCAGTATCCGCATCTTTCCTTGCGTTCCGTATTTTTAGGGCTTCCTTTAAAAGTTCCATTTGAGAGAGCATTTCTTCTTTGTCCTGCTGGATTTTTTTTGAAAATCGCTCGTCGTCATAAGAATCTTGAATTCTCTGCTTCTCAATTCTGTTTGTCAGTTCAGACTTTTCAATTTCATTCTGGCGTTCAATATCGGAAACTGCATTTTCCTGCTCAATCTTTTTGTATTCCTGTTGGAGCTGATTGTTGGACTTAAAGTTTTCAAACTCCGCGGTCTGCCTCTGTTTTTCAAGTTCACGCTGTTTTGCTTCTGTCTCAAGGTTCTCGGAAGCTTTTTTAATGGAAGAAAGATTTTCGTTTCTGGCTTCAAAGAGGGAAAGTTCAATCACTTCAATGAAGGGGTAGACCTCCTTGAATTTTTCTTTCAGCGAATTAAAAACTTCATTTGCAATAGATTTACCTTTTAAAATTTCTTCCGCGGATTTTTCATAAAGCGTTTCGGTAAAAATTTTCTTTACAAGATTGCCAAGATTTTCTTCAATGACTGTTGTTTCTACAGAAGATGAGCCGGAAAGGAATGATTCCAAAAACTGTTTTCCGTCTTTTATGCGGCAGAGAACTTGAGAGTCAAGGTTGAAAAATGCTGACTTCAGTTCAAGGTTTGTAAAATTGAACGCAAGGGGGAAGACTGCTTTTTTTACGATTGCAAGAGGTGGATTTGCTTCGTTGGAAATTATTTTTTTTAGCCCGCCAATAATTCCGCCCTGCCCCTGTATTTTTGAAAATTCGTTAAGGCCTGTGCGAATTTCAACATTTCCGTTTTTCGTAAAAGCATAGGCGAAAACTCCTTCCGGCACGTTTACACTAGAATACGAATCATAGCCGTCACAGTTTTCGTGTGAAAAATATGCTGCAATTTCCTTCGCTCCAAGCCGCAAGTCAAGCATGTCTCTTTTTGTTTTTACAGCAGCAGTGATTTTTGTACCGCAGTACTGGCAGAATTTTGCACCGTCACTAATTTCCTTATTGCATTCTAGACACTTCATTTTCATCTCTCCATTGCAGTTTGCAAAAACATCTTATATACAAGAATTATAAAAAATTCAAGAACTACAGGCTTGCGGGGGCTGCGTTCCAATCAACAGGTCGAGCGCCGCATCTTCCGAACCGCATCTGCAGAATAATTGATTTGATGACAGCTTCCTCGTTCTTTTTATCTTCGTCTTCAAAAATCACATAGATTGTGGCGGCAGTATTCGCTATAGGCTTGCCAGTTTTCTTGTCGATGTACCGCGTCTTAATCCACTGCGTGCCGTTGAGCTCAAGGTTCAGCGTCCTGATTTCCCTGCCGTTTTGATGATATGTCCGCCAGTTTTTGACGGGCAAATACTGCTTGTCCCGCTCGTAGCTCAGCGTGATGAGATACGTTTTCTCCGCATAAAGCGCGCTTTTTACGCTCATAAAAAGATTGAACTGCTCGTCCGAATCAGGATATTCTTTTTCTGAATCCAAAAGAAGTTCTTTGCTCTTGTCTCTTTTGTAAAAAACGCCGTCGCTTGAAGCGATTTGAACGAACTGGCGCGCGTCCTTGTCCCAATAGCAAAGCTCAAAATCTGTGTCGCGCGGAACATTTTCCATCACGAACTTTTCTTCGTCCTCGGTGATTTCGGGCTTTTTGTAGACGATGATTTCGTATGAATCCTGTTTTACGTATTTGTCCTTCTTCTCATCGAACATGACGAAAAAGCCGTAGGGAACAAAAGCTCTAACATTCTCGTCTGACTTTGAAACACCCTCGACTTTTTCAAAATCCTCATCTGGAATGCGAATCTTTTTTGTCTTTCCTGCCACAACGTTTTTCTTTTTCTCAATTTTTTGCGGCTCTGAAGTTGAAAAATCATCGGCTGTCAAAGTCAAAATGATTTTCTCGCCCTGAATCGAATCGTCCAGCAAATGCCAAGTGAGATTGTAGACGGGCTTCGGTCTTGGCTCAAAAGGAAAAGACGAGTAAATCGAAATGAATATCAACACCCAGACAATCGAAATACCAGCGTTCACGAGCGAGGGAGTAAGCCCTTTCCAGCTTTTTGAAAAAAACGAAAGCACAATTCCCGCAATCGATAACGGCAGCACTGCAATCCAGCCGAAAATCAGAACAACCACAAAGACAACGTTCGCATAATCGCCGATTGTTCCCAAAGTTTTGAGAAAGGCTGAATCAGATTCGACAAGCTGTCCGCCTTCAAAAACATAGTCCATACCATCCAAGCGACCGAGCAGAAATGCGACACCCCCAATCGCATAGACAGCAATCTGCAGCGCAAGAATGATTTTTATGAGTTTGTGTTTCATTGCGTCGTTCCCAAAGAAGGTTTTGTTTATGAGCATGTCAAATCAGAACAAGTCTTTCATATAAATCGCATTCGCCTTTTTTTTCTCGCCCGGAAAAATGAAAACCTGCCCGTCCCTTTCGCTTGGAACAAAGCCTGTTGCGAAAAAAAGCGACGAGCCATTACTATAAACTTCTGTCACTCGGATTGGATTTTCTTTTCCTGCACGGAGTTTTTCAAAATCGATGAAGCCGGCAAGCCAAGTGTATTTTTTTTGTGGCTTCCAATAGCCTTTATCAATTAATCCGTCTTCGTATGAACAAGAAAGAAATCCGTATTTTCCATCGCACGAAACCGAGTCGAGCACAACCATGTCCGCATTCTCAAAAAAATCTTTGAGCTTGTATTTTTCGATTTTAGAAAAATCCTCGTTCCAGAGAATTATATAGTGCGCCCATTGGTCATCTTTCCCTGAATGCGCATCGATAATCCTGTTCTTTATGTCACACATTTCGATTTTAAGCTTCGATTCGTTCAGGAAATCCGCGAGTTTGTTCGGCACTTTTTCCTGATTCTGCCAGTCGTAAACGCAATAGCTTTTTTCATCCAGGTCATAGGCGATGAATTTCAACCTGTCGTCCGAGAACTGATATTCAAGGGAAATCCTTCTCCAATCAGTGATTTTCGGCCTCTCATATTTCTTTTCGTCGTGCTCGTAGATAAAATAGCCGTAGTTGATTTTGTCGTCGGTGGAAGAGAAGGCGTCGTCATTTTTTAGATGACTGACCAACATTCGCCTTTCGTCGAGCGGAAACAATCCGCAAGTCACGTCACTAAAGTAAATCAAGGCCAGAATGGCAGACCTTTTGATTTTTGAATTTGCATTGTAGATGTGAAATAAGTTTTCGTTCCGTGTGTAGACAAATCCCGTATTCCTGTCGGCATAAAAGCCGCCGGTAAGTTGCTCTTTCGGGAAGTCGCAGAGAGTTTCCTGCCTGAGCCTGCCCTTTTTGTCGAAGGAGAGGACGCTGTATCTTCCCCAGCCGTCAACCGTAAGCGAAGAGCCGTCATTCCACGGAATGATTTCCCAGAAAATGTCCGTGTCAAAAACTTTGTGCTGGATAATGACGGCATCTTTCGGAAGCGAAATTTTCCTGATTTCGTCGGAAAATGCGGGAGAAGCCAGAGCATGGAGCGACAAAATAGCAAGTGCGATTCGTTTTTTCATTTGCTTCATTTTACCACGGATTTGCATTTTCAAGAATGTACAGCAGCACAATGAGCGCGAACGACAAAAGCGGGCAGATTTTGGCTAGTTGGGATTTCATTATGATTCCACCTCTTGTCCGAGAAACCCGCGCATTATGTCGCTGATGTAGTTTTCCGCCCGCTCACGGTACAATTCGTTCGTGAAGGCGTTTTCGAGCCTTATCAGTTCCGTCTTGATTTCGTACATGTCGTTGCACACGCCCATGTAGCCGTCCTCCGTGAACCAGTAGCCGCTGTCGCCCTCATCGTAGTCGCGCCTCCATGTGCTTGCGACCGTCCAAAACGAGGACTCGAAATCTTCTTTGTCCTTGTCCGTCATGATAAGAGCCTTTTTGAACGATTCGCGCATTTTCCTGTCGTTCAGATACCTGTAGATGTCGTACTCCGTGAGGGCGACAATCCGCGCGTACTCTTGTCCGAAGTAAGTGCCGCCGCCGATGACCACGCCGAACATGCGGTTTATGCCGCGGTAGATTTCGTTGAGGTTCTTGCGGATTTCAGCGATTTCCGCCGTCTGCCCGAGAGCTTTCCGCTCGTTCTCTTTTCCGAGCAAGAGCGCATAGAGCATAAAATACTCGTCCTGCCCAGCCTCACCGCCGAACGCTTCTAGGTGCGAGCGCGTTTCATAGAGTTTTTCAGCGGGAAGCACTTTTTTAGAGAATTGCAAAAGTTCGCCCGCGTACCGCTCGACATATTCAATGGCGGATTTCTCCTCGCTTTCGCCTTTTTCGGCTGACTGCGCGAACGCGGGGAGAGAGCCGAGCACGAGAAT
>JAGBIY010000026.1 GCA_017934745.1 Treponema sp. | reverse complement strand
TGTCGAGCCTGACGTCGCGGAGCCGCGGGCAGTCCTTGAACGCGCCCCTGGAGACTATCTCAGGCCCCTCGTCCGCCTCCACCCTGCGAAGCCCCCTGCATCCCCGGAACGCCCCCGCCCCAAGCACCAGGAGCCTGGAAGGCAGCCTGACACGCTTGATGGAGCGGCAGTCCGTGAACGCCGTCGTGCCTATGGATGTCATCCTGTCGGGGAAGGCGACCTTCCTGAGCCTCGCGCACCCCCTGAACGCGTTCCTGCCTATCTCTCGAAGCCCGTCCGGGAGGATGACGCTCTTGATTTCCTCTTCCTTGAACGCCCCCGCGGCTATTTTCTCCGTGCCAGCCGCTATCGAGATGTTCCGCGCCTTCCTGTCCGCCATGTAGAGCGCGGTCCTCCCCCCGTACGCCACGCCGTCCCTTATCGAGATGTTCTCCGCCTCCGCGCTCCTTATCCTGCATCCCCTGAACGCGTCCGAGCCGATTTTGGCGCGCGCGGGAATGTCGACTTTCCTGAGCCTCGCGCATCCCCTGAACGCGTCCGCCCCTATCGACAGCACGGTGTCCGGAATCCTGACCTCCTTCATCCTGCAGCCCATGAACGCCCCGCGTCCTATCCCCGCGAGGTTCTCCGGGAGGGCGAGCCTGTCCGCCGTCTCTGAAGTCGCGAACGTGAATTTGGCTATGTGCCTGTACGAGTTCCAGTTTGGGATGGATTCCGGGAAATTCCTCCCGCTGTGCCCCTTCGTCTCCATCGCCCTGAAAAGCTCGTTCCTACCGAACGTCCAGAATTCTGCCATGCACGACTCTTTCGTAAGCTCGTCGAAGCCTTCCTGGCTCCTCTCTCCGCCCATGAATTTCCCTACAAGCTCCGCGAAATCCCTGAATTTCTCCGCGTCCGTCCCGTACGGAACGGTGAAGCTCTCCGTGGCCTTTCCTTCCGTCCCCCCCGTGGAAAAGCCGACGGACACATCGAGGAGCAGGACTCCGCATTCGTCGTCGTCCTCCGCCTCGACCTCCGCCCCAGCCTCCTCCAGGGCGACCTTCGCGGCTGCCTTCGTCCCCGCCTTGAGAATCTGCTTTATCTTCTCCCTCTTGCTTTCCTCTTTTTCGTCGTCTTCCATCGCTTTCATGTTCGGCATTTTTCCGCCCTCCGCCCCTCCCCCGGAGAATTTTACGGAATCTTTACAATTGGTCGTTAATTTACAAATTCGTGATGTTTTTGCCATATTCCAACCATGCGTTTTTGTGCGATATTTTTTAATGTAGATTAAAAAGTTTCATAGCAAAAAGGGGTGATTATGAAAAAGTTTGTGAGAAGGGGAGCCGTCGGCATGGCCGCCGCTACTACGTTCTTTTTGACTACTATACTGGGGGGGCGGTGCTGACGGCCTGCTCCCACTCGTCCGACTCGAGCGACGACGGAAACAGCGGAAATTCCACCTCTGGCTCGAACCAGGTGACTCCGGGAGGAACGGCGGCCACGGCCGTCATGGACACGCCCACGGTCGCCGACGTCTCGAACGCCACGGTGACCATCGTGAAGAGCGAAGGCTGGCTCAACAGCGCGTACATCGTATTCGAGCAGGTGGAGGGCGCGACGTACAAGGTCCTCTGCGACGACGTGGAAATCGACGCGCCGCTCATCCGCTACTACGACACGTACACATACTACGAGAACCCGACGGACACGGACGGACAGACTACATGGACGAAGAAGACGCTCTCGAAAGTCGTCCGCGCCGACGCGCTAGGACTTGCGGCGGGAGAGCACACCATCAAGGTCTGCGCCGTCGGAACCGAGAACGAGAGCGAATACTCGACAGCCACGATGAAGGTCGTGGACCACAACAGGAGCGGATTCGCCTTCGCACCGAGCGCGGCAACGAATCCTGGCGCGTACAAGGCGGACGGAACGCTCAAGGACAACGCCATCGTCCTTTATGTGACGGGGGCTACCGCAAAGACGGTCTCCTACACACAGGAGAAGGGAACAAACGCCACTGCGAATGCGACTTATACGGGCCTGCAGGATATCCTTTCCGAAAGCTCACTCAAAAAACTCACTGTTCCGCTGGACATTCGAATCATCGGAACGATAACGAAAGACCAGATGGACTCCCTCGGCTCTTCCGCGGAAGGTCTGCAGATTAAGACCACAACCGAGAGCGGAATCACGATTGAGGGTGTCGGACACGATGCTGCCGTCTACGGATTCGGCTTCCTTATCCGCAACGCTAAATATGTGGAGCTTTCGAACCTCGGCGTGTACAACTTCATGGACGACGGAATCTCCGTGGACACCGACAACTCTTATCTGTGGATTCACAACAACGACATCTCGTACGGCGCGGTTGGAAGCGACAGCGACCAGGCAAAAGGAGACGGCTCCCTCGACTTCAAGAAGTCCACATATTCCACACTCTCGTACAACCACTTCTGGGATTCTGGAAAATGCAACCTTCTCGACGCGAGTGCAGGCTCTGACGGCTCGAACTACCTCACATACCACCACAACTGGTACGACCACTCGGACAGCCGCCACCCGCGCATCCGCAACGCAAGCGCAGTCCATGTCTACAACAACTACTACGACGGAAACGCGAAGTACGGCGTAGGCGTGACATCAGGCTCTTCAGCCTTCGTTGAAGGAAACTTCTTCAGAAACGCCAACGACCCGATGATGTCTTCCCTGCAGGGAACGGATGCTCAGGGAAGCGGAACCTTCTCCGGCGAGGACGGCGGAGTCATCAAGAGCTGGAACAATTTCTACACGGGAAATTCCAACTATGCCAGCGAGGGCGGTTCGACAAGCTCAAGCGGCATGAAGCTCCACTACATCACCAACAAGTACGACTACACCAACGGCGTGGCGGTTAGTGAGCCTGAGACCCACACGGAGACTGTCGGAACGGACAATGGCGACGGAACTTACACGATTTACAGCTGGACCTATGGAGACTCCCTCCCTTCCTTCATCACAAAATCCGATGCTACGGATAAGACCGGATACTATCAGATTGGAAAGGGAAAGACTGGTTTCAAATTGTCTGTTCCCGCAAACGCTTCAAAAGTGATTGTCACTGCAAAATCTGCCACAACCGGCGTTGATTCCGCCACGTTGAAGATTGGCGGAGTGAGCCAGACGGTGAACACGGACAACTATCCTGAATATGAATTCGATGTAAGCGCCCTTTCTTCTACATCCCTGAATGTGGTCGCAGGCTCGGAAGGCTCAATCAACATCAAGTCAATCAAGGTCATCGCGCCGACAGCGTGGGCTACCACCTACACGACTGGCATTTCCCTGAGCGACATCGACGCATACGAAGTGGATAGCCGCGACGCTCAGGTTCCTGCCGCAGTGACGGCAAAAGTCGGAGGCACCATGTACTCCAACTTCGACGTCGCTCTCGGCGACAGCGGAATGGGTGTCAGCATCGCGGTCACGGATCCTGTCCAGGCAAAGAACGACGTAATCCTCTACTGCGGCCGCCACAATCCGGATTTCGCCTACACGTTCACCAACAGCACGGACGATTCCGACTACGGCGTGAACACGGCCCTCAAAGCTCTCGTCGTGGACTACACGAGCGGCCTCACCGCCACCCAGGGCACTTCCGCAAGTTCAAGCAGCTCTTCATCTTCCGACGACAGCGGAAGCACCACGACAGACGACACAGAGGGCACTGGGGATTCTGGAAGCACGGAGACGACAGAGACAGCCTTCTCGAATGCAGTTACTTGTATATTTGACAAGAATGGTTCTGCTACAACCGGTGTAACATGCGCTTCTGGAGGAAATTCAAAGGGAACTTATACCGTAAGCGATTCTGAAAAGTATACAGGCTATGCAAAACTCAATAGTGAAGCCTCAATCACATTCACGACCTCAGTTAAGATGAATATTGAAATCTTGGCGAAAGTTTCAAATGTTGATACTGCAAAAACAAAAATAAAAATAGGCGATACGACATACGATTTGACAGGCGGTTCTGCTGTGGCAACAAAGGGTGGAACGGATGTTACTGAGCAGTATTCATGCACGGCGACAATCGATGCTGGTTCTTGGACAATTGTGCGAGGTGCGGACAAAGAAATCTATGTGTTCGCGATAAAACTCACTCCTGCCGAGTAATCCACCATAATTCCACACGCGCGGAATCTAGACCGCGCGAAAATCCCCCGGCCAGCCCAAGCCGCAGCCGGGGGATTTTTTTTGTTGATGCGACATCACATATATGCTATATTGTTTACATGGGATATGAGATTGAGTTTTACAAAACTGAAAGCGGACGGAATCCTGTCGCGGAATTCATACGGTCGCTGCAGAAAAAACAATATGCCAGAATCGTGCAAGATATGACCTTGCTCCAAACTATGGGTTCTGATTTGCACTATCCTTATGTAGACTTTATTAGAGGTGATAAATATAAAGGCTTGATGGAACTTCGAACAAAACAAGCCAACAACATTTTCAGAACGTTTTATTTTGTTGTAATCAAGGATGAGTCTGAAAATTCTGAAAAAGCCGTTCTTCTCCACGCAATTCAGAAGAAGACGGACAAGACTCCTAAAAAGGAGCTTGAGACGGCACTGGCGAGAATGAAGGACTACAAGTCAAGGGGGTAACATATCGTGGATGATTTGGACAGATTGAAGGAAGAGCTTTTTAAGGACGCAGAATTCAAGGCGGAATATGACGCTTTGGAACCAGAGTACGAGCTGATTCGACAACTCATAAGAGCGAGGAGCGAGAGCAACATGACGCAGAAGGAGCTGGCCGAGAAAATCGGCACCAAGCAATCCTGCATATCCAGATTGGAAAGCGGAAACTACAACCCGTCATTCCAGTTCCTCCAGAAAGTCGCAAGGGCGTTGAACAAAAAGCTGACCGTCGCCCTTGTCTAGCGAAAATCCCCCGGTCAGCCCAATCCGCGGCCGGGGGATTTTTTTTCGTTAATGTATTTTGTAATGCAAAATATAATTACTTTATGGAATGGGACGAGGCGAAAAACCAGGCAAACATCAAAAAACACGTATTTCTTTCGAGCTGGCAAAAAGGGGGCGACGACCCGAACGCCATCGAATATTATGATTCTGAGCATTCGTCCATCGATGAGCAAAGATATATATGTCTTGGAGATGTTGGCGGATTTCTCGTCGTTTTCGTCGTATACGAAGACAGGAAAGGAAACATCAGGCTGATATCTGCCCGTCAGGCGGAACCGAAGGAAAAGGAGGCGTATTATGAGCACATTAGAAGAACAGTTGGAAAATGCTAGGAATTTCACGAACACGGATTTTTCGGACTGTCCCGTTCTGACCGACGAACAGCTTTCGCAGATGAAGCCGTGCCATCTGATAGCGAAGTCGTCCCTCTGGAAGCCGAAAAGCGAAGTTTTGAACATGAGGGTCGATGCCGACATACTTGCGGGATTGCGTGCGCTCGGAAAAGGCTGGCAGTCTAGGCTCAACGACTACATGAGAAAGGGACTTGTCACAAATTCCATCTGACTTTTTCCCCCGGCCAAGTCCATGGGCGGGGGATTTTTTTTCCGCTCAGGCAAAAAAAAGCGAAATCCGTTTGGATTCCGCGAAGGTCGGGCTAACCGAATTCGAATCGGTGACCCCAAGTCCCCCAGACTTGTACGCTAACCAGCTGCGCTATAGCCCGATGAATGAATCAGAGTATATCACAAAATTCGATTGTTGGAAGCCCGCCTGGAAAAACCGAATCGGCCCTCACTTCCTTCCGTTCCTCCTCCTGCCGCCCGCCGCGCGGTATTCCCTCGGGGAGACTCCGTACAGCTCGCCGAAGACCGCGCTGAACTTGCTCTGGCTGCCGTAGCCCACTCTCCTCGCGACCTCGCCCACGCTCATGTCGGAAGAGGAGAGAAGCCCGGCGGCCTTCCTCATCCTGTGGACCTTCATGTGGGCGGCCACCGACTCGCCGTACACGTCCTTGAAGACTGACTTGAGCGTCGTCGGGTTCATGGCGAACCTCTTCGACAGGTCGTCTATCGTAATCCTCTCCGAGAGGTTCTCCGAGAGGAATTCGTGTATCATCCTTATCTTCTCCACGTGGTTCTCGGTGAACTGCGGCCTCTCGTTCACGGCCTCGTGCGCGCTGTCGAATTCAGGGCACTCGACCGACATCAGCCTCTCCGTGATGGAGTGGAGCGCGTCAGTCCTCCGCCCCGCCTCCGCCGCGTAGAACACTTCCTTCCCGTCCCGGTAGCCCGTTATCAGCCCCGCGTCCTTCAGAATGCGCAGGTGGTGCGAAACCGCCGGAGTCGTCATTCCGAGCATGGACGCGATGTCCATCACGCACTCCTTCGAGTGGCACAGGAGCCAGAAAATCTTGAGCCTCGTGGAGTCCGAGAGCAGCGCGAAAATGTCCGCGACCGACTGGAACTCCTCCGACTTTGAAACCTCCCCCGCGAGGAAGTCCGCCTTGAAATATTCCTTCGCCATCAGGAAATCCCCCTTCTAAAAACGCTCTTCTAAAAACGCCACCTCCGCCCGTTTTCTCCCGAACGGAAATTTTATTCTCCCGAACGGAAATTTCGCTTCCCGAAGCGTTGCGGCGGAACGGCGGCGGCTGTATCTTTATATCAAGAATTAAACGACCGCTTAATCGATTATAAAACAAAAGCGGAAAAAAGGAGCTGAAAATGAAGAAGACCTACAGAATCGAAGTCGACTGCGCATCATGCGCGGCCCTCATGGAGGACGCGGCCAGGAAGACCGCCGGCGTGGCGGGATGCGTGGTGAATTTCATGACGCAGAAGATGGAAGTCGAATTCGCTGACGGAGCGGACGAGGGGAAGGTCATGAAGGATGTCCTCAAGGCGTGCCGCAAGGTCGAGAGCGACTGCGAGATAGAGCTATGACAAGGAAGCAGAGGAAGACGCTTTCGAGGATAGCAGCCGCATCGTTGTCGCTGGCCGTCCTCTCGCTCGCGGACGCGTTCGTGGAAATCGGCGGTGTGCCGTTCGGCCGCGCGCTGTCGGGAATCCCGGACTTGCTCCTGCACCTGGCGGTCTACATCGTCATAGGAGGGGACATACTCAGGAAGGCGGCGCACGGAGCGTTGAACGGAAGGATGTTCGACGAGAACTTCCTCATGGCGGTGGCGACGGTCGGAGCCTTCGCCCTCGCCGTGATGGAGCGGAGCGGGGACTACACGGAGGGAATCGCCGTCATGCTCTTCTACCAGATAGGGGAATTCTTCCAGAGCGTCGCCGTGGGAAAGAGCCGCAGGAGCATCGCGGAATTGATGGACATTCGGCCGGACACGGCGAACGTCGAGAGGGGCGGCACCCTAGTCCAGGTACCTTCCGGGGAAGTCTCGGTGGGTACCGTCATAACGGTCAGGCCGGGGGAACGGATTCCGATAGACGGCATCGTCGCCGAAGGAGAGTCCACCCTGGACACGAGCGCGCTGACGGGGGAGAGCAGGCCGAGGAGGGCGGTGCCCGGCGACGAAGTGTTCTCCGGAAGCATAAACTCCACAGGGACGCTCAGAATCAGGACGACGAAGGAGTTCTCGGAGTCGACAGCGACGAAGATTCTGGAGCTTGTGGAGAATTCCACGTCCAAGAAGTCGAAGTCGGAGGCGTTCATCTCAAAATTCGCGCGCGTCTACACTCCCGCAGTCTGCCTAGCGGCCCTCGCCCTGGCCATCGTCCCGCCGCTCGTCCAGAGTGCGTCTGGGGTGCGGTTCGTGGACGCGGACGGGTTCCTGCTCTGGCGGACGTGGATATACCGCGCGCTCACGTTCCTCGTAATCTCATGCCCCTGCGCGCTCGTCATCTCGATACCACTGGGGTTCTTCGCCGGAATCGGGGGCGCGAGCCGGGAAGGCGTGCTCGTGAAGGGCTCGGTGCACCTTGAGAACCTCTCCAAGGTCACAACGGTCGTGTTCGACAAGACGGGGACGCTCACAGAGGGAGTCTTCGAGGTCGTGTCCGTGAGGGGCGCGGACGGAGGCGAGGCATCCAGAGACGCCGCCGTACAGATGCTGGAGGCCGCCGCGCACGCGGAAAGCTCCTCGACGCACCCTGTCGCGAAGGCCATTGCCGCGGCATACGGGAAGCCTGTGGACGCGTCCAGAGTCTCGAACACCGTGGAGACCGCCGGAAAGGGCGTTAGGGCGGAAGTGGGCGGAAAGGCCGTGGCGGTCGGGAACGCATCGTTCATGGAGGAGATGGGGCTTTCCGTGCCCGGAACAGGCGGGGACGGGACGGTAGCGCACGTGGCGGTCGACGGAGTCTACACCGGAAGCGTCCTGATATCGGACAGGCTTAAGGGGAATTCGAAGGCGGCCGTGGCGGCTCTGAAGAGGAGCGGAATCAAAAAGGCGTTCATGCTCACCGGCGACAGCGAGGCGGTGGCCGTGAAGGTCTCCAGGGAGCTTTCGCTTGACGGAGCGCACTCAGGACTGCTCCCGGCCGGAAAGGTCTCGAAAATCGAGGAGATAATCTCGGCGGAGCGCGGCGGCGGACTCGTGTCTTTCGTGGGCGACGGACTGAACGACGCCCCCGTGCTGGCGCGCGCCGACGTAGGAATAGCGATGGGCGCGATGGGCAGCGACGCCGCGATAGAGGCCGCCGACGTGGTTCTCATGGACGACGACCCGCTCAAGATAGCGAAGGCCGTCAGGATATCGAGGAAGTGCCTCGGAATCGTCAAGGAGAACATAGTATTCGCGCTCGCCGTGAAGGGCGCGTGCCTGGCTCTCGGAGCGTTCGGAATCGCGAACATGTGGCTCGCGGTTTTCGCCGACGTGGGCGTGATGGTCGTCGCCGTGCTGAACGCGGTGCGCGCGCTGGACGTGAAAAAACTCTAGAGCTTCTGTATATTTGAACTGTCCGGAAAAAGCGTTTCCCGGACAGTTTTTTTTTCGGCCGGCCACCTCCATAAACGCATGGAAAAAACGGAAGCCGGAAACGGAGAGGATTCTCATGGAAATCGGCGACATATTCGAATACGTCAACGGAAACGCCCCCAGGTTCCTTGCGAGGGACAAGTCCGGGAAGGGGTTCGTCTGTCCGGTGTGCGGAAGCGGGAGCGGCCCGAACGGAACCGGAATCACGGAGAACCCGAGGAACCCCCGCCACTTCACTTGCTGGGGCGGGGACTGCTTCAGGAACGCGAGCCTCTCGGACATGCTGGCGGTGAAGAACGGGATAGACACGTCGGACGCGAAGGCCGTCGCCATGAACGCGGCAAAGGAGCTGGGGCTTCGGATAGACGGCGGAAATCCATCGGAAGCGGAGAAAAGCGCAAAAAAAACGGCACACCGCCGGAAATCCTCCGCCGAAGCGGAGGCGGCGCACGGCGGAGGCGCGGATTTCTTCGAGAAGTGCAGGCTCGACATCGGAAAGACCGACTATTGGAAGAAGCGCGGGCTGACAAAGGAGATAGCGGACAAATTCAATCTCGGATTCTGCGCCGGCTGGAGGCACCCGAAGACACCATCCGCCCCCCCCACCGACAGGCTCATAATCCCGACCGGCGGCGGAAGCTATCTCGCCAGGGCGACCGATCCCGGAGTCGACAGGAAGTACGGGAAGCAGAAGGTCGGGCCCGCCAGGATATTCAACGCGCGCGCGCTGACGGAACGCGGAAGGCCGGTGTTCGTCGTGGAGGGCGAAATCGACGCGATGAGCGTGGAGGTCGCGGGCGGAAGGGCCGTCGGACTCGGCTCCCTCTCGATGCTCGACGCGCTCTTCGACGAGGCGGAGGCCGCGGGGAAGGCCGGAGGGTTCCGTCCCGAGCTGATAATCGCGCTCGACAACGACGGAGGGGAGGACGGAGCCGGGAACAAGGCGCAGAGGAAGGCGGAGGAGCGGACGGAGGAGCTTTTGGGGCGGGGGCTTGAAGTGCACTTCGCGGACGCCGGGCGGCTCTTCCTCGGAAAGAAGGACGCGAACGAAGCCCTCGTCCACGACAGCTCACTCTTCAAGAAGGCAGTGGAGGAGGCGGAACGGACCGCGTTGGCGGAGGCGGACACCCGGAGGGAAGAGGAGCTTTCCGAAATCAGGAAGGGCAGCGCGCTGTCGTCACTCCCCCTGCTCATGAAGAGGATGGGGGAGCCGAACGGGGGAGGGAGGATTTCCACCGGCTTCTGCGCGCTTGACGGAGAGCTTGACGGCGGGCTGTACCCAGGACTCTACATCATAGGCGCGATAAGCTCCCTCGGAAAGACCACGTTCTGCCTGCAGATGGCCGACCAGATAGCGAAGGGGAGCGGAAGGGACGTCCTCGTATTCTCGCTTGAGATGTCGAGGGAGGAGCTGATGGCAAAAAGCGTGAGCCGGCTCACGGCGGAGGAGTCCCTCAAGGCGAACGGGAACCTCTCCCAGGCGAAGTCCACCAGGGGAATCCTCTCCGGGGAAAGGTTCGCCTCGTACAGCGAATCGGACAGGAACATCATAGCGCGGGCCATAGACGAATACCGGACGTTCGCCGGAAGAATCTACATCCACGAGGGGAACGGCGAGACGACCTCGGAGACGATAAGGCGGGTGACGGAGAGGCACGCCTCGGCCACGGGGAACGCGCCCGTCGTGCTGATAGACTACCTCCAGATAATCGACCCCGGCAGGAGCGCGCGTGGGCTGACGGACAAGCAGGCGACCGACAGGAACGTGAAGGCCCTCAAGTCCCTGAGCCGCGATTTGGAAGCGACGGTCGTCTGCATAAGCTCGTTCAACAGGGACAACTACTCGTCGTCGGTCAACATGGCGAGCTTCAAGGAGTCCGGCGCGATAGAATACTCCAGCGACGTCCTCATGGGGCTGCAGTACAAGGAAATGGACGGCATCTCCAAGGACGGCGGGAACGTGCGCGCGAAAGCCCAGAACATAACGGAGAAGGCGGCGAAGGACGCGAAGAGCCTGAAGCCCGTCCGCCTCCAGCTGAAAATCATCAAGAACAGGAACGGAAGCAAAGGCTCGGTCGACTTCGACTTCTACCCCGCATTCAACAGGTTCGAGGAGCCGTCCACCGGCGGCTGGATAAAGAAGAGCTGACGAATCCGGGCGGAAAAAGAATCCGCACGAATGAATTCAGGCGGAAGTAGACAGAATGGGGCTTATAGGAAGCGGTTTTTGACGAAAAAAAACAGATTTTCTTCATTACGTTGCAGTCAATTCAACACAATCGGAACTATATTTCTAAGCACGATGACGGAGCCTTTCCTCCGCCATGCACTCTAAAAACATTTCGTCTGAGGAATTCCATTTCATTCTAAGGAGCAAAACATGAAGGCAATCGAGAAATCATCAATCGAACTCTACATCGAGGAAATCGGAAGCGGGACGTGCTCGCCGCTCGCGCTAAGGGACGAGGACGAGCTTCTGAGGAGGGCGTCGGGCGGCGACGAGGCGGCGCGCGAGAGAATCATGAAGGCGAACCTCAGGTACGTGGTCTCGGTGGCGAAGAAGTACGCGAGGGGCTCCGTCGACCTGGACGACCTTGTGCAGGCGGGGAACGAGGCCCTCTTCGAGTCGTTCGAGACGTTCGACTACGGAAAGTTCAAGAAAAGCGGCTGCTCAAGGTTCATCACCTACGCGGGGAGGAGAATCTGCCAGAAAATCGCGATGGAGGCGAAGGGCGGAATCGACGTGTCGATAACCGAGGGCAAGTTCAAGGACCTCAAGAGGCTCAGGAAGGAGATGTCGTCAATTGAGTGCGAAAGCGAGGCGGAGCGCGTGGAGAGGGCGGCGGATTCGCTCGGAATGAACAGGAAGTCGGCCATGAGGCTCTACAGGACGGCAGAGCAGGCCTCGTCCCTGGAATACTCGGCTGAGAGCGGCGACAGGAGCCTTGAGGAGAGGATGCCGAGCGAGACGTTCGCGGCTCCGGACGAGGAGGCGTTGATGAGGACGAACGCGGAGCTGCTCAGGAAGCTCGTGGAGAGGCTCGGATGCATAGAGGGGAAGGTCATCACGCTGGCCTACGGGCTGGACGGAGGGGAGCCGCTCAACTATCCCGCCATCGGACAGCGTCTCGGCTACACGAGGGAGGGAATCAGGATCGTCCACAACAGGGCGATAAGCCGGCTTAGGGAAGAGATGGGACTGGCCGCCTGACGAGAAGGCTGTCACTGGATTATGAACGGCTCGGTCGGAAGATGCGGCTTTCCCGCGAAATTCCTCCAGCCGTTCCTTATCTCCTCCTCGCTGAAGAACGCTATGAACTTGCCGGTCGCCTTGTCCGTCTTCCCCGTCCTCTCTAGCACCCTGTCGAACGCGGAGGAAATCTTCCTGGTGTCGGTCCCGCATATCGAGAAGACCATCTTCCTTATTGACTCTGAGAGCTTCTGCGGGACCGCGTCCCTGTCTATCCTCTCGAAGTCTATCCACCTCTCGTAGAAGTTCGGAATCACGGTGTCGATGAATTCCCTCTCCGAGTAGTCCCTTATCTCGAACACCTGGAAGCGGCTCAAGATGGCCGTGGGGATGTTGGCGGTGCTGTTCGCCGTCGCGATGTAGTTTATCCCCGAAGCGTCCACGGGCACGTCGAAGTAGTTGTCCCGGAAGTGCGACGCGGTCTCCCTCTCCAGAATCGAATAGAACACGCCCTCTACCTCGTGGGTGCCGTTCAGCGGAATCTTGTCCATCTCGTCGAGTATGACGACCGGGTTCCTGAGAGGCCCCTCCTTCCCGTCCCCGAACATGGACTGCAGGACGAGGCCGCACTTGCTCTTCCTCCACGACATGTCGCTCCCCGTGAGCGTGAAGCTCGCCACGTCGTTCCCCAAATCCACCCGGAGCGGGTCCCTGTCGGAGACGATGCGCCCGAGCTCCCGCGCGAAGGAGCTTTTTCCGCAGCCCGGGCTCCCCACGAGCAGTATCGGGCGGAAGGAAATCGCCTTGCTCTTCCTGAGCTTCGTCCTGACGAGCGACGCCCGGAAGTAGCGGAGCACCTCGCCCATGTTCGGGTAGGAGCGGCTGAGCTTCCCGAACTCCTTCGCCTTCTCGCTCGTGAGCACCGCCTCGCGCGGACGCCCGGAGAGCAGGCGCGCGACCGACTGAATCTTGTCCACGAGCCCGTCGCCGTTCGGCACAGAGGCTATCTTCTTCCTCAAGTCCTCCTCGTCGAACAGGACGTCGCCCTGGCCTCCGAACCAGCCGGGGATTCCGTCGCTTCCGAGGGCGTACACGCCGCACTTCTCCTCCCCGCACTTTGGGCAGGCGTCCGCGGCCGACGACGCGAGGAACATCGCCCTGCACGCCGGGCAGCGTAGGACTGCCGCCCACCCCCTCTCGCCGCCTCCTTCCCCGAACGAGGCGAACTTCCCGTCGACGGAGAAGCAGAACCGCTTGGCCTCCGCCGAGGCGGTCTTTGGCAGCACGATGTCGGCAGTCTCGTAGATGTAGGAATTCTGGGCTGGAAGGGAGAAGCAGGGGGCTTTCTTCGTCGTCGGCCCCACCTTCTCCGGCACGTATATGTATTCGATTCCGGCCGCGAGGAGGAACTGCGCCATCCTCCTCTGCGCCTCTGTCTGATATTTTTCCATAGGGAGAGAATTATATAGGGAATCGCGGAAAACTTCTTTGGAGGGGGATTCTTCTGGTAGGCTTCCCCTGACTGAAGAGCAAGTGCGTTTGAATCGAACTCTCTGACTTTCCTTTCTCAAACCACAACGAGCGGCTTTCCGTGGGCGTTTTCCGCATTGTGCGAAGTGGAGATTTTTGACATACTTTAAACGTTGCTTTTTTGCGCACACGCAAAATTCCACATACAGCAAAGGAAAATTTTTTGTGAGGTTCTTATGAAAAAGCACATCGTTTTGTTCTGCCTGTCGGCCCTCCTCTCGCTTTTCGCGTTCGGATGCGGCTCCGACAGCGAAGACTCGGAGAGCGACTCTCTCACCGGAGTGTCGATAAGCGGAAGCGGAAATGCTCGAATAGGGAAAAGCGCGACATTGACCGCGACACCTAAAAAGACGGGAAGCCCGGAAATCACATATTCGTGGAGTCTTTCGTCGGACAGCTACGCTTCGTTGAGCGCGACAACAGGGGAAAGCGTCGAGCTTTCCGTAAGCGACAGCGCATCGGAAGGAGACAGCGTAACGGTGACCGTGACCGCCACATGGGGAACCGTCAGCGTGACAGGAGAGAAGACGGTGACATTCTCGACGGCACCGACACTTTCGTTGACGGACACGCCTGTGGGATATGCCTCAATCACACCGCAGACAAAAAACGGAACGACCGTCACGACAAAAACTGAGCTCGTCAATGCCCTCGAAAACGGCGGCCTGATTTATGTAAGCGGAACAATCGATATGTCAGAGGGATGTCTTCCAACTACAGCAGGAGGAACGACGGATGAACTTGATGCTTTTGTGAAAGCGCAAACAACTTCGCTAAAAAATTCTGACAGCTCAAAATATCCGAATGTCTACACTACTTACACTGCATTCAGAAATGCATACGCAGCTCTTTGTTCATCGAGCACAGATGACAAATCTTCATCATCAACGTCAACGACTCTCAGCCAGACTTTGTGGAAGTTGAATTCAACATACGGAAACAAAATCAAACTGAACGTAAAGTCGAACACCACGATAATCGGATTGGGAAACGCCGTAATCAAAGGCGGAACGATTCAGATTTCAGGCGTATCGAATGTGACAATCAGAAACCTGACGATTCAGGACGCATACGACCCGTTCCCGCATCATGAGGAAAAAGACGGATTCAACGCCCAGTGGGATGGAATCTGTCTTGACGGAGCTTCAAATATCTGGATTGACCACTGCACAATCGAAGACACTATGAAGTATTCGAATGTAACGACTAAAAGTGGTTCAGAAAAATGGCAGACCTACGACGGCTTGTGCGATATGAAAGGTTCGTCAAAGAACATCGTAGTCTCGTACTGTATCTTCAAGAACCACGATAAGACAATGCTGATTGGTTCAGGTAAAAGTGATATAAGCGGCGGCTACATCACAATCCACCACAACAAATTCTTGAACTGCGGTCAGCGTCTTCCAATGACAACTTATCCGAACATGCACGTCTACAACAACAGCTTTGAAAGAGATTCAGAAGCATATTATGACCAGAAGGCTTGTATTGTCGGTAGATACGCTGCCTACACTTATGTCGTAGAAAACAACTACTTCGGAAGCGGTGTAAAAAAATGCTTGACGACATCCACAGATGCCGCAGGCTCATGCTACTCAAGCGGAAACTATTTTGTGGAATCTTCAGTTTCTATAGGGTTGGTGACATCGACTTCTGCAAAGCCGTTCACTCCAAGCTACGAATACGACCTCGATGAGGCTTCCGACGTTCCTTCAATCGTCGAAGAGAACGCCGGAGCCGGTGTCTGCACCGTAGTCCAGTAGCCCCCCAAAAAAGCCCCCGCCGCGGCGACGAAGCGGCCAACAGCTTTTTTCGCATGAATTCCTCCCCTCCCGGCATGAAGCGCGCTCCACTTCAACCGGGGGCGGGAGGGATTTTTTTTGCAGGCGGACAAGAAACACCAAGACAAAATGAATATACATAATGTATACGGAGAGGGAAAGGACAAGGATAATATCGGCGAGAATCTCTACGAAAGAGGAGGAGAAAAAATATGAAGAATGGTGCAGGCAGTTTTACGGCTGAGAGAATCGAAGAATTGAGGAAAAGCGTCGACCTTTCCGACATTCCCGAGATAGCGGATTTTTCGGAAGGCCACCTCAGGAACTGGAAACCAGCGAAGAAAGCGGTCTCGTTCAGAATCGACCTGGACAACCTTGAATGGCTGCAGAGCGCAGGCATAAAAGGCTACCAAAAGAAGATGAACGCCGTCATAAGATGGGCAAAGCAGCACGGCTGTCCATTGGCGGCGCTCTAAGGCTCCCCCCCTCCCGGCATGAAGCGCACTCCACTTCAACCGGGGGCGGGGGATTTTTTTTGGGAATCGTGCTAACATGGACGCACGGAAAAGGAGGATTGAAGCATGGACTACGAAGCGGTCTTGGAGCAGGTTCGGGAAGCTCCGGCGGAATGCCTTGACGAGATATCGACAATAATCAGTTACGTGGTGTACAGGCACGAGAGGGAAAGCGAGGAGTTCAACGAGGAGACGAAAGCCGCGCTGGACGAAGTAGAAAGGATGAAGAAGGACAGTTCAATCGGGAAATCCTACACGGATGTGGAGGATATGTTCAGGGAGATTCTGTCCTGATGTACACGATAAGGCCGACCACACAGTTCAAAAAGGACTTGAAGCTCGCTCAGAAGAGGGGACACGACATGCAGTCGATCGCAGAGGTTATCAAGAAGCTTGCCGCTGGAGAGACGCTGCCCGAAAAGAACAAGGATCATGCCCTCGTTGGCAACTTCAAAGGCTGCAGAGAGTGCCACATAGCCCCTGATTGGCTTTTGATTTATGAAATTGTGGCGTCTGAGCTGATTTTGTATCTGACGAGAACAGGCTCTCATTCCGACCTGTTCGGAAAATGAAACAGGCTTTTACGCGAATCCCCCGCGCACGGAACTTTCTCCGTCTGCGGGGGATTTTTTTTCTCAACAAGGCAAAGAGTGGTATAATGGGACGGTTCGGAAAGAGTGAGGAAGAGTGAGGAAGAGTGAGGGACGGAGACGGATTCGTGCTAGGGGATGAACCTTGAGTCAAGGTGTGTTCCGCTTGGCGCGGATATCATGTAGAAAGGGAAGCTACATCCCCGCGAAAGAACGGGAGGAGATTCCCGAAAGTCCACATCTTCGGGGGCAGGTTCAATGTCGAAATCGAAATTCACAATCATTTTTGGGCTGCTGGCGGTGGGGCTGACTTCGTGCGGCCGGTTCCAAGGGCGGGCGGAAGAAGGCGCAGGGAACGGGAAGGTCTCGTTCATGCTCGTGGACACGAGCGGGAACCCGCTGAGCGGAGACGGAGCCGGGAAAATCGTCGAGAGGATGAGGGAATGGACGGGCGTGGACGTGGACTTCATATACGTCCCCACCGACCAGTACGAGGCGAAGCTCTCCGAGACACTCAAGAACCCCGGAGGCGCGCCGATGATAATGCACGTCAACAAGATGAACCAGGAGATAGTCAAGGCGGCGAACGATGGGCTCTTCTGGGACTTGAACGAATTCATCTGGGACCCGGAGAAGTACCCGAACCTCTCCAAGGCGAACAGGAACGTGTGCAGGAGCCTGGAGGTCAACGGGAAGCTGATTGGAATCTACAAGGCAAGGGACATCGGGCGGAACGGGCTATCCTACAGGACCGACTGGGCGGAGAGGCTTGGGATTCCAGAACCCAAGACACCAGAGGACGTGTACGAGATGATGAGGGCGTTCACCTACGGCGACCCGGACGGAAACGGAGTCGACGACACCTGGGGGCTGGCGATGTGCAACTACACCGGACCGTTCGACATAATCCAGACATGGTTCGGCTGCGGCAACGGCTGGGCGGAGGAGAACGGGAAAATCGTCCCGGTCCACCAGACCGCGGCGTACAAGGATGCCCTCGACTGGCTGAGGACGCTCTACAGCGAGGGGCTCATCCCGCGGGACTGGAGGGAGAGGGAGGCTAAGACGTGGCAGGCGCAGGTCACCGGAGGACACGCGGGCGTGTTCATAGACGTGATGGACGGAGGAAGGCGAATCTGGGACAACCTCGTGACGAACAAGGTTCCGTCGGTGTCGAATCCGGGAAAGACGGCCGGAATGACGCTGACAGGGAGCATAAACGGAGCGACGCTCGCGACCTCCGGCTACAACGGATTCCTCGTGGTGACAAAGACGGCCGACAGGGAAACGGTGGAGAAGTGCCTCCACTACCTCGACAAGATGTGCGACGACGAGATGGTCGTCATGGCGGCCTACGGCCTTGAGGGAATCCACTACGAGCTCAAGGGCGGGAACATAGTCAGGGCTGCCGACCACAAGAAGACGTCCTCCGACTACAGCGCGCTCAACCAGGCCCAGTGCTTCATCCCGAACGTGCTGAACAACGCCAAGCCGTCGCTTGCGCAGGACGAAAGGAAGAAGAAGGAAATCCAGGTCATCAAGGACAACGAGAAGGTGGCGGTCTTCAACCCTGCCGTGTCGTACCTCGCGAATTCGCCGACGTACGCGAAGGAGGGGGGCAAGCTCGACAAGATAATCTCCGAGGCCAGGACGAAGTACATCTGCGGGGAGATGAACGAGGCCGGGCTGCAGGACGCGTTCGACCAGTGGAACAAGGGCGGGGGCACGGCGGTGCTCTCCGAGGTGAACGAGCAGTACAGGGCCGAGAAGGAAAAGGAATGACAGGGGGAGAAAATGCAGAACCGTAGCCTCAAGACAAAGTTGCTGATAGTGCTGCTTTCCATAGTCGTCGTGTCGAACTCTCTGATAGGGACAGCGTCCCACTTCATCTCGAAGGAGGAGATTTCGGCGGCGGTGCACGAGAACCTATCGAACGTGGCCGCGAAGACGGCGGCGGAGATATACTCGGTGAACGACATCAACTTCAACATGCTGGAGTCGCTGGCGACGCAGCCGTTCATGAAGGACCCGGCGGTCTCCTCCGGCGAGAAGAACGACGCCGCCATGTCCATAGCCAGGCGGAACCTCACGAAATTCAAGAACGTGAACTACTACGACACGGACGGGAACACCGTCACGCTGGACGGCAGGAGGGGGAACTTCTCGAACGAGCCGTTCTTCAGGGAGGCGATGGCCGGAAGGCGTGTCGTCTCCGACCCGGTGTACGACGAGAAGGCCGGGCAGACGCTCATGTACTACGCGGTCCCGGTCTTCAACAGGCACCACGTTCCGCAGGGTGTGCTGGCGGCCATCGTGTTCGGCGACAGGCTCTCGCAGATAGTCTCGGTGATGCAGGTGGGCAAGGACTCCCACCCTGTCGTCCTCAACATGAGGACAGGCGCGGTCATCGGGCAGTTCTCCGGGAGCGGAGCCAAGGTCTCACTACCGGACGGAAGCGGCGGCGGAGAGCTTTCCCACATAACGGCCCTCGTCAGGGACGGGAAGAAGGGGGGCGCCTCCTACAGGGACCCCGCCAGCGGAAAGATGATGACGTGCGCCTACCAGCCCGTCGGAGAGAACTGCGACTGGGCGGTGTTCTGCGCGGCCCCCTACGGGGACTACTTCGGGGGGCTTTCAAAGCTCTCGTTCGTGATTGTGGGGATACTCGCCGTCAGCGTCGCGCTGTCCGTGCTCCTGTGCGTCGTCATGCTCTCGTTCAGCCTCAAGCCGCTCAAGAGGGTCAAGGACTCCATACACGAGATAGCGACGGGAAGCGCGGACCTGACGCAGAGGATAGAGGTGGAGACGAGGGACGAAATCGGCTCCGTGGTGGAGGGGTTCAACTCTTTCGCGGAGAAGCTCCAGTCGATAATAGAGCGCATAAAGGACTCCAACGTGGCGCTTGGGCAGGCCGGAAACGAGCTGGACTACAGCACGCATGACACCGCAAGCGCGATAACGCAGATAATAGCGAACATCGAGAGCATGAACAGGCAGATAGCAGGGCAGAGCCGAAGCGTCGGCCAGACGGCGGGCGCGGTGAACGAGATAGCAACCAGCATATCGTCGCTCGAGGGCATGATACAGAACCAGTCGTCGGGCGTGAGCCAGGCCTCGGCCGCAGTCGAGCAGATGATAGGGAACATATCCTCAGTCGGAAGGTCCATGGAGAAGATGGCGGACTCGTTCGCGAGCCTCCACGCTAACGCGAAGGCCGGGTTCGAGAAGCAGGGCAGCGTGAACGAGAAAATCCAGATGATAGAGGAGCAGTCGAGGACGCTGGAGGAGGCGAACAAGACCATCGCATCTATCGCAAGCCAGACGAATATGCTCGCCATGAACGCGGCCATCGAGGCCGCCCACGCAGGGGCTGCCGGGCGCGGGTTCTCCGTGGTTGCGGACGAGATAAGGAAGCTATCCGAGACTTCGTCCCAGCAGTCCAAGACGATAAATTCCCAGCTCAAGGAAATCAGGCATTCTATAAGCGACGTGGTCGCAGCGTCCACGGAGTCCAGCGGAATCCTCTCGTCCGTATCGGAGCAGATAGCCGAGACCGACCAGCTGGTGCGCCAGATGAAGTCCGCCATGGAGGAGCAGAGCGAAGGCTCAAGGCAGATAACGGACGCGCTCCGCTCGATGAACGACAGCACAGACGAGGTCAGGACGGCGAGCAGGGAGATGGCGGAGGGGAACAAGATGATTCTCCGGGAGGTGAAAATCCTCCAGGACTCCACCCAGGCCATGCTCGGAAGCATGGACGAGATGTCCATAGGCGCGGAGAAGATAAACGAGACAGGGGAATACCTGAAGTCGATTTCCGGGAATTTGAAGGGGACGATAAAGGAAATCGGGGAGCAGATAGACCAGTTCGTCGTCTGACCCCCGATTCCCGCGCGGCATCAGCCGAGGAACACGTCGAATTCTGCGGCGTCCTCGGCCGCCTTCCTCACGGACTCGGCGGTCTCGTTGAAGCCGTCGTTCCTGTCCATCTCCACGTCTATCCTCTCGCCGCTCTTCAAGTCGATTGCGTAGACCTGGAGAATGCCGTTCATGTCCACGGAGAAGGACACCTCCACAAGGTCGTCCCTGCCGTGCTCCACGACAAGGGGAAGATTCGAAGTGCCTATCGCCCGGCAGTAATCAGGGTCGTCGTCCTCCCCCTCTAGCACGGTCACGTTCACGGTCGACTGGTTCGGAGACTGCACCGGGAATTTCTGCTTGAACTCGCACGGGTACGGCTGGTTCTTCGAGAGCATCCTGTACGCCAGCGGTTTCCTGTTCCTGTCGAACGCGCTGAGCCTTATGGAGGCCGGAAGCACGCCGACTCCGAGCCTGCCCGAGTCGAACGCCTCGTCCACAGAGCCTTCGTCGCCCCCGAGGAAGACTCCGCCCTCCCCCTCCTCCTTCTCCCGCTCCGGCTGCGGGTTCTCGGCGGCGTCGGGGTGGCAGAGGAGGTGCGCCATTATGGCCGCCCCCGTGGACACGCACGTCTTCGGGTCGACGATTCCGAAATTCGTCTCCTTTCCGCTCCACTCCCTCAGCATCTTCTGCAGGAAAAGGCAGTTGCTCATGCTGCCGACCATGAGAATCATGTCTATGTCGCCCCAGCCCAGCCCGGCATCATCGAGCAGGTTGCTGCAGTAGCCCCTGCACCTCTCGTTCAGGCTGGCCGTTATCTCCGCGTACTTCTCTATCGTGAATTCCTCCGTGAGCGTCGCGCCTCCGTAGCTCATCGTCATCGTGGCAGTCTTCGCTCCCGGCGCGGAAAGCTCCTTCTTCAGCCTCTCCGCGTCGAGCGTCAGCCTTCCGTACGCCGAGTCCCTGGCCTCCCCCTCCTCGTAGAGCAGGTTCACCTTGTTCACCGAGTAGAAGCGGTTGACCATGTAGTTCACTATCGTCTCGTCCCAGTCCGCTCCGCCGAGCCTGGAGTCCCCGTCGCACCTCTTTGCCTCTATGTTCTTCCTGTCCCCGTTCGAGATTTCGAGTATCGTCACGTCGAAAGTCCCCCCTCCGAGGTCGAACACGAAAATCCTTTCCGTCCGCTTGCGGATCTTCATGCCGTTCACGTAGGCGAGAGCCGCGGCCGTCGGCTCAGGAAGTATGGATATCACGTCTAGGTTCGCGTACTCTCCGGCCTTCCTCGTGGCCTCCTTCTCGTTCTGCCCGAAATAGGCCGGCGAGGAAGGACGCGCGGAAAAGCGGGACGGAGAGGAAAAACGCCGGAAACAGACATCCACGCAGACGCGCGAGAAAGGCCCGCCATTCGATCCGGAGGCCGGACGGGGTAGAGTTTCATGGGGAGACTCCTGAAAGCCCGCCAAAACCAATCCTCGCGGGGGTCAAAAACATACACAACTTTCCTACACAACTTTCCTACACATACACAACTTTCCTACACAATTTTTCTACACAACTTATTTACACATACACAACTTTCCTACACAATATTCCTACACAACTTTTCTACACATACACAACTTTCCTACACAATTTTTCTACACAACTTTTTTTTTTCGCGGGGAAGTGGACAGGGGGCCAACCGAGATGAAGACGGTAACATTCGCGCTGCAGAAGGGCGGCACGGGAAAGACGACGATAGCGACGAGCGTGGCCACAGAGCTGGCGAAAAGGCACAGGGTGCTCCTCATAGACGCGGATCCGCAGGGGAACGCGACGTCGTGGTACGCGGACGAGATAGAGGCGGAGCTTGCGGACGCGCTGATAGACGGGGTGGACGCGTCGAAGTGCGTCATAGGGACGCCCGCGGAGAACCTCCACATGATTCCGACGGCGGGGATAGGGGGCCGGCTAAAGAAGTACCAGGAGTCGGCGGACGCGGCGCAGAGCCCGTTCGCGATAGCGGACATAGCGGAGAGCCTGTCCTCCATGTACGACTTCTGCGTGATAGACACGTCGCCCGCTTGCGGCCCCATAGAGAGGAGCTGCTTCTACGCGTCCGACGAGATAATCCCGGTGCTCAAGCTGGAGCAGTTCAGCGTCGACGGGCTGGAGATATTCATGAACAACCTCAACGAGGCGAAGAGGAAGCAGCGGCTCGCGGACAAGCCTTCCGTGAAGGCGATTGTCCTGAACGCGAAGGACGCAAGGATAGCGCAGCAGAACGACAACCTGAGGATATTCGAGTCGATGGAGGGCAGGGCGAGCGTTTTCGTGTTCCCAAGCGACACAGCGTTCGGCAAGGCGCAGAAGCTCCACAGGGAGGTCGGCTCGATCCCCGGCGTGAAGAGGGAGACGATGGAGAGGCTCAGGGACCTCGCCGGATACATAGAGGGGGTGCGACATGGCGGCGAGCGTTCTTAGGAGAAGGGTGACGGAAGAGGACATGGCTGAGGCGAACGGAGCGACCGAGAGGCAGGTCGCCATGATATTCGGGAGCATGTCGCCGGCCGCGGATGGCTCCAGCGGGGACACGCCCCCCGATAGGAAGGCCGAGGAGCCAGTCACTGAGAAGGTGGCGGCGGACGAAGGGGACGGCGGAGGCGGACTGTTGATAGAGAAGCCGGAGAGGAAGACGAGGAGGGTGCAGCTCGTCATGACGGAGAGCGTCTACAGGAAGTCCAGGGAGATGGCCGGAAAGATGGGCATGTCCCTGAACGACTATATCCACACTCTGCTGGCCCGGATGGCCCGGATGGACATCTGACACGGAAAATCGGAAAAAGCCCCTCAAATCGAATCCTCGAAGGGCTGAGGGGGTGTTTTGGACCCTGTTCGGGAAAACGGCCGGGGTCGGGAATTTATCAGGAAGGCTAAGATGAGCATCACGGATTTGGAGGCGGCGGACGGAGCCGCGGAGACAAGGCCGCAGGAGGTTGGGGCGGCGGACGACGGAAGGGTCAGGAGCTTCCTCCCCAGCCCGTTCATAGCGGCGTCGCTCCCGCTCAGGAGCGTCAAGGCCACGAACTTCACGAGGTCGTACAACAACATAAAGCTCACGCTCACGAGCGCGAGCCGCATCCCCTTCGGGAAGTACGGAAGGCTGCTGCTTACGATATTGACGACCCACGCTGTGCTCTCCGAGGGTGACGGGCAGGTCGAGGTCAACTACGCGAAGCTCGGCCAGCTGCTCGACGAGATGGAGCTGCCGAGGTCGAGGGGCGGGAAGATCCAAGAGCAGCTGGAGAATTTCTCCAAGACGTCCTTCATATTCGAGGAGGCCATAGAGACGACGACGCAGAAGATCCTCTTCAAGGAGTACTGCGAGAGGGGGGAGGACACCGGCGGCCGGGTGAGGGTGAGGAAGGTTTCGTCGGGGAACATCCGCTTCATGTCCGGCTTCCAGTACATACAGCTGGACGACGGCGTGAGGGAGAACGCGAAGAACATATCGTTCAGGATAATGCTCTCCGACGAATTCGTGAGGTTCTCCAAGGGCCACGCTGTCCCCGTCGACTACACTGTCTACAAGAGCATCGGGAGCGACGTCGGGAAGGACCTCTACGCGTGGCTCATCTACAGGAACAACGCCCTTACGTCCCCCCTGTTCATCCCGAGGCAGTCGCTCATCAACCAGTTCATGCCGGTTTACGACAAGTCGAAGAAGGGCAACGAGAAGGCGAACTACCTGTACATAATCGACCAGATAAGGATGATCGAGAGGAGCTACTACAGGGAGCTGAGGGTGGACATAAGCCCGGACGGATCTGGGATAACGCTGCACAAGAGCCCGACCCCGGTCGTCTCGTCCGACAGGCACTACGTCCTGGTGACGAGCAACCTTTGACGCGCGCGTTTTTCCGGGAGTTGTTCACATTTCCACAGGGCCTACTACTTGCCCCTAAATTCTACTTGTAATCTTCTTGATATAATAGAAGAAGTAAGAAAAGTGTAACAAAACGGTAAGAAAAGTGTAGCAAAATTTTTCGGCCGTGGACGGGAAAGCCCTGTGGTGGGGCTTCGGCGGGATGTGGATGGAGGTAAGAAAAGTGTAACAAAATTTCGCGTCTGTCCACAGGAAAATGTGCATAACCGTAAGAAAAGTGTAGCAAAAAAGGGGAGTTGTCCACAGGTTGTGCACAGCCGTAAGAAAAGTGTAGCAAAATTCTCTGGCGGGGTTTCGGACCGGGACGCCTCCGCTTCCGCCACCGCCGTCAGCCTTCCGCTCCGCCCCTTCCGGTCGGCGTGAAGGGGCGGGGTAAGAAAAGTGTAACAAAATTTTCCCCGTGGGGCGGGCGATTCCCGGTGCGCGGCGTTTTTTTTCGCGCGCGGGGGCCGCTCTCGATTTCCTCCGAAAATGAAAAAATATATAATTGGTCGAATGTCGAGTTTATGCATACCGTAGTTGCAGAAACAAGCTCCCAGCGGGAACCGCAGCCTGCTTGCGCAGTCTTGCCCAAAACGGCAGTACCGCTTCGCGGTGGCGTTAACATCGCTTGCGATGTTTAGTGTTTTTGTTGGCGGAACCCCGCTTCCGCTCGTTTCTGCCATTGCACTGTGAAAACTCGACTTTCGCCCTAATTGGCTAAAAAAAAGATTATTCTGGAGAAATCTGAACATGGAAGATAACATAGTCGTCATCCCCAACTTCAACGACAGGTGGGACAAGGACCTCCGTTTGACGCTCTCTCGCGACGCGGAGATGAGGAACGTGCTGCACGTGTTCCTTACGGGCAGGATCGACACATACAACTCGGAATTCTTCCAGGGGAGGCTGGACAAGATACTGGAGTACGGATTCGTGAAGCTCGTGTTCAGGTGCTCCTCCCTGGAGTACGTTTCGTCGTCCGGGCTTGGGGCGTTCGTCACCGCACACCAGAAGTTCGTCCAGAAGGGGGGGCTGTTCGTCTTCACTGACCTTCAGCCCAAGGTCCTGGAGGTCTTCCAGCTGCTGGGCTTCAACAGGCTCTTCTGCATAGCGAACGACACCGTAGACGCGGGATACTTCCTGAGGGGCGAGGGGGACGCGAAGAAGACCGTGTTCCCGCTCTCGTTCCAGTGCCCGATATGCGAGAAGAGGCTGCAGGCGAAGAAGAGCGGCCGGTTCAGGTGCTCGAACTGCAAGTCCGTCATATCGGTGGCGGACGACGGCCGGGTCTCTCTCTGAAAGCGGAAAAGGCCCCTCCACGTTCCCTTCTGGCGGGGGGTGGAGGGGCCTTTTCCGCGAGCCGCCTTCATGCGGCGGTTCCGTCCGTCACTTGGCGTCGGTCGTCGGCACGTAGCTGTCCACTGTCCCGACGTAGAAGTCCGGGAGGTTCTCGACTGGGCATCCGTAGAAGGCCTGCCTTCCGATCTTTACGAGCGACTCCGACGAGTTGAGAGTCTTGAGCGAGGAGCAGTTCTTGAACGCGTACTTGTCGATTATCCGCGTCTTCTCGGAGAGCGTGACCGACTTGAGGGACGACGCGCCCTCGAACGCGTACGGCTCAATCTCGGATGTGTCGTCCGGCACCGTGAATTCTCCGTCGGCCTTCGCGCTAGGGAAGCGCACGAGCGTTCCCGCGAGCGAGTAGAGCACGCCGCCGTCGGACTTGTATGCGAGGTTCCCCTCCTCGACGCTTATCTCCGAGAGGCTTTCGCAGCCGTTGAACGGGTTCTTTCCGAGGGCTATGGTCGCCTTCGGGATGGCGATCGACTTTATGGCTGTTCCGTCGAAGGCGTCCTGTCCTATCGACACGACCGTCGCCGGAAGCTCGATTCCTCCGAGCGATGAGCAGCCCTTGAACGCGTATCCGCATATCCTGAGGAGCGCGGGCGGGAGTGTCACGCTCTTGAGCGACTCGTTGTAGGCGAACGCCTCCGTGCCTATGGAGACGACGGTCGCAGGTATTTCGTACGAGCCTCCCTGCTTTCCGGCCGGGTACGCGACGAGCGTGAGTCCGTCCCTCGTGAAGAGGACTCCGTCGTCTGACTTGAGTATCGAGCTGCTCTCGTCCGCGGTTATGGACTGGAGGGACTTGTTCTCGGCGAACGCGCCGACTCCGTACGACGAGATCCCCGCCGGTATCTTCGCCTCCCTTATCTTCGTCCCCGCGAATGCGAAGTCCCCAATCTCCTTCGTCCCCGACGGAATCTCCACTGTTTCGAGCGACGTCCTGCTGAACGACTTCGCTCCGATTTTCTCGACGCTTGCCGGGAGCGTCACGGCCTTTATGTTGCCCTTGAGGTAGAACGCCTTCTCCGGTATCTCCTTGAGCCCTGTGCAGGCCGAGAGGTCGAGCGTCGTGTTGTAGCCGTCGAGGCTGCTCGAGAGCGCCGCGATGTCCGGGTTCTTGTCGGTTATAGCCACGCTGATGTTCGCGCCCTTGTTGATGACCTCAAGGCATTCGGGAAGCGCCTCGACCGTCGTTGAGAACGTTCCGCTCCTGATTTCCACTATGTGCTCCTCGACGTATTTCTTGTCGAGTTCTGCCTGTTCCGCCTGCTCCGCCGTCAGCCCTGCGCTGTCGGTCGTCTTCCCCAGCTCCGACGACTCCGCCGATTCCGACTCTATCGCCGCCTGCTCGGTCTCCGCCTTCTCGATGCCTGTCTGGGCCGCTAAAGTCCCGCACGCTCCCGCGACGAGGAGCCCTGCTGCAATGATCCTGACTTTCTTCATGTTCGTCTCCGTTTTTTTTGTTTTTCCTGCGATGAGGCCGCCCGCGATTTTTTTTGCGGGCTGGTCTAATGATAGCGAATTCGGGAATGTTTAGCGACCGAGGGCGCCGTCACTTGGACAGCTCCGCCGAGTAGAATTTGCCGCCCTCCGCCGTGAAATTTCCGGCCGCGAGATCCTTCGGCTCGACCGCCTTCCTCTCGAACCCCGGAGGGGGGGCGTATGTCCAGCCGCTTTTCGAGGCGAACGATATGGTGGCCAGCGACGCGCATCCCCTGAAAGCCGAGCTTCCGACGCTCCGCACCGTAGACGGTATCGATATGCGCCGCAGTCTTTCGCATCCCTCGAACGCCAGAGCCTCTATCTCCTCCAGCCCCTCCGACAGCGACACCGAGGCGAGGGAAGCGCAGCCGGAGAACGCCCCCGCCTTTATCCTCTCCACCGAGCCGGATATCTCGACCGAGGCGAGGGAAGCGCATCCAGCGAACGCGTCGTAGCTTATCTCCCTAACGCCCGCGGGAATCCCCACTCTCTTGAGGTGCCTGTTCCCGTGGAACGCCGACGGCTCTATCCTCGTGATGAATATCGGTATCGAGAACGTCTCCGCTTCCTTGCCGGCCGGGTACGCGTGGAGGGACGAGCCGTTCTTCGAGAGCAGCATCCCCTCGTCGCTCCTGTACGCGCTGTTCCCCTGCGAGACGTTTATCGACCTGAGCGAGTGGCAGTCGTTGAAGGCGCATTCCCCGATGTCCGTCAGAGACGGGGGGATGTCGACGGTCGCCAGCCCTGTCTCCGCGAAAGCGTACGGAGCGACGGACTCGACTCCGCCGTGGAGCCGGGCGGACTTGAGGGATGCGCATCTGTAGAACGCCTTCGCGGGGACCTCCCGGACTTTCCCCGGTATGTCGACCGACTTTATCGACGAGCAGCCCTCGAACGCCGACTGTCCGATTCTCCTCGTCACCTTCGTGAACACGGCTTTTTCGAGCGACGCGCAGCCCATGAACGTCCCGTAGGGTATCTCCTCCAGTTTCTCCGGCAGCGTGCAGGTCCTGAGCGACGTGCAGCCCGCGAACAGTGCGTCCCCGATTTCCTCCACGGTGTCCGGAACTTCGGCCGAGACGAGCGCGGTGCAGCCTTCGAACGCCGCGCTGCCTATCTTTTTGACGGAGTAGGGGAGCACGATTGTCTTGAGCTTCCTGTTCCCCGCGAACGCTCCGTCTGCTATCTCCTCGACCGTGGACGGGACGAGGTAGTGCCCGTCGGCTTTCGTGGCCGGGTATCGCGAGAGCGTCTTTCCGTTCCTGGTGAACTCCACGCCGTCGACTGTGTTGTTCTTCGCTCCGCCGCCTGCATCCGTGGATGGCAGTGCCGCGGATGCCTCCGTCTGTCGCGCCTGTGCTTCCGTCGTGCCGCCGCCCTTCGCGCACGCCGCGAGGGCCGCCGCCAACGCGGCTGCCGCCAACGCTTTCGCGATCGCCATAGGTTGTCTCTCCTTCGTCTTCATATCCGCCTCGAAAGTCCGGCTCCTTCCGCCGTCTCCCTGAGAACGAGTGTCTCGTCCATGTTCATGAGTATGGATGTCCTTCCCCTGTCGCCCATCGATATGGCGAAGAACCTGGTCCCCCTCTTCTTCGCCTCCCTGATTTTCCTGACCGACTGCGCGGGAAGGTCCCCCGACACGAAGTCGGATATCGTGAGTATGTCCGCGTTCCTGAGCCTGCCGCCCTCCGTCTCCGAGACGGCGAACGTCAGCGCCTGCGCTATGTCCGTCCCGCCGTGGAACGACATGGCTAGGAATTCGACTATCTTCTTCATTTCGTCCTCCCTTTCCGGGCGGGATATCCTGAGCGTCTCGAATCCTGCCGAGAACGAGACCACGAGCGTCTCCCTCCTCTCCTTCGCCGCGCTCGCTATGACCGCGAGCGCGGCCGCCTTCGAGAGCGACTCCGGGATTCCGTGCATGGAGCCGCTCGTGTCCAGGCAGAGTATGACCGGCCCCTTGTCCTCGTCCCTTCCGTCCGCCGCGCTCCTGTCCGGCGCGGGCTTGTAGCAGAGCGCCTGCCTGTCCGAGAGCCTTCTGAGGAATTCCATGCGCGTCCGCTTTCCCGTGTAGAGGGCCAGCTCCGACGGGAGTATCGTCTTGAGGTTGTCGGAGTTGTATATCCCGTCGTAGGAGACGGCCGGCTTGTGCCCCTCGGCCTTCATCCCCGCCGGCGCCCTCGTCTTGGAGTGCCTGCCGATTTTGTCCGCAAGGCGCTTGAGTTCCGGGGTCCTTTCGAGCGCGGCCGCGTACCGCTCCACGAGGTCGAACGCGGACTTCGTGAACGCGCCCGCCGCGGACTTCCCCGCGCCCCAGCCCAGCGCCTGCATGTCGGCCCTGTCCATGCCCATCGTCTTGAGCGTCCTCATGTACGCCGCCGCCGACTCGATCCTGTCAAGCATCCTGTCGTCGAGGGCATTCTCTTCCTCACGGCCGCCGCCTCCGAGTCTCCTCGCCAGCTCGGCCGCGAGTATCCTCTCCAGCGCCATTATCTGCACGAGCGCGCCTGAGAATTCGAACTCCATGATGAACCTGTTTCCGACGATGTTCCTCCTGATTGTCTCCAGAAGCCCGGCGAATTTCCCCCCGATGTTTTCCGGGGTTCCGCCGTCTCCCATCGTGTCGGAGAAGCGTCTGAGGTCGTCTATGAACTTCTTGTTGTCGTCCGTCTCCCCGAACCTCTGCAGGAAGTCCTCCCTTAGGGTCTCAAGCCTGGAGAGCAGTGTGTTCCTCACGCCGGCCATCTAGAGCAGAGCCTCGTTGAAGACCGGTTCGAGGAAGTGCCACGCCCCTCCGAGGAGCCACTTGAGCTCGGCCCTCGTCTTCCAGTCGTAGATTCCGTCGTTCTTCTCGAATATGTAGCACACGGAGAAGACCCAGTGGTACTTCCCCCCGATTTTCGCGCCCCTCTTCGCGCACTCGGCCTCTATCGCCGAGAGCGTGTTCCTGTCTCCGTCGAGCATCTGGTAGAAGCGGCTTCCGACGTTCCACCACTTCGCGCCGTTGTTCAGGTTGCCGTTCCATTTGTAGCGCTTGTCGCTGGAGTCGCCCGTGTACTTGTAGTGGGACATCTCGACGAATTCCTGGAACGTCTTCGTGTTCGAGAGCTTCGTCTCGTACTCGGTGCGCTCCCCTTCGTCCGCCGCGCTCTCTATGCCGTCCGCCGTTCCCGCCGACATCTCGTTGAGCTCCTGCCTGACCTGCGCCGTCCGCTCCATCATCTGCTCCATCTTGAGCGTCTCTATCGACTCGGCCTCCCTTTCCTCTGCCGCCGCAACCTTCTCCGGCGTGAACGCCTTTATTATCCTGGAGATTCCGTTCTGTATGATGTTCCTGGACTGCTCTTCGACCTGGTTCCGCCGTATCGCCTGCTGGATCTGCTCCTTTATGCGCTCCTTCTCGGCTTCCTTGCGCTCCGCCTCGGCCGCGCGCCTGTCCTGCGGGCTCCGCTCCTCCGGCTCTTCCGCCTCCGGCTGTTCCCTCGGTCGGTCTCTGGCTCCGTCCTCTTCTGCGTTTCCTGCGGCCGGTTCGTCCACGGTCTCCTCTCCGTTTCCTTCGGTCTCTCCTGTTCCGCCGCCCGCTGTCGCGTCCCCGCCGATTCCCCCGTTCTCGGTGTCGGCATCGGCATTTGCGGCGGCCTTCGCTCGTTCCTCCGCGCCGTCCCCTGTCGCCGCCGCATCCGGCTGTTCCGTGCCCTGTCCCTCGTCATTCATGTCTTCCGCGTCCGTCCTGTCCTCCGCGTCCGCGATTCCGATCGAGAGCGTGTCCTCTATCATCCTGAAGCTCTCGTCCTGCATCTCCTTTATGGACATGACTTTGCGCTCCATGGTTTCCGCGGGCCTTTCCGCTCCGTCCGCCTCGCCCTTCGGTTCGTCGGTGACCCTTGGGGACGGCGGCTCCTCGTCCTTTTCGAGTATGACCGTGGCGCGTGCCTTTGAGAGGCTGTTAGTCAGGTCGGGCTGCTTCGAGAGCCTGATGCCGTCGATTTCGTCCTCGGCCTCCGTTATGAACTCCCTGAGCCTCTCTATTCCCCTGTTCATCAGCTCCAGCGCGAATTCTGTGGAGAGTCCGGAGAACACGTTCTTCCAGAAATTCTCGCCGCCTATCCTCGCCATCTCAAGCTCTCCCTTGAGGGTGTCCAGGTACGTCCTCTCTCCGTCGAGCTTCTTCAAAAGCGCGCTGTACGATTCCGCGTCCTCCGGTGTCTCGGCCTCCATAGCCTTTATCTCGTTCTCGATCCGCTCGACGAACGGGAAGCTCCCCTTGACTGTCGCCGCCGTGACGGACTCCGATGCGCACTCCTTGACCGCGGCCTTGTCCTCCGGCCTCGTCCAGAGCGTGTTCTCCAGCACGAAGAGGTCCGAGTAGCCGACTTTCTTCCTGCCGTTTAGGTGCGCGCTCGTCCTCAGGAGGTTCACGATTTTCTTCCACCGCCTGTCCGAGACGTAGATGTCGCGCTCGTTGAGCCTGAGCCTCATGGAGTAGAGGAAGTCGGTAATCTCCTTCGGCACTTCGACTTCCTCGCTGCCCCTTCTCCAGCCCTCCAGCTCCTCCTTTGTCACCGGCTCCGCCTTCGTCACGGCCTGCGGGTCCTTCTTCCCCGTTATCATGCTGACGAAGCTGTCCTTCCTTCCGATGGGGCCGACGCACATCCTTATGAGGAATCGGTCGTAGAGCGGCTCAAGGCCAGAGTCCTCGCTTGGGAATTCGTTCGATGCGGAGAGGAGCAGCTTGAGCGGGACTTCCTCCGTCCTGTTCCCGTTCCTGAACGTCTTCTCGTTGCATATCGTGAGGAGGGTGTTGAGTATGGCCGGTCCCGCCTTCCAGATTTCGTCGAGGAACGCTATCTCGGCTTCCGGCATGTACCCTTGGGTGAGTGTCTCCCTCGTCCCGTTCTCAAGCGACTTTATGCTCACCGGCCCGAAAAGCTCGTCCGGCTGCGTGTACTGGTTCAAGAGGCAGCTGAAGTACTTGTCCGTGTCCAGCATGGACGCCGCCCATTTCGCCGCCATGCTCTTCGCCGTTCCCGGAGGTCCGTAGAGGAAGACGCTCTCCTCGGCCGCCAAGGCCAGCAGCGTCATCCTGCAGACGTCCTCCCTGTCTAGAAGGTGGCTCCCGCTTTCGAGCAGCCCCTTCATCCTTTCCTGTATCTCGTTCATTTCTTTGTCTCCGTTTTTTGTGTGCTTGGAACTTTCCGCCTTACATTCTAGCGATATTCCTCGATGTTCTCATCTTGAAAGAAATTCCGTTTTAGCCGATAATTCAAACGCATTGTCGAGTCGTCAAGCGGTAAGACAACGGCTTTTGGTGCCGTCATTCCACAGGTTCGAATCCTGTCTCGACAAACACGCCTCCGGTTTTGTCCGGGGGCTTTTTTTTGCCCCGCCGACCTCATCCGAACGCGTCTTCGTCCACCTTCCCGGCTTTGTCGAGCCTGACGTCGCGGAGCCGCGGGCAGTCCTTGAACGCGCCCCTGGAGACTATCTCAGGCCCCTCGTCCGCCTCCACCCTGCGAAGCCCCCTGCATCCCCGGAACGCCCCCGCCCCAAGCACCAGGAGCCTGGAAG
>JAGBIY010000055.1 GCA_017934745.1 Treponema sp. | reverse complement strand
TTCGGAAACATCCGAGACAGAAATATCAAAAGACTTGGTTATTTCCGTAGAACAAGCTTATGAAATTGCCATTGTTTTTTTTAAGACTTTAAAAAAGTCTAATACTGTAAAATGGTTCGAATTATAGTCTGTAAAAATGTATAAGTTGATTGTTAGAGACAAAGTCGAACATTTTAGTTCAGATCTCATGCTTCTTGTACTTAGAAAGCATAAGAATGCAAATATACAACTGCAATAAAAGTATTATCACATAACAAAGGTTCGTAGCCGACAGCGGGTCAAGCCCGCTGCGGTTTAACTCATTGTTATGACGACAGGCACACTGGCCTCCCCTTTTTTTAGGAAGGAGAAAAATGAAAGAAGAAAATATTCCAAATCCTAATTTAATATTCCCCATTAAAAATTTAGATTCAATTATTTATGTAAAACCATCCGTAAAAAATCCCAATATAATTGTCGGGGATTTTACATATTTTGCCGACAAGGATTTTGAAAAACATGTTACACATCATTATGATTTTATCGGGGACAAATTAATAATCGGAAAATTCTGTCAGATAGCCGCAGGCGTAGAATTTATAATGAATGGTGCAAATCATCAGATGAATGCAGTTTCCACATATCCGTTTTACATTTTCGGAACATGGGAACAATCTCCTCCTGATAAAAAAGATTTACCTTTAAAAGGTGATACAATCATAGGTAATGATGTCTGGATTGGCCAGAATGTAACAATCCTTCCCGGTGTCCATATTGGTGACGGAGTAATAATCGGAGCAAACAGCGTTGTAGGTAATAATGTTGAACCATATACAATTATTGCTGGAAATCCTGCAAAAGAAATCAGAAAACGATTTGACCCAGAATTAATTGAAATAATGAAAAAATTAAAATGGTGGGATAAATCTATCGAAGAAATAAATTCTTTAATTCCAATTCTAACTTGTTCAGATTTAAATAAAGTTCGAGAAGAATTAAAGAAAATCATTTGAAAAGAATTGAATATTATATAATGAAAAAAATACTTTAGGGTTTACGCGAAGAAGCGGTTATAGAAAAGGAAAACGCACAATGTATGAGGATATTCATAGCATATCGAAGGAGTTTTGTAAAACGGCAGTCTGAAGGCGTTCCACAAAATGGCGACGGAGCTGAAAATCGTGGACGGGATGCCGAGCTATGCGAATTTCGTGAAGGTGGAGGAGCTCACGAGGGGGATGACCTGCCTGTTCTTCTGCGATGCCGGATACCTGAAGAAAGCGGGTGATTTGTCAAAGCTTTCCGAATCAGGAATTATCATCTGCGCCGCTACAAGGAAAAACATGAAAAGGCTTTGAACCACTTGCGTTTCATTAAGGCGGAGGAGGTTTCTTGATGCAAAGACCGCATGTTACACAGCAGAATGTTCATCTTTTTATTCCAAGCAAAGTTGCGAAAGTCTGTAGCGAGTTGAGTAGAACTGAGAATCTTTCGTTGAATGATTCCATACTCAAATTCTACAATTCCGCGGCCTATGAAACTCTGAGCCGCGAATCTTCAAAACTATGGCAGGAAGGATGGGTTTATCTCTATCAAATGTTGACGCTCGATTCGTCTTTTATGAAAATATAGGGCATGAGTGGAAATTTGGCAGATGCTTCGAGGTTCGAGGCGCGGGTACATTATCTGGTCGCTTTCATCGGCGGTTTTCTGGGGCTTTTCCCAATCGTGAACGTGGCCAAGGTGCTCGGTTCCGCGCAGACGACGAACCTAATCGACATCGTGCTGGCGGCCCTTGTCGGTGACGGGCGGATGTTCGCCTTCCACGCTTTGGGCGCGCTGCTTTTCTGCTTCTCCGTCTTTTTGGCGACTGTCCTTCCAAAGCGTTCAAGAATCGACATAAGGCTGCTTGCCATGTTGTTCGATTCTGCCTGCGCCGTGGTCATGTGGCTTTTTCCGATGGACTTGCCGGCCGTGCTCTATCTTTATCCGACATTCTTCGCGCTCTCGTTCCAGTGGTGCGCTTTCAAGGGCGCGTACGGCTTCACCTGCTCTACGATTTTTTCGACAAACAACTTGAGGATGTGCATCTCTGCGTTCACCGAAGTCTTCTTCAACGGCGACAGGTCTTTTCTGCTCAAGGCCGTCTTCTTCGGCCTGACACTGCTTTCCTTCCATTCGGGAATCGCCGTGAGCTGGCTCTGCTACCACTTTTTGGGCAACTTAGGCTTCCTTTTCGCGCTCGTTCCGTGCGCAGCCTGTTTCATCGTCCTTTCCGTCAAGAGAAGCTCTTGAAGAAATCTGCTACAATCCTTTCCATGAACCAGACGAATCTGCTCTCAATAGAAGAAATAGAAGAGGTCATGCGCCGCTTCGAAAAAGCCAATCCGAATCCGAAGTGCGAGCTTGACTGGAAGAATCCGTACACGCTCCTCGTCTCCGTTGTGCTGAGCGCGCAGGCGACCGACAAAAGCGTGAACGAGAACACGAAGGAGCTTTTCAAAATCGCCGACACGCCCGAAAAAATGATTGCGCTCGGCCGCGAACGGCTCATCGAGTTCATTCGGCCAATCGGGCTTTCAAACAACAAGTCCAAGAACATCATCGCGCTCTCCGAAAAACTCGTCTCGGATTTCGGCGGGGAGGTTCCTCGCGACCGGGAAAAGCTCATGAGCCTTCCGGGGGTCGGTCGCAAGACCGCCAACGTCGTCCTCAACGTGGTGTGGAACGAGCCGACCATGCCTGTGGACACCCATCTCCTCAGAATCTGCCCGAAAATCGGACTTGCCGAAGGAGACACTCCAGAGAAGGTTGAGCGGAGTCTGCTTGCAAGGATACCGGAGCGGTTTATGCTCCACGCCCACCACTGGCTCATCCTTCACGGCCGCTACGTCTGCACCGCGAGGAAGCCGAAATGCGCTGAATGTCCAATCAGCGATATTTGCAAGAAAAATGAAATTCAATAGAATGGAGATATTAGAGATAATTTTAAGGAGTTTTTATGAATCTCAAGAAAACAAATCTGTTTGCCGCGCTCGGCCTTGCCTCTGGCGCGGCGTTCGCCCAGGAAGCGGCCGAGACCGTTCCCGTCGATGTCACCGAAGCCGCTAGGGAGGCCGGAAACCAGTTCTGGGCCGCGCTCCACATTGAAGAGTTCACCGAATTCGTCAAGTCGTTCGTGACTTGGCCGAACATGCTCAAAATCATCACGAGCGTCCTCGCCATTGTCCTTTTCTACATCGTCTACCGCGTGATTAAGCACCTTGTGGAGAAGGCCGCGAAAAAGGCCCTTGAACAGCACACTGTGAAACTCGTCACGAAGGCCGTGAGCTACGTCTTCTACGTCCTCATGGTCATGTACGTCCTCAGCTGCTTCGGAATCAAGCTAAGCGCGATTTGGGGAGCCGCGGGAATCGCCGGAGTCGCGATCGGCTTCGCGGCGCAGACGAGCGTGAGCAACTTGATTTCCGGTTTGTTCGTCGTTACCGACAAGGCTATGAAAATAGGCGACTTCATCGAGGTCGGTGGAATTTCTGGAACAGTCGACGAGGTGGGAATCATCTCCGTGAAAATCCACACGCTTGACAACCAGATGATAAGGATTCCGAACTCCACGATAATCAACTCGAACCTCAAGAACTATTCGGCGTTCCCGTTCAGACGCTATGTCTTCGAGCTTTCTGTCGACTACGGAAGCGACATCGACAAGACGCTCGAAGTCTTGAAGAGCGTCCCCGCCCGCTGTCCGACAGTCCTCACCGACGACCCTGACCACGCGCCCAACGCCGTCTACACGACGCTCGGCGACAGCGGAATCAACATGAACCTCATCGTCTGGTGCAAAAGCCCTGACTTCCTCCAGACCAAGCACGACGTGTGCGTGAACGTTCTCAAGGCCTTCAACGAGAACGGCGTGAACATCCCGTTCAACCGCATGGACGTCACTATTTTGAACGAGAACACCGTCCCATCTGTCAATTTGAAAGCGTAAGACACTATCTTTGTTTTGTGGAGCGCGCGGATTTTGATTTGAAAGTCCGCGCGCTTTTTTTACATTTTGATGAGCAGATACTGGGGATATACGACAATCGCGAAGAAGATGATGCTGATTATCTGGAAGCCTTTTATGAACTCCAGCGTCTTTCTCGGGTATTCCCTGGAATAGATTCTCAAGTTTATGACGCTCGCGAGGCTTCCGATTATCGAGCAGAGTCCCGCGCTGTCGAGGCCGTAGAGCAGCGCCTTCAAGTCCGTGCTGAACGGCTGCAGCACGATGCTCGCCGGGACGTTCGAGATTATCTGGCTCAAGAGAATGCTCCACCAGTATTCGTTCCCTGCCACTGATTTCGAGAGAAATGCGGAGATTTTCTCGTTTCCGCAGATTGAGGAGCTGAAGACGAAGAAGCAGAGGAACGTCAAAAGGAGAACGTAGTCCGTCTTCAACAGAATCTGCCTGTCGAAGATGATGAGCGAAACGAGGACGAAGAGCGTTACGAACGGCCAGTAGGGGCTTCTCGTCACAATCGTCGCTATTATCGAAACGAAAAGGATTAGATGGACGATTCTCTTTTTCTTGTCTCCCCTTGATTCTTTTCTTTCTTCTTCGCATTCGATTCTTTCGGAGAGGTTCTTTCTATAGAGGAAAATCGTGAACAGGTAGAGAAGTGCCGCGCTTCCAATCCACAATGGCAGCATGGTAAGCACGAAATCTTTTGCTGGGATTCCGCTTTTTGAAAAAAGGTACAGGTTCTGCGGGCTTCCGAACGGGGTCAAGAGGCTTCCCCTTATGGCGGCTATGTTCTCAAGCGTAAGGACCGGGATTATGAACTTTTCCTTGCCGCCGTTCCTGAACATGAATATCGTGAGCGGTACGAAGATTATGAGCGACACGTCGTTCGTGACGAACATCGAGGAGAAAAACACCGAAAAAAAAAGAAGACGGTGAGCCGCCTGACTGACTTTATCCTGGACGTGAGCCTGATTACCGGCGCGAAAATGTCGTGTGTCTTGAAGCCTTCGAGAACCGAGAGCAGCATGAAGAGCGTTGCGAGCGTCCTCCAGTCTATCGAGGAGAGCAGAGACGCGGACGGAGGCGTTATGAAGAGCGAGATTGCCGCCGCCAGGACCGACACGAGAAGCATCGGCTCTTTTTTGATGAATGCGATTGCTTTTTGCATTTTTGTTTCCTTGAAATAAAGTTCTTTTTTGCTCGTAGAGCGTTTTTCGATTCTACAACAAGCCGATATTCCGTTCAATCTGTGGTATAATTTAGACTTTAATGATGTTTCAAGGAGATGTTTTCTATGCCAATGATTGAAGCCAAAGTCACAATGGAACTGAGCGAGGACAAGCGCGACATCCTCAAAGCAGAATTCGGCAAGGCGGTCGCCATAATCGGCAAGCCTGAGAGCTATCTTATGGTGAACCTTGTGGACAGGCAGGATTTGTATTTCGGCGGAAAGAGGATGGAGAAGGGGGCCTTCGTGGACGTGAAGGTGTTCGGCTCTGTCGATTCCGCCGCTTCGTCAAAGATGACGGCAAAGGTCTGCGAGATATTGGACAGGGAGCTTGGAATCCCCGGAAACGCCGTCTACGTCAGTTATTTCGGCACCCAGAATTGGGGATGGAACGGAGGAAACTTTTAGCGGCTGTCCGTCGTCATTTTGTCGATGATGAGGAAGCGTGCCTCTCAAGGAACGCGATGTATGATTTTGCGTACCTTGAGAGCGCCACGTCCTTTCTTGTCAGGTAGCCCACCGTCATTTTGTCGTCGGTCGCCAACGGACGGGATATTATGTTTTCTCCGTTTAGCTCGTGGCTTATTATCCCTGTGCAGATTGTGTAGCCGTCCAGGCCTATCAGCAGGTTGAAGAGTGTCGCCCTGTCCCTGACCTTTATGCTTTTTCTGCAGTCGAAGTCGATTTCCGTGAGAGGTTCTTCAGCGAAATAGAAGGAGTTGAAATCGCCCTGCTCGTAAGTCAGGTATGGATATGGAAGCAAATCTTCCAGCTCTATCAAATCCTTTTTCGCCAGCGGGTTCCTGTCCGATATGAAGACATGCAGCGCAGCCGTGATGATTGGCGTGAAAGAAAGGTTGCTCTTTTTTATCAGCTTCGATATGACGTCGTCGTTCTTTGAGCTTTTGTAGATGACGCCCACCTCGCTTTTCAGTTTGGCGACATCCTCTATTATCTCGTGGGTCTGGGTTTCCCGTATCGTGAAGTCGTATTCGTCGGCTTCCCTTTCCCTTATCAAGTCGACGAAAGCGTTCACCGCGAATGAGTAGTGCTGGCAGCTCACCGAGAAAATCGTGCTTCCGCCTGCGTCTCCCTTGTATCTCTCTTCCAGAAGCTCCGCCTGCTCCAAAACCTGCCTTGCGTATGAAAGAAATTCGTCCCCCTCGTTTGTGACCGAGACGCCCCTGTTTGTCCTCGAAAAAATGGATATCCCCATTTCGCCTTCGAGTTCCCTTATGGCTGCCGTCAGGCTTGGCTGCGATATGAAGACCTTTTTCGATGCCTCCGTTATGTTTTTGGTGTCGGCAACTGCCACCGCGTATTTCAACTGCTGCAACGTCATGAAAGAAATATAGACCATGCCATATTTTTTTGCCATAGGAAGAATCTATCGCAATGCGCTTGAAAATAGTATTTTCCACGGAAGAGTGCAACTTTTATACTCGATTCCATATAAAAAAAATTCGCCAAACAGGAGAAAAAAAATGGCATACAGGACATCGGTTGCAGGATTTCCAAGAATAGGCAAGAAGAGGGAATTGAAGTTCGCTCTTGAAAAGTACTTCAGGAACGAGATTTCTGTCGAAGAGCTGGAGCAGACTGGCAGGCAGATGAGGGAATACGGCTGGAAAAGGCAGAAGGAGGCCGGAATCGATTTTATACCCTCGAATGATTTTTCCTTCTACGACAATTTGCTTGACGCGGCCTTTTTGTTCAATATAGTTCCTGAGAGGTATTCGGCGCTGGACCTGTCGGGCATCGACAAGTACTTCGCGGCGGCAAGGGGGTATCAGGGGCCTGCCGGAGACGTTAGGGCGCTGCCCATGAAAAAATGGTTCAACACGAACTACCACTACATTGTCCCGGAGTTTTCGGACTCCACAAAGCCTGCCCTGTCATCGGACAACAAGCTTATAGCCGAGTTTGAGGAGGCCAAGTCCCTTGGAATAAGGACTCTTCCGACCATCGCTGGAGTCTACACGCTCTTGTCGCTTTCGACTTTCGCTGGTGAGAAAAAGGCCGGGGATTTCGCTTCCGACCTTGTTTCGTCTTATGCGTCGCTTGCCGTTTCGGCGTCCGGTGCCGGTGCCGAGTGGATTTCCTTCGCCGAACCCGCCCTTGTTTTGGACATGGACGAAAACGACAGGAGCTTTTTCCGTTCGCTCTACAAATCTCTTCTGGAAGAAATCAGGCGGAAATCTTCAATAAAGGTTCTGCTTCAGACTTTCTTCGGGGATATCCGCGACTGCTACGACGACGTCGCCTCTCTCGGCTTTGACGGAATCGGGCTTGATTTCGTGGAGGGGAGCCGAAGTCTTTCGCTTGTCGAAAGAGGCTTTCCAAAGGACACCGTCCTTTTTGCCGGAATTGTGAACGGAAAAAACATCTGGAGGAGCGACTACGGGGTCAAGGCCTCCCTCGTGGAAAAAATAGCCGCCTCGCTCGGCTCAGAAAAAATTGTCCTTTCGTCTTCGTGCTCTCTCCTCCATGTTCCTTACACGACTTCCGGTGAAGACTCAATCGCTGCCGACGTAAAGAAGTATTTTGCCTTCGCCGAGGAGAAACTTTCCGAGCTTTCGGAAATTGCCTGCGGAGCCGAGGGAAAAAGCGGCGCCTTCGAGTCCAACTCAATGCTTTTCGCTTCCGAGCGCGTCTTCAAATGCCCTGATGTCCAAAATGCAATCTCGTCGTTGACAGCTGGGGATTTTGTCAGGAAGCCGGACTTCTTTGAGCGCGAGAGAATCCAGAAGGGCGTTTTCAGTCTGCCCGCGTATCCAACCACCACAATCGGCTCGTTCCCTCAGACTGTCGATGTGAGGGCGAACAGGGCGCTGTACAGAAACGGAAAGATGACAAAGGCCGCCTACGATTCGTTCATCGAGGGAAAGATAAGGGAATGCGTCGAATTCCAGGAGGAGATTGGGCTGGATGTGCTTGTCCACGGAGAGTTCGAGCGCAACGACATGGTTGAGTATTTTGGAAGCCAGCTCTACGGCTACATCTTCACGAAGAACGCATGGGTGCAGAGCTACGGGAGCCGCTGCGTGAAGCCGCCGATAATATGGAGCGACATCTGCAGGCGGTCGCCCATGACCGTGAAGTGGTCGGTATTCGCCCAGAAGCAGACGAAAAAGCCGGTCAAGGGAATGCTGACTGGGCCTGTGACGATTTTGAACTGGTCTTTTCCAAGGGAGGACATTCCGCTGCGGGAGCAGGCGCTGCAGCTAGCTCTCGCCATAAGGGAGGAGGTGCTGGACCTCGAAAAAAACGGAATACGAATCATACAGATTGACGAGGCTGCCCTTCGTGAGAAACTGCCTTTGAGAAAGTCCGATTGGCGGACCGGATATTTGGACTGGGCTGTTCCTGCGTTCCGCCTCGTCCACGCAAAAGTCAGACCTGAGACCCAGATTCACACCCACATGTGCTACAGCGAGTTCGGCGACATCATAAAGGACATAGACGACATGGACGCCGATGTAATCACTTTCGAGGCCAGCCGCGGCGACTTGAAGATTCTCGATGACTTGAAGAATGCCGATTTCAAAACCGAAGTGGGGCCTGGCGTGTACGACATACATTCGGCGAGAGTCCCTTTCGTTGAAGAGATTGTCGCAGCCTTGAAGAAGATGTCCGGAAAAATCCCCGTCGGGAAACTCTGGGTCAATCCCGACTGCGGACTGAAAACAAGGGGTGAGAGGGAGACGGTTGAAAGTCTCAAGAACCTTGTGGCCGCCGCAAAGATTCTTCGGGAGTCATAATTCCATCGGTTTTTCATAAAATTTGAAAAAATCTCAATTCAATCTTAGAATAATAGTCTGACATTTTATTTTAAGATTGATGAGGTATTTCAATGAAATTTAAAAGCCTTAGATTGAAACTGATGGCGCTTCTAGTCGGGGTTGTTGTTGTCTCCAATGTGCTGTTGGTTTTTGTCGCCTATTCAATATCCAAGCCTGCATTGGAGAAGTCGGTCGAGGCCAATTTGGCGGCGATAGCGGAAAATGTGGCTTCGGAGGTGCGTCTTCGCAATGACAGGGAATTCCACATGCTAGAGGTCATTGCCAATACAACCGAGATGCAGAATCCTGATATACCTACCCAGGACAAGTGCGCCATAATCCAGCACGCCAAGGAAACCGATTCAAACTACGAGAACATAACTTTCTACGACAAAAACGGAATGGCCATCAGTGGCGACGGTGTCCTGCTCGACTGCTCGAATCGCGAGTATTTCATAAGGGCGATGGCGGGGGAATATTACGTTTCCAATCCTGGGATAAGCCCTGCCAACGGCAAGCTCCTTATTTTTTACTCGGTTCCCGTAAGGTCCCGCGACACGAACGAGATAATCGGCGTTGTCGCCGCAGTCTTTTACGGAGACACTCTGTCGAAGATTTGCCAGGAAATATCCATCGGAGAGGAGAGCCATCCGTTTATTCTTGACATGAAGACCGGCGCGACTGTCGCCGACAGCAACGTCAAGTACGTTCAGGATGGGCAGAACATCCGCGACGTGACGACGGGGGCGATGCACGACGCTATTTTGGACGCTATGTCCGGCTCGTCATCTTACCGTTCGTTCTTTGAGCCTTTCAGAAGCAGGAAAATGGTCGCCTCGTACCGTCCTGTTGGCGGAGGCAGCACTTGGGCCGTCTTCTGCATGGCTCCTTACGATGAATTCTTCGGAAGCATAACCCGCATGGCTTCTTTGATGACAATCGTGGTGGTCCTGATTCTCGCCGTTGCTTCGACACTTTGCGCTGTCGTCACTACATTGAGCCTGAATCCGCTCAAGGAAGTCGTGTCTTCCATAACCGAAATCGCCAGCGGAAACGCCGATCTCACAAGGCGAATCAAGGTCAAGTCCGACGACGAAATAGGCCGTGTCGTGTCCGGCTTCAACCAGTTCACCGAGAAACTGCAGTCGATAATCTCAAGCGTGAAGGAGTCGAACAGGAACCTCACATCAGTGGACGAGGACATGTCCGCCAGCGTCGAGGACACGGCAAGCTCCATAACGCAGATAATCGCCAACATAGATTCTATGAGGTCGCAGATAGAGAGGCAGAACGGTTCCGTGAGCCAGACTGCCGGCGCCGTGAACGAGATTGCCGCAAACATCGATTCCCTGGAGCGCATGATTGAGTCTCAGTCGAGCGGTGTGGCCGAGGCTTCCGCCGCCGTCGAGGAGATGATAGGGAACATCTCGTCCGTCAACAACTCCATGGACAAGATGGCCAAGTCGTTCGGGGAGCTGCGCTCCGACGCTCAGTCCGGAATCGACAAGCAGCGCATGGTCAACGAGCGGGTCGAGCAGATTGAGAGCCAGTCCCAGATGCTTCAGGAAGCGAATGGGGCGATTTCCGCAATCGCGAGCCAGACCAACCTCCTCGCAATGAACGCCGCGATCGAGGCCGCCCACGCAGGCGATGCAGGAAAGGGGTTCGCGGTAGTCGCGGACGAAATCAGGAAGCTTTCAGAGACGTCGACCGTGCAGTCCAAGACAATCGGAGACCAGCTTTCTAGCATAAAGGATTCGATAGGGGAGGTCGTTTCGGCATCCGCCGAGGCGAGCGCGGCTTTCGCGTCCGTGTCCAAGAAGCTCGAGGAGACCGATATGCTCGTCATGCAGATAAAGTCTGCGATGGAGGAGCAGAACGAGGGATCTAGGCAGATTACCGACGCGCTGCACAGCATGAACGACAGCACTGTGGCCGTCAAGAACGCGTCGTCCGAGATGACAGAGGGCAACAAGATGATTTTGAAGGAGATTCAGCTTCTTCAGAACGTGGCGTTGTCGATGTCGGACGGCATGGCCGAGATGTCCGATGGAGCGAGAAAGATAAACGAGACGGGCGCCGCGCTGAACGGAATGTCCGACAAGATGAGCGAGTCCGTTTCCGAAATCGGAAAGCAGATAGACCAGTTCACTGTCTGATTTCTTTTGCGTCCTTTTGAGCCGGTTTCTTGGGCAGATTGTCCGGGAACCGGCTTTTTTTCAGCTCTTGAACGTGACTGTCGTCCCCTCTGTTTTCTTGCTTTCGTAGACGGCGGTGTCCACGAGCTTGTACGTCGCCGTGAAAGATGCTCCCTTTCCGCTTTCGACTATTGTCGCGCCGATGCTCACGGTTATCCTGGTTCCGCCAAGTTCCTCGATTTCCGTCTCTTCCAGCGCGCCCTTGAACCGCTCCAGGGCCTTCTCCGCTTCGCTCTCGCTTGTGATGCTCGGAGCGAACGCCGCGAATTCGTCGCCTCCGAGCCTGAACACTATGTCGCTTTCCCTGAACGCGCCCCTCAGTTTCTTCGCGACTGCGACTATCACCTTGTCGCCGACGTCGTGCCCGAAGTTGTCGTTGAAGTTCTTGAAGTTGTCAACGTCGAGCAGACAGAAAAGACCTCCTGAGCCTGTGCCGAGAGCCTCCGTCACCTTCGACTCTCCGCTTCCCCTGTTGAGCAGTCCCGTCATCAAGTCCGTCTCTGAGAGCGTCTTTAGCATCTCCCTTTCCTTCGCGGCCTGCACCACGCCGTCCACGTTGCTGAACGCCACTATGACCATGCCGTCTTCGAGGCTCATGAACTTGAACTGGTAGAAGTGGATTTCCCCGTTGTCGACGGCGCGGTAGCTTTTCGAGTATTCATTCTGCTTTTCAAGGTTCCGCATCACCGTGGGGAGCGACATCGCCTTTGACAGGAATTCCGCATCCTCTTTGTAGACCCTGTCCCGTATGTAGCTGTTCATGATTTCCTCGTAGGGGAGGAGCCTGCGTCTGCTTTTTCTTATGGCCTCGGGTATGAATCCGTTCAGCTTCAGTATCTCCGCTGTCTTGTTGCTTGGATCCAGCCGGAATATGTTCTTGTAGTCTCTTCCGAGAGCCTCGAACGTGAAAAGCTGTTCCTTGAGAGCGGACTCCGTCTTCTTCTTCTCGTCTATGTCGATGAAAAGCCCGACGTAGCTTACCGGTGAGCCGTCGCTCCGTCTTGTGAGGCTGCCTGAGTCGTGGAACCACCTCCAGCCCCTGTCCTTCGTGAGCATTCTGTACTTGCTGTCGTAGATTGTCTTTCCCGTGTAGTCGTGGACGGCCGCCCAGTAATCCTTTACGACCCTTTCCTTGTCGTCCTCGTGGATGAGGTTTGTCCATGACTCCAGCTTGTTGGGGAAGTCGTTTTCGTCTGTGTAGCCGAGCATCTTCCTGAAAATGTCCGACCAGTAGCAGCTTGTGATGTTGCCGTTCCTGTCGAATTCCATGCTCCACGGCCCTGAATTGAGGACTCCATGTATTATGTTCATCGCCTCCGATTTCCTGTTGAGCTTGACGTACGCCTCCCTTATCTTTTCGGAGACTTTTTTCTCCCGTTCGACGCGCGCCTTCGAATTCCGCATTCCCGTCACGAAAAGGCTCACGAACACGAAGAGCAGGGTCAGCGTCATTATCGACATCTGGATTCTGTTCCGTATCATCAGCGAATTCGTCGCCTTCGTTATGTGGTCGGATATCACGTTGTCGTAGGAGAGCACCGCCAGCATCCAGTCGGTGCCGTATATGGGCACGTAGTAGAGGAACACATCCTCTCCGTCGCTCTCCGCGTGGACGCTTCCGAAGTGCTTGCTCCCGAAGTCCTGCGCCACGTCCCTGAACGTCCTTCCGTCCTGTATCCTGCTGTCTCCGACGAATGACAGGATGTTCTTGCCGGACTGTATGCGGCCGAGAGGAAGGTTCGTGAGGTTCTCTCCTGTCTTGTGGTACAGTCCGCAGTATGTTTTTGTCCCGTCCGAGTGCAGCGTCGTGGAGTCGACTATCCTGTCCATGTCGATTTTCACGAAGCACGTTTTGATTCTTGCGTCCCCGAACTTGACTCCGCGCACAGGCACAGACAGGATGACCTGTTTTTTGGAGCCGTAGACGTTCGTGGTGGTGAGCGTCGGGTCGATTCCGTTCCCCTGTATGAAGAGGTACTGCTCGGAGATCGTCGATGTGCTGATTCCAGTGTAGAGGATGTTGTTCTCGTCCACGAACGAGAATGTATCGATTCCGTAAAGGTTCCTGATTTTCTTGAGGTATCTCCTGAGGCTTGCCTTCGACTCAAGGTCGCTTTCGGTTATTTCCGACAGTGCGTTCTCTATGTAGTTGTAGTTTCGGCGTATCTCCCCCAGAATCCCCTGGACTTTCTGGTGCGCCAGCTCCTCGATGTAGAATTCGCTTACGCTGTTGGCCGACTCCTCCGCGCCTCTGTCGGCCGCGTCCGTCACCCAGATGGACGTCATTATGAACACGAGCGTCGCTAAGACTCCTCCTGCGACTATCATGACTGCGGAGCGGATGCTGTTCCTCATGTTCGCTTCCATGTTGCGTTTTTGAAGAATTCCTTCCTCTTCCGTCAAATTCATCTGCTTTCTCCATATATTTCCTCCAGAATTTCCTTCGCGTCGTCCTGGAATATGATGGTCGTCCTCTCGTCGGTCTTCTCCGGGTATGCGCTCCCAGGCTGAAGTCCATCCGCAATTTTCACCGCGACCTGGACAGTGTCGAACCCAATCGAATAGCAGTCCTGCACGGCGAGGGCGTATATGATTCCGTTCTTGAGGTACCGGAGAGCCTCCTTGTCGTGGTCCATGCCGACTATGAGAACGTCCCCCGTCCTTCCCATCTTTATGGCCGCCCTCGCGGCCCCTACAGGATTGTTCATGTCGCAGCATATTATCCCGGCGAGATCTCCGTGCGCCTCCATCGTCTTTTCGGCGAAATCCTGCGCGGCCTCCTTTGAGTCGTCGTCGTAGCTTTCGGCCACTATCTCCATGTCAGGGTATTCGCTTATCGCCTTTCTGGCTCCCTTTGCCCGCTCCTCGTGGCATGGGACTCCCTTCGTGCCGAGAAGGAGCGCGACCTTGCCTTTGCCTCCGAGCTTCTCGCAAAGGGCGCGGGCCAGTTCCTCTCCGTCCCTCTCGTTGTGCGTGTTTCCGACGTAGGCCGTGCGCGGACAGCCGTCCCCCGCGTCCGACGTGGAGAACGTCATGACCTTCTGCCCGGCTCCGACCGCCTTTGCTATCGCCGGCGACACGATTCCTATGTCTGCCACGTCGACCGCTATCACATCGTATTCTCCACTCTTTGCGGCCTCTTCTATGCGCTTGGCCTGGAGTCCGGGCGAGACCTCGTCGAATCCGATGTAGTCGTACTCTATGGACACGCCGCTGCTTTCCTCGAACTGGCGGACGGCCTCCTCGACTCCGAGCGCGACCGCATCCCACCACGGATGGATGAGTTTGTATGTGAAATAGAAGTTGTACCGGCTCTTTCCCGGTTCGTAGTCGTCAAGCTGCCGGTCGAAGTCCACGGCCTTGACGGGCGGCCTCTCCTCGTTTTTTTCGGGGGATGCGGTCTCCCCCTGTCTTTTTGCCCCGCAGCCCATCATGAAAATGGACAGGGCCGCCGTGGCGAGTGTGATGTGGAAAATTCTTAGGCATGAGAGCATGTGAAAGCACCTTCTTCAACTTTAAGTCAAAATCGCCGGGAATGCAAATATGTTTTCCGCCATCCGCTGTCACAGCGCGCAGATGTCCAGGTCAAGGTTCACGATTACCTTGTACTCCCGGAACATGTCCGTTATCTCGCCCTTTATCTTTGCGAAAAGCGCGAGCCTGTCCTTCGCGTCGAAGTCTATCACGATGTCCATCCTGAGCGTCGCTTCGTCCCTGTCCACGTACAGGCCGTGCAGCTCCAGAACTTCCGGATACTTCGAGAGGTGTTCTGCGATCTTCTTCTTTATTCCTCCCGCGGGACCGTCCCCCGTGTTCGACGGATAGACTCCGACCGCGCTCATTATTATGCCGTGCCTTTCCATGACTGCCTTTGAAATCTTCCACTGGAGCTTGTCGACCTCCGCTATGGTCGTGTCGTCGTCCACCTCGATGTGGGCAGAGGCTATGTAGTTGTCTGGACCGTAGTCCGTCAAAGTTAGGTCGTACACCCCCCTGACTCCCTCGATTTCCGATATCGTCTTCTTTATGCTCCTCGCCGTGTCCGCCTCCACGCGCTCGCCGAGTATCGCGCTTATGGCCTCCCTGAGCGTCTCGTAGCCGGCCTTCAGTATGAGAAGCGATATCACGGCTCCCAGGTACGCCTCCACGGCTACGCCCGCCTTGATGTACAGGAATGCCGCGGCTATGGTCGCCGCCGAGACAACTGCGTCCATGAGGGCGTCCTTTCCGCTCGCCACCAGTGACTCCGAGTTGACCCGCTCACCGGTCTTCTTGACGTAGACTCCCATGGCGATTTTGACGATTACGGCCGCCGCGAGTATGACGATTGATGTCCATCCGTATTCCGGCGGGGTGGGGGACGCGATTTTCTTCACGGACTCCACGAGGAATGTGATGCCCGCGTAAAGTATGACCAGCCCTATGACCATCGCGCTCAGGTACTCTATGCGCCCGTGCCCGAACGGGTGCTTCTTGTCGGCAGGCTTCGACGCGAGCTTCGTCCCTATTATCGTTATGACGGAGCTGCCCGCGTCGCTGAGGTTGTTCACCGAGTCGAGCGTCACCGCTATCGAGTTCGACATTATTCCAACTGCGGCTTTGAACGCCGCCAGCACGACGTTCAGCGCGATTCCGACCGCGCTCGCCTTTACTATCGCGGATTCCCTTCCGCTTCTCTCCGTTCGTCCCCCTTCTTCTGCTTCTGGCATTTCCGACTCCTCGCTTTATTTTTTCAGACTATTATAACACACTTTTCCGCTTTCCGCTTTTTTCTGAAATCCCTCGGCGACAGTCCCATCCTCTTCCTGAATGTGTCGCCGAAATAGTTCGCGTCCGGGAATCCGCACGCCGCCGCTATCTGCGTGACGGAGAGGTCCCCTGCCGAGAGCATCTGCATGGCGTGCTGCATCCGTATGTTCGTCAGGTATTCCTTGAACCCGAATCCCGTGACTTCCTTGAATTTCCTCGAAAAGTACGTCTCGCTCATTCCCGCGACCGAGCTTGCGTCCTTGAGCGTTATGTCGTCGGAGTACCGCTCGAATATGTGCTTCGCCGCCTTCTGTATGTTCGCCTCCGTCTCGTCCACCGGCTCCTCCTTCCTCTCTCCCTTTCCCGCGTTCCTCGCCGCCAGCACCAGCAGCTCCGAGAGGACGGCTTTCCTTAGCGCGTCCGCGAAATCCTCGTCCGTGCCTTCCTCCGCGAGCAGCCGAGAGAGCGCGCTTTCCGCCTTGTCCCTTTCCCTGCCCGCGAACGCCGTCTTCCCGAGCGAGAGAGCCTCGTCGAAAATCCGCTCGCCGACGACGCTCCTCGCCCCTTCGACGAAGCGCGGCGTGAAGCTCACTGTCGTCCTCTCGACCGGCGCGTCCCTGTCGTACTGAGTCCTGTGGAGAGTCGACGGCGGCAGAACGACCATCTCTCCCGCCGACACGGAGAAGAGGCTGTGCTCCACGAACATCCTGCAGCTGCCGTTTGCGACGTAGAAAACCTCGTAGTACGGGTGGTAGTGCGCGTTCGTCATCGATTTGCTCCTGACTTCCCTGTGAATCATGAATTCCTTTTCCCTGTCTCGGTAAAGTCCGTCCCTTTTTCCGTCGTATATCGACTGCGCTGGCATCTTCTCCTCCTTGCCCCCGGATGATGGACCTGCTCCGAATCTGAAGCTTCCGAACAGGCTCAATCATAAAAAATCAGTTGTTTATTGAATATAATCGCAAGAAAGTCGTATTTCTACATATTTTTTTTGATTTATACTTTTTGCAGAGGTCAAGAATATGAAAGCACAGTTGTCAAAGAAAGACGAGAAATTCAGGGAATTCGCTCTCAACGGAAGCATGATGAAGGTCATCCTCTATGTCTGCGCTCCGCTCGCTCTCTACCAGAGCCTCACGCAGGTGTTCAAGGTGTTCGACACCATGATGGCCTCCCACATAAGCGCGACGGCCGTCTCCTCGGTCGCCTACATCAGCCAGATTCAGATAATGCTCTCCGCGCTGGGGAGCGGGCTTGCGGTGGGCGCGAGCATAAAGGTGAGCGAGGCCTACGGGGCGGGGGACTACGAGCTTGTCAGACGCAGGGTGTCCACGATGTCGGCCTTGTGCGCCGTGCTCGGACTGGCAGTCCTTTTGTTCCTCCTTCCGCTTTCTAGGCCCTTCCTTGAGTTCATGAAGACGCCTGAGGAATTCATCTCGATTGGAATCCCCTATTTCCGCATCGAGCTTGTGGCGCTGGTCGTGACTTTCTTCAACAACATCTACATAGCCATAGAGCGCGCGAGGGGGAACAGCAGGCGCATCCTCTGGATGAACATGGGAATCGTCCTCACCAAGCTGAGCCTCACCGCCGTCTTCGTCTACGTCCTCCACTGGGGCGTCACTTCAATCGCAATCGCGACTCTGGTCTCGCAGCTGACGGTTCTGGCCGCGGCCGCCGTGAACATGTCCAAGAAGGACAACCTCTTCAGCTTCTCTTTGAGGGCGGTCTCGTTCAAAAGGGAAATCGTCGCGCCGATGATGAACCTTTCGGTGCCGGTCATAATCGAGAAGGCCGCGTTCGCCATGGGCAAGGTCATCGTGAACTCGATGTGCACCGTGTACGGGCCGCAGACCGTGGGCGCGCTCGGAATCTCGAACAACATCGGCGGAATCACCACCATGCCGCAGTCGGGCTTCCAGGAGGGCGGCAGCGCGGTCATAAGCCAGAACAGGGGCGCGGAGAAGTACGAGCGCACTCTCCTGGCCTTCAAGTGCGAGCTCGTCTGCAACCTGATAATCGGTGCCGTCTTGATGGCTGTCTCACTGCTCGGCCTTGAGTACATCTCCCGCTTCTTCGCCGGCAAGGACGCGGCCTTCCAGGAGATGATAAAGGGCATCTACCGCTACGAGGCCTGGGGCGCGATTCCGCTCGGTCTGAACGCCACTGTGCTTTCGTTGATGTACGGCTTCGGAAAGACGCGCGTGACGCTCTTCATGAACTTCTGCCGCATCTTCCTCTTCCGCGTCCCCGTCCTCATCCTCCTACAGCGTTTCACCGACTACGGAAGCGAGAGCGCCGGAATCGTGATGGGCGTGAGCAACTTCCTGAGCGGAGTCTTGGCTCTGGTCTTGGGCATTGTCACGTTCGCGCAGGTGAAGGGCGCCGTCAGACAGCGGTGCGGAAAAGCGGCGTGAAGTGAAATGATTATTGACAATAGGTATTGAGCTGATAAAAATGAATTGAAAGTGGAGCGGTTCCTTGGCAATCATACTTCCTTGCAATTCGTGATGAAAAATATTTTTCTTACTGTCCAGACATAGTGAGTCAGTCAACAGAACTAGTTCCTATGGATGCCATTTACGAAGATATTCATCTAGTTGATGGAAAATTATACGACTACAATCTGCTTATAAAACGCTGCAAGAAAATGAATATCCCAAATGCGGAAGAAGACCTGCTGAAAATCATTCTGCTTGACTACATAATCGCAAAAATCGACCGACATTCCTACAATATCAGTTTTATTCATGATTCAGATACGCTTCAGTGGAAAGGCCTCTCTCCTGTTTACGACAGTGGAAAATCCATGTTCCTTAATCACCGTGATTTTGAAATGGGAATCCATGAAACAAAAGAAATCTTTACGAATTTGACCGATTCAAGCAGAAAGTAAAATGAAAAACAATGCATTTTTTGACTTTCAGTTTGCAAGGTTGTCGATTGCGGCATCTATGGCTGAGGATATTATTTTTTTTAGCTGGCGGATTTGTGCTTTGCTGAGGCAGTTTGATTTGCGCTCCTGAATAAATTCCACTTGTTCGCTTATATGGAACAGAAGTTCCGGTTGTATGTCGAGTTTTTCTGCGATTTTTAAAATCATGTCAAATGAGGGCTTTGTTATGCCACATTCTATGTTTCCGATTGTTCCATTCGAAACATTGCAGAGTTCAGCTAATTGCGCCTGCGAAATCCCCTTTATGTTTCGGTAGTGTCTCATGTTTTCTATGAAGCAACGCTGAAAATCGACCATACCTCATTATAAGTGAGCGGAAAAGTTCTTGACATAAAGTTAAAATGAGTTAAAATTACTCTGTATCCTCAGTTAAAATGAGTAAGAGGAAGAGATATATATCTATTCTTCAGTGGAAAATAAGACTAGGAGTGAATTGAATGATTGGAAAACAGAAAGAGTTTGTGGAGATTATTGACGAGATAATAAATGCTTTTAATATGCCGTTTGTAGAACTTCCCGTGGAAAAATTAGAGGCTGTACGGCAAAGCATACAACAGCAAGAGTTGCTTATTCCTGTAGTCGGTGATTTCAGTGCTGGAAAAAGTTCTCTTATTAACAGTTTTTTGGGTTCAGAAAAAATTCTTCCAACTGATGTGCGTCCAGAAACTTCTCTTGCCGCTGAACTCCGCTTTGACTCAAATGAACGCATAGAGGCTGTATCTGGTGATAATTTAGTTAAAACTTACGGTTTAAATGAGTTTGATGAAATAAAAGCACATGCAGCAGATTATTCTTATATAAAAGTTTATCTGAATAATGAAAATGTCCGTTCGATAGAGCCACTTGTACTGGTAGATATGCCTGGTTTTGAGTCTCCTGTGGAGCAACACAACAAGGCTATAAACGAGTACCTTTCACGAGGTGCTCATTTTATTGTTTTAGTAAATGCACAGGATGGTACATTGCGTCGTTCTGCTTTTAGGCGACTTACAGATATCATGGAATGCGATAGAGATTTTTCTGTTGTAATCAGTAAGTCAAATTTAGTATCGCCTGATAATCTTCAGAAGGTGACTGACAATATTTCCGAGCAAATCAACATGGAACTTGATGTGCAGAAGATTCCTGTTTCAGTTGGCAAGGATGGAGTAGAAGCATTTTCTAAAATAATCGAATCCTTGAATCCTGACAGTTTATTCATGCGTATTACAAAACCTATTCTCAAAAATACAATTTACGAGGCAAAATCCTCTGTCAATATAAAATTGGCGGCCCTCGAACATAGTGGCGAACAGAATACCGCTGTAATTGATAAATTGAAAGATGGTTTGTCAAAAATACAGGCACGAGAGGAACGTCTCTTAAAAGAGACTCAGTCACAAGAGTATATTGAAAGCCGAGTTCAGGTAATCATAAGCAAACTTGGGCAGAATCTGTCTAACTCTGTTGACTCTCTTACAAACATAGCTGCTAAACAAGGTCCTGATGCTGTTTCAAAAGAAATTTCAGACATTATTCAGTCTACATTGCTTCCCTTGGTAAAAAGTTCTGTTAATGATATGGCAATGTCCATTGATGAAAAACTTAATATTGAATTGAAAGATGTTAATTCTGCTCTTGCCGCTTATTCACTGGACGAGAATTTTGTGAGCAATGCATCTGTTGGAATAAAAAACTTCTTGGAAAATTCCATGACTTCGCTTAATGCTGTGGTTGCCAAAAGACAGAAAAAAGAAGGTGGTTCAAATCTTTATAACATTGTTACAGGTGTGCTTGCAATTACAACTAACTTCATAAATCCTGTCGCAGAACTTGCTATTGTGTTTTTACCACAGATTATCGATTTCTTTACAAAAGTTGCACAAAAACATCAGCAGGAAGAAGCAGAATTGCAACGCATCAACAATATTCGCTCTCAGATTTTGACACAGGTGATTCCAGGTGTAAAACGTGATTTGCAGCCGAATGTAAAGAAAATATTGAACGATGAAGCACAGAGTCTTGTTTCTCAGATAACAAAGGAATACGAGGCAATTCTTGAATCTAAGCAGAATGAGATAGATGCTGCTGAAAAGGAGAGGCAGATTAATATTGATGAGATGAACAAGAAAATAGAATCTCTGAAAACTGCAAAATCAATAGTAGAAAATGCTTACAGCACTGTATGCCAAATATCTTAAAGGAGAATCAGGTTATTATGTCAGCCATAACAATAGAAGAAATTTGTAAAATTCGTTCAGATATAGGAAGGCTCGTTGATGCCCATCCAGAAGAGTTGAAGGAATCTTTTGAAACAGCGTTGCAGGAATGTGCAGATTTGGGTGACGCTGATGAGATAAAGAAACAATACGACGAGATGATAGTCCCAGGCCGTCAGTTGCACATAGGAATTGTTGGTCGTGTAAAGGCTGGAAAATCTTCCATGCTCAATTCTTTGTTTTTCGGTGGAAAAAATGTGTTGCCAAAAGCGGCTACTCCAATGACTGCTGCTCTTACAAAATTGTACTATAGTGAAAAGCCTACATTGCGGATTCATTTCTTTGATGAAAACGATAAGTTGAAAATACAAGAGAAAGCAGACCGCTATAAAAAACTTCTTGAAAGCGAAGTTGAAAATAGACTCAATAATAAACGAGAACGAGCTAAGAGCAAGGGAGAACCTTTTGATGAGGTTGAACAGCGTAAAAAATGTGAGAAATCAGTACGAAGTAGCCTTGCTGAAGATAATGTTATTTTGGCTGGAGCGGCGGAACAGAACGATATGATTAAAAATGCCTCTGCAGATGTTTTGCAAATGCTAGGTAAATCCGTTGAAAAAGAGTTAAACCGCATTGAAGATGTGGCAAGGGAACTTTCAGAATATGTCGGAGCAGATGGCGCATATACACCGATTACACGAGATGTTGAGTTGGGATTCCCGTTTGATGACCTCAAATCAATAATTGTTGTTGATACACCAGGCTTTGATGATCCTGTTCCTTCCCGTGATGCCGCTGCAAGGAATTCCCTTAAAAATTGTGATGCTATCTTCGTGCTTAGCCCTGCTGGTCAGTTTTGTAACGAAGAAGATCGAATAAATATCGAAAAGATAGAGAAAGGTGAAGGCATACAAAATATCTATGTAGTAGCAAGTAAAATCGATGCGGAACTCGGCAACGAGTCTAAAGACGAAGCCGACGGGGATATACAGAAAGAATTGCAATTAATTGTAAAAAATATCAGTCAGACTTTAAAAAATTTAATAGAAGGTTTTCCAAAAGATGGCCTGCTGTATACAAAACTGTCAGAAGATTTGAACCGTGGGCTTTTGTACACAGCAGGTATCTGCCAGTCTATGTATGAAACTTGGGAAAATAAGTCTTCATGGGATAGTGATGCGACTGACACTTGGAACCGCCTCAGAGAAATATATCCTGCTTATTTTGAAAGTGAAGATGAAAGCGCAAGGGAAACTCTCAAAATAATCGGTAATATCGGTGATATCCGCTCCAGAATAGAAGAGGTTCGCAATAAAAAAGATGAAATTCTGCATGGCAGAGAGGATAAATTTCTTAATGCGAAAGCAGATATGGTAAAAAAGGTTGCGGTCGTCTTAAAAGAAAATTTTATTGAGAAAATGAGGGCTTTTGAAACTGCTGATATTAACACCCTCAAGAACGAGCAGGAAAAGCAGAGCGAAAACTTTGAAGTGCTGAAAGAGGAATTTGAAGAAAACCTGAGCGATGTCTTTGAGGATTATATTACAGACTGCCGTGAAGTTTGCAACAATATTATAAGTGACTTTTTTGCAGGTACAAAAGAAAGTGTTTCTGATGCGAAAGGCACTACGAATGAAATGCGAAGCAAAGATGTAAGGGTTAATGATGGGTATGACCTTGTAAAGAAAACAGGTGCTTGGAATGCAATAAAACGGTTCTTCGGTAGTGAAAGCGGTTATGAAAGGCAGGCTCGTTATCGTACAGAAACACAGTATTATGATGTGACTGTACATACACTGAATGCGATTGAAGTCCGAGAAGCAATTTCAGATTTTGCTCAGAACATGGCAGATGTGCTTCAAGTGGAAGTTGACAAGAAACGAAGAATTCTCCGTGGCAATATTAAGTCCTGTATTTTAAATGTTTGGGCAAAATACCAGATGGCAGAGTATGTCGGTGAGAAGAGTCGTGGTAATCAGGCAGGAAACATTGTAAGTGCAATCCCTGATTGTAATATCTCTATAGATTGGGAACTTCCAGCACGGCTGTACTACGGTTGTCGTCTTACGGATTCTGACGCAGACGAGTTTATGGATGCTGCCAAAGCGGAAATGCACAATATAAAAGTGGAATACACAGACAGTGTAAAAAAATTTATTTCTTCTGTGAAAACAAAACTGGATGCAGCAAAGACCTCTGACATGATTCTTTCCAAGATGAAGAAAAATATCGATGAAATGATGTGCGCATTGAACCAGCGGGAAGCCACTCTTGACAATTACAAACGCATACAGTCGGAAATCAACGAATTCGCTAAGCAGTTTGCGTAAGAGAAAGAAAATTATGGAAGAGAATAATATAGAAGAAAAATACAATGCTCTACTCAATAGGTATGAACTTGTTTCCGCTATTCTTAATGCAAAGCCTGTAAAAAATAAATGCACTGTGCAACTTGAAAAATTTCACACTCTGATGGCAAAAGATTTTAAAGAGTTCACAAAAGGGGAAAGCACAATGCATGAAGATGCCATTGCTCTTTCTATCTTGCAACAGGTGGAAAAAGAGCTGACGGATGCTGTTTGGTTCCCTATGCTTTCAATAAAAAATATTGTGGCGGTAGCAGGAGGGTTCAGTAGCGGAAAATCAAAGTTCATCAATACGATAATACGAGGTGGAAATGTAAAACTGTCCACAGGTGTCAATCCTGTGACAGCGATTCCAACATTTGTGCAACAGGGAGCAAATGTGCAAATTACCGCCTATACACCAGACGGGAGACAGTGTGAGGTACCTGTTGCACTTTTCAATAAAATTGACCACCAATTTATAGAAGCACTAGGTTTTAATTTGAAGAGAATTATGCCTTATTCTATGGTCGCTGCTTCATTTATAGAAAGTCTTTCAGATTTGACAAATCTTTGTTTTATAGATACCCCAGGTTATGACCCTGCAAAAAATGAAGAAACAGAGGAGGATTGGTCAACAAGTTTTGATATTCTCAAATCTACCACCGCTATTTTGTGGTTTGTGGATATAGACAATGGAACACTTCATAAGAAGGACATCAGTTTTCTTAACAATATAAGTGCTCAAGATGACAATCACCATAAAAGACTCTTTGTTGTTGTTAGTAAGGCAGACAGAAAAAAGTCACAGATTCAGAATGTTATTGACCATGTAAAAGATGCCCTTGAGGAAAATGATATTTCCTATGAAGGAATCTCAGCATTTAGCGCAAACGAAAACAAAGAGTACCTTGATGAGGATGGTGGCAAATCGGTATTTGACTGGCTAAAGGAACAGAACAAGAATCTGGTTGATGTGTCAATGAAAATTCGTATTCTTCAGGAAAAAGTCGAGTCTGTGTTCCAAATGTATCATGATTCAATTGAGGCAGATATAGAAAAAATTGAAAGTGATAAAAAAATCATCGATAGAATGATTTTGTCTATGGAAATGCGCTTGGATAAAAAAGATCAAGAACTGCTTCGTTTAAAGCAAAATATCCCCACTAACTATTATAAAAATAAGAATAATTTCAATTCGGACTATGAATCTGAAATAGAAAAAAGCGACAACGATTTTGATGAAACTAATTTTTACAGTCTCATAAACGATAGAAGATCTTTGGATGAGAAGAACGACAAGGAAGCCTGGCGTATCGCCCGAGAGATGGTTGGATGCATTAAAGGCATTTTCAATGAACTGAATCCTGAACTTTTGAAAATCGTAGCCTACAAAAAATTCTGTTCTAAGTGCGGAGCTAAACTCGAAGGTAAATATAAATTCTGCCCAAAATGTGGCAATTCTATCGTATAAAATATCAAGGAGAAAATATGATTGTCTGTCCAAAATGTAAAGAAGAACTCGAAGACGGTGCAGTATTCTGCACCAACTGCGGAACAAAACTTTCGATAACATGCCCAAAATGTGGCAAGATATTGAAGTCTGGTGCAAAATTCTGCTCTGGTTGCGGAGCGAATCTTGCAGAACATGCAAAAAATAATGTTTGTCCTAATTGTGGTGCGGAACTGGAAGAAGGTGCCAAGTTCTGTGACCAGTGCGGATGTAAGATTGGTGGCAATGAAGTCGATGATAAAAAAGATGAAATTCAACTCCATGCTGAAAGAACAGTACAGGATTCACTGGCACAGTCAGAAAACGGATTTGATTTTATAACAAGTATAAACTCTAAAATTAATACAGACGAAGAAGTCAGCTCTTACAAAAATGATTATAAGAGAGGTAAGTCAAACATTACTGTTGGCACTATCGGTCACCTCGATCATGGTAAAACTACACTAACTGCAGCTATAACAGCTTATAGTGCAAGAAAGTTTAACACAAAAGAATGGAACTTTTACGAGATTGACAATTCACCAGAAGAGCAGGAGCGGGGAATTACCATAAACCATCATTATGTGGAGTATCAGACAGACAGGCGTCACTACACACACATTGACTGCCCAGGACATGTTGACTATGTAAAGAACATGATTACAGGTGTTGCCCAGATGGACGGTGCTGTTCTCGTTATCTCCGCTACTGACGGTGTTATGGATCAGACAAAAGAGCACCTTTTGCTTGCACGCCAATTTGGCGTGCCAAAGGGCATTGTATTTTTAAACAAAGTTGATCAGCTCGACGGTGACGAAGAGATGTTGGTGCTCGTTGAAGAGGATGTTAAATATACAATCCAGGAGTACGGATTTTCTGCTGATACACCAATCATCAAAGGTTCTGCTTACAATGCTTTGTATGGTGGTGATACAGATTGTATCGATGAATTGCTTGAAGTAATGGACTCATATTTTGATGATCCCGTATGTGATGAATCAAAACCATTCTTTATGCCAATTTCCGATATCTGCGAAATTCCTGATCAAGGAACAGTAGTAATAGGACGTATTAAGCAGGGAATCGTGAAGCCTAAATCTCCTGTTGAATTACTCGGTATTCATAGAACACAGAATGATTATGTTACAAGCATGAAGATATTCGATAATTTTATAGATGTAGGGCATGCGGGAAGCACAATCGCAATACTTCTCTCTGACATAAAGAGAAAAAATGTAGTTCGTGGACAGGTTCTTGCAAAGCCTGGTTCAATTCACCTGCACACAACGTTTGAAGCTCGGATTTATGTTCTTACAAAGGAAGAAGGTGGCCGCCACAGCCCGTTCTTCACAGGTTATTGTCCACAGTTCTATTTCAGAACTACAAATATTACAGGTACTGTAGAGCTTGAGGCTGGAACAGACATGGTTAAACCAGGTGACAATGTTAAGATTATTGGTGAACTCATTCACCCAATCGCTATGGATGAAGGTCTTAAACTTGCTATCCGTGATGGTGGACGAACAATCGCTTGTGGTCAGATAACAAGAATTATTGAATAGTTTTTAATTATAAGAATCCAAAAGGAGAAAATATGATTGTCTGTCAAAAGTGTGGTGAAGAACTTGAAGACGGTACAGTATTTTGCACGACCTGTGGAACACAAATTTCTATAAAAAAAGTAAAAGACGATGTTAGTTTGAAGGCTGAATGTGCAAAACTTATCCATGGAGAAGTGAATCTCGGTGAATGGAGCATTGCGAGTGAAAAAACTAACGAGTCAGAGATGTTTTGTGTTCAGATTGAACAAAATAACCTTCATATTTATACAAAGATTTGTCTCAAAAAGGATGCAAATTTTTATTTTCGGATTGTTCACTTCATAGAAAATTGCGAAAAAACAATGAAATCAGATTTCTATAAAACAGAAGTATTAAAAAAACAGATAGAGTCAACTATAGTTTCTCTCAATGGAGATACTGTTCAGTTTGGTAAATATCGCTGGAATGTAGTTAGAAAGTATAAAACAGAAGCGCTTTTGCTATGCGAATATGCTTTAAAAAAATGTAATGATTATGCTAGCTTCGATGCGAGAAAGTGGTTAAACGACATTTTCTTGAAAGATGCATTTTCTGTAGCAGACCGTTTGTGTTTAAAAACAAATAGTAGTGGCGACAAAGTGTTTTTCTTGTCAAAAGAGCATGTCATGTATTTTGAACGGCAATCGGATAGAGTAAAACATACAATGACATCTGAGAATTATGTCTCTTGGTGGCTATCCGATGGAAATTGTGTTATTAGTAATGGAAGATGTGGATACAGTAGCACCACTGGAAATGAATTTTATATCGTTCCTGCAATCCTAGTTTCTTTAGAATAACACTGGAGGGGGCATGTTACCCCTTCCATATCAATACAAAAATCCCAACAGCCATAGGGGAATTCTTCTTTCTGTGCCGAACTCAATGTCATCGGCCAGAATGTAAGAATCTGGGACATCCTTTATCTGCTTTCGTTTTTTGTTCTTTCCGCCGATTTCAAAAGTGTATGTTTTGTCGATAAAGAAGTCGCTTTGCTCGGAAAACAAAACATCATGATTGTAAGACAGCTGGTTAAAAGCGAATGTTTCCCAGACGTTTCCAACGTCGTTACTGTTAATAAAATGTTGTGATATCAAATGTTTAAATGTATCATAAAGAAGGAGGTCGGAAATATGGGGAATCTTGTTAAGCCGAGTTTTAATGGAACTCATTTTATCTGTAATAACTGCGGGCACGACTTTACAGGAAGAGAGACGGAAGAAGGAAAGAAGATGTCAATACTTGATATCCCTTTTTTGAGCGATTTGCAAAATATACATCCAAAGTGTCCAAAATGCGGAAGCAGAAAAACGCAAGAGAACATGGCTTTTATGTATTGAAGAGCCAGAAAGATTTTTATGTTATAATGCTTCCATGATTGAACAAAATGAAAAGAAACAGGGAAAGCTTGTCTACTATATCATAGCCATGCGATAATGCGGCAGGGAAGGGACACGGACATAGACGACCCTGTCGTTTCCAAGTCCACAGGCAGCACGATAATCCACCATTTTTCGTTTTCTACGTAGCGTGCTATCGAATGCGCTCGTCTCAAGCAATATCTGCTTCTCGTCGCTTGACTTCAAATCCCTCAAAATAAATCAAATGCGAGCTTTCGTTTGCGATTTTTTCTTTGCGTACTCCTTTTTTCCCTCCTCCGTTCCCTCTTTACACCTGTCTTGTCAGGTGTAAAACAAGGTGGTATGCTCTATGTCGATTATTTTTCCCTGAATCGAAACATCGGGGGGAAGCAGGGGTACTTAGAATGACAGATGCTGAAAGAGAGCAATTGAAGGAAGAAATCAAGAAGCTCGCAAGGGAGAGGGATGCGGTCATCCTCGCCCACTACTACGTCGACTCCGACGTGCAGGACATAGCCGATTTCGTGGGGGACTCTTACGCTTTGGCGAAGGCCGCGAAAAGCGATCCGAGGAAGACGGTCGTCTTCTGCGGCGTCACCTTCATGGGTGAGAGCGCGTGCATATTGAACCCGGACAAGACGGTTCTGGTTCCGGCGGAGGATGCGGTGTGCCCGATGGCTCTCATGGCCGACCCCGAAACGATAAAGGAGATGAGGGAAAAGTACGACGATTTGGCCGTCGTCTGCTACATAAATTCCACTGCCGAGATAAAGGCCCTTTCGGACGTCATAGTCACGTCGTCGAACGCGCTCAAGATTGTCGGGAAACTTCCTAACAAGAACATATTCTTCATACCGGACGGAAACCTCGGACGCTATGTGGCCGAGCAGATTCCTGAGAAGAACGTCGTGCTGAACAGGGGGTTCTGCCACGTCCACACGAGCATGACCGCGAGGGAGATAGAGGCGTGCTTCCACCAGCACGAGGGGGCGAAGATAATAGCGCACCCGGAGTGCATGAAGGAGGTGCTCGACCTGGCCGACTACATCGGGAGCACGAAGGAGCTGATAGATTTCGTGCGGACGGACGGCTCCGAGGAGTACATCGTCTGCACCGAGAGCGGCGTGCTGCACGAGATGGAGAAGGTCGCTCCCGGAAAGAGATTCTATCCTGTCGGGGCGAAGCAGGTCTGCCCGAACATGAAGAAGATAACGCTTGGGCGTGTCAGGGACTGCCTTCTGAACAACGCGCCCAGGGCCGTTTGCGACGACTCCCTCAGGGAAGCCTCGTGCAGGCCTTTGGACAGGATGCTGGAGATGGCGAAATGACGGAGGCTTCATACGATGTCGTCATAGCCGGGACTGGTGTCGGTGGACTCTACTGCGCGTTGAACCTCGACCGCGGCAAGAGAATTCTCATGTTGACGAAGGCTCGCGTGGAGGAGTGCGATTCCTTCCTTGCGCAGGGCGGAATCTGCGTGCTCAAGAGCGAGGACGACTACGACTCCTACTTCGAGGACACTATGCGCGCCGGACACTACGAGAACAACAAGAAGTCCGTCGACACGATGATTCGCAACTCCCGGAAGACAATCGACAGGCTCATTTCCTACGGTGTGGATTTCGAGCGGAACGGCGACGGCTCCCTCAAGTTCACGAAGGAGGGTGCGCACTCCACTCCGAGAATCCTCTTCCACCAGGACATAACGGGCAAGGAGATAACGAGCAAGCTGCTCGCGGCCGTGAGGAGACTTCCGAACGTGGAAATCTTGGAGATGACGGAGATGACGGACATCGTTGTGGAGGACGGCGTTTGCGCTGGAATCCTTGCGAGGAATCTTGAGAGCGGCGAGGAGTTCAGGTTCCTGTCGCGCGACGTGGTGTGGGCCACGGGGGGAATCGGGGGAACTTACGAACATTCGACGAATTTCCCCCATCTCACGGGCGACGCGCTCTCCATCGCGAAGAGACACGGAATCCCCGTAATCCACGAGGACTATGTTCAGATACACCCGACGACACTTTACGTAGAGCGAGCGGACGGAAAAAAGGAACGCTCGTTCCTGATAAGCGAGTCCGTCCGGGGCGAGGGCGGCATCCTCCTCGGAAAGAACATGGAGAGGTTCGTCGACGAACTCCTCCCGCGCGACAAGGTGACGGAGGCGATAAAAGCGCAGATGGAGAAGGACGGGACGAAACACGTCTGGCTCAGCATGAGGAAAATCGATCCCGTCGTCATAAAGACTCACTTCGAGCACATCTACGAGAGGTGCCTTGAGGAGGGGATCGACTGCACGAAGGATTTGGTTCCTGTCGTTCCCGCCCAGCACTATTTCATGGGCGGCGTGGCGGTCGACGACGACTCCATGACTTCCATGCAGCACCTCTACGCGGTCGGAGAGACGAGCTGCAACGGCGTGCACGGAAGAAACAGACTCGCGAGCAACTCTCTCTTGGAGAGCCTCGTTTTCGCGGAGATTGCCGCGAACAAGATAAACATGGAAGGGGAAAGAAAATGAACGGAATAACGATGGGACTCAATGTGGACAACCTGATTCTCTCTGCGCTGAGGGAGGACATATCGAGCGAGGACGTTTCCACGAACGCGGTGATGCCGGAGAAAAAAGAGGGCGTCGTTGAGCTTTTGGTGAAGCAGGACGGAGTGGTTTGCGGTCTTTCCGTCTTCGAGAGGGTCTTCTACCTCCTCGACCCTTCGACCAAGTGCTATTTCTCTGCGAAGGACGGAGACGATGTCAAGAAAGGGCAGAAAATCGGCGAAGTCCGTGGCGACATACGCGTGCTGCTTTCTGGCGAGCGCACAGCCCTCAACTATCTACAGCGTATGAGCGGAATCGCGACGTACACGAGGAATGTCGCGAAAATGCTCGACGGCACTTCCACCAAGCTCCTCGACACGAGGAAGACGACTCCGAACAACCGCATCTTCGAGAAGTACGCGGTCACTGTCGGCGGCGGACACAACCACCGCTACAACCTTTCGGACGGAGTGCTCTTGAAGGACAACCACATAGGCGCGGCCGGTGGCGTCAGGAACGCGGTCAAGATGGCTAAGGCGTACGCTCCGTTCGTCAGGAAAATCGAGGTGGAGGTGGAGAATTTCGACATGGTCAGGGAGGCCGTGGAAGCCGAAGCCGACATAATCATGCTCGACAACATGGAGAACGAGGAGATGAGGAAGTCTATTGAGCTTATCCGCTCCGCGAAACACAGAATCGAGATTGAAGTCAGCGGAAACGTGACCAGGGAGAACATCTCAAGGCTCACGGGACTCGGTGTCGACTACATATCGAGCGGCGCTTTGACTCATTCAAGCCCGATTCTCGACCTCTCCCTCAAGAACCTCCATGCCGTCTGATTCTATGGAAAAGAAGAGGATTGCAGGCGATGAACGCCGGACGGAAATTCTTAAGATTCTCAACGGCTCGGACGGGCCTGTCACTGGCTCGATGCTCGCGAAGACGCTTGGCGTGAGCCGCCAGGTCATCGTCACGGACATGGCTCTCCTTCGCGCCGAACGAAACGACATCCTCTCGACGAATTCCGGGTATGTCGTTTCGTCGAAAGTCGATTCACAAAAGGGCGAGCGGAGGATTTTCAAGGTCTGCCACACCGACGAGCAGCTTGAGAGCGAGCTTTCCGCGATAGTGGATCTCGGCGGAACCGTCCTCGATGTCTTTGTCGAGCACAAGGTCTACGGAACCATATCAGCTCCTCTCAATATTTCGAGCAAGCGCGACATCCAAAATTTCCTTTCTGATTTGAAAAGCGGGGTGTCCACGCCGCTCAAGAACATAACCAACAACTTCCACTACCACACAATCGAGGCGAAAAACGCCCAGGTGCTCGACGAAATCGCCGGCGCGCTCGACCGGATGGGGTATCTCATCGATGTCAGGGATTCCGCGCAGACTTACGAGGCGAAAGACTACAGCGCGATGTGAAGCCTTTGCGAATCCATTCTGCGCCGCGAAAAAAAATTGGACACAATTTATATTTTTTTATTATATTTATGTCGAAAGGGGTTTTTAATATGGAATACAAGAACGAGACATTCGACATGGAAAGGGCTTTGTACGGAATCACAGACTCGGTCGTGGAGAACTGCCGGTTCGACGGGCCACAGGACGGCGAGTCCGCTATGAAGGAGGCTTCCGGGATTGTCGTCAGGGACTGCTTCATGAACCTGCGCTATCCGTTCTGGCACGTCACGGACGCGAAGATTTCCGGCTCCACTCTCACGGAGAACTGCCGCGCCGCGCTCTGGTACGACAGGAACATCGAGATTGAGGATTGCCGAATCAACGGCATAAAGGCCCTCCGCGAGTGCGAAAACGTCTCCCTCAAGAACTGCGTTGTCGATTCTCCCGAATTCATCTGGAAATGCAGAAACATGACAGTCTCTGGCGTCGAGATTCTCGGCTCTGAATATCCGTTCTTTGAAGTCGAGGGCGCGAAAATCAGCAACCTCAAGATGAAGGGAAAGTATTCGTTCCAGTACTGCAGCGGCATCGAAATATCCGACTCGAACTTGGACACGAAAGATGCCTTCTGGCATTCGAAGAACGTCACCGTCAGGAACAGCGTGGTGAAGGGCGAGTATCTCGGCTGGTACTCGGAGAACCTCAAACTCGTGGACTGCACGATAATCGGTACCCAGCCGTTCTGCTACTGCAAGAATCTCGTCCTTGAGAACTGCGTGATGGAGGGATGCGACCTCTCGTTCGAGAGAAGCTCTGTCTCCGCGGTCGTGAAGGGTAAAATCGACAGCGTGAAGAATCCACTCTCCGGCAGAATCGAAGCCGACTGCATAGGAAAGCTGATTGTGGAGGATAGCGTCGTCGACAAGGCGAAGACGGACATCGTTTGCGCCGACATCGGGTGCCAGTGCGCTTGATTGTTTTCCGTTTCTCCTCGATGAGAGGCTTTTCCTGTGGTATTCTGAAGGCACAAGAAAGTTAAAGGAGGCTTATTTTGGCATCTTGGAGGAATGTTTATTGCTTGAAGTCCGACACAGGACCTCTCGACTTTTGGAACTGTGTTCGCCCGCTTTTTCCGGGGAGTCCTCTTCCCGATTCCGTTCCGAGGAATTTTTATTTCGAAACCGGATGCGAGCTTTTTTCATGGAAGTGTCCTGACGCGGACTCCAGGTTCTACGAGCTGCTTTTTTCAAGGGACGAGAGCGGGCGCGTGGTGTCCCTCAGAATCGTCTTCGGAGAGGAAAGCGTTGGGGGAAAAGGCGGAAGCGTGCATCCGCTTTACTATGAGGAGACGTCCGACGGAGGCTCGCTCCCTTTCTGCCGTGATTTTTTCGCCTTATTGAAGAAATTTGTTCCCAAGAGCCAAATTTCGAGCAAAATAGTGGACGACAGGGCGGAGGCTCAGAAGCTGTTCCTGAAGGCGGACTCTTTTCCGCTCATGGATTGCGATTTCATCAATTTGCAGCGGAAGCTCGACGAATTCCTGTCCAATTCCCTTAACAAGTCTTTCCCCGTCTCCGTGAAGTTTTCTGCGGGAAAAAACGGCAGGTTCCCGTTCCCGGAAAATTGGATGTCTGCCCTTGTCGGTGATTTGTGGTTTTTGAACGCGAATTTCGTCAAGTCTGGAGGAATCCTGTCCGCCGTGACCAAGGAGAATTTCCTGCTGATGGACTCCCGCCTCAGGAGGAGCGACCGCGCGTCCAAGCGGAACGGCCGGACGCGCGAACGGTTCACAGACAGAATCGAGTCCTTCGTCGAGAAGGAGAGGGAGCGAGTCGCTGGTTTGTTGGATTGGCCGCCGCCAGTCGCTGTCGAGTCCGACGGAAAATCCGCTGTCGGCGTCGGGCTTTTGGAGCTGGGCTTCCCTGAAAGCGGCTCCGCGCCCGACGATGCGGAGCTTTACGGAAAACTCGCGGAAGCGATTGTGGAAGCTGTCGGAAGCGGAAAGTCGCTTTCCGAGAGAATCGGCATCTTGATGCCGGGCTTCGACGCTGGAAAGGGGCGCGCGCCGTCGGCGGGAGGCATGGACTTCCATTCGAGGAGCGGCGAGCTTGACGAAGAGAGGAGGGCGCGTCTTTCTGAGGCCAACGATACTCTTCGGAAAGAGGTTTTGTCGCTGTCTTCCGAGAACGCTTCCTTGAAGTCCGAAATCGGCAGTCTCAAGTCATTATTGAAAAGCGGAGCCGGCACGGACATTGATTCTGTCCCGAAGTCCGCCTATGAGGCCGCGCTTTCCGCTTCCGACGTACTTTCCCAGAAGAACGGGGAGCTGTCAGCCGAGAACCGGACGCTGCGCGCGGACAAGCAGGCCCTTGAGAAGCGTGTGACTGTGCTTGAGAGCAGGGGCGGCTCCTCTTCGGAGTCGGACGTGGGGCTTCCGCTCTTTGTTCCGTGCTCGAAAAAGGAGCTTTTCGCCGAGGAGATTCGGGACTATCTCTACAGCTGCCTCTACCAGAAACTTGAGGACGAGCGGACGAGGCTCCCGGAGAACGAGGAGACCGAGGCTTCGAGGAAGAGGGACGTTCTGGAGGCTCTTTTGGCCGAGCGTTCGTTCGTTGGCGGAGAGTCGGTGACCAGCATGAAAATGGAGAAGATTGAATCGATTCTCAAGGCGGCGAAGAAGCCTTCCCTCGATGATTTGGCAAGCGAGGGCTTCGTGCGCATAAAGGGGACGAAAACCCATCCGAAGATGTACTTCTACGACGAGCGGTATCAGGTCACGTTCTCGCTTTCCCCCAGCGACGACAAGGTTCCGATGAACAAGATGAAAGAGATAAGAAGCAGGTGCTTTCTGTTTTGACACAAGGCCTGTTCGGAAACTTCTGTTCCTGAACAGGCCTTTTTTTGCGTCTCTGTCTAAAAGCCCGGACCGCGATGCGGAAATCCTGTTTTGTAAATCAACTTTATTCGATTTAATTCAAAAAAAATTGAAATAAATATTTTGCTATTTCTCGATAACGGATTTACAATGGAGTTGACGAAAAAACAAAAGCTAAAAAAGGGGAAAAAATGGAAAGCATCAAGGATTTGATAACATCCGGCGGAGCAATCGTCGGAATCGAATTTGGCTCGACAAGGATAAAGGCTGTCCTTATCGATTCTGACAACGCGCCGCAGGCCATGGGAAGCCACACTTGGGAGAACTCCCTTGTGGACGGCATTTGGACATACTCCGAAGAGGAAATCATTTCGGGATTGCAGTCGGCATACGCCGATTTGAAGCGCGACGTAAAAGAGAAATTCGGTGTTCCGCTCAAGAAAATCCGCGCGCTCGGCTTCTCCGCGATGATGCACGGCTACTTGGCTTTCGACGGGAAAGGTTCGCTTCTCGTTCCGTTCAGGACTTGGCGCAACACAATCACCGGAGAGGCTTCTGAAAAGCTCTCTTCTTTGTTCGGCTACCCGATTCCTGAGCGTTGGAGCATATCGCACCTCTACCAGGCGATTTTGAACGGGGAAGAGCATGTGAAGGACGTGGCTTTCTTCACGACACTGGCGGGCTTCATCCACTGGAAGCTTTCGGGGAAGAAAGTGCTTGGAGTCGGAGACGCCTCGGGAATGTTCCCGATTGACACTTCAACAAAGGACTACAACAAGGAATTCATCGAGAAATTCGACTCTCTCGTGGCGGACAAGAAATATCCGTGGAAACTCTGCCAGATTCTTCCTAAAGTCCTTCTGGCAGGAGAGGACGCTGGAGTTCTCACGGAAGAGGGCGCGAAGATTCTCGACCCGGCAGGAGACTTGGAGGCCGGCGCGAGAATGGCTCCTCCCGAGGGCGACGCCGGAACCGGCATGGTCGCGACAAACAGCGTGGCCAAGCGCACCGGAAATGTTTCCGCCGGAACGTCCGTCTTCGCGATGGTCGTCTTGGAGAAGGACTTGTCTAAGGCATACAACGGACTCATCGATTTGGTCACGACACCTGACGGCGCGCTCGTCGCCATGGCGCACGCCAACAACTGCATGGGAGAATTCGACCACTGGGTCTCGCTCTTCGACGAGGTGATTTCAGCGGTCACTGGAAGCCAAGTCGACAAGAGGAAACTCTATTCGACTCTCCTCAATTCCGCTTTGAAGGGCGACAAGGACTGCGGCGGTCTCCTTCCGTTCAACTACCTTTCCGGCGAGAGCATTACGGCTCTCAGCGAGGGGCGGCCGCTTTTCGTGAGGAGCCAGCACGCGTCATTCACCATGGCGAACTTCATCCGCGCTCAGCTTTTCACGGCTTTGGGTGCGCTCAGGACGGGAATGGACATCCTCTTCGACAAGGAAAACGTGAAAATCGACACCCTCACAGGTCATGGAGGCTTCTTCAAGGATGCGGAGATTGGCCTTTCTGTCATGTCGGCGGCTTTGCACACGCCTGTCTCCGCCTTGGAGACTGCGGGCGAGGGCGGACCGTGGGGAATGGCGGTTCTCGCTTCCTACCTTGTGAACGGAAACGGGGAAGGCCTCGACTCATGGCTTGAGAAGAACGTCTTCGCTTCCAGCAAGAAGACCACCGTGGAGCCAAAGCCAGAGGACGTTGAAGGATTCAACAAATTCTTCGCCCGCTACACGAGGGGCTTGGCGATAGAGAAATCCGCGATTGAGAATATCGAATAAAAATTGACGAAATTTTGGAATCATATAAACGAAAAAGGAGTGAAAAAGAATGGACACATTGGAAAAGTCATTGTCAGGCTATGAGTTCTGGTTCCTCACAGGAAGCCAGGACCTCTACGGCGAGGAGACTCTCAGGCAGGTAGCCGTCGACTCGAAGAAGATGGTGGAGGAGTTGAACTCGAAGGCGGTCTTGCCGTGCAAGCTCGTGTGGAAGGAGACGCTGCTGACTCCCGAATCGATCCACCGGACGCTTGAGGAGGCGAACGCCGACGACAAATGCGCGGGCGTAATCGTCTGGTGCCACACGTTCAGCCCGGCCAAGATGTGGATAGCCGGCCTCAACGCGTACAAAAAGCCGCTGCTGCAGCTCAACACGCAGTTCAACGTGGAGATTCCGTACGCCACGATGGACATGGACTTCATGAACCTGAACCAGAGCGCGCACGGCGACCGTGAATTCGGCTTCATCACGAGCCGCATGGATTTGCCGAGAAAGGTCGTCTGCGGACACTGGGCCGACGAAAACGTCCAGAAGAGAATCGCGGACTGGATGCGCGTCGCCCGCGCCGTTGCCGACGGAAAGACCCTCCGCGTGATCCGCTTCGGAGACAACATGAGGGAGGTCGCGGTCACCGACGGCGACAAGGTCGAGGCGATGATAAAGTTCGGCTGGAGCGTGCCGTACTACGGAATCGGCGACCTCGTGGCGTACATGAACGAAGTGAGCCAGGGCGACATCGACGCGCTCTACGACGAGTACAACCAGAAATACGAAATCAACTTCGACACGAAGAACGGTTTCGACAAGGACTTCATCGTCGAACAGATAAAGGAGCAGGCCAAAATCGAAATCGCGCTCAGAAGGTTCCTTAAGGACAAGGACGGAAAGGCCCTCTGCACGAACTTCCAGGATTTGCACGGAATGAAGCAGCTTCCGGGACTCGCCATCCAGAGGCTTTTGGCGGACGGATACGGATTCGGAGCCGAGGGCGACTGGAAGTCTTCCGCGCTCGTCAGGACGTTCAAGGCGATGACGGCAGGGCAGGTCGTTCCGGGCAAGAAGGGCAACGCCTTCATGGAGGACTACACATACAACCTCGTTGCCGGAAAAGAAGCGAACATGGGAAGCCACATGCTCGAGGTCGACCCTGAAATCGCAGTCTCGAAGCCGAAAATCGAGGTGCACCACCTCGGAATCGGAGACAAGGAGCCGCCTGCTCGCATGGTTTTCAACACGCTTGAGGGCGAGGGGCTCGTGGCCGCTGTCGTGGACATGGGCAACCGCTTCCGCTGCGTCCTGAACGAAATCGACGTGATTCCGCCTGAGGCACCTCTTCCGAAGCTCCCTGTCGCAAGAATGCTCTGGAAGCCGTACCCGAGCCTCTCCACATCCGCGGAGGCGTGGATTTTGGCCGGCGGCGGCCACCACACGGCTTTCTCCAACATCGTCACCCGCGAGATGCTGCAGGACTGGGCGGAGATGGTCGGAATCGAGTGCGTGGCAATCGGAAAGGAGACCACCATTCCGCAAATCAGGAACGAGCTTAGATGGAACGCCGCTTATTGGGGAGGCAGAAGATAATGGGCGCATACCAGACAATAAAGGAGCAGGCCTACGAGGCGAACATGCAGATACCTGCCCAGCACTTGGCAATCTACACATGGGGAAACGTGTCGTCCTTCGATGCCGACAAAGGTGTTTTCGCGATAAAGCCGTCTGGGGTCGCGTACCCGGAACTTACTGTCGACAGCATGGTCGTGGTCGATTTGGACGGAAAAGTCGTGGAAGGAAATCTCAATCCTTCTTCCGACACTCTCACGCATTGCGTTCTGTACAAGGAATGGGCGGCGAAGGGCGGAGCCAAAATAGGCGGAATCGTCCACACCCATTCGACATACGCTGTAGGATGGGCGCAGGCAGAGCGTCCGATTCCGCTTTTCGGAACGACACATGCCGACCATATCCAGTCCGTCGTTCCATGCACGCCGTACATCACAAAAGACGCTCTCACCCGGAACTACGAGCTTGAGACCGGAAACCTCATCGTAAAACATTTTGCCGACGAAGGTTTGAACCCCGCCGAGACGACAATGGTCTTGGTGGCAGGCCACGGTCCATTTACATGGGGCGCGACAGCCGACAAGGCTGTCTACAACGCCGCAGTCCTTGAGGAAGTCGCACGCATGGCAACGATAACCTTGCAGGTGAATCCTGCCGCAACGCAGCTGCCTGCCTACATCGTAGACAAGCACTACCAGCGAAAGCACGGTCCGAACGCCTACTACGGCCAGAAAAAATAAGCTTCTCTGGGGAAAAACGAAAGAACCGCGCCGAGGGTGAGTTTGCTCCCGGCGCGGTTTTTGTCGAATAAGCAAAACTGAATCCCCGATTGCTTCTGTGCTAAAATGCACATTGCAAAATTTAGCTTGATAGTGGAGAAGATTCATGACAAAGGATTTGACGACTGGGCATCCGTTGAAAATCATATTCGGGTTCGCCCTTCCGGTGTTTTTCGGATATTTGTTCCAGCAGGTCTACAACATCGTGGACACAATCATCGTTGGGCAGTTCTTGGGGGTCGACGCTCTTGCGGCGGTCGGTGCGACGGGAAGCCTGCACTTTTTCATCATCGGATTCTGCATGGGGGTCTGCTCCGGATTCGCGATTCCTGTCTCCCAGAGGTTCGGCGCGAAGGACTACGGAGCGATGCGGCAGTTCGTCTTCAACGCATGGCTCCTGATTGGCGCGCTCGCCGTCGTCCTGACGGTCGTCACGGTGATTTTCTGCAGGCAGATGCTGGAACTTCTCGAAACGCCAAAGAACATCATCGACATGTCGTACTCGTATTTCGTGATAATCCTGGCAGGAATCCCCGTCATCCTGTTCTACAACACTTTGGCCGGAATCATAAGGGCGCTGGGGGACTCGAAGACTCCGCTCTACTTCCTGCTGATTTCCGCGGTGCTGAACATCGTTCTCGATTTGATTTTCATTGCCGTCTTCAACATGGGCATTCCAGGAGCCAGCCTCGCCACTGTGATTTCGCAGGGCGTGTCGGGAATCATGTGCTTCATCTACATGAGGGCGAAATTCGAGATTCTCAGGCTCAAGAAAGAGGACAGGGTCGTCTCCGCAAAAAGGATGGCGACACTAACGAGCATCGGAGTCCCGATGGGGCTGCAGTATTCGATTACGGCGATTGGAAGCGTAATCCTCCAATGGTCGGTGAACATCTTGGGGTCGGTCTATGTGGCCGCCATGGTCACCGCGCAGAAAATCAGCATCTTCTTTTCGACACCGTTCGATGCGCTCGGAACTACGATGGCGACCTACGGCGGGCAGAACGTGGGGGCGAAGAGAATCGACAGGCTCAACTCCGGGCTTTTCTGGGGCTGCGCAATCGGCTTCGCGTGGTCGCTGCTGGCCCTCGTTGTCCTCTACTTCTTCACGGACGACATGGCATCCCTCTTCATGAGCAAGGACGAGCCGCCTGAAGTCGTGGCGGAGGTAATCAAGAACGCCTTCTACGCTCTCATGGCGAACGGCTGCACCTACGGTCTTCTCACCCTCGTGAACGTCGTGCGCTTCATGATTCAGGGAATGGGATTCTCCCACCTGGCGGTTTTCGCGGGTCTCGCGGAGCTTGTCGGAAGGGGCTTCATCGCAATCGCCCTTGTCCCGGTTTTCGGTTTCCAAGGGGCGGTTCTCGCAAGCCCTCTCGCATGGGTGCTGGCGGACGCCTTCCTGATTCCTGCGTATTTCTCATGCCGGAAGAAGCTCATACGGACGCTGGAAAATCCTTCTCGCCCATGACGCATTCCGGTGGTTTTGCCATCAAGTTATTTTGATTGACAACCGACTATATCAATTTTACCATATACGTATTAGGAAAAATCGATATGAATCAAATCTACGACAAGAACAAGGCTGCGCAAATCCCGCCGATGGGTTGGAACAGCTACGACTACTACAACGTCGGCGTGAACGAGGAGCAGGTTCGGAAGAACGCCGACTACATGGCGAAGAACCTGAAGGATTTCGGCTGGGAATACATCGTTGTGGATGCCCAGTGGTCAGACCCCAACGCGCTTTCGCTCGTGCCGGAATCCCAGTACGTCCCGTTCTCCCACATGTGCCTGGACGAGTTCTCGCGGCAGGTTCCAGACCCGGTGCGCTTCCCTTCGAGCGCGGGTGGGAAGGGCTTCAAGCCGCTCGCCGACTACATCCATTCCCTCGGACTGAAATTCGGAATCCACATCATGAGGGGAATCCCGCGCTTCTGCGCCCACAACCACACGCCAATCTTCGGCGGCAAGGGCATCACTGCCGACAAAATCGCTAACCCTTTCAGCGTGAGCAAGTGGAACGGCGACATGTACGGGGTCGACATGAAGAAGGACGGAGCGCAGGACTACTACGACAGCATTTTCGCCCTCTACGCCGAATGGAACGTGGACTTCGTGAAGGTCGACGACATCTGCAACACGAACATGTATCCGCATAACCCCTATTCCGCGGAAGAAGAAATCGAGGCCATAGCGAGGGCCATCGAAAAATGCGGAAGGAGCATGGTCTTGAGCCTGAGCCCTGGACCTGCCGTAATCGAGAAGGCCTGGCACTTGCGGAAATACGCGAACATGTGGCGCATCACCGACGACTTCTGGGACGAGTGGCATCTTCTGAAGGCCATGTTCGAACGCTGCGACGTGTGGCAGAGACAGGTGGGCGAGGGCTGTTGGCCAGACTGCGACATGCTCCCCCTCGGCAGAATCGGCAAGTGCTTCGCGGACGAGCGCGACACCCGCTTCTCCAAGGACGAGCAGAGGACGATGATGACGCTTTGGTGCGTTTTCAGAAGCCCCTTGATGATAGGCGCGGAGTTGACGCTGATGGACGACTGGACGAAATCGCTCTTGACGAACGATGAGGTTCTTTCTGTGTTGAGGCGCGGACACGGAGCCGAGCAAGTCATGCGGGACGACGATGCTTGTGTCTGGAAGAGCCGCCCTTCCGCTGACGATTGCGGTGGTTCAGTCTATCTGGCTTTGTTCAATATTTCCGATTGTGAGAGGGAAGTCTCTGTTTCATTGGGCGATGTCTTCGGTGAAGCCTGTCTCGGCGGCAAGAAATGCAGTGTACGCGACTTGTGGGAAAAGAGCGACTTGGAAGCCGTGGAGGCTGGCGGAAAGATTTGCGTGAAACTTTCCGCCCACGCTTCTGCCCTTTATTCTGCAAAGTTGGTTTGACGGGCGGCCTTTCAGCCGACATGGCGCTCGAATGGTGTGAAGTCGAGAATCTTCTCGATTTCCGCCATTGCGTCAGCCGGAATCTCAAAACCGCTTGATGCGATGTTGTTTTTGAGCTGGCTTGGCTTGCTGGCTCCCGTTATGACGCTTGATACGCAGTCTTTCGAGAGTATCCATGCCAGTGCCAGTACGCTCATGTTCGTTCCGAGTTCTTTTGCGACACCTTCAAGTTTTTCAACCTTGTCCAGATTCTCTTCCGTGAGGAGGTTGTTTATCTGCCTGTCTGCCTGGTGTGTCGCCCTGCTGCCTTCCGGGTACGGCTCTCCCTTCTTGTATTTTCCCGTCAAAAGACCCTGCGCCAGTGGCGAGAACGGCGTTATCCCTATTCCAAGCTCCTCGCACACTCCGATGATTTCATGCTCGATGTAGCGGTCCATCATGTTGTACTGCGGCTGAACCACGGTCAACGGGTAGAGGTTGAACTTTTCGATTATCGACTGTGCCTTCTCGATTCTTGCGGCTCCCCATTCCTCGCTGACTCCGTAATAGAGGATTTTCCCCTGCGAGACCAAATCGCTCAGAGTCCTGAGTGTCTCCTCCATTGGGGTCGTCTTGTCGAACCTGTGGCAATAGTAGATGTCGATGTAGTCCAGTCCCATGTTCTTGAGGGATTTGTCCACGCTTTCGATTATGTGCTTGCGGGAAAGTCCCCAGTCGTTCGGGCCAGGCCCCGTGGGGAAGAAGACCTTGCTGGACACGACGTAGCTTGAGCGGGGAAAGTCCTTCAACGCTTTTCCGAGGAATTTTTCCGCCTCTCCGCCGCTGTATGCGTCCGCGCAGTCGAAGAAGTTCACTCCGCTGTCGTAGGCCAACGAAATCACCTGCTTTGCGGTCTCCTGCGCCTCGCTTCCGTTCAAGGCCGTCATCCAGCTTCCCACCGCTATTTCGCTGACCTTGAGTCCCGATTTTCCGACATTCCTGTATTTCATTTTTTTTCTCCCTCCTTTTTTTGCTGTTTCCAGTTTGTTGAATCAAAAAATCAATAATACGCCCTCAAGATTATCCCCTGGTCGTAGTTGCCGAAGCCCTTGCCGAATATGTTCATTCCACCGAGGTGCTCCGCGCTTTCTTTCACGCCGAGGCGTATGCGTATCGAGTGGTGGTCAGAGATTTTCAAGTCGTCGAGCGTCACGTCCGAAAGCTTCTCCCCGTCGACGAAGCTTCCGTCGTTCGTTACGGAGAAGTGCTTGAGGAGTCCGTACTGGCTGCCTTCGAGCTTCCACCAGTCGGGCGTGTATTTGCCGCGCTTGTCTCCGTAGTCACCGGGGCATGTCCATGTCCCGATTTCCGTCTTGTTCACCCATATCGTTATGTCGCTCGGCCAGTCTGGGTTCGTTCCCGGTGTCTCCGACGAAAGCTCCGCGCTCACTTCGAGTTTCGACAGCTTTCTCTTGTCGTAGAGGGTGTTGTTGGGGAATTTGTATTCCACCGAGCCTGAGTTGCACCAAATCAACCCCGCCTTCATGCGGTCGGGGTTCAGGAATGCGTTCGGCATGTCGAGCTGGCCGATTATCTTCTCCGTCGAGCAGAGTCCGCATGGGGCTGTGACCTGGCAGTCCGTGAATATTCCGAGCGGCATTTCAATCTCCATGCAGTTGTTCTCAGGCGGCTCCTGTTCCGAGAACTGGATGAGGATTTCGTGGAACGCAGGCTCGCAGATTTTCTGCGTCCCCTTTCTGGCCTTCACGTTGTTGGTGTTGATGAGTCCCGCTTCTTCCAATATGGAAATGTGCGTCGCCACCGTCGACTGCGGAAACTGCAGCATCTCCGCTATCTCGTTTATGTTCAGGGGTCTTTCCTTTATTAGCGAAAGTATCTGTATGCGCGGTTCGGAGGCGAGGGCCTTGAGCTTTTTTATGTCCTCAAGAGGTTTTATGATGAGTACTGAGTTTTCATTTTCCATAGGTAAAAGCCTTGTAAAAAAAATAAGATTAAAATAAGTTTTTTAAATATATCAACTTTTCTTGATATAGTCAAAAGGGGGACCGCTTTTGGCAGTCCCCCCCGATAAACTCTCATCTTGACCGGTTACTTTGCGTCTATTTCAAGAATTGTGAGCGAGCAAGGCTTTGCAGGGTATGTGAAGCTCGATGAGACTCCGCTGAATGTCTCCTCTTTTGGAGCCACCTGCTTCGGCGTCCTGAAGCTGTTCTCGTCGTCCGCTCCTCCCGTGAGCACCGTGACCTTTGCCGTTGACGAAAGGGCGGGGGCGTTCTTCAACTCGATTTTCACGTCCTGCTTGTCGTTCGTGACGTTGACAATCTTGATGATGACCTTTCCGTTTTCCGTGCGTCCGACATGGGCGTAGAGTGGGTCGAAGTTCTTCACGTCGGTGAACTCGTGCATGAGTTTTCCGTCGAGATAGCACTTGTAGGTCTCTCCCTTCACTTCGATTTTGATTTTGTACCACTTGTTCGTGGCGAGGTTCATCGGCTTGGAGTCTCCGATTATGCTCCTTCCGCCGAGCGTTCCCTTCTCCACGCAGCTCTGGGTGTTGCCCCAGCCGCCCATGTTCCACCAGTAGAGGCTGTCGCCCTTGACTCCGAAGCTGATGAGGAATCCTTCCGCTCCGCCTGTCTTCTGCGCCTGCAGCTCAAGCGTGTAGTTCTGCATTCCTTCGATGTCGGACTCGTTGTCCAGTGCCATGAAGGCCGGAGTCGCCATCGATTTCTGCTGGAACTGGCCGCTCGATGCCGCCCATTCGCCGCTCTGCGTCGCCACGCTGAACGCGCTCGTGTCCTTGGCTCCGCTCGACGAGTAGACGACCTTTCCTGTGTCGTCGTTTGTCACCTTGATGTCCTTGAAGTTCGCCGTCGTAGCCCACGAGCCGATTCCGACCGTTCCCTCGATTCCTGCTTTCTTCGCGTTCGCTACCGTCGGCTGCGTGAGTGCCGACTTTACCGTGTAGTCGCTCTTGTGGTTCATGAACATGGACTGCACATAATAGTTCGGAGTTCCGTAGACCTGGCTGTTGTCGAACCAGATTGCGTCCGGCTGCCACTGCACGAATCCGTCGCGCGCGAAGAGCGGTGCGTAGCTGGAGATTTCCACGATGTCGCCGTTCCTCTCGATGCTTGTCATGTAGGCGGCTTCCGTTATGGCGGCGTAGAGCGAGTTCCTCCTTCCGTCCACCCAAGATGCGTACTCGCCTATGAAGACCTTCGGCTGTCCTTCTCCGCGCGGGTAGAATTCCTGGTCGTCGTAGCGGCTGCCGTTCGTGAGGAACCATGTGTATGGGTTGTAGTAGTGCTCGTCCACCAAATCCGTGAGATTGTTCGTCTTCTTTTTCTTCTCCCACGCCTTCACCTGCTTCCATGCGTTGTGGAAGTTCACGTCGTTGTAGGTGAAGCCGGAGGAGATGATTGTCTTGATGTGCGGGTACTTCTTCTTGATTGCCGAAGAGATGAACTGGAAGCGGGCGAGATAGTCCCCTCCGCAGTCCTCGTTTCCGATTCCGATGTAGTTGAGCTTGAACGGCTCCGGGTGTCCGGCCTCCGCCCTGATTTTTCCCCATTTGCTGGTGGCGGGTCCCGTCGCCCACTCAATCATGTCGAGCGCGTCCTGCGCGTACCATTTGTAGTCGCCTGTCGACGATTTCTCGCCGTCGTGGCTCATTCCAACGCTCAGAACAGGAATCGGCTCGGCGTTCAAGTCCTCGCAGAGCCTGAAATACTCGTAGAATCCGATTCCGTAAGACTGTTGGTAGGGAATGAGTCCTCCCCAGAAGTTCGGGGTCTCCTTCCTCTGCTCCACAGGGCCCACCGTGTTCTTCCACTGGTAGCGGTCCGCCAAGAAGTGTCCGTGGACAATGCAGCCGCCTGGGAAGCGGATGAATGCCGGGTGCATGGCTTCGAGCATCTCCGCCAAATCCTTTCGGAGTCCGTTCGGCTGGTTCTTGTAGATGTCCGCCATGAAGAGTGAGACGAAATCGACGTCGATTTTGCCCGCCTGGTCCGAGTAGAGCGCGATTTTTCCGTTGTATGTGTCGGCGGCCGCCGTGAGCGAGAAGTCGAATTTCTTCCATTCCTTCGTGATGCCCGTGATTTTCGTGGAGGCCGTCTTCGCTCCTGTTTCGTCAGCCCCGATCTGCACGGTCACGCTTGAGACGCTTCCGTCTTCGCACCTCAAGTAAACGGAGCCTGGGTATGTCTTTCCCGCCTGGAAGTACATTCCCTTGTAGCCCTTGTTGTAGAAGCCGTCCCCGGCTGCCTTGGCCGTGAACGTGGCGAATGTGGGGTTGTTCTCGTTCAGGCCGCCTTTCTTGTTCGCCTTGAGCCTGCTCGACGATTTTTCGCCTGAAATGTTGATGTGGTCCTTCCATCCCGTCGTCGCGCTGTTGTTGCTGGCTCCGAACTCGAACGACCTGTTCTGCACCATCTCTCCGTAGAGTCCACCGTCAGCAGCGTAGTTGATGTCCTCGTAAAAGATACCGAAAAGATTCTTGCTGACCTCCGTCTGCGGCGCGCCGAAATCGGCCGACAGCGAGGCGCCTGCCTGGGCGGAGCCTGGAAGCGCAAGACCTGCAGCCGCCAAAAGTATGGCGAGAAGCTTCTTGTTTTTGTTCATGGCAATCTCCTTTTTGTGATTGGATTTTGTTTAATGATGTGGCAGAAAATTCCCGCTGTCAAGAAAAATATCAAAAAAAATTGATATGTATCATGTTTTTAGAAAACGCTAGGTGAGACGCTAAATCATGTTCGATTCGATTATTGAGAGAATTCCGTCCAGAACTTTCTTTGAAACCTTTTCGTCCTCATTCAAAGTTTTTTGCGCGCTGTCGAGTTTTTTTCCAAATTCATTGAATATATTGATTATGGCGGCGGGTTTTATATCGAGCGATTCTGCCAAAATAGAGAAATCTTCCCTGTCCACTTTTTGAATCTCATAGTGCTTTCCTATTTTCATTGAGAGCTTTTCGGTGAGGGCTTTGTACATTCTCGTTGAAACTGCGTCGTACAATGGGGAAAGTTCCGTGTCTTTGCCTTTGTACAGAAGCGAGTAGTTCTTTCCGTGGCTGTCGCAGTTACCTATCAGGAAGTTGAAAACAACGTATGTCAGGAATTTCCGCGTTTCAAGTGCCGGAACCGAGCAGGAATTCTTGATTGCGTTGAAGATGTCGGCAATCCCCGGCCCTCCGTCGTTCTGATATTTTGAGCTGCTCATCATTCCAAGAGCCTGGCAAAAATCCTCTTGGTGGAGTCTTTGTATTTCGTTTTTTTTCACTATTCTGTCGTATCTTTCGACTACGAAGACTTCCTTGCCTGCGATTTTCAGCAAATCGACCTCCGGAACAGACAGGCCAAGATTCTTGGCAAGCTTCATGCAGATGTATTCGTTTTGCGCGAGCGAAGAAAGTTCCCCGTTCCTTGTCGGTTTTAATATGTGGGTGGAAGGCGCGCCGTTAAGTGGAAGGTGCCATTCTCCGTCCAGTTTCGCGAGCGCGAGTTTTTCCTGCGCACCTGCCAGCGAAAGACGCAGTTGGTCGTCGGCTTTCATGAGCGGTCTTGTGTTCATCTGCTCTATGAATTCTTCCATGCGCTTGCCATCCAATGGGGCATAGTGGTCTTTCGTCAGCGGATAAACAAGTTCTTGAAGTTCGGCATTCTCTTCCGGGGTTATGGTAATCAATCCCGCGCACTCTCCGCCCAACGCTTCGAGAAGCTTTAGTGTGCTTGTCTCCGAAATGTGCAGGAAGTCGGCTATTTTTTTTCTGAAGTCCTCTTCCGGCAAAAGTCCCGAAAAGAAAGGCAGGCACTGTTTTTGGCTGAATTCTTCATTCTTCAATGGGAGAGAGGCTGAAAGGGGAATGCTGTCGGTTCTTGAAAGATAGTCTTGGTCGTATTTGAAAACAAGCCCTCTGTTGCCTGTCGATTCAAGAGTTCCGGCCTTTTCTTTTCCGAAAAAAACATTGAGCCTCATTCGAATTTTCCTCTCGCGTCTTCCCTGTTCACGGCGTACAGGTTTATGCCGAGCATCTCAAGGCAGTGGAGGACTTTCGAGATTTGGAGCGTCTGCTTGCCGTTTTCGAGTTCCGAGAAAAAGCGCGCCCCCACGTTGCATATCTCGGCTGTTTCCGCCTGTGTAAGTCCAAGCTGTGTTCTTCTTGTCCTGATGGCTTTTGAGATTGTTTCGACGGATTCTATTCTCATGACAGTAGAATAACTTTCCCGAACGGGAAAATCAAGCGGAAAAAGTGCCTGTTCCGCCATTTTTTTCCCGTTCGGGAAAAATCTTCCCTTGACTTTAAGTGGAAATATGCTATATTTCAGTCATCGGGAGCACTCCTGCCCTTGAAGTGGAGAACATAATCCTAGGTGCGCTTCCACCTTTAAAGCGAAGGATATAACGGCGGTCTTGTACCGCCTTTTTTTGTGGAGAGTGTATGTTTTATGTAATTTCAGATGCCTATATCGACTATTTAAGCAAGAAAAATCCGCACGTCATGTCGAACAAAGCGGAATCCCGAACATAAAAAAATCGGGAGATGTTACGAAATGTATGCTAATAATGTTGGCTGAGCGTAGTCGAAGCCCTCTCATTGTTATGTAAAAATTGGTCATTTCGACTTCGCTCAATGACCGGTTTTTACGTCCTAGTTTATCAAAACTAATTGATACATATCGAAAAAGTTCAAAATATTGATTGACACATGGAAAAAGTGGATTTACTATTTTCATATCGGCAAAAATCGATGTGTTTGGAGAGAGATTCTGCAAGCGGTATTTTTGGCCAATGATTTTTCACCCGTGGCGGCAAACCTATAACCTTAGACCTCCGACAACAGCCGCTGCGGGTTTTTTTTGCCTGTCCTTCATGAAAACTGCTCGGAAACTTCAGTTTCGGAACAGGTCTATTCTTTTTCTTAAACATATCAAAAAAAATGATATATATCAAAAAAAATCGATTCTTTTTGTTGACATATGTGGAATCCCGTTTTACGATTTATTGAATCGGCAAAAGTCGGTATATATCAAAAAGTGTGGATATATGGAATTTTCCGTATTTAATCCATGTTAAAAAGGGGGCATTTATGAAAAAAATGAGGTGGTTTGGCAAGCTCTGCTGCGCTTTCGCGGCGGTGACTCTTGCCTCTCTTTCGGTGATGGGTTGCGACCTGGAAGTGGACGACAAGGACAATCGTTATGAGGAGGTCGGATATGCTGCTACCGGCCTTTCCGTGACAGGACAGACGACATCGTTCGTGGTCGGTTCCGAATTCTCTCTCGGAAACGGAGTCTGCACTGCGACTTATTCTTACGGAGACCCTGCGACTGTGACGGACGAGGTTGTCCAGAGCGGCTTCGACTCGTCTGCGGTGGCTTCTTCCCAGACTGTAACTCTTTCATACACCCACGGCGGAAAGACCGTAACGACGAGCTACGATGTAAAAATCACAAGTCCAATAAAATCAATTGCAGTTACTTCACAGCCTACAAAGACAACTTATGACTTGTATATACAAAATGTTCCCGCTCTGGATTTGACGGGAATGGTTGTTACAGCGACTTACGATGATGACACAACGGATGTTGTTGATAACAGTGAGTTGTCAATAACCCTTCCTACAAAAGTCGGAGAGAATGAACTTACGGTTTCCTATGGGGGAGTCAAAACTACTGTTACTGTTACTGTTGGAATTTTCGTCAGTGGAGATTCTGGAAATGCCTCATGGATTCCGCTTTCTATGTGCGGCTATACAGGTAGCTATACATCGACTCTCTGGTGGACAGAGATCTCTTCTGGCGATGTGGAAGTTGCTGTGGGTAGCGCAAAGCAGACTGTTTTTGTCAACAATTCTTATGGAACTGGAAACTGGAGTGGCGCTGTTTATAGAATTGCAAATTCCGACAGTACAACAGAATTCGCCGTTTGCCGCAATGACAACTATGGTTGGAAAGGAGATTTAAACACTGGAACAGAGGGAGCGTTGCCATGGGTTCTTGAATCGAATTGGAATTGGGACACGTGCATTGCCGACATAACAGGTTCTACAGAGTACGTTACAGTCGTAAATAATGGAACGACAATTGACTTGTATCTTCATTTTGTGAAAAACGGCTCTGTAATTCGATATCAGTATTACAAAGGAATTGTAGGTGACGGAAATGCTATTAAATTCCGTCCAATGGCTGATGCTGGTGCGGATATCACATACTGCGAGTGAAAACAAACAAAAAAGGAGAACAGACAAATATGAAATTGAACAAATTGATGCTTGGTGCCGCTGCAATGGCCTTGGGCAGTGGGGTTTTCGCGCAGAATGTCACGTTCCACTCTGGAATTGACTATACCGTTTGGGGCTTGAGACGGGCCTTCTACAACAACGACGGCGAGAAGGACAACACTTCCTCTTCCGCAGGATACGACCCGGACGGAAACATGACGGTGGACGTTTCGGTGAAGGCCGCGAGCTTCGAGTTCAACCTCGGACTCTACTTCAACGCAGACGGTGGCGACGAGGAGTACATCGACTATTCAGACGGCGGAAAGGGAACTCCGTTCTATCAGGGAAACATGAAGGTCGGCTTCTTCAACGACCAGGTGAACCTCTACACTGGAAAATTCGAGGGCTTCAACGGCGGCTTCATCGCTGAAGGCTCTGTCTTGGGCGACCAGTACATCACGAACCTCGCCGATCAGGACTACGGCCCATACCTCACAGGTCTTGAGTACACGCCTCAGTTCCTGAGCGGACTCAGGCTCTTCGCCGGATTCCCGATTCTCCCGATCCGCGGAAACGGAATCCAGACAATCGACGAACACGAGTACAACCAGTGGAAGTACCTCGGAAAGAAAATCAAGCTCGCGGCTTCATACCAGGTTCCTGTGGACGGCCTCGACTTGACGGTGAACGCCGGTTTCAGGCCGGGAACGTACTACGACGGAGTTGACAACGGCGGAACGATGTCGACTTTCACGGAGACGTTCACGGAGAGCGCGTTCGGCGAGGGCTACATTCAGGCCGTCATGCCGAACTTCATGGACATGATGGACTTGGTCGTGAGCTACGACTTGCGCTACAGAGACGGAACATACTTGAACGTCAATAACGAGACCGAGGAGCACAAGGCTTTCTCGCACATGGTCGGTCTTTCGGCTTCCATGGGCTTGACCGAGGAAATCTCGCTTTCCTGTGAGGACCGCCTGGTCTACTGCGGCGACGACTACATAGCGGACAGCGAGAAGCTCCTCTACAACGTTCTCGCCGTAAACGGAGAGTACGCCGTTCCTGGAACGCAGATTTCCCTCGGAATGGACCTCGCCCAGATTTGCGCGGCAGACGCCAACGGAAAGGCTTTCGCCGACGACGACGGAACAGGAAAAATCAACAACGCCGCATACGCTTCCAACTCTGACATCTCGCTCACGCTTAACGACATGGCGACCGCGAACCTTCTCGGAGGAGAGGCGACGAAGTACCTCGGAACATACGTCAAGCCTTACTTCAAGTACAACTTCGCGAACGGCTCTTTGATTGCCGCTTTCGAGCTTGCCTACTCTAAGGCTTTCACGGACGACGTTTCGAACACTTGCCTTTCTTACCGCATCCCGGTCGGAATCAAATTCCAGTTCTAAGTCGACAGGAGGCATGAGTGATGAAAAAATTGAAACTTATTTGCTCTGCCATCGCGGCCTTTGGATTGCTTGCTTTGGCGGGCTGTGACTTGGAACTAGACGACAGCGCGAAGGTGCTGTACAAGGATTCCGTGACTTTCGACACAGGAGTGGCTGTCGCGGACGACTGGAGCGACTCTCTCGTTGTGGGGTTCTCTCCCATGTACGGAACTTTCACCTACAGTCTGTACAACGGTGACACTGCTGAGCTGGAAGACGCAACTGTCACAGGCGCCGACGCTTGGTGGACGGGCCGCGTGGATTCTTCATCGGTGTCGCTCGCGGACGGAGAGACCGTGACCGTGAAGCTTTCATGCACGTCCGGCTCTGTCGTTGCATTCTGTATTCATGTCCACAACGATACAGGCTGGTGGTGGTACAACCCCGGCGACGGAAACTTCTGGGGGGACGATTCATTGAACGCCACCTACAACAAGACTTACACAATGAGCGGAACCAGGACTTTGACGACCGACGTTCCGTTCACTTTCACCATAACCCGCGATGGGAAGAATCTTTCATGGAGCATGGTGACTGTCGGTTCAAGTTCGGAAGAGGATGAGGAGGACGACTGATGAAATTACAGAAAGTTTTGATTGGTGCTGCCGCCTTGTCGCTCGGTTCGGCACTTTGCGCCCAGGAAATCCACATCGGCGGCTATGTCGATTATTCAAGCACTTTGGCGACCCAGGTGGTCAACAAGGAGCCGGGGGCGGACGAGTGGGACGCGACGCAGGTGGGCGCCGAGTTCGGCCCTGTGCAGAACGGCATCCACTTCTTGAACTTGGACGCGACCGCCATGAACGTGGACTTCCACACGAACGTCTGGATTGGCGCGGGCTTGGGTCCGTGGTACGCCGATGTTCCTGAGTACGTTGACCGCACGAGCTATGACGGAAGCGGAACGTATTTCAGCACGACGGACGACGACGCTTCCACCCCTATCGGACAGATGTGGGTCTGCACGCACTTCATCGACGACCAGCTCCGCTTCTACACCGGAAACTTCGCCTCGAACGGCTGGAGCGCGGGCTACATCTTCGCGGGACACGTTCTCGGCGGCCAGAAAATCAGCGCGCTCGCCATGCGTGGAACCGGCGACGATTCAGCATTCACGGGAGTTGAGGTTCTTCCCCGCGCATTGAACGGCTTCAAGGCGATTGTCGGATTCCCTGTGGCTCCCTTCACGGACAGCTACGAGAAGTTCAACGACTGGTCGCACTTCATAAAGAGCGTCAAGTTCATGACCCAGTACAGGTGGCTCTTGTACAACGTCACGTTCAACGCCGGCGTCCGCCCGAACTCCTACATGACGAACGGCGACGGATACGACTTCAGCGGCGGCGACTACACGAAGAGCCTCTTCGGAGAAGCCTTCCTGCAGGTGGACATGCCGAGCCTCATCTACGGTGTGCAGATGAACGCCAGCTACGACTTCCGCTGGAGAGAGGTCGAGGAGAATGGAATCAACCTCAAGGCTGCGAAAGACTGGTCAACAACGACATTCGCACATCTCTTTCAGGCTTCCGCGAAATTCACGAGCCTCGTGGAGGGATGGACGTTCGGAATCGAGGACAGGTTCGCCTACTATCAGCCGCACTACATCGCAATCAACGAGATGGCAATCTACAACGTGCTCGGCATAAACGGTGAGCATCCGATTCCAGGAACGTCGTACGCTTTCGGATTCAACACCCAGTTCATGTACGGACAGGACGCGAACGGAACGGCGAACGGCTACAACAAGCCCAACTATTTCGACGCGTACGCTTCCGACTTGATTGCCTTCGACGCGAACTTCATGGGGCTCGACGGCGAGGCGGCTCCTTCTTCGGGCAGCGCGGGTCGCTACTTCTCGGTGTACGGCTATCCTTACGTCCAGAAGAACTTCGCGAACGGCTACACGAGGCTTGGAGTCGAACTCCAGTACAAGCACTTGGAGACGAGCGACGTTCTTGAGGCTTTCGCATGGCGCGTTCCGCTCACTCTCACATTCTGGTGGTAGTCTGGTGTCGGAGAAGAGAATTTTTGAAAACTTTGGAGGAATTTTTATGAAGAAAATATTGCTTGCGTCCGCGGCTTCCGCCGCTCTGCTCTGCCTTGCCGGTTGCGGCTCCACGGCCGTGTCCGGAGAGGGCGAAAAATTCGCCATAACGGAGAATTCGGGCGTTGTCGGATACTACACTTTCAGCGAGCCAATCGACGACAGCCTTGAGGTCGCGGACCATTCCGGCAACGGAATCTCGGTCTTCACTGCCGCCCTCGATGGTTCGGAACTCGACGAGGGACACGACGGACAGGGGCTCTACTTCAACGGAACGGACGAGTACATCACGCTCGACCCGAGCGTCCTTGACGGCGAGGGCTTCACCTTCTGCGCGTGGCTGAATCCTGAGTCGTGGAAGGTCTGGGCGCGCGTCCTCGACATCGGAAACCAGAAAGAGGATTTGTGGATCGGAATGGACTGGGCGACCAAGATGCTCCGCATGGACGTTCTTGGAGCGAAGGGAAGCGTCTCTGTTCTCTCTCCGTTGCCGGCAGTAGGCGAGTGGACTCACCTCGCGGCTTCAATCGACGGAAGCGTTGCCAAGCTCTACATAAACGGAAAACTCGCCCAGAGGATTCCGTGCAGGGTAACTCCGGCGGACATCGGAGCGAACGTGCAGGGAATCTACGTCGGAGCCTCGAACTGGCCTGATCCGCTCTTCCACGGTGTGATGGACGATGTTCTTGTCGCCAACCGCGCTCTTTCCGCAGGTGAAATCGCCGCCATCTACAACGGCGTTACACCCGGCGACGAGTGACTTTGATTCTTCGGGGGCAGCATGAACATCACCGACATAACAGAGAATGACGAAAAGAGGCCGCTCGTCGAACAGCGGGCAGACCCTTATGTCTATTTTCACACTGACGGCTACTACTATTTCACGGCCAGCACGCCTGAGTACGACAGGATCGAGCTTCGCCGCGCATGGAGCGTGAAGGGGCTTGCGGATGCCGCCCCCATGGTCATCTGGCGGAAACATTCGTCTGGTCCCATGAGCTGGCACATCTGGGCGCCCGAGATTCACTTCATCAACGGCAAGTGGTACATCTACTTCGCCGCTGGAAGGGCGGAGGACCCTTGGTGGATTCGCACCTGGGTTCTTGAGAATTCCTCTTCCGACCCTTTCTGCGGAGAGTGGGAGGAGAAGGGAATGCTCGAATCCGAGTGGGACAGCTTCATGCTCGACTGCACGGTTTTCCAGAATCGGGGGAACTGGTATGCGGTCTGGGCGCAGAAGAGGAAGGAGCGCGAGGAGAATTCGGCCCTTTTCATCGCGAAGATGGAAAGCCCCACGAAACTCGCCCTTCCACAGACGCTGCTCTCCGTTCCCGAATTCGACTGGGAGTGCAGGGGCTTCCGTGTGAACGAGGGGCCGGCAGTGCTGCAGAGGAACGGAAAAATCTTCCTCACCTACAGCGCGAGCGCGACCGATGCGACGTACTGCATGGGGCTTCTTACGGCGGACGACGGAAGCGACCTTCTGGACGCTAAGAGCTGGAGGAAGAGCGAAAAGCCCGTCCTCGTGACCGACGAATCGAAAGGCATTTTCGGACCCGGGCACAACAGCTTCACGACCAGCCGCGACGGAAAGGACGACTACTTGATTTATCACGCCCGGCCTTACGCCGACGTCGATTTGGCGTTTGCCCTGTACGACCCCAACCGCCACGCATGGGTGAAGAGAATCAAGTACGACTCGGACGGAAACCCCGTGTTCATGTAGTTTTTAAGGAGTTTGTATGAGAAAAATATATTCAGGCATTGCAGCCCTGCTTGTCGCCGGACTTGTTTGTTCCTGTGGAATGAACAGCGGTTCAGGCGAGGCGGAGATTGAGTCGATTACTTTGGACGACTCGTCTGCGAAAACTGTGTTTTATCCAGGGGACACGTTCACAGCGTCAGCCTTGCTCGTGCAGTCCAATTATGTTGACAACACGTCCAAAAAAGTTCCTCTCAAAAATTGTTCTTTCAAAATTGACGGAAATTCCATAACGGCCGGTTCCTCTAGCTTTTCCGAAAGCGACAAGGGCGACCATACGATAACCGTCTCCTACAAAGGGTGCAGCGGAGACTATTCCATAAAAGTCCTTGCGGCTTCCGAATATGTCGCGCCGACTTTCGTGGACAACTACGCTTCGATTGCGGCATGGAAAAACCGCTACCAGTGGAATCTGGCGAACACGCACGACCCAACTGTCTTCAAATGGACTGACGGATACTACTACATGTTCGGAACCGATGCTTCTTACGGAAACGCGCATGACGACGCGACAAAGGGAAAGCATTTCTTCGGCAAGCGCAGCGTCGATTTGGTTCATTGGGAGTACGTGAACGGCATAATGAACGATGCTCCTTCTTGGGTTGCCACGAAGCTGAACGAAATCAGGGCGAAAATGGGGCTTGACGGAATAGCCGAGAGCGACATCTCATTCGGCTACTGGGCACCATGCGCGCGCGTTGTCGAAGTTGACGGAGTGAAGAAAGTCCGAATGTACTATTCAATCGTGGTCGACAACTACATCGGAAACGGAAAGCCGACTTCGGATTCAGCGAATTTCGACAACACCTGGGGCGAGAGAGCATTCATCGGTGTCGCGGAAAGCACGAACCCCGCCGGTGGACCTTCCGCCTGGAAGGATTTGGGCTTCGTCACTTGCTCGTCTTCCGACAAGGCTCTCGACTACTCCAGGACATCCACAAGCGACTGGAGCGCCTACTTCTACTTCAACGCAATCGACCCGTCCTACTTCATTGACGACGACGGCACCCACTGGCTCGTCTACGGAAGTTGGCACTCCGGTTTCGCCCTCGTGAGAATCAATCCGTCTACTGGAAAAATCGCCGCGGTCGACGGTGACGACTACCTTACAGGAACCGTCACGGGCGACTTTGCGATGGGAGACCCGTGGGCTGACAGTGCCGAGGGGCTTGTGAAGAACGGCTACGGAACAAGGATTTTCGCCCGCGGAACAAGCAGGTGGCAGCCTAGCGAGGGACCGGAGCTTGTCAAATACGACGGAAAGTACTGGCTTTTCTTCGCCAACGATGAGCTCGACGTTCCCTACCAGACCCGCGTGGTCTGCGCCGACAGCGTGAAAGGTCCGTACTACGCATTCCAAGGTTCGGAAATGACAAACGATGTTGACGGCAAGAGAAACGGCAGCACCAGCATCTATCCGATTCTCACCCATCCGTACAAGTTCAGCGACGAGGAGCCTGCGAGCGGCGGCTACGGAAGCTGCTACGGCTGGGTCGGAATAAGCCACTGCGCGGTTTTCCAGGACGATGACGGAAACTGGTTCTACATGAGCCAGCAGAGGTTGCCGGCGAATGTCGCGGACAATGCCTACTCGAACGCCATAATGATGGGCGGTGTCAGAAGAATCCTGTGGAGTCCTACAGGAAGTTCCAAGCACGACACATGGCCTATGGTTCTGCCGGAACGCTACGGAGCGATTCCGTCGTCTTACACCCCCGACGCGAACGCTACGGACGGAAAAATATCTGCAAGCGAAATTCCTGGCACTTGGCAGCACATAAATCTGGTTTATGACAAAGGCAACATGGACGAAGCTTCCGAGCTTGTCCTTGCGGAAGACTACACCATGAGCGGAGCGCTGACCGGCACTTGGACTTTCAACGAGTCTGACCAGACTTTGAAGCTTGGTGATGTGACAGTCTCGCTCGCTCGCGAAGTTGACTGGGAGAAAGTGCCCAGAGTGCCCACAATCGTGTATACGGGAGCTTCATCTACTAATTATGCCACCACCTACTGGGGAAAGAAGGAACCAAGTTCCGACTAGCCTCTGAGTAGTTTTTATGGAAAAATAAAAAACACGCGGCCGTCCATCGAAATGCGCATGGCGTTTCATTCGGACGGCCGCGTGCTTTTTTGCTCACAAATCGTCAAGCAAATCTATTGTCTCAATCTTTACTCTTCAATCTCTTCCAGCGGAAGCCCCGTGATTTCAGAGACTTCCTCCTTGCTCATGCCGCGTTCTAGCAGTTTCTTCGCCGTCGCCTTCTTCTCCGCGAGCACCGCGCTTTCTGTGTCGCCGGCTTGCTTTTCCTCGGTCTTCGCCTCCGTCTTTTCCTTCGGCTTGATTTTTATCGGTGTCGCGGCGAAATCGTCCTGTGCCTGGGCCTCTCCGCCGAAGACGAAATCCGAAAGGAACTGGCCTATGACAATGGACTCAAGTTCGGGAAAGAACGAGAGCACCTGGTCGCGGTCCCAGTTCGAGTAGTTCACGAGTTCCGCGTATTCTTCCGAGACCGCCTTGTATTCCTTGTTGATGATTTTCTTTCCGTTCTCGTCCGTTCCGAAGACGCTCATGACGAGCCTTGCCGCGACTCCCTTCTCGTGCACCCCCTCTTTCGCGTACACCTTCTGGAAGTGGAACTTCACATAGAGGACGCTCTTCGCGCCGGTCTCCTTGCAGACGAGCTTGTTCTTCTTCCTGTTCGTTCCTGTTATCGCCTCGTAGCCCTCGGCCGGGAGCGTGTTCGCCACATAGTCCACGAATGTCTTCCCCGCGTTCTTGTATGCCGGGTTGTCTTTCGCTGTCGTCGGGTCGATTACCTCAAGCCCTGCGTTCCTGAGCCTGAGTGAAAAGTACTCGCTCGCTTGGTTTATCCTTTCCTGCCTCTCTTCGTATTCGGGGTTCGCCTTGTTCACGAGCCTGTTCACGGCTCCGCTCAGGATTCCGTCCTCCACGCTCTCTCCACCTGTCCTTTCGTCGTACCAAGGAACGCTTGGGTTCGAGTAGATTGTCATTATCGCGACGGGGGAACGCTCCGCCAAGTCGACTTTTGTCGATGCGCATCCGTAGAACAGTGTAATCGCCGGGACGATGGCAAATATGAATCTTTTCATTTTATGTAATCTCCTTCTGAGGCCAACATTATTTTTATAGATGATAGAAGTGTAGCACAGCTTTTTGCATTTATTCTTAGAATTTTTGATATTTATCAAAATTTTTCTTTCGTTGTCTTGAAGGTGTGGTATACTTTGTATATCAACAAAAATCAAAACATATCCATTTTTCTAGGAGGAAATATGAACAAAGCCATTCGAGCCGGGCTGACAGCGGTTTTTGCGTGCTCCGTCCTTTCCGCCGCCTCGGCCGCCAAGAGCGATGTGGACAAGGCCGTCCTCACTAAATACGCGAACGCCGCCTCCTTCAACGGCGCGCAGAATGTGTGGGGGCCGCTGAACTGCCACGACCCCAAGATTTTCCAGGACGACGATGGAACCTACTATGTCTACTCGACTGACGCCGCGATTGGAGGTGCAGGACAGAAGGGATTGCAAATCCGCACGTCGAAGGATTTGGTCCATTGGGAGAGCCTCTCGAAGTCTGCGATTCAGCGAAAATGGGACAAGGACTGGCTTCGCTGGGTCAATTTCACTGCGGCGCAGGCTTCAACTTGGGCGCCCACTGTCATGAAGCAGAACGGACTCTACTATCTCATCCACGGAATCATAACGGACAGCCGCGCTCCGGGAAATCCCGACGCCGCAATCGCCCTCACGATTTCGTCAAGCCCCACAGGCCCTTTCTGGCCGGCAGCTCAGGCCGCCGCAAAAGACCCGAAGGTCGCAGAGGTTCTCTCAAAACTCGGTGTCTCCTACAAGCAGTCTAACATCGTCCGCTACACCTGGTACGACAGGACTTGGGAGAGCGACGACAAGAGCATCTCCGAGCAGTACTGCCACAACCTCGCGAACTACGACACCCACACTGGCGAGGAAGCCGACACGGCCGGCGGCTGGGCCTACGGCTTCGGCGGAATCGACCCTGAGTTCGTGACGGACGTCGCCACAGGAAAGAACGTGGAGTACACGATAAAAGGAAGGAAGTGCTACGGACTCACCTACGGCTCTTGGAAAGGCGGAATCGCACTGATGTATGTGGACAGCGTTTCGTTGAAGCCCGTGAACCCGGCCGACGGAAGCGAAATCGACGCACCTGCCGACACTGTGCAGGGCGCGTTCGGAAAGGCCATCGCAGGTGGCTACGGTGCGGCATACGAGGGCGCGCAGGTCATCTACAACAGCCAGAACGGCTACTACTACTGCTTCGTCTCCATGGGAAGCCTAGACTGGGACTACCGCGTGGGTGTAGGCCGCTCAAAGAGCGTGGAGGGGCCTTATCTCGACGCGGGCGGCCGCAGCATGTATCTTGACGCGATGTCGGCAAGCGTCTACCACGAAATCGGAAGCAAGATAATCGGTGGTCACGCGCTTGAGAAAGAGTTCAGCTTCCGCTGCCAGGGAGGGCAGAGCATTCTCCGCTCGAACGACGGAAAGATACTTTTCGCCTGCCACGCTCGCACGAACTTCCTTCCGGGCTACTTCTTCTTCCTCCAGGTGCACCAGCTCTTCTTCACGGCTGACGGCTGGCCTGTGCTGAACCAGAACGAGTACTACGAGGACAAGAAGTTCACCGAAAAACTCGCACCTTTGGCTGTCGCCGACATCGCAGGCAACTACGACACGATTCTCACCGTCCGCGGTTCCGATGCCAAGGACTACAAGCCGTTCGGTCAGGGCGATCCTGTGACCGTTGTCGCCGCCGACGGAATCCCGACCGAGTCCAAGCTGGTCTCTCTCTCCGCCGACGGAAAAGTCTCTGGAGCGTACACTGGAACTTGGTCTCTCGCTTCCGACGGATACAGCATCTCTGTTTCCCTTGACGGGGTCGGAACGTTCAAGGGATACGCCCTCAAGGCTGTCGACTGGGCGAAAAAGAAGGGCAAGACCCGCCAGACTGTTACTTTCACTTCGATTGACGGAGAGAAGACGGGCGAGTATTTCTGGGGTAACCGCAGGGACAAGTAGATATATATCGATTTTAATTGATTTGTATCAATTTTTCTTGACAGGTGGAATTTTAGGACTTACAATTTTATTATAAAAAATTAAACATAAAAAAGGGGGAATCATGAAAAAAATCCTTATGGCATTGGCCGGCGCGATTATGTGCGCTTCGGCGGCTTTCGCAGAAGAGCTTACGCTCATGATTTATGCGCAGCCTCAGGAGAAGGCGATCCTCGACAAGGTAATCGCCCGCTTCGAGCAGACGCACAAAGGCACGAAGGTGAAGTTCATTTCTTCGACACAGAACGAGTACGACGCGAAGATTCAGGCCCAGCTTGCTGCTAACAATCTGCCTGACGTCTTCTATCTTGGACCTGGTGGCGTTCGCCAGTACGTGGACAACAAGAAGGTCCTCGACCTCTCTCCGTATGTGAGGGGAGTAGCCGGCGCGAACTTCGACGACCTCTACGAGAGCGCGGTGGACACTTACAGGTACGACGGCAAGGAGCTTGGAAAGGGCAACGCCATCTGGGCTCTTCCGAAGGATTTCGGACCTTTCGCGCTCGCCTACAACAAGACGCTTTTCGAGAAGTATGGGGTTCCGCTTCCAAGCAAGGACAAGCCGTACACATGGCAGGAATTCATCGACGTGTGCGAGAAGCTCACGAAGGATTTGAACGGGGACGGACAGAACGACATCTTCGGAACTGGTCTCAACATCCATTGGGCCTTCATACAGTTCGTCTGGGGCAACGGAGCGGACTTCCTCGATTCCACGCACACGAAAGTCACAGTCAACGACCCGAAATTCGTCGAGGCCTTGCAGTACTGGGCGAACATGACGCTCGGCAACAGCCAGTACCCTGTTTCAGGTTTGTCAAAATTCAAGCCCGTCACGCCGACCGCCACTCAGGCCCAGTCGCTCGACACCTACCAGAGATGGATCAAGGGAGAGCTCGCGTTCTTCCCGGCCGGTCCTTGGGATCTGGCGAAGTTCAACGACCCGGAAGTCATCAAGTTCGAGTATGACTTGATTCCTTGGCCGGTGCACACTTCAGCCAACAAGACCGCCACATACCGCGGTGGTGTTGGATTCGCCGTGGCCGCGACTTCAAAGAACCCGAAGGCCGCCGCAGAGCTCGCTCTCTTCCTCTCCGCCGACGAGGAGGCGAACAAGATGTATTCCGACATGGATTTGCAGATTCCGAACCTCAAGTCTTTGGCGAGCCGCTACACTTCAAAGCCTGGAAAACCTGCCAACAGACAGGAATACATCAACATCATCAGCAAGACTGGAAGGTCTTGGCCGTCTGACTACACATACAACTCGGTCTGGTACGACAAGTTCTACATGGGAATCCAGCGCGTCTTGGACGGAAAAATCTCTGCGAAAGACTACTGCGACAAAATCCAGCCGCAGATGCAGCGCGAGCTCGACAAGGCTTTGATGCGCGCGAAGCAGAGTGCCGCCAGAAACAAGTAACGACAGGAGATTTTTATGGCAGACGCACTTAGCGAAGATAAGACGAAAAAAGCCAAAAAGAGAAAGCGGAAATGGAACGACGAGGCCATCTCTGGACTGCTGTTCGTGATGCCTCCGATAATCGGGTTCGTCCTGTTCACGTCGGGGCCGTTCCTCTTCTCGATTTTCGCGAGCTTCACCCGCTGGGATTCCATGACGGATCTCACGCAGTTGTTCAGCATGGATGCGGATTCACGGGAATGGTTCTACTGCGGCTTTGAAAACTACAAGGAGCTTTTCAGCGACGTCCAGTTCTGGAAGGCTCTTTGGAACACGTTCTGGTACATGATAGGCATTCCGCTCGGTCTTGTGTGGGCCTTCGCTCTCGCCCTTTCGTTCAACAGCGGTCTGCCGGGTGTGAAAGTATACCGTGTCATCTACTATATTCCTGTGGTTTCTTCGATTGTGGCGGTCGCCCTTTTGTGGGGTTGGCTCTACAACGGAGACTACGGACTTTTGAACCAGCTGCTGGCCGCAATCGGAATCCCGAAGGAGAAACTTCCGAACTGGCTGCAGAACGCCCATACGGTCAAACCGGCCATCATGATAATGTGCGTGTGGCGTGGAGTCGGAGGCACGGCTCTGCTTTATCTCGGAGCCTTGCAGAACTTGCCGAAGAGCTACTACGAGGCCGCTGTAATCGACGGAGCAAGCCGCTGGCTGATTTTCCGCAAGATTACATGGCCGCTCATGTCGCCAATCACGTTCTACATCGTCGTGACGGGAATTATCGGTGGTTCGCAGATGATTGTCGAGCCGCAGATAATGACGCCTGACGGAGGTCCCGACTACAGTTCGGCGACAATCGTCTTCTACATCTGGCAGCACGCTTTCGGCGCGGACGAGAAGGGATTCGCCTGTGCTGCCGCCTGGGTCTTGGCCCTCATAATCTTCGCCGTGACGGCAATTCAGTTCAAGCTGAATCCGGCCAGCGAAAACTATCTGGAATAGGGGATTGTACCGATGGAAAATGGAATTAAGATAAAGCCCCATACGGGAATGCGCTACAAGAACGACAGGTGGGTGAATTCGCTCATCTACTTCTTCCTCGCGAGTGGAGCAGTAATCATGATTCTGCCGCTTGTGTGGATGTTCGAGTCGTCCTTGAAGACACCCGGCCAGTTCTTGACGACGCAGCTTTCGCTCGCCATGCCGGAGAACCCGCAGTGGGCAAACTACTTCAAGAGGGTCTGGCAGATGGAACCGGCTCTCCAGCGCGGTATCCTCAACTCTCTGATAATATCGGTGAGCACGATTGTCGTGGGAACGTTCGTTTCCGCCCTCGCCGCCTTCAGCTATTCAAAGCTCCGTTTCCCCGGAAAGGCCAAGCTTTTCCTCGCTGAGCTTGCGACGATGATGATACCGTTCTCGGTCATAATGATTCCGCAGTTCATCATCTACGCCAGAATCGGCTGGGTGAACACTTGGCTGCCCTTGATTATCCCGGGAATGCTCGGCAACGTGGGAATGATTTTCTTCCTGCGCCAGTACATGAGCGGAATTCCGACTTCGATAATCGAGAGTGCCAGAATGGACGGTGCGGGCTACTTCCGCATCTTCATGAGCATCATGCTCCCGAACGCGAAGCCGGCCATCGCCGCCCAGGCCATTTTGTGGTTCATGGGCGCGTGGAACGACTACTTCGCTCCCAGCATCTACCTGCACGACGACAACTTGCTCACGGTGCAGGTCATGATAAGCCGTCTGAACGCCATGTATGCGATAAACACTGATTATCCGCTTCTGCTTACGGCGAGTGTCATCTCGCTCCTGCCGATAATCATCGTGTTCATCATATTCCAGCGTCAGATTATAGCTTCGGTCGCGATGAGCGGTTTGAAATAACAATCGCTTCTATTTCATATCCAACCTTTTCCCCGTACTTGTACGGGGATTTTTTTATGCAATTAGATTTTGCAAGGAGTCTTTTATGGCGCTGCTTGAGATGACGGTCGATGTGCCCGTCCACGACCCGGTAATCGCGAAGGAGGGGAAGATATACTATTGCTATTCGACCCACGGGCATTTCTATGAATCCGGGGATTTGAGGAGCTGGAAATATTGCGGGAAAGTGTTCGAGAAAAATCCCGACTGGATAAGGGATTTTGTCCCGGAGAACGACGGAAAGGATTTCTGGGCGCCGGAAATCGTCTACAGGAACGGAGAGTGGCGGTTCTACTACGCCGTGAGCACGTTCGGGAAGAACGTTTCCGCCATAGCGATGATGACCAACAGGACTCTTGACCCGAAGTCCAGCGACTACGAATGGAAGGACAGGGGACTTGTCATAAAGTCGTCCGAGGGCGACAACTTCAACGCAATCGACCCCGCTGTCTGCTCTGACGAAAAAGGAAATGACTATCTGCTTTTCGGCTCTTTCTGGGGCGGGCTCGTCATGACTCCCCTCGACGAAAACGGCTTTGTCGTGGACCCCAAGAACCTTTCGTTCGTGGCATCCAGACAGGAAGAAGGCAAGAAGCAGCCGGATCCGAATCCCGTGGAGGGCGGTTTCATTGTGCGGAGAAATGGCAGGTACTTCCTTTTCGCCTCGCACGATTTCTGCTGCAGGGGAACTGCAAGCTCCTACCACATAGTGCTCGGCTCCTCCGACAAAATCACCGGCCCCTACATCGATGACGACGAAATGGACATGAGGTGGGGCGGCGGAACCACAGTGCGCGACTCCTTCAGTTTCGAGCGGTTCGCCGGTCCCGGGCACAACAGCGTCTTTGTGGACGACGACGGAAAAGCCTATCTCGTCTACCACGCCTACGACAGGACTGACGAGGGCAGAAGCAAACTGATGATTGAAGAATTCGACTTCTAGCCGAGTGGTCTTCTTTCGCGCAAAAAAATGCCATGCCGTTTTTCATCGGCATGGCATTTTTGCGTAAAACCTGAATCTGTTTTTTATTTCTGCTCAGGAGTGTGCCACTTCCAGTTGATGACCTCTGGCAGGTCCTCTCCGAATTCGGAGATGTGCTGCTTGTGGGCGACGAGCGTGTCGTTCATCTGCTGGACAAGGTGGCTGGCCTTGTTTCCGAGCTGCGGAAGGTACTTGAGCGCGGACTTGACCAGGTCGAAGCGGTCGATTTTGTTCTGGACGCGCATGTCGAACGGTGTCGTTATTGTTCCCTCTTCGTGGTAGCCGTACACGTGGAGGTTGCGGTTCTCCCTCTGGTATGTGAGCTCGTGGACGAGCTTCGGATATCCGTGGAAGGCGAAGATTATCGGCTTGTCCTTCGTGAAGAGCGCGTTGTACTCGCTCTCGCTCAGTCCGTGCGGGTGCTGGCTGTCGTCCTGCAGCTTCATGAGGTCCACGACGTTCACGAACCTTATCTTGAGGTCAGGGATGTTGTCGCGGAGGATTGTGGTCGCTGCGAGAGCCTCCAGTGTCGGAGTGTCGCCGCAACACGCCATCACGAGGTCTGGTTCCGTCCCTTCGTCGTTCGACGCCCAGTCCCAGATTCCGATGCCCTGCGTGCAGTGCCTGACTGCCTGATCCATTGTGAGCCACTGGTAGCTTGGATGCTTGGATGCGACAATCACGTTCACGTAGTTCTTGCTCTTGATGCAGTGGTCGAACGTTGAGAGGAGGCAGTTCGTGTCAGGCGGAAGGTACATTCTGACGACATCGGCCTTCTTGTTCGAGATGTGGTCGAGGAAGCCCGGGTCCTGGTGCGTGAATCCGTTGTGGTCCTGCTGCCAGACGTTCGACGTGAGGATGAGGTTCAACGACGCGATTGGGGCTCTCCACTTGAGCTCCGAGCAGACCTTGAGCCATTTCGCGTGCTGGGAAGCCATGGAGTCGATGATTCTGATGAACGCCTCGTAGCTTGCGAAGAATCCGTGTCGGCCCGTCAAAAGATAGCCTTCGAGCCAGCCCTCGCACATGTGCTCCGAAAGGTACGAGTCCATGATGCGGCCGTCGTGGGCGAGTTTGTCGTCCGTCTTGATGATTTGGGCGTTGAAGTCCCTGTTCGTCGCCTCGAACGCAGCGTAGAGCCTGTTCGACATCGACTCGTCAGGCCCGAAAATCCTGAAGTTCCTGCTGTCGCTGTTCAGCCTGAACAGGTCGCGCACGTAGTTTCCAAGTTCCTTCATGTCCTGGGCCTTTATGCTGCCTGGAACCTGCACGTCGAGCGCGTACTTCTTGAAGTCTGGAGTCCTGAGGTCCTTCAGGAGTTTTCCACCGTTCGCGTGCGGGTTGGCGGAAATCCTGTGCTCTCCCTTCGGCGCGATTGCCGCGATTTCGCTCTTGAGCCTGTAGTTCTCGTCGAAGAGCTCGTCCGGCTTGTACGAGCGGAGCCATTCCTCAAGCTCCTTCATGTGCTTCTCTTCGTTCGCGTCCGGCTTCGTGAGGTCGATAGGAACCTGATGGGCGCGGAAGGAATTCTCAATCGGAAGTCCGTCGTCGTTGAATTTCGGTCCCGTCCAGCCTTTCGGGGTCCTGAGGACAATCATCGGCCAGAAAGGACGCTCCGTCTTTCCGTTCTTCCTCGCGTCGTGCTGGATTCTCTTGATTTTTTCGATGCACTTGTCCACGGCCGCGGCCATCGCTTTGTGGGCTTCGATGTGGTTGGTCTCTGGAGTCGCCTCAACGAAAATCGGATCCCAGCCGCAGCCCTTGAAGAAGCTCCTGACTTCCTCCTTTGAGATTCTCGCGAACACTGTCGGGTTCGAGATTTTGTAGCCGTTCAAGTGGAGAATCGGAAGAACCGCTCCGTCCGTGACCGGGTTGAGAAACTTGTTCGAGTGCCATGCCGTCGCCAAAGGTCCAGTCTCCGCCTCGCCGTCTCCGACGATGCAGGTCGTGATGAGGTTCGGGTTGTCGAACACCGAGCCGAACGCGTGGGCGATCGAGTATCCGAGCTCTCCTCCCTCGTTGATTGAGCCCGGTGTCTCCGGTGCGACGTGGCTTGAGATTCCTCCCGGGAACGAGAACTGCTTGCACAGGCGGCTCATTCCTTCTTCGTCAAGGCTCACGTTCGGATAAATCTCCGAATAGTGTCCCTCAAGGTACGAGTTCGCCACGAAGAAGTTTCCTCCGTGTCCAGGTCCTGAAATGAGAATCATGTCGAGGTTGTACTTCGTTATCGCCCTGTTCATGTGGACGTAGATGAAGTTCTGCCCCGGAACCGTTCCCCAGTGTCCGACGATTTTCGTCTTGACCTGGTTCCTCGTCAAAGGCCTTCGAAGGAGCGGGTTCTCCTTCATGTAGAGCTGCGCGGCAGCAAGATAGTTCGTCGCGCGCCAATATTTGTCCAAATTTGAGAGATACTCCTCAGAATCCTCAATCTTTTTTGCCCTTTTAGACATATTGTCCTCCTTTTTATGTTTCTCTTATCGATGATTTTCATTTTATAGCCCAATCGGAATTTAAATCAATAGAAAAATTGTCCATAAACGAAAAATTGCACTTTTTTCGTTTTGAATATGTGCGTTTTTTCGTTTTATGGCGTTTTTGTTTTTCGTCATAAAATGAAAACGCCCCTTTTTCTGTTTTGAAAAAGGGGCGAAAATTGCGTTATGCGGTATGGTTTATACTGCGTTTAGCTGATTTTTTTCTTAAACTTGAATACATCAATGGTTGAATGTTCTCTTGAATGCGTCTTTTTAGTGGACGACATGGACTTCCATGACCCTCGTTCCGGGAGTTCCGCTGATTGCCACGTCCTCCCTGACGATTTTCGCCCCCTTCTGTTTCGCTTTCGTGAGCTTTTTCGGCACGTCCACGCTGATGTCGACAAGTTCGTCTCCGCCGCTTCCGTCAAGCTCTATCTCCTTCAGCTTTTCGCCTCCGACTTTTACATTGAGAACGCCCTTGTCCTTCCCGTAGACCGTGACCACAAGCTTGTTCTGCTTCGAGCCCGCGTCGAATTTCATCTTGTATGTGACGGAGCTTCCATCTCCGGTGAATTCCCTGTAGTTCCTGTCCACGCTCTCCATGTAGCCGATTTTGGTGCCCTCAGCCTTGAACCTGTGCTCGACCTCGCTCTGCTGCCTGCCGCTTTCCACAGCGTCCACGCCGTTCTTTTCGAATTTGGCTGCCCGCTTGTCCTCCGCCTCGTTCGTCGAGGAGAAGTAGACGGTGTATCTTGTGTGGTGTATGTCGAAGAAGGGGCGGAGCGTGTAGCTTTTTTTCTTCGCGTTCGCCGATTCCGCCGTCCTGAAACTGAGCGTCCCTTGATTCTCCACGGTTATCCAGTTCCCGATGTCCTTCAAATCCGCCGTCATGACCTCCACGTCCGCGTTCTTGCCGCTGTTCATGTAGATTAGGTGGTCGTCGACGATGTCCTTCGGCATGTCCTTCTTTCCGAGGTCCGCCGCGAGCACTATCGGGCCGTATTTGACCGTGAACCTGCCGCTCCTGTCCATCGCCCGCCTCGCGCTCAGCTTCATCGGAAGCTCAATCTCAAATGTCTTTCCGCTTTCGAGTTTTCCGTAGTCGACGTATCCGTCATCGTCCGCTTTTTCCGACCTGCACCATGACGGAGACCTCACCTTGAGCGTTTTTCCGTTTCTTCCCGCATTTGCGACCGTGATTTTGGCTTTTTGGCTGTAGGGAAAGTCCGTCTCCAGCTGGATTTCGCTTCCGTCGCTTCCTTTTATGGAGCATGGAATGAAGAGGTTTATGTAGACGCATCCTTCAGTCTCGCTCGCTATGAAACGGTTGTATCGAGACGGATTCTCAAGCCCAGTTCCCGTGCAGCACCACATTGCGTTGTCGTGTGTTCCGTACACCTTGAAGAATCCCGGCTGGAGCGAGACGAAATAGGTCTTGGCCCCCGTCTCCGGGTCCTGCGAGGCGAGTATGTGGTTGTAGAGTGCGTTCTCGTAGAAGTCCGCCACGTCCGATTTCCTGTTCCATGCGAAGATGTGCTCGGCGAGCTCCAGCATGTTGTAGGTGTTGCACGTCTCGCAGGTGTCCTTGGAGAGGGTCTCGTCGTATTCCTTTCCGAAATGCTCGCCCCTTGAATTCCCTCCGATCGCGTAGCTCCTCCTTTGCGTGACCGTCTCGAAGAAGAATTCCGCCGCAGTGCGGTATTCCGACTTTCCCGTCAGCTCGTAGAGTCGGGCTATTCCTATGAATTTCGGAATCTGCGTGTTTGCGTGGTAGCCCTGGAGCTTGTCCTGCCTCTTCATCGCGGGGGCCATTATCTCCTTGTGGATCCACCTCTCCGCCTCCTTCAGGTACTTTTCGTCCTTCGTGATTCCGTAGAGGTCGGCGAACACCTTGCACATTCCGCCGTGCTCGCAGGTGAGCATCTTCTGCATTTCAGCGTCGGACATTTTGCTCGTTCCACTGATTGCCCAGTCGGCCATCTTCCTGACGATTTCGAGGGCGTCCTTGCTGCCGCCGAACGTGTACGCGTCGAGCAGTCCCGCGTATATCTTGTGTGTCGAGTACCACGGAACCCACCAGCCCGCGAGGGAGAACCTGTCCACGTCGAAGTTTCCGCCGCTGGAGAACACCGTGTCGAATGGCGTGGAGGGGATGCCGGAGAAATATCCGTCTTCCCTCTGGATTTCCTTGATGCGCTTGACCGTGTAGTCGAGCTTCTCCTTCGCCTCCGCGCTGCCGGTCTGGTAGTGGAAGCCTGAGAGCGCGGAAAGGTAGTGCCCAAGCATGTGCCCCTGAATCTGCCTGCTCTCCCAGCCGCCGTACGTCGCCGCCGCCGCCTTTTTCCCGAGCGCGGTGCACGCCGGTGCGAGCATCCTTTCCGGGGTGTATGCGAGGACGTATTCAAGCCCCGTCCTCTGGGATTTCTCGAACAGGCTTCCTTCCTTGAGTATCGTCTTCTGTGCGTTCAGCATGGTTGCTCCTGCCATGAAAATTGATAAAATTGCGGTTGGCTTCTTCATTTTGTTTTCCTTGTTGATGTAGCTACTGTTTCTGCTGCTTCTCGAAGAATTCGAGGACGAGTTTCCTCGCCTGGGCGGCTCCCGCCGGGGTGAACCCGTGCCGCTCGCCCGGAAGCACCTTCAACTCTGCGCTCTTGTACCGTTCCGCGGCTTCCTCCGAATACTTTATGGGGACCACGTCGTCCAAATCTCCGTGCACTATCAGAACCCCGCCCTCGTAGCCGCCTGTCTCCTTCTCGACATCGATGGAGATGGCGTTTTCGATGAAGGTCTTTCCAAGCTCCAGACCCCAGAAGTTGAGCGACTGCGGAATCTTCGTTCCGTCTGGATACTTCTTCCTCCAGTCGTCCGGTATGCAGAAAGCCGGGTAGTAGAGTGCCATCGCCTTGATTTTTCCCCCAAGCTCCTCCGCCACGAGCGCGCTCACCATTCCGCCCTGGCTTCCCCCGAGTATGAAAATCCGCTCCGGATCGGCTCTTTCGAGCGTCCCTGCGTACTCCACGAGGGAAATCAAGTCTGACTTCTCCGTCATGAGCGTCATGTCGCTCGACCGCCCCGTGCTTTGCGAGCGCGTCGAGCCTCCGCAGAAGTCGTAGGTCATGGCGACGTAGCCGTTTCTGGCGAAGAACCGCGCGTCCTCCAGAAAATCCTGGTGGCAGCCGTTGTAGCCGTGGCTGAATATTATGACCGGATGCTTTCCTTCGTCCTTCGGGGCTATGATTTTCCCGTAGACCGTGTTGCCTCCGTTCTTGACGTTCAGCTCCTTCATGCCGATTCTGGCACCCTTCTTTTGACCGAATGCCGCCCCCGCCGCAGCCGCGGCCAGAAGCAGGACCAATTTGAATTTCTTTTTCATGAGATACATTCTATTGCGTTGATGAAGGTCCGCTAGAGTCATAAAATTGAGGATGAGTGCGGAATTCCGACACAGGAGGCTTTTTTTGGACGAAGAATCTTTTTGCTGCAGCATCCGCAGGGTCGACGCGACCCGTTCCCCCGTCTGCGGTCTTGCGATGCTGAACCCCGGCTGGTGCCATGTGCGCCGTTGCCTTGAGACGGAGAGTGTCCTGATGATAGGGAGGAAGGGCTCGGCGTTGATTGAGGACGAGGGGAACGTGTTCGAGATAAAGGAGAACAGGATGCTGCTGCTGCCCGCCGGGCATCTGCACATGGGGCACAGTCGCGTCTCCCAGCCGCTTTCCTACTGGTGGTTCCACTTTTACCAGTGCGTGGAGCTTGACGGCGAGCTTCGCATCTTCCTTCCGAAAATGATTGGCTACGAAGAGGCGAAATCACTTCTGGTGAAAAAGGACTCGGCGGAGATGAAGAACGACATCGTGCTTCCCCAGTCCATGGAGATAGCGAAGAGCGAGCTTGTGGGGAACCTCTGCGGCGAGGCGTTGAGTGCCTACTCCCAGATGGACCGCTCTCCGCTTTCCTACAACCTGGCCGTCCAGAAAATCCTGCTTGAGCTTTCATCCGAGTTCCGCGACAAGGTTTGCGAGACTTCCGGGATGGGCGCCGCCGAGACGCTCGTCAAGAAGACGCTTGAGATGGTCGAGTCGGAACTTAGCAACCCGAACGCCTCCGTGAAGTTTTTCGCCGACGCCCTTTGCGTGAACCCCGACTATCTTGGCCGCTGCTTCAAGAAGGTGATGGACTTGCCCGTCGGCCAGTACATAAACCGCCGCCGAGTGGAGCTCGCCTGCGCCCGCCTTCGGGAGAGCAACAGGACCGTGGAGGAAATCGCCTACGAGTGTGGCTTCGGCTCCAGGAGGCAGTTCTTCGACGAGTTCAAGAGGAGGACGGGCATGACACCATCGAACTACAGGGGCGAGAGCGCGTACATCGGCATAAACGCCCTGTAGTTTTGTTCGAGCTGGTAAGACCAGCCCCGGAATCCGCTATTTCAATTGGCTGAAGAGCCAGTCGCGGATTCCCTCGTAGTTGTAGGCCAGGCTCCATGTGTACATGTGGCTTCCGCCAGCGATGACGTTGAAGCGGATGTCCGCGTCTTTCTTGAGCATCGCGCTTGTGTCCGCGTTGCGCTCATCTCCGCTTGCTTTGCCGTTCCACATAGCTTCGCCGCGGGCGACCTTTGAGCCGAGGCTTTCCCACAAGTCCACGGCCGCTTTCATCGCAGGATACGCTTTTTCGTCGCCCTCGCAAACAACAATCCAGAGCTTTTTGTCTTTCATCGCCTTCATTTCTTCCACGTTCCATTGACCCGCTATCAAAAACTGAGCCGCAAACAAATCGGGGTGCTTGTCAGAAAGCGCGATGTTCGTCATGCAGCCCTGCGACTGCCCGGTTCCGTAGATGCGGTTTTCGTCGACGGCGTAAGTCTTGATGACGCTGTGCAGAAGGTTGTCCACCGCGGTCAGTCCTGCGGTCCAGACGTACTCGTCCGTCGTGAGCGCTCCGTACTTTTTCACCACGTCAAGCGGATACTGAACCGCCACGACGATGGCCTTGTGCTTTGTCTGCTCGTCCTCGCTCGCCCAAATCGTGCCGCCGTTCCCCTGCGTCAAAGTTGCCGTGTCGATTGAAGTGTCCGCGCTTGCGTCCGGCACAAAAAAGACGAGCGGATATTTTTCTTCTTCGCTGTAGCCCTCCGGCAAATACACGAAATACGGCAGTGTGATTCCCGTTTCGCTGTCGGTGAATGTCTTTTTCTCAAAGTCTTCTATCACGAGTTCCTTCGCCGATGTTGAGACGAAAGCCTCCGCGCTCGCCTTGAACACAGTGCCGTCAGTCGCCTTGATATCAGCTTTTTGAACGACTTTTGCGCTCAAATCCACAGGAGCGCCATCATCTTCAAAACGAGGACCGTTGCCCTCTTTGGCGTTGCCTGCCTCCTTCTTTTCGCGAGGTGGCATTTTTCCGTCGGTTTTGTCCCATTTGTTTTCATAGACAAGGCGGATTTTTACCGTGTTTCCCTCAAAATCCAACGCTTCGATTTTTCTTCCCTCAACGCTGTATGTTTCGAGCGTTACTGAAGAAGGGTCGATTTCCTTTGCGTATTCCAAAATGACAGCAGACACTTTCTGACCGTCACCGAAACTTTCCGCGATTGTGCTGACAAGAGGTTTTGATGTTGTTTGTGATTGATTTGATGTGCAGGAGCAGACGGAAAGAGCGCATGACAAAAGCGCCGCCGCTTCCAACAGAGTGTGTTTCATAGAGTTCTCCTAAAATGAAACAGTTGACCAAAATGATTGGCTAGCGGCAGACTCCCGCAACGAGATGTGACATTTTGACTTTAGCTTTTTTCCACCGCTTTTTCAAATGAAAAGTTTGTTATGGCCTTGGGGCGGCGGAGAATCGGCTCACGGTTCGTTTTGCATTGCAAGCACTTCACAAATGGACTCTTGCAACGTATTGTATTTAGAATTGGAGAAAAAAAATGAAAGCAAAACTACGGACTGTATTTTTAATTCTTTTGATGATTTCGGTAAAAACACAATTGTTCGCAACTGCACAATTTCCTGACAGATTGATTTTGAACAATGAGGAAAAGCCTTTATGCGCAAACCCGCTGAACGCTTTTTTCAAAAAGACAGAAAACAGCGAGAAATATAATGCACTTCTTTCAAAATATGATGTTGTAACTTGTACTGCGTGCTGGCGCGGGTACATTGCAACGTTTGAAATCATCGATTCTGCGCTCTACGTCGCTGATTTGACCATAAAAATCGTTGTTGAGCCAACGGATAAACAAAAAAGTTTTCAACCAAAAGACATTTCTATTTTTCAAGAACTGTTCGGAAGCGGCAAACCGTTTTTATGCGATTTTTATTCTGGAATGCTAATTGTCCCGCAAGGCAAAATGGTAAAATATGTTCATGGCGGCTATTTGTCGGAGTACGAAAAATATATTCTGATAAAAATCACCGATGGAAAAGTGATAAACAAAGGCGAATATTCTTTGCAGGAATACAAAGATAAAAAGGACAAAGCCTTTGAACTTTTTTATAAATCAAACAAATATAACGATTGCTGGAACGGAATGAAAAGCAGTTTTGTAGAATCCATTTCGGAAGAATCCAAAAAAGCAATAATGAAAGATGCCGAAGACGTTTATTTGTACGATTTCTTTGAATTCTAGATTTTTGCCATAACAAAGGCTTATAAAAGGAATAAAAACATGTTCAACACAAAGAGAAAGATACTCGCTTTTTATGCAATCGCGTTTTTGACGCTTTTTCTTGGCGCAATTGTCTGGACAATATGCCTTGCAAAATTAGATCCGGACATAACCGTTTCGTATTTGTTCAAGAAAAACATCGTCTTGAATCTCCTGTTGAATCTCCTGGTTTTCCTGTTTTTCGCAAGCTGCAAGAATGTGGGCGTCGTTGCGCTCGTCGCTTTGTTCGTGCTCGTCGCTTTGTTCGCGCTCTCTTCGTTTTGTCTCGCATTTCCGATTGTTCGCTCCATAAAAAAGAAAAAAATCTTTCCGTACAATCTCATTTTCATCATTTTTCTGGGCGCATACTTTTTTTACAGCTCCGCGTTTTTTTTGTTTTTTGGCGACATCACAGAAATGCTCAAAAAAGATTATTCAAAAATTGACCGCTTCGAGTTCTTTTGGCACGAAGAAAGCAAAAATGATTATTCCTTTGCCTCCTCCCCGTCGAACGAGATTCACGTCGTCTCATACGAGGACAAATCCTTGAGCGATGACGACAAAGTCGCTCTGGTCAACGGGCAAACGATAATCGACGCAATCAATAAGTTTTATGACGACACAAAAACATATCCCGACACACTGGAGCAGCTCGTTCCTGCATATTTGGAGGAAGTTCCAAGCACCGAATACACAGGGATTTTCACAAGCAGCAAGTTCCGCTACGCCAAAGACGAAGAGAACCGCTGGTTCAATCTGAAGTTCTACGGCTTTTTTGAGAAATGGTACTGGAAAAACGACAAAAAATTCTGGGAATTCGAAGAGGATTGACATTTTCCCGTCGTTTTTTTGTCGGCGGCCGGCCGGAGGATGTGGTATAATGGTCCGCGTCTGGAGCCATCCAGCAAGCTGCCGCCGCTCCAAGAGGATTGGGGCGGTAAAGAACAAAAAAAGGAGTGAAAAAATGGGATTCTGCAAGGATTTCGCATGGGGCGCGGCCACGGCTGCCTATCAGGTCGAGGGTGCATGGAACGAGGGGGGAAAGTCGCCGAGCGTCTGGGACGCATTCTGCCACGACGGCTCCCACATCAAGGACGGCGGCACGGCTGACGTCGCCTGCGACCACTACCACAGGTTCAGGGAGGACGTGAAGCTCATGTCTGACTTCTCCCTCAATTCCTACCGCTTTTCCATCGCATGGTCGAGAGTCCTGAAGTTCGAGGAGACCGCGGACGGAGGGCTTTCGTTCAAGGAGAACCCGGAGGGGATCGCCTTCTACGACGCCCTGCTCGACGAGCTTGCCGCGAACAAAGTCGAGCCGTATGTCACGCTCTACCATTGGGATTTGCCGCTTCCAATAAGCCGGAAGGGCGGCTGGCTCAACAGGGCCACGTCCGGCTGGTTCGAGTTCTACGCCCGCACGGTCGCGCGTCTCTTCGGCGACAGGGTGAAGCGCTTCATCACATTCAACGAGCCGTCGGTGTTCGTGGGGCTTGGGTACAAGGAGGGGGTGCACGCTCCGGGCTACAGGCTGGACACGTCCGACATCCTCCTCATAGGGCACAACGTCCATCTCGCGCATGGAAAGGCCGTGCGCGCCATCAGGGAGCTTGTGGACGGCGCGGAAATCGGCATCACGCTCGCGTCGTCGCCCGTCCTGCCTGAGAGCGATTCAAAAGAGGCCGTGGAGGAGGCGAGGAAGGCGCATTTCGCCTGCAAAAAGAACGACGTGGTGTTCTCGGACAGCTTCTGGTGCGACCCGATAGTGAAGGGGAGCTACCCCGAAAGCCTTTTCGAGGAATGTCCGTCCTTCGCTTCCGAGATAATGGATGGCGACATGGACATCATAAAGTCCAAAATCGACTTCCTTGGAATCAACATCTACCAGGGGCGTTTCGCGCGTCGGGAACTCAGGCCGGCGGGGACCGCCCACACGGACGTGGGCTGGAACGTGACCCCTACGGCCCTCTACTGGGGCGCTCGGTTCTTCTACGAGCGGTACGGGCTTCCAATCTACATCACCGAGAACGGCATGGCCTGCCACGACACCGTGAGCCTGGACGGCAAGGTACACGACCCGAACAGGATAGACTATTTGAACCGCTATCTTCTCGGACTCCGCGACGCGGCCGATTGTGGTGTCGACGTCCGGGGCTACTTCCAGTGGAGCCTCATGGACAACTTCGAGTGGGCGGAGGGCTTCAACCCGCGCTTCGGCATGATTTTCTGCGACTACGGGACTTTGGAGCGCATCCCGAAGGACAGCGCGTACTGGTACAAGAAGGTCATAGAGAGCAACGGCGACTGCCTTTGAAAAAAAACTTTGAAAAAAACAGAGGGGCTTTCAACCCGCGTTTCCGCTTCTTGAAAGCCCCCGTTTCGTTTGCAAGCGCGCTTCGGAACTCGCCGCTTACTTTGTCCTGAACCTCAGCACGTTCCATGAGACCGGCTTGAGACTGACCGTGTAGACGCCTTTCTCGCCCTGGCAGAGCGGAACGTCCGCCGGCTTCACGGCATCCGGCCTTTCGAGCGAGTTCTTCGCCGAGAGGTCGCTCCCAGAAAGCTCCGTCCTCATTGTCATCAACGTGTCCCCGAACGACGACAGGTCTATCTCCGTCTCTGACGATTCCGTCTTGCTCGTGTTCAGGGCGAACACGGTGACGGTTCCGCCTTCCTCGTCGTGCACCGCGCTGAAGATGACCGCCGGCACCTCCCCGTACTCGTTCGTGACCTTGTTCTGCACCTTCGAAATCGGCGTAAGGACGGTGCCCCTTCCGTATACGGAGATGTCCCTGAACGGGAAGTAGATCGACTGCTTGTACGCGCCCTTTCCCGGCTCCGTGAAGACCGGGGCGATGACGTTCACGAGCTGCGCGAGGCAGGCCACCTTCACCCTGTCCGCGTGGTTCAGGAGCGTTATCGCCATTCCCCCGAACGCGAGGGCGTCCAGGAGGGAGTAGTGGTCCTCGAGGATTCTCGGAGCCTCCATCCACGGATGCGGCTCCTTCTTGCTCTGGTACCAGATGTTCCACTCGTCGAACGAGAGGTACATCTCCTTTCGGCTCCTCTTGAGTGCCTTCACGTAGTCGCAGGTGGCTATGCTCGTCTTGATGAACTGGTCCATGTCGTAGAAGGACGCGAGGAAGTCGTCGTCGTCCCCCTTGTTCTCGAAGTAGCGGTGTATCGAGATGTAGTCGGCGAGGTCGTAAGTGTGCTCCAGCACTATCCTGTCCCATTCGGGGTATGTCGGCATCGACGATGAAGCGCTTCCGCAGACGATTGTCTTTATGGAGTCGTCCGTCCACTTCATGAGCTTGATGGCCTCGCGCGCCTTCTTTCCGTAGTCCACCGCGTCTAGGTGGCAGATCTGCCAGGGCCCGTCCATCTCGTTGCCCACGCACCAGTATTTTATCGCGTGCGGCTCCCTGTGGCCGTTCTTGATTCTGAGGTCGCTCCACGCGGTTCCCGATGGGTGGTTGCAGTACTCCACCATGTCGGCCGCGTCCTGCACCGTCCCCGTCCCCATGTTCACGGCCGCCATGACCTCGGTGCCGGCCTTCTTCGCCCAGTCCGCGAACTCGTCGATTCCGATCTGGTTCGTCTCCACCGTGTGCCACGCCCTGTCGAGCCTGACTGGCCTTTTTTCCCTCGGGCCGATTCCGTCCTTCCAGTTGTAGCCGGAGAGGAAATTCCCGCCCGGGTACCTCACGAGTCCGACCCTCAGGTCCTTCACCATGTCGATGACGTCGCGCCTGAATCCCTGGCCGTCCGCCGTTTCGTGGCCTGGCTCGTAGATTCCCGTGTAGACGGCCCTGCCCAGGTGCTCGATGAACGAGCTGAAGAGCTTGTCGTCGACCTTTCCGTTCGTGAACTCCTTCACGACTGTGACTTTGGATTTCATTGGCTTCTCCTTTTTTGATTACGCACGTTTTTGAAACTTCCGGGGCGTCACGCCAGCACGGTCACCGCTGCCACGGCGTGCGCTCCCAGGTTGATTGAGACGCTGTTTCCATCGTTGACTTTGACCTGCAGCGTTTTCTCGGTCACGGCATCTTCCTGTCCGAACGTGTTGATTGTGTCCATCCTCTCTCCGGTCACGACTGTCGCCGACGCCGACTTTATCGTTCCGTCGAGGTGGGCGAAGCTGATTTCGACTTCCTTCGATGCGCTCGCGTCCGTGTTCGCTACGGTCACGAGATACCGCTTCCTCGCGCCCGACTTCTCAGGCGCGTCCTTCTCCGACGCCGATACGCTGAGCCCCGGAACCACGACGTTCTCCTTCGCCTGCACGCCCCTGAGGCTCGCGTTGTAGTCTGGGACGTCGTTGACTCCGCAGTAGGAGTGGGCCGCGCTCGTTCCGAGGAGCGTCGCGCCCTGGTGCCCCTTGTACTGGTGCAGGACGTGCCATGTCGGTGTGAGCACGATTCTGTCTCCCTGCGCGAGCACTGGAGACTGGAGGACGTTGACCGCCTGCGCGAGGTTCGCGATCCTGACCCTGTCGGAGTGGTTGTTGAATATGTTGAGCGTGATTCCGGCCACGACCGCGTCGCAGACCGAGTTGTCCTGTTCGAGGAATCCCGGGTTCGTGCCCTCCTTCGGGGCGAACCAGTTCCCCCATTCGTCCACGACCATGGCCACGCGCTTGTCGGGGTCGTACTTGTCCATTATCTCGCCGTGTCTTCGGATCAGCTCGTCCATCCTGAACGCGTTCCTCATTATCCTGTACCAGCCTTCCTCGCTGAATCCGGTAGCAGGCTTCTTCTCCTCCCAGCGGTACTCGTAGGTGTAGTAGTGGAGGGAGAGCCCGTCCATGAGCCAGTGGGCGTTCCTCATGAGGACCTCCGTCCAGTTGTAGTCGTCCACGTTCGCCCCTCCCGCTATCTTGAAGATTTTGTTCTCCCCGTACTGCCTGACGAAGGTCTGGTATCTCCTGTACATGTCCGCGTAGAATTCCGGCCTCATGTTTCCGCCGCCTCCCCAGTTCTCGTTGCCGACCCCGAAGTAGTCGAGCTTCCACGGCTCCTTCCGCCCGTTCTTCTCGCGGAGCTTGGACATCGGGCTCTCCCCCGAGAACGTCATGTACTCGATCCACTCGTCCATCTCCTGCACGGTGCCGCTTCCGACGTTGCCGCAGATGTAGGGCTTGCAGCCGAGCTCGTCGCAGAGCCCGAAGAACTCGTGGGTGCCGAAGCTGTTGTCCTCGGTGACGCCGCCCCAGTTCGTGTTGACCATGCGCTTCCTGTTCTCCTTCGGGCCGATTCCGTCCTTCCAGTGGTACTCGTCCGCGAAGAGTCCGCCCGGCCACCTGAGGTTCGGTATGTCCAGCTCCTTGAACGCCTCCACGACCGCCTTGTTGTAGCCGTGGAGGTTCGGAACCGCCGAGTCCTTGCCGACCCAGAATCCTCCGTATATGCAGCGCCCGAGGTGCTCCGAGAAATGCCCGTAGATGTCCCGGCTTATCACCGACTTTTTGTTTTTCGTATCAACAATTATTGATTCTTTCATCGATTCTTCTCCCTCAAAACCTGTTTTTTATATCTATGATTCGATGATAAAGGCGGTTTTTATATTTTGCAAGAAAAATATATCAATAAAAGTTGAACATAATCAAAATTTCTCGTTTAGAAAAAATTAGAAAAAAAAGGGGAGGCCGGATGGGTAGAATCCCCTCGTCCGCCTCCCCTCAGGGCCTGTGCTATTCCTCTCTGACGCTGGCCCCGGAAGCCTGCCAGGCTCCGTCTTCGGTTTTGTGGAGGCTCTTGACGCCGCTGGCCACCACGCTGCCGCCGGTGAGCCTTATGAAGTGCTGCGTCTTGGGGTCGTCCTCCTTCGTGTCGGTCTTGAATGCCGTGCCGAGGTTCCGCATGAAGAAGCTTCCGCTCTGGATGAGGATGCCGTCGTCGGCCTTGACTCCGTTCTTGGAGTTCAGGAAGTATGCCTTGAAGGTCTTGTCCTTCTCGACAGTGAGCGAGCGGCAGTTCAGGGCCGAGCCCTTGTCCGTCCCCTGCATGTAGAACGTTCCGCTCCCCTTGATTTTCACGTCGTCCGCCTTGATTCCGTGGTAGACCCTGCCCACCGCGTAGAGGGTGCCGCTGCCGCCTAGGGCCATGTTCTTCTTTCCGTGTATGGCGGCCGCCTTCTCGGACGAGTCCCCCGACGACACGACATAGTTAACGGTTCCTGCGGCGGTGGAAATCTCGGTCTTGGCCTCGCAGTAGACTGCCGGAAGCCCCTTGTCGTTCTCTATGAAGGCGTTGTTGAATTTGAGGACGGTGTTCTTCGTCATGCTCACAATCTGCCCGTTGAAATAGCCCGAAATCGTGTACGTCGCGTCCTCCTTTTTCGGGGCGATGATGATTTTGTCCTTCGTGATTGTGACCGTCCTGTCGGAAGGCGTCACTGTCAGCGTCCTGTCGTAGTTCCGCCTTGCCTCGTCGATGTCGATTGCCGCGCCCTGTCCGTGCGCGAAAGCGCAGAGTCCTGCGATGAAAAGCGCGGCCGCCATTTTAAGTGTGCTGAATCCCATGTTTTTCTCCCGGATGCTTCCCTACAGAATCGGCGACTGCTGGTCGTCTGGGTTTTCGATTATTATGTTGAGGTTCCCGTTCCTCGTCCGAAGCTCGTCTATGAACGCCTTCTCGTCCATGCCGGGCTTGGGCTGTATCCAGTAGGAGATTGTGAAGAGCGTGCCCATGTTCGATGTCTTCACGTTCTTGACTCCGTGCTTCACGAGGTTCCTTTCGAATATGTCCTCGAACGCCCCCTTGTAGTTCATGTCCTCCGGTATGGTGACTTTGAGGATCTGCTTGTCCTCGACTTTCCACGCCTTCGAGGCCGCGACGAAGACCGCCGTCACCACGATTACCGACGCGAAGCCGAGGAAGTAGTCCCCCAGCCCTATGACAAGCCCCGCCGCCACCGAGAAGAAGACGAAGAGGATGTCCTTCGAGTCCCCCGGTATGCTCCTGAATCGGACGAGGGCGAAGACGCCCGCCAGCGACAGCGTCTTCTTGAGGTCAGTCGCTATGAACGGGATTACGACCGCCATTATGCACGGCAGCAGCAGGACCGTTATGACGAAGTTCTTGGAGTACCGCCTGCCCGTGTTCGCAAGGACATAGCCCGCCGCCACGATTGCTCCCGCTACGAGTCCCATCGCCATGCCGAAGAGGATGGAGATGCTGTCCGAGTTGACTGTGAATCCGCTCAAAAAATCCATGTTTTGCTCCTGTAGTTTTTTTATTCTGTTGCTTGCTTTATTGTCTTGTTGCTTTTTTCTGTGAGAACCGCCTGTACTCCGTTCCGTATTTGGAGAACGACGTGCTGAAAATCCCCCTTGAGGAGAGGAACTTGACGAACCACATCGGGAAGGCCTTGAACGCCTTCGCCTCCATGAGCCACTGTCCCTCGTCGAGAAGCTGCTCTCCGTACGCCGGGGAGTCGAGCCTCAGGTCCGTCCTCCTCGCCTGTATGTTCCTGTCGAGGGTGAGCCGGAAGTCGGAGTTCCCCTTCTCGAAGAAGGCCCACCTGTCGTAGGAGATGAAGACCTTCGGTTTCAGTTTGTAGAATTTCACCGTGTAGTCGATTTCCCTCATGACCTGGGCGTTCATCTTTGGGTTTTGGGGGATGGCTCCGCTCTCGAAGTACTTGTATGCGTCCTCCAGAATGAACGACGTCCTCCTCTTGTTCACGACCCCGTCGAATTTCTTCTTGCTCTCAAGGAAGACCTTCGCGTCCAACGGCACCGTCCCGTAGCTCCTCAGCCTTATCTTCTCCTTGAAGGCCGGCTTCTCCAGGGACTTGATTATGAGTTCGTCCGCCGGCGTGTCCAGGTAGATGTTGCAGATTTTGTACGGCCTCTCGCCCTTGTTGAAGGGGTCGCTGTCCATGCGCTCTTCGAGCAGCGGCAGGAGCGCGTCCCTGTCTTCGTCGGTGAGCATGTACTTGACCTCCCTCCTGTTGAAGACTTCTATGGCCATTTTTTCGCCTCCTTTTTCAGAACTTTTTCTTGAATTTGTGGGTGTATGTGATTGGGAATGAGATTGAGGAAAGTCCGTCGTGCCTTGCGTAGTTCATGTCCAGACTGATTCCAGCCCCGATTTTTCCGTACTTGCCGGGCAGTTTGAACGTGCATCTCGGGTAAACGCTTATCCACGGTTCTGCTTCCTCCGTGTCGTAGAGCCACGCCCTGGCCTTTATGCTCAGCGCCGCCTCCAAAGTCTGGTTCACCGTGTAGGTGAGCCTGAGCTGCGAGCAGAAGGGGATTGTGCGGGCGGGGTACTCGTCCGTCCTCTTGGCCGTCCCGTCCTTGTACTTGACCACGGTCTCCCCTCGGATTATGGTCGTCGTCTTTGTGTCTATCAGGTTCCCGTCCGAGTCGTAGTACTTCACCGTCCCTATGTACTCGTTCGTGAGTCCCGTGATGAAGTCCGCGTAGATTCCGAATCCGCTTGAGAAAAGGTAGCCGCACGAGCCTCCCAGGGCGTATTTTGTGGACTGCTTCTTGTATTCGTAGACGTCGTTCCTTTCGACGCACGCCTCCGGGAGGTAGTCCGCGTCCGTGAAGTTGTAGTAGAAGCCCGCGTTCAGCACCAGGTCGCGCACTCCTGTGAATCCCGCGAACGCTCCGAACTTCCTGTCGTCCTCGAGCACGTCGTGGGCTGTGAACGCCATGTCGAACAGGTCCTTCACTCCGGCGTTCACTCCGAAGTCCACCGCCTTCTCGAATTCGTCAGTGTCCGGGTACATGGTTGCCCCCGCCGCAGCCTTCAAATACGCGTCCGTTCCTCCTGGAAGTGTCCATGCCCAGTCGCTCGTGACTCCTCCCGCGAATCCGTTCGTGTATATTGCGGCGCTCTCCGTGCCGAAGTACCTGTCCTCCCCGAGGGAGTCCGTTATGAGCCGCCCGTATTTCGTGGTGTCGTCAGCCGCCGCCAGGTAGGCCGAGTCCGCCGCGAACCGCTTGTAGAAGTTCGTCCCCGCTATGATTCCGAACTGGGGTATCGGCTCGTAGTGGACGAACCCAGACGGGGCGATGACGAATGTGGACGGCGAGTCGTCCGACGTGTCGAGCAGGAACTCCAGCCGGAGCCGCGCGTCCACTTTCTCCGTCTCCAGATCCGTCTGGAACTGCTCCCCAATGGCGAACGCGTTCTCCGTCACGGTCCCGCCTGATATGTCGTCGGTCTTCGAGTGCGTGAAGAGGTCGCTTTCTCCGATTTCGTCGATGTCGCTTCCGACCGTGTTCTTGATTGTCAGCTTCCCGGCCGCGGCCGAGAACGCACTGAGCGCAATCATCGTCGTCAATATCGCTTTTTTCATCTGCTTTTCTCCTAGCGATTGCCTCCGGGGCCGCTGGAGCTTCCCGGCGTGTTTGAGGAGGATGATGACGATGAGGTGCTGGCGGTGGCGGACGATGAAGTTCCGTTGGTGACTGTCGCAGGGAAGTACACTTTCGCATCAGGATTGTACAGAGTTCCGCCTATCGTTCCGCCTTGTATGAAATTGTATGACTGTCCGCTTGTGAGGGAATTTGATATCAGCAAGGCTGCGGCGTATGTCTGTGGCTCTTCTATTGCGATGACTTCGTTGACCCCGATTGAGGACGATGAACTTGTGAAGTTGTTCTTGTAAATCATTGGGCTGACTGTGCTTGATGGGATACTTTCGCTGAACATGTCAGAGCTTCCCATTGCGAATACTGTCGCGTCCGTTCCCGTCACCGTGAACTTGTAGTTTTCTCCTCTGTCTATCGGCGAATTTCCGCCTCCTGTCTGGCTTACGACTGTGATTCCTCCTGAAATCGTTATGTTTCCGTTGGAGTCTAGTCCGTCCCCTTGCGACTCCACATAGAGGAATCCTCCCGAAATCGAGAGTGTGCATCCTGTGCCGCTGACGTTGATTCCGTCGTCAGCGGCCGAGACTGTCGTCGTTCCTCCGCTGACTGTTATTCCGTATTCGCCTTCGATTCCCTCTGCTGAGAAACTTGTTGTTTCCGTGGTCTTCACTCCGTCTTCGTCGTAGTAGGTGATTGATTTGTTTTCGATTAAAGTGCCTGAGACTTCTATATTCGTGCTTCCGCCGTTGATGTAGACATAGGATGAGCTGATTCCCTTTCCGTAACTGGCTGTCAAATCCAATGTTCCGCTGTTGATTTTCACATAGCCTGATGGGTTGTCGGAGTCGGTCTTGATGGCGTTTGTCTTTTTGCATGTGCCAGAACTTCCTGTAGTGACGTTTCCGGTTCCGTTGAATGTGATGCTTCCTCCGTCGACTATGACTCCCGTGTAGGCGAACAGTCCGTTCTTTCCTGTGGATGTCAGGTCGTATGTTCCGCCCTCGATTGTGAGGATTCCGTCCTTCGAGGCTATGCAGTTCTTGTAGCCCTGCGTTATCGAGAGGCTTCCGCTTCCTGAAATCGTCATGCTTCCCTTGCAGTAGAGCGTCCCCTTAGAATCGCTTCCTTCCTCGCTTCCAACCCTGCCGCTGTCGCAGGTGGACGCGCTGTCTCCGTAGCCGTAGCCGTACTTTCGGCCGTCCACGAGCGTGTTGTCTCCAATCAGGAAGACGCTCGCGCTTCCGCCTTTAGTCATGTCGATGCAGGGGTAGTTCGATGAGCTGATTGATGCGCTTTCCAGATACACGCCCGTTTCGAACGATGTCGAAGTCTGTATCTTCACTCCGCCGTTTTCCATGCTTCCAGAGAGGTGCACGCCCGTGTTCTTTGTGGTGTCCGTTAGGTTTATCCTTATCAGATTCGTAGAATTTCCTGAGCTGTCCTCAGTGTAGTCGATTTTCGCGCTTCCGCCCAAAAGGGAAGTCTTGGAGGTGCTGATTGATGTCCATGTGGAATTGTCTTCTGAGACTTTCCCCTCCGACAAATCGACATATATCGACTGGCTTTCCACGAATGAGGAGCCGCTTGCGGTTGTCGATGCGCTTCCGGACACTGTGCTGTCATAGTCTTCCGAAACAAGGCATCCAGACGAACCTGCGGCTAGAGCCGTCATCAGTAGCATTGGAATTGCTTTTAGAGGATTTTTCATAAATGCTCTCCTTATTCTCAAAAACGGTGGTGATTTTTTTGATTGGTCGAATGTCGAGTTTATGCATACCGTAGTTGCCGAAACGCGCTCCCAGCGGGAACCCGTCCATCAAAACGGCAGTACCGCTTCGCGGTGGCTGAGTGTTTTGATGGACGGAACCCCGCTTCCGCTCGTTTCTGCCATTGCACTGTGAAAACTCGACTTTCGCCCTGATTATAAAACCGCGCGGTTGATTTTACAAAAAATTAACCTTAAATTAACATTTTCTTTTCATGACAGGCAGCCCGAGTAGGGGTGCCGACAAGGGCGCGGGCGGCGGCGGAACAAAAGAAAAAACGTGCAAACAAAGACTGTTCGTGACTTTGAATGTGCGGATTCCATGTAAAACAAAAGTGAAATATTCCGCGAAGCGGAAAAAAAATTTTTTAAAAAATTGAACAAATGTATAGTTGTTGTTTGTCCCGAAAAAAGTGAGGATTCAATCACTATGAGATTTCAACAGACAGATTTTTGGACATTTTTCAAATGCGACCACGGCTGGAAGAAAATTTCAGCGGATTTTCCAGTGGGAAACGGAGAAAAACAGAGCGTGAATGTCCTGCACAGGACTTTCAGACTGGGATTTTTTCAGGCGGCGCTCGCGTATGTCCCCATGGCACCTGAATTTGACGGAAAAGACACAAAATCATATTTGAAAAGGGTGGAGGAGTTCTCAAAAAGTTTGAAGGAGAAGCTTCCGAAGAACACTCTCTGCATTCGATACGATTTTCCGATTGACTTCAAGACAGTGGAAGAGAGGGATGAAGCGGTAAAAAACATCAAGCGGACGGCAAAAGAAGAAAAAATCAACATCAAGAAGAACAAAGTCGACATCCAGCCGCCTGATTCAACATGGCTCGACTTGTCAAAAAGCGAGGACGAGCTGCTTTCATCGATGAAGAGCAAATGGAGATACAACGTGCGCCTCGCGCAGAAAAAAGGCGTTGTCGTCCGCGCGTCGCATTTCGGGGACGAGAATTTCGAGCGAGATTTGGACTCTTTCTACGAGCTTTACAAGACGACCTCCGAGCGCGACGGAATAGGGCTGCATCCAAAAGCCTACTACAGGGATTTGCTCGAACGCGGCGCAAACTCGATGAATGCCAGGCTGTCCAAGACCGGAAAGACCGAAATCACGCTCTACATCGCGAGCCACACCGAAACCGACGAGAACGGCAAAGAAAAAACCGACGATTTGGCGGCAATCATAACGCTCTTTCAGGAAGATGAAGCGATATATTTGTATGGCTGTTCCGGCAACGTGAAGCGGAATTTGATGCCAGCCTATCTCGTACAGTGGACAGCCATCTGCGACGCGAAAAAGTTCGGCTCCAAGATTTACGATTTCTACGGAATCCCGCCCACGGGTGCCGAAAACCACCCGATGCACGGACTCTACCTCTTTAAGACAGGATTCGGGGGCGAGGAAGTGCACAGGCCGGGCAGCTTCGACGTTCCGCTCTCACGACTGTACGGACTGTACACGCTGGCCGAGGACTTCCGGGCCTGGTACCACAAGAAGTTCCTCAAAAAAATCCGTGGAAGGTAAAAATTGATTTTTTTGGCTGGAGAGGTTTTCACTTTTTCAGCCATTTTTTTCCTGCGAGGCGAATCAAAAAAAGAATGCCGCGCACGCAAAGCTCAAAGCTCATGGCGAACCAGATTCCGTTCAGGCCGAAATTCTTCACAAGAATCACGGCGAGCGGAATCCTGATGAACCAGACAGAGCCGAATTTGAAAATGCTAGGCACAAACGTGTCGCCGGTGCCCCTCAAGGCTCCGTTCGCCACAAGGGAAGCCCCATAGAACGGTTCGCAGAACGCCTCGATTTTTAAAATGAATGCTCCAATCTCGATTATTTCATTGTCGGGTGTCAGCAAGGACATCATTTCCCGGCCGAAGAAGAACATTATGCTGCCGGTAAAGACCATCAGAACCATGCCGGAAAGGGTAGTGAGCCAACCAAAACGGTATGTGAGGGCCTTTCTTCCAGCGCCGAAACTCTGGCCGCACAAAGTCGAAGCCGCCGCTCCGATTCCATAGGCCGGCATGAAGCAGAGGCTTTCCACGGTAACGCCGAAACTGTTGGCGGCAAGGGCGGCTTTTCCCAAAGGCGCGGTTATTTTCGAGTACGCGATTTGCCCGCCTGACATTATCACCTGCTCGAAAGCGATTGGAAGCCCAATCAACAAAGCAGATTTCATGATTTGGATCTCAAAAGTGAATTTTTCCCCATCCGTGAATTTCAGAATCGATTTTTTCAGAAGAAAGAGCATCAAGAACGAGGTCACAATGAACCTCGAAGTAAAAGTCGCAATCGCCGCGCCCAAAACACCCAAGCCCAATGCGAAAATGAAGAGATAGTTCAGTCCCACGTTCAGGACCGCCATGAGAATTTGCGCGAAACTCGGAACCTTCATCTCTCCCGCGCACTGGAGAAGTTCCGCCGACAAATCGTTCATCTGCACGACAGGGACGGAAAGGCAGAAGACGAAAAAATAAATCCAAGCGTCGTGCCTTATCTCGCTGTCGGCTCCAAGCCAGTCCGGCAGAAAAAAGCTGACGGAGCAGCCGGCCGCCATCAACACCACGGAAAAAAGGAAAGTGGAGAGAAGGGCGTTCTTCACGAGATTCCGCGCCTCCGTTTCCTTCTTCGCTCCAATCAGCTGCGCGCACTGCACAGTGAAGCCCATCGAAGAAGCGAACGTCAGCCCCAGGACGAGCCATGTGCTTGAGGCCACAAGACCAATCGCCGCCGCCTGGCTCGACCCCAGATGCCCGACCATCGAAGCGTCGATGAACGACATCACAATAGAAGAAAGCTGCGCCAGAATCGACGGAAGGCTCAACTTTCCAATCAGCAAAAGCTGTGTCCTCAGCGGCATTTCCTCGCCGTTCCTCATTTTCAAAAGCAATTCACCAGTTTTCATGCACTCACCACCAAATTCAGGAAAAAGACCTCTCCATCCGCTCCACAATCTCCGAAATCCTCTCTTTTTCTATTCCAGAATAGTTCAGCACGAACGAAGCGGAAGACTGCATGGAACTTTCCACATAGAAGAAATCCGACAGAAGCGGAATGTTGATTTTCTCCGACAACAGTTTCTCCCGTATTCTCGCGCTTGAAAGCGGTTCGGGGAGATTTTTCAACTCAAGCAGGAAATGCAGGCCGGAATTTTCCTCATGAATCGAAGCCTTTGACTTTATGGAACTTGAATTTATCGAATTTATGAAAGCGTTCCTGATGTTTCTGTAGTAGTTCTTCATCCTGATTATGTGCTTTCCGTAGAATCCACCGCTTATGAATCTGGCAAGCGTGAACTGCTCGAAAGCGGAGACAGGACACGAATAGAATCCGAGCCTTTTCTCGAACCGCTCCAGAAGCGAATCTGGAAGAATCATGTAGCTGATTCTGAACGAGGGAGCTAAAGTTTTCGAGAAAGTGTTCATGTAGATGACGCGGGAATCGTCTGAGGAAAGAAGCGACGGAAGCGGCTTTCCGTTGAAGCGGAATTCGCTGTCGTACTCGTCCTCGATGATGAACGAGCCGTTTTTCTCCGCCCATGAAAGAAGCTCCAGCCTTCTCCTCACCGGCATGACGATTCCGGTCGGAAAATGGTGGGAAGGGGAGACGTGGACGACCTTCGCTCCGCTTTTCTCAAGGCTTTCAGGATTCACTCCGCATTCATCGATGTCCACGGGAACGACGGACGCTCCGTTCAAGGCGAAGACCTTCGCGACCTTGTGGTAGCCGGGATTCTCGACCGCATAAGCCGAATCCGTCCCCAAAAGCTGAACAATCATCGAGCAGAGAGATTCAGTTCCAGAACCTATGACGATTTTTTCGGGGGAAACATCCATGTTCCGAAAATCCCGAAGGTACTCGGAAATGGCGATTCTCAGTTCCCAAACGCCTTTCACGCTCACCCTGTCCAAAATCCGAGCCTTGATTTCCTCGTCGGTCAAAACTTTCCGCATAAGATGCGCCCAAAGAGAAAACGGAAAATTTTTTGAATCCGCAGAATTGCTGGTAAAGTCAGCGAAAAATGATTCGCTTTTTTTCGGCTCGTCGGCGCGCTCATGGCTTGCGGCTTTTTCTCCAATCGAAGGAACCGATTCGGAGACCGCGACGTCCACCAAATCCGTGACGAAGAAGCCCTTTTTTTCAATCGAATAAATGTAGCCCTCAGCGATAAGCTCCGCATAGGCGTTTTGCACCGTCATGACGCTCACGCCCAGATGCTCGGCGAGAGAGCGTTTTGACGGAAGCCGCCCGTTCGGAAGCAGTTTGCCGTTCGATATTTGCGAGCGGATTTCGTCGCAGAGAGTTTCGCAAAGTCCTTTTTTGGAAGCGGAAAAATCAATCGTGAACATTCTGCGATTCTACTGTTTTTTTGATAAAATAAAAAACATGACAGACTTGTACATTTTCGACTTGGACGGAACATTGATAGATTCGGGAGAGGACATCGCCGACTGCGTGAACGAAGCGTTCTCCCATTTCGGGTATTTCAGAGTGGAGAAGGAAAAACTCATCGCATTTTTGGGCGACGGAGCGAGGGCATTGATTGAACGCGCCCTAAAAGAATCCACCAGAGGAAAATTCGATTTTGAGAGCGACTTCGGAAAAAGGAAATTCGACGAACTTTTGAACTGGTACCTCGAATACTACTATGAGAATCCAGTCAAAAAAACGAAACTCTACGCCGGAATCAAGGAACTTTTGAGGACGCTCAAGGAGAAGGGCAAAAAAACAGCCGTATTGACGAACAAGCCCGGAAGAATCGCAAAGACGATACTTGAAAAACTCGAAGTTGAAAAATACATCGATTTGATAGTGAGTCCCGACGATTTTGCGAAGAAAAAGCCGGACCCAGCCGCGTTGGCTTTCACGGTCGGAAAAATCAACGAAAAATTCGGAAGCTCATTTGCGGAAGACAGCGTGATAATGATTGGAGACAGCAATGTGGACATAGAATGCGGAAAAGCCTACGGCTGCAAGACAGTCGGCTGCCGTTCGGGAATCGGCGACACGGAAAAACTCTTGGCGTCGAATCCGGATTTGTCGTTCGCGGTCGCCTCGGAAATCGAAAAATTCATAGACGTGCTCTCCGAAAACTCCGACATATCGGAAATCCAGAAATTCGCCATGGAAAACGAAGTTCCGATTCTGCAGGACGAAGGCTCGACTTTCATCTGCGACTACATAATCTCGCACAACGTCAAAACGATACTCGAAATAGGGACGGCAATCGGCTTCTCTTCGATACGATTCGCGAAACTGAACCCGCAGATAAAAGTCACGACAATCGAAATCGACGAGAAACGCTACGAAACGGCCAAAAAGAACGTGGAAAACGAGAATCTTTCCGACCGCATAGAGCTGATTCTCGGAAACGCGCTTGAAACCCCAATCGACAAGAAATTCGACCTGATTTTCATCGACGCGGCAAAAGCCCAGTACATCAAGTTCTTCGAAAAATACAAGGAAAACCTCACCGAAAACGGGGTCATCGTGAGCGACAACCTCTCGTTCCACGGCATGGTGGAAGATTTGAGCCTGACGCACAACTACAGCACCATAAAACTCGTCAAAAAAATCAGGAAGTACATCGAATTCCTCAAGAGCAACGAGGAATTTGAGACCGAATTCCACAAAATCGGCGACGGAGTTTCAGTGTCGAGGAAGGTGAAAGGTGAAAGTTGAAAAATTTTCATTGTCGGTTCGACTCCGCTCACCGACCACGCTCAATGAACAAGCCGGTTGCTGGGCGAAGCCGAAGCATGGTTGCTGAGCGCAGTCGAAGCACATTTCCCCAATTCCTTAAGCACAAGATTCTGCAATTCTGTTTTCGGCACAATCAGCTCGTAATCCGCAACGGCAATCGGTTTGTTCACGTCTTGCAACGCAATTTCCACATCGAGATGGTCTTTTTCTGCGCAAAGAATTATCCCTATGGACTGGTTTTCGTCCTTTTCTTTTTCCAGTTTGTCCAAAAGCGAAAGATACATGTTCATTTTGCCGACATATTCGCTCTTAAACTCCCCGATTTTCAGTTCGACTGCAACAAGACATTTTAGTTTGCGGTTGAAGAAAAGCATATCCACGAAATACTCTTTGCCGTTGTATTCAAGGCGGTGCTGATTTCCAATAAACGAAAATCCCGTGCCGAGTTCCAGCATGAAAGTCTTGATTTTCTCCACAAGCCGCTTTTCAAGTTCTAGCTCCGCAATCGGCTCTGTTACCGACAAAAAGCCCAGATTGTAAGTATCTTTGAAAATCTCGTTCGCCTGCTCCGATTGCAAAACAGGCAGCGTTTTGGAAAAATTGTTGTCCAAAAGCTCGTTTTTGCGGGAAGCAAACATATCCATTTTGATTGCATTGAGCAGTAAATCTTGATTCCAATTCTTTTGTACTGATTCCGTTGCATAAAAAAGAGTTTCAGCGTCAGAAAGTTTTTTTGTAATAAGTAAAGTGATTTTTCTCCACGACAAAAGTGCAACACTGCGTTGCAGTTTTATATCAGAAGTGCAATAGCGTTCATAAAACTGCTTCATATACCAAAGATTTCTCGGAGAAAGCCCCATTTCGGGATAATCCTTTTTCAAATCAACCGAAAGACGCTTGATGACTCCGCTACCATATCCGCCGTCAATTTTCTGCTCGTGCAATAGTTTTCCCAAGTTCCAATATGTCGCATTCGCTGTTGAGTTTACTTGAAACGCAAGTGTTGAACGACTTGTGTCAATCTGCGTCTTTGCCGATTTGAGAAGTTCTGAATATTCAGCTTCAGAAATCGTTTTTTCAGTAATTTCACTTTTCATCTTTCACTTTCTCCTGTTTAAAGAGATTGCGTTAGCAATCTCGAATCCGTGTGGCAATCCTCAAGCCTCATCGTCGGTTCGACTCCGCTCACCGACCACGCTCAATGAACAAGCCGGTTGCAGAGCAAAGACGAAGCATGGTTGCTGGGCTGTTCCCTGAGCGCAGTCGAAGGGAGCCGAAGCACATTTTTCAATTATCCGTTTTCATTTTCCATTTATCCGCTTCGCGACTTCCAGGAGCTTCTCCCTGTCGTTCATCTCCGGGTCGTCCAGGACGCACTGGAAAAGCTCCTGCAGAATCTGGCCGATTTTCTTTCCGGCGGGGATTCCAATCGACATCAAATCCTTTCCGTTCACTTTCATGTCCTTCAAGCTCAACGCGGACTGGGATTCCTCGATTGCCTTTATGCGCTCGCGGAGAAGAATCATGTTCTCGGCGGTTTGGCTGCCAGGAACGATTCCCACCCGGTGCTTTCCGAAAATGTCCGCCTTCCAGACCTCGAAAATGTCGTCGACGCACTCGGGCTTTATCCTGACGATGAACCTTCTGACAGCGGCGTCTGACCATTTGTCGTTGAAGAAAGTCATGTGGTTCAGAATCAAGTGGGAAACACGGTCGATGAACGCGTTCGGGAACTTGAGGCGCGTGAGAATCGGAACGACGGCCTCGGAAGAATACAGCTCGTGCCTGTGGAAGTGGATTATATCCACGAACTGACCGGAACCTTTCGGATACTCGGTCTTTTCCACAGTCTTTGCCTTTTTCTTTCCGATGTCGTGGAAGAGCATTGCGGTCCTTACGACGAGATTGCCCTTCGGCGCGCCGTCGCAGGCATATATGCAGTGGTCAAGAACGTCGAATTCGTGGAAGCTTCTCGCGTCTGCCTGCATTATTCCGCGGCATTCGGCAAGCTCCGGAATGAACATCTTCAAGATGCCCGTGTCCTCCATGAAATGCAGCCCGATTGAAGGCTCGTCCGAGGAAAGCAGCTTTGAGAATTCGTCCCTGAACCTCTCCATCGATATCCCCGAAATCTTTTTCTGCACATCAAAATCCGAAATCGCGCTGAAAGTCTCCTTGTCGATTGAAAAACCGAGCTGGGCGGAAAAACGGAGCGCGCGGACAGGACGCAGACCGTCCTCCAAAAAACGCTCCTTCGCGCATCCCACAGTGCGTATGACCTTCGCCTTTATGTCGTCCCTGCCGCGGAAGGGGTCAACTATAGAACCGTCCTTGAGAGAAGCCGCAATCGCGTTCATCGTGAAATCCCTTCTTGAAAGGTCGTCCTCCAATGTCGCGTCGAACGACACGGAATCCGGGTGCCTTCCGTCTGAATATCCGATGTCGCACCTGTAGGTCGTCACCTCGATTTCTTTTCCAAGAAGATGGACAGTCACCGTTCCGTGGGCGATGCCGGTCGGAATGACCTTGTGGAAAATCCGCATGACATCCTCCGGCTTCGCGTTGGTCGTCACGTCCCAGTCGGAAGCCGGCTTCCCCATAAGCTCGTCCCGCACCGCGCCGCCGACAAGATACGCCTCGAATCCGTTTGTTTCGAATATCTCGTCCATCTTCTTCAACACAGAAGGAATTTTTATCGATTTCATAGTATATTTCCTTAAAAAAGTTGCCAAAAACATAAAATAAAACAAAAGAATAGCAAAAAGGAGCTTGATTTTCCATGATATGCGTGTTCACAGGCGGAGACGCCCCAAGTCCAGAAAGCACAGAATGTTTTTTCTCTGAAAAGCGGAAGGAGCAGGGCGGCGGATTTTTTCCGTTCAAGTCAATCGCGGCCGATTCCGGGCTTGAGACTTTTGAGGAATATCAAGCCAAGTTGGAAATTTTCTCAATAAAGTCGATTTTGGGAGACTGGGACAGCATAAAAAGCAAGGAGAAACTCTCGGAATACCCGAAGGAAATAATAGAGAACCACATCGTCGACAAAGACTACACCGACACCGAGCTGGCCCTCGAAAAAGCCCACTCGATGAAGGATTCCCCGGACGAAGAGATTGTCCTGATTGGAGCGGGCGGGGGAAAGAGAATCGACCACCTCATAGCCGTCTTCGACCTCTTCTCGACACGGCTGCGGCCGGATACATGGATTACGGGGGAGCAGTTCCTTCATTTTCTAGGAGAAGGAATGCGCGCGGAAATCTCCAATCTGGCGGCGAACGATACCGTGTCTGTGCTGAGGACGAGCGAATCAAGGACGGGCGGAAAGATAGAATCCAAGGGGCTAAAATGGGAGTCCAGTCTTTTCAGGCTGGAAGGGGTTCCGAGCATATCGAACAGGATGTCGGAGGACGCGGCCTGCAACCGAATAGAACTGAAGTCAATCGAAGGGGATTTTGTCATAGCACTGCCGAATTCAGCGAAGATATCGATTTTTCCATTCGATTGAGTTGGAATTTTCGAGAATTCAGACAGTGATTCCGAACGAAAGGATGTTCACCCCCCTCGAAAAGAACACAAGCGCGACAGCTACGCAGAATGTGACTATGAAGCCGAAAAAGAAGAAGACATAGCGCAGCCGTTTCTCAAGGAAAATGCAGACGAAGCTGACCACGGCAGAGGATGCGCTCATCAGCGACAGAAGAATCGATACCGATGTCGTCATGAACAGGAGCAGGTTCAAGTCGGAATCCAAAAACATCTGGAAATTCCCTATGGCGAACATCATGAAAAGTCCCGCAACCAGCAACGAAAGAAAAACGACGCATCTCCTCATCAACCTGAAAAGCATCGGAATCCTTTCCTGCATGTTCGACTCAAGGAATTTTCCGGTAAACTCCTCAAGCACGCCAAGTCCGTCCATGTCTTCGGCCTCGTCGATTTCCAACGTATCGACTTCTGCCGCAGACATCAGACTGAAATCGAACCTGGAGCCGTCTTCTTTGTCGTCATTCATCGCTCACCATCCGCATCATCAAATACTCAACAGGGGAATTGATTTGTTGAATCAACCCATTTTAAAAACTATCATTAGAAAAAAACATTTACAACAAAATCAGGAGACACAAATGAAAAGACTGTATGGACTCAGGGGAGCGACAGGCGCGGAAAACACGAAGGAATCTATCCAGAAGAACGTCGTGGAAATGTGCCTTGGGCTTTTCGGGTCGAACAAATTGAATCCGGCAGACATCGTATCGATACAGTTCACCCAGACAAGGGACCTCACCGCGATGACCCCTGCGGCAGCTGTCAGGCGGGGGCAAAGCGAATTCGACGTTTCAGGATGCGCTCTGTTCTGCAGCCAGGAGCCAGAAATAGACAACTCGCCGGAAAAAATGATAAGGGTTCTCGTCACCTGCTACATGGAAGAAGGCTCTTCTTTGAACCACGTCTACATCAACGGCGGGGAAAAGCTCCGTCCTGATTTCGCGAAAAAATAAAAAAAAATAATTTTTTTAGAAAATCGATTGACAATTTTTTTGAACGAGTATATATTAATACTCGTTCCGAACGACAAGTTCTTAGGAATAAAAAATTAGAAACGCTGCCTTAGCTCAGTTGGTAGAGCACGTGATTTGTAATCTCGGGGTCGTGGGTCCAAGTCCTACAGGCAGCTTACGGGGAGTTCGCATAGCGGCAATTGCGGCGGACTGTAAATCCGCTCCCTATCGGGTTCGGGGGTCCGAGTCCCTCACTCCCCATAAAGGTCTTGAGATGTCTTACAGAATTTCTCAAGACCTTTTTTTTATTCAAAACAAGCGTGTGGAGATATGATGTTTTACGACAATGGATTACAATTTTCATGTAACAGGTGTTCTGATTGCTGCAGGCTATCTCCCGGTGTCGTGTATCTCACGTACGACGACCTCCACAGGCTCTGCGACAAGTTCCAGCTTGGGGAAAAGCAGTTCATCGACATGTATTGCAGGTGGATGTGGTATGTAGACAACACAGAAGTCCTGTGCCTCAAAGAGATGAAAAATTTCGACTGCGTGCTGTGGAAAAAAGAATGCGGCTGCAGCGCATACGAGGCACGGCCGCTGCAGTGTTCCACTTATCCGTTCTGGTCGTGGATGCTCGAAGACAAGGAATCGTGGGATTCGTGCGAGAAGGACTGTCCTGGAATAAACGCAAAAAACGGAAAATTGTGGACGAAGGAGCAGATAGAAGAGCAGAGGGCGCTTTACGACAGCATAAATCCGATTCACAAAATAGAATACGAAAGCTCAATATCTACCAAAAACAAAGGAGAAACAAAGTGAACATTCATTTTTGGGGGGTTCGAGGCTCGATTCCGACACCGCTGACACCGGCGCAAGTTCAAGCGAAAATTTCAGCGGCCATCCAAAGAATGACGAAAGAGGATGCGGAAAACGAGGAGACAAAGAAGAAATTCATTTCATTGCTGCCGAAGTGGATTTACGGCACTGTAGGAGGCAACACTCCGTGTGTCGAGCTGACGGCTGAGAACGACACGAAGATTGTGTTCGACGCTGGTTCCGGCATCCGAGGCATGGGAAAGTACGGAGTTCCGCAAAAGGACTTCCACTACAACATGCTCTTCTCCCATTTCCACTGGGACCACATACAGGGGTTCCCTTTTTTCGACCAGGCGTACAACCCGAATGCGGTTTTCGACATATACTCGCCGTTCGACAACATGAGGGAATTCATGAGCGACCAGATGGTGCCTCCGTATTATCCGGTGACGATGGACGCGCTTTCAAAGAACATGAATTTCCACAAGATAAGCACGGACGACGTTCTTGACATTGGAGGACTGAAAGTGACGTGCGCGGAGATGTCCCATCCTGGGAAGTCCTACAGCTACCGGGTCGAGGAAAAAATCGGCGACAAAACGAAAAGTTTCGTCTATGCGACGGATGTCGAATTGACACCCGCGGATTTCGAGCGGACGAAAAACAAGTCCCACGTGTTCGAGGATGCCGACGTCCTCGTCCTCGATTCCCAATACACGGTAGAGGAGGCGTTCAGAAAGGAGAACTGGGGGCACTCGTCGTTCTGCTATGCAGTGGATTTCGCGGCCACATGGAACATCGGCGAGATTTACCTTTTCCACCACGAGCCGACATACGACGACAGAAAGCTCGACTCGATTCTCGAATCCGCGCAATGGTACGCCGACTATGCGACAAGCGCGCAGGTGAAGGTGCATTTGGCAACGGAAGGGCTTGACATAAAACTATGAACGAAACATCCAGCAATTTGCACGACGGTTTTGCGGAAGCCGAATCCGAAAAGATGAACGAAAAGTTCGGGTTCGACTACCACCTGTCGGATGGAGAGGTCAAAGCGCTCGCCAAATTTTTCAGGAAGTTTCAATCCTGCATTCCAGAGGAACTTGAAAACCTCAGCGAGCTGATTGAAAGCAAAATATACGATTCAATGACGATATCCGAAGTCATGAATTTCTACTCTTGATTTATGGCGATTGAAAATATTCGCCGGGAAGCAACATGAAAGAGAAGCGTGGTTCAAAAAGCGAATCCGTAAAAAGCAAAAAAAACTCAAAAGCCGAAAAGCCGGACGAATCAGATTCTGAGAATTCGACCGGAAAGGCGACGTCAAAAAATCGCAGAAAACACCCGTTTTTCTTCCTCGGTTTTTTGTTTTTCGCAGTCTTGGTCGTGGCGGCCGGCTTTTTCGCAATCAGAAAGAACATATCTCCAGTGGAACCGGACAAGAACGCGGCAGTCTCCGAGTATGTCAAGATTCCGTCCGGCATGAGCGTGAAGTCGATAGCGGAGATGCTCGAAGAGAAAGGGCTCATACGCTCGTCAAGGCTTTTCTACATGACGGTCAGATTTCCAAAAATCCTGCTGAAGGACTACACGTCCATCGTCTTCAAATCAGGCGTGTACGAGATTTCGCAGTCGATGGACATGGTGGAAATCATAAAGATACTCGCCGACGGAAAACAAGCGTTCATAAAAACATCGATTCCAGAGGGGCTGACGACAAGAAAAATCGCTAAAATCCTTTCCGACAACAAGGTTTGCCGCTACGATGATTTCGTGCAAGCGACAGCGGACAGGGCGATTCTGGAAAAGTTCGGGATACAGGCCGCGACATGCGAAGGCTACCTGTTCCCGGACACTTACTATTTTTATCCAGAGATGCAGGCACCGGAAGTCGTCGCGATGATGATAGAGAATTTCTTCACGAACCTGAAAACGATAGCGGGACAGTCGGAGTCGGACGGAATAGACTACACGCGCCTAATTCTCGCCTCGATTGTTGAAAGGGAATACAGAGTCGACGAAGAAGCGCCATTGATTGCAAGCGTCTTCCTGAACAGAATGGCCATCGGGATGGGCTTGGAGTCGTGCGCGACGATAGAGTACATAATAACCGAGATTCAGGGGAAGCCGCATCCAGACATCATCACGTACAAGGATTTGAAAATCGACAGCCCGTACAACACGTACAAATGGTCGGCGCTTCCACCGGGACCGATATCCAACCCAGGAAAAGTCGCCCTTTCCGCGGCGTTGAATCCGGCAGAGACGAACTTCTACTATTTCACGCTGACAAATTCGGAAAGAGGCTCCCACACGTTCTCGACGACACTAAAGGCTCACGCGAGGGCGACCGCTGAATTCAGGACGAAGAGGACGAACTGACGAGATGCCGAAGATAATAACCCAGGCTTCCATCGACGAGGTGAAAAACGCGGCGGACATAGTATCTGTCGTCGGGGAGTATGTGCAGCTGACTAACAGGGGCGTGAACTGGTTCGGCTGCTGTCCGTTCCACAGCGAAAAGACCCCTTCGTTTTCAGTCAACGCGGAAAGGGGGTTCTACCACTGTTTCGGCTGCAAGGCGAGCGGCACTGTCATAAAATTCGTGCAGGAGATGGAAAGCATATCGTTTCCAGAGGCCGTGGAAAGGCTTGCCAGCCGGTACGGAATAGAGCTGAAGTACGAGGACGGGGAGTACGTTCCAGACGAGGCTGACAAAAGGAAGAAAGACTTTCTGTCTCTCTACGAACGGATGTCCAGCACTTTCCACTACCTTTTGACACAGACGCAGCCGGGGGAGCGCGCGTTCAACTACATAAAGGGTCGGGGGCTTTCGGTGGAGACCATAGAGAAATTCAGGCTGGGGTACGCTCCCGCCGACAAGTTTTGGCTGAAAAAATTCTTGAAATCCAAGAATTTCACAGACGATTTTTTGGCGGAATCTGGACTTTTCAGCCGAAACTATAAGGACATAGCGTTCTTCAACGACAGGCTGATGTTCCCAATCTTCGACAGGAACGGGGAAGTCGTGGCTTTCGGGGGACGCGCCCTTGAGAGCGACAACAACGCGAAATACCTGAATTCCGGTGAGCTTCCATGGTACCAGAAAGGAAAGACCCTTTACGGCTTCAACTTCGCGAAGCAGTCGATACGGAAGAACAGGAAGGTGATATTCTGCGAGGGGTACATGGACTGCATAGCGTACCACCAATGCGGAATAGACTACGCAGTGGCCCCTTTGGGAACCGCCCTGACGGACGACCAAGTCCACATGGTGAAAAGTCTGGTCGACGAGGTGGATTTGTCTTTCGACAGCGATGGAGCGGGCCAAGCCGCCACCAAGCGGGCGATAATAATGTGCAGGAAACAGAATCTGCCGGTGAAAGTCATCCACCTAAAAGGAGGAAAGGACCCGGCGGAAATAATGATAAATTTCGGGAAGGATTATTTGGCGAACGAGGTGGAAAACTCTATATTTGATTTCGACCACCTTTTGATGTCGCTCACGCAAAAATATCCGGTTGACACACCGGAGGGAAAAGGCAATGTCGCAATGGAACTTTTCGACTATGTTGATGCGTTGCAGTCAGACATCCAAAGGGAATCGACATTGAATCTGATTGCCCAGAAAATAGGGCTTTCAGTGGAGTCAATCCGCAACGATTTCGAGAATCGCGAACAGGCGAAGGAGAAGCTCGCGTCATATTCGGTATTGAGAACCCAGCACGGGAATGCGGAACCGGGGGCGAACGTCCAGATGGATGTCAAACCCGACGCGGAATTCCGGGCAATGCTGGCTGTGGTAGCAGACATGAATCTGTTCGATATGATGAGCGCGGAACTTTCAGAAGGCGATTTCGAGAATCCACTCGCGAGAAGTCTCTTCGCGACATTGAAGGAGTGTCACGAATCGGGGGAATTTTCTTTCGACTCATTGCAGGAGCACTGCCACAACGAAAAGATTCTTCAGATGATAAACGAGTCCATCATCACGGGAGAATACGCGAACAACACGGAACAGTCGGTGGCGGACAGCATACGGATGATAAAAAGGAAATGCCTTGTGAAGAGACAGTCTCGGCTTCAGAATTCGATTCAGAACTTGTTGACGACGGCGTATGACGGGGAAGAGCTTCAGACTCTGCTCGAAGAGAAGATGAGCGTGGACAGGCAACTGAACAACAGGGAATTCTGAGTGTCAAAAAAGAAAACTTAAGGAACAAGGAAATATGAAGAAGGAAGAAAACAAAAGCGGCGAAAGCAACGAAATCATGGCAGAAGCGGCGAAGCTCGGTCCATCGGTCACAAAACTTGTGAATTTCGTCAAGGGGAAGCAGGTCATCACGTTCGAGGAAGTCAACACGATTCTGAGGATAGAGCAGAACAAAGACACGTCCGAGGAAGTGATAGAGAAGAACAACGAGCTGATGGACAAGGTTCTCCAGCTCTTGAGCAAACTCAACGTCCAGGTCATCGAGGACGGAATCGACGAGATGGCGGAAGAGGAGGAGAGCGAGGAAGAGTCTCTCCTCGACGACGACGACGAAAGGGACGACGACAAGGGTGACGACGGAATCGATGTCGATGTGGCCGACGCTTTGGCTGACTTCAACAGCCACAAGCTCGTGAACAGCGACAAGGAGTCCAACATCGACGACCCGATCAGGCTTTACCTGAGGGACATCGGAAAGGAAAAACTCCTCACTGCAGAGCAGGAAGTGAAATATTCGAAGGAGATGGAGGATGGAGAGAACATCATAAAGGATGTCATCAAGCAGGCCGGAATCATGCTCCCGGAATTCTTCGAGATTTCGCAGAAGGCATTCAAGAAAATAGATCCGCACGAACCCGGAAAGCCAAGAAAGGAGATAAACGAGGCGCAGGCGGAGAAGAGACGTCTCAAGAACAGCTACGGGGAATTCATAAAGCCTGTCAAGGACGACATGAAGAAGTACATGGCACTCAAGAAACAGCTCTTCGAGGAAAGCAAGTCGTGCGAAGTCTTCAACGCTCCGCAGCTTGTCGAACTCAGGGCGAAGATTCTTCCGTCTCTCCAGCAGATAGACATACAGACGGAGGAAATCGACAGGTTCAGCTCGAAATTCAGCGAGGCCACGCAGAAAATCGAAGAGTACCACAATACGCAGGAGAAAAAAATGAAGGAGCTTCGTATTGCGAATTCCGCGGAGCTCAGAAGTCTCGGACGAAGGCTCGCCATCCACTCCGAAGCCGTGAAGCTTGAGCAGGAGCTTGGACTCAGGGGCGACGAAATCAGGGAAATCTACTCCCAAATCCAGAAAATCGACAGGAAGCTCGGGAAAATGGAGTACGAATTCGAAAATTCAGTCGACGAGATTCTTGAGATGGCGAAGCGCATACGAGATGGAGCCAGGAAACTCGCGAAGGCGAAAAACCACCTCATAAACGCGAACCTGAGGCTCGTCGTCTCCATCGCGAAGAAGTACACGAACAGGGGGCTCCAGTTCTTCGACCTCGTACAGGAGGGCAACATAGGTCTCATAAAGGCCGTCGAGAAATTCGAGTACAGGAAAGGCTACAAGTTCAGTACGTACGCGACATGGTGGATTCGGCAGGCGATAACCCGCTCGATATCGGACCAGGCGCGCACCATCCGCGTGCCCGTCCACATGATAGAGCAGATAAACAAGGTCGTGAGGGAGAGCAGACAGCTCATGCAGAAACTCGGCCGAGAGCCTACCGACGACGAAATCGCGCAGCAGCTTGGATGGCCGGCGGCGCGCGTCAAGCAGGTCAAGAATGTCGCCAGGGAGCCGATTTCTCTCGAAACGCCAATCGGAGAGGAAGAGGATAGCCAGCTCGGTGACTTCATCGAGGACAAGGACGTGGAGAATCCGGCAAACAAGACTTCGTACACGCTCCTCCAGGAACAGCTCCGCTCTGTTTTGGACACGCTGCCGGAAAGGGAGCAGGAAGTCCTGAAGATGAGGTTCGGCCTAGACGACGGATACAGCCTGACGCTCGAAGAGGTCGGTCTCTATTTCAACGTCACACGGGAAAGAATCAGGCAGATCGAGGCTAAGGCTCTCAGGCGGCTCAGACATCCTAAGCGCGCAAGCAATCTCCACGACTACCTCGAAATGTAGTCCCACAGATTCTCGCCGAGTAAAAAAATAAGCAACGAAGGTTCCCGCATTTTCCTCAAAAAAGGTTGAATCGGGAACCTTCGTCTTTGTGGACATGACCAGTGAATTTTTATATACTTTGCGGATAGTTTTTGTGAGGTTTTTTGCATGGAAATGACAGAAGTTTTTGACAGTCTGAAATCGCTTCAGGGTGTCTTGGTTAAGAAATACGAACTGGAAAAGCTGATTGACGACGCTCCAAAACAGCTTGTCTATCTCAAGGAGCTCGTTGAAAGTCTCAAAAAGCAATACATAGAAAAGAATTCTGAGTATGAGGAAGTCAAGGCGAAAGTCGACGAACTCACAGAGGAACTGAACAAGACTGTAGAGGAACGGGAAAAGTGCGAGCGCGACATGGACAATGTGACAGCGCACAGGGAATACGAAGCACTTGAAAAGCACATAACAGAAGCCTCTGAAAAAGAAAAATCCATAAGGGACGAACTCAGGGGAGAGCAGGACAAGCTCGCCAGCCTCTCAAGCACGCTGAAGGACAACAAGGAATTCATAGACTCTCAGAAGGCGGAGCTTGACTCAATGAATTCGCAGATGACGGAGACCGTCAACGGCTACAACGAGAGCCTCGAAAAACTCAACGAGGAAGAGAAGGAGTTGTCGGGAGCTTTGGACGAGTCTTATCAGGAGACAGTCCACAAATTCCACAGCATCATCAGAAGGAACAAGGAAGGAATTGTAGCCGTAAGGAATGGAGTCTGCACAGGGTGCCACATGATTCTTCCTGCCCAGTTCGCGAACGAGGTCAGGGAGGGCGAATCCATAAAATTCTGCCCATACTGCAGCCGAATCCTCTTCTACGAGGAAGCAGAGGAGAGCGAGATGGAAGACTTCTCGACGCTCGATGAAACAGGAAGCCTCGCGGACTTCGCTGGAGACGATCTCGATGATTTCGGAGAGGATTCGGACTTCGGAGGAGACGACGATACGTTCGAGGATGGATTCGATTCGGACAAGGAAGGAGACGGAGATCTTTCTGGCGATGAAGATTCGGATTTGGACGATGGAGACCTCTCCGACGAGGATCAAGACGATTCAGAGGATCCGAATTCCTAGAATCATGCAGGCGAAAAGCCGTTCGGCAGGACAAAGCCGCCGTTCGGCTGTTGGGAATTGAAATTTCAGAAAAGATATATAACCGTGCTCCGGCCTGCTGATGAAAACAGGCCGGAGTGAGGAAAGTCCGGGCTCCACCGGAAAAAATGCCGGACAACAACCGGGCGTCCTTTTTAGGGCGACAGAAAGTGCAACAGAAAATACACAGCCAGAAATGGTGATGGTGAAAAGGCGAGGTAAGAGCTCACCGCGGAATTGGCAACAATTTCGGCATTGCAAACCTCATTTGGAGCAAAGTCAAGTAGCGGCAATCTTTTTCCGGAGAATTTGCCGCGGGTAGGCTGCTAAAGGCATCGGGCGACCGGTGCCTCGGATAGATGGTTATTCGACACAGAACCCGGCTTATTATCTTTTCTGTTTTTTTTTGCGAGTGACAAATGAGACAAGAAAGTTTATATGACAGGAAAGTTGTAAAACGAGACGGCAGGTTTTTGAAAAGGCTTGTCATCGTATTCTTGTGCGCGGTTTTCTTGTCGGTATTGATTTTCTTTTCATATTTGTTCATCAGTTCCAAGTTGAACTCAGGGACGTCTCTGTTCAATTTGAAGGCAAAATGGAAAGAGTATAGCTACAAGGACGTTTACGACATAAGCACAGCAATTCTTTACGAGCGTCCTTATAACTATACGGCTCTTGTATTCCACGGTTATTCTGCGTTCTTCCTTTCATTGTCGGACAACGACACGATCCAGGCGCAGAACTACATCGAGGAATCCATAACTAGTCTTAGACAGGCTTTGATTTCTACGACACCGGGGGACGAGAACGTTCCTCAAATCGAATACATGCTCGGCAAAGCCTACTTCTACAAGGATTATCTTTCTGCCTACCACTACTATGCGGACTTGTCCGTGAAATACCTGCAGTCGGCACTGGACAAAGGGTACAGGGCGAGCGACACGGCTGAACTGCTGGGACTCGACTACGCGGCACTCGGAATGACCATGGAGAGCATCGAGTCTTTCTCGGAAGCAATCGTGGAGAGAAGCTCGGACACGCTTATCCTCGCCATTGCCGAGCAATACATCAACGCGAAGCAGTATCAGACAGCCGAGCAGTACCTGCACAGAATATCGAGCGACTGCAAGGACGAGAGGATAGTCATAAGAAGCCATTATCTGCTCGGTCAGATTTATCTTGAGCAGAGTCTCTTCGAAAACGCGGTCATTGAATTCAACAACATAATAGAGAATTTGGATGGGGCGGAGAATTCTGCCGATGCGTATTACGGGCTGGGCCTTGTCTACGAAAAACAGGGCGACTTGGTGAAGGCGAGATCAGAATGGAGAAAAGTCATTCGGATACAGCCGAATCATCAGGGGGCCATAAGCGCATTGAAGCGGATTTCCGATTCCAAAAATTAAAATCGAAAAATTGGGGGATGAAAATATATGGGACTTTTTGACAGTTTCTCAACTGATATCGGTATCGACTTGGGCACTTGCAACACGTTGATTTATGTTCGCGGAAAAGGAATCGTTGTCGACGAGCCTTCCGTCGTCGCCGTTGAAAAAGGCACAAAGCGCGTTGTTGCGGTTGGAGCCGAAGCGAAGCGGATGCTTTACAAGACTCCAGGAAACATAGTCGCGATTCGTCCTCTTTCAGATGGAGTGATAGCCGACATCGACAGCACGGAGAAGATGATAAAGTACTTCATCTCCAAAGTAATTTCCCGCCACCAGCTCTTCAAGTCGACACGCATGAAGATTGGAATCCCTTCATGCATCACACAGGTCGAGAGACGCGCGGTAATCGAGGCGGCACTGAAGGCAGGCGCGAAGGAAGTCGACGTGATAGAGGAGTCTTTGGCGGCAGCAATCGGAGCGCAGATAAAAATCGAGGAGCCGGCGGGCCACATGATTTGCGACATCGGAGGCGGCACGACGGAGGTCAGCGTCATATCGCTTGGTGGAATGGTCGTCACAAAGGCCATAAGAGTCGGTGGCGACAAATTCGACGACGCGATAGTGAAGTACGTCCTCAAGAACCACAACCTCAAAATCGGTCTGCAGGCTGCGGAGCGGTTGAAGATACAGATAGGAAACGCCATCTCCGACAAGGACAATACCATCGAGACAATGGAGGTCAGGGGAAACGACGCAATCACGGGTCTTCCAAGAAGGCTTGAAATCGACAGCGTTGAAATAAGGGAAGCGTTGAAGGACACGGTGCACGAGATCGTCGAGCTGATAAAGGTGACGCTCGGAGAGACTCCACCGGAATTGGCGGCCGACATCGTTGAACGGGGAATCGTCATGTCTGGAGGAGGAAGCATGCTCAAGGGGCTTCCAAAGCTCATATCAAAGGAGACCCAGGTACCGGTATTCCTCGTGGAGAAACCGCTTGAATGCGTCGCATTGGGGGCGGGCCAGGCGTTCGAGCTGTTCAAGGATATGTCTTCTGACCGCTCGGTCTACGACAACCTCAACGACTGATGAAGGAGTCTATGAATTCTTCAAACCAAAGCAGGCATTTTTTTCGCTTCCACATAGCCGAGTTTGTCTTCGTGATTCTGCTGGGGCTTTCGACTGTTCTTCTTGCGTCGAGTTCCGGTGGCTTCGTGCTTAATTTCGAGCGGATAGGATTTTCGATAGTCTCCTCGTTGCAGAAAGGAGTAAACGCCGTCTCAACAGGAATTGGCGACACTATAAACGCAGTGCAGGAGCTTTCTCGGATGAAGAAGGAGAATGCGGTTCTTGTCGAGAAGCTCAAGAACTACGAATATTTCCAGAGAAACAACACAGAGATAAACAAAGAGAACGAAAGATTGAGGGAACAGTTGGGCTTTTCCACGAAAATCGAGCAGAAGAATTACCCGGCCCAGATAATCGGGCGGAACACAGACAACCTCTACTCGACGTTCACGATAAACAAGGGAAGCAGGGTCGGAATAAAGAAAAATATGCCCGTCATAGCGATTCAGAACGGGCAGATTGGTCTTGTCGGGAAAATAGTCTCTGTCGGTGCCGAGACCAGCATGATTCTTCCGATATTCGACTCAAAATGCACCGTGTCGGCCAGGATACAGACGACACGGGACATAGGACTTGTCAGTGGACTGGGCGCCGACGACAGAACCCTCTCTATGAGGTACATCAAGAAAAGGGTTTTGGAGGAGTTGAACTACGGAGACACGATAGTGACATCGGGAGAGAACGGAAACTATCTTCGGGACATCACAATCGGAACCATCTCGAAAATCACAGTCCTCGATTATGATTCGTCGCTCGACATAGAGGTCGTGCCTATCATAGATTTCTCAAGGCTGGAATCCGTGATTGTCGCTGATTTGAAGGAATTGAACCCTAGCCTTGTGAACATTTCAAACTGAAAATTATGCTACGTTCGTTTTTTGCATCTGTCGTTATTTTGCTGAGTTTCGCGCTTTTTGAGTCGGCTGTCCTGTCGAATGTCAACATGCTGCCCGCTGTTCCCGATTTTCTACTAATCTGCACGATTTATTTTGCAAGCAACAACGGAAAGCTGTATGGCGTATCCAACGGATTCGCTTCAGGACTTATTCTTGATTTCCTGACAGCGGCCCCTCTCGGACTCCACTGCATTGTCAGGACGATAATCGGCTATTCGTGCGGTCTGTTCAACAAGACACTGAATCTGAACGGAATCTTTCTTCCTGCCGTCATGGGGGCGGTAGCGACGCTTTCGAAAGCGTTGATAATATGGATTCTTTCGGCGGTATTCCCGATTTCCGTGAACCACTATTCAATTTTTTCGGTGGGATTTTTGTTCGAATTGTCCGCAAACACGGTTCTGACTCCGATTATGTTCAAATTTCTCGATATTTTCAGGAACACGCTCGTAGTCGATCAGGAAAAGGTATCATAACGGCAAAGGACAGAGGTGAATTATGGAAGGCTTCAACAACGGGAACTCGCAAAACGCACCTTCGCAGGTGGAGCGCAACATACGCATAGTCGTCATTTTCGCCATAATCGTCTTTGTTTTCGCAGCGTACCTTACGAGGCTCTACACATTGCAGATTGTAAAGGGAGACTCTTACAGAAGCCAATCTAGGCAGGTCTCAAGCCAGACGAACTCCATCCCGGCGCAGAGGGGCGAGATATTCGACAGGAACGCGACACTCCCTATGGTCATCAACTCGGACTCGTTCGCGGTCAGTTTGGATCCAGCAGAAATTCCAGCGGACTACTATGCGACAGTCACTTCAAAACTCGCGCAGATTCTCGGCATCGGAAAAAACGAAATCGACAAGAAAATTCCGGCGAGAGACAGGAAAATCCACAGCCATGTAGAGATAAAGAACAATGTCAGTTTCGAGGCCATCTCGAACATAGCGGAGAACATAACGGATTTTCCCGGAGTCACATGGCAGTTGAAGCCGCTCAGGAACTACGTCGAGACTGGCTCAATCGCCCATGTGGTCGGGTACGTCGGAGATATTTCGAAAGACGAAATCACGATGATGTACAACAAAGGCTACACGACGGGGAACATGATTGTCGGAAAGACGGGAATAGAAAAGCAGTACGACTCTCTGCTGCAAGGGGTTCCAGGAACAGAGAGGAAGAACATTGACGCGAAAGGGCGCATAATTTCCGACAAGCCGATCATAGAGCCGCCTCAGATGGGAAAAAGGCTCATACTAACGATTGACTCAAGGATACAGGAGCTGGCCGAGAAGGCTCTCGGCCCAAGAGTCGGTGCGGCGGTGGTCCTGCGTCCTTCGACAGGGGAAGTCCTCGCCATGGTCTCATATCCGTATTACGACCAGAACATATTCAACAGCGACGACGCAGCCGCCCAGTACACGAAGCTTGCGAACGCTCCGAACAATCCACTTTTGAACAGAGTCGTGAACGCCGTCTACCCGCCTGCGTCTACATTCAAGACAATCATGACGACGGCCGCGCTTTCGGAGCATGTCATTTCGCCCGCGAAGAAAATCGAGTGCCCCGGAAAGGTCGTCTACGGAGACAGAACGTTCAGGTGCCACAACAGAGGCGGACATGGCTGGCTCGACATGAGAAAGAGCCTTGCGGAATCGTGCGACATCTACTACTGGGTTGTCGGAAGGGACTATCTCGGAGTCGACAGAATCGCACAGTATGCGAAGGAATTCGGATTCGGACAAAGTTTGGACATCGATTTGCCGGCGCAGTCTTCAGGCTTCGTTCCGACGGCTCAGTGGAAAGAGAGGAAATACCATGTGAAATGGCTCGGCGGCGACACGATGAACATGTCCATCGGACAGGGCTACACGACAGTGACACCGCTGCACATCGCGAACATGATGGCGATGGTCGCGAACTCAGGCAAAATCTACAAGCCGCATCTCTTGAAGGAAGTAAGAAACCCGGTCACTGACGAGGTAATCGAAACCGTGCAGCCGACAATTCTCCACGAGTCGAACATCGACCCGTCAATCTGGAGGGCGGTGCAGGCGGATTTGCGGTACGTCATCACGGACGGAACCCCACAGTGGCCTATGGCGAACAAGGTAGTGTCGATAGCAGGAAAGACGGGAACGGCGGAAGTCGGTTCGGTCGATCATTGGCATTCATGGATGGCGACATACGGACCGTACAACGGCTCCCCGGACGATCAGGTGGCGGTCGTCGTGCTGGTTGAGGCCGTGAACAAGTGGGACTGGTGGGCGCCTTACGCTACGAACATCATTTATCAAGGAATTTTCGCGAACCAGACTTACGAGGAGGCGGTACAGTCGCTTCCGAACGTGCGAGCATACATGTACGAGCTTGAGAGAAAGAACGGGCAAGGCCACAGGCAGGAATAGGAGGGACAGGAGATGAAGATAAAAATCGTCCAACATTTCGATTTCATGATGCTGTTCTCGGTTCTCGCACTCATAGCACTGGGGGTGATGTTCATCTATTCGGCAGGCGTCGGCTCCGACGGAGTGTCGATGTCGAACCAGTACATAAAGCAAATCATATGGGCTGGAACAGGACTGCTTTTCATGACGGCGCTCGCTCTGCTCGACTACAGGGTCTTCGAAAAATACGCTTTTACGCTGTTCATGATTCTCATAGGGCTTCTGGTTTTGGTGCGCTTCACCAAGGCGGTGAACGGAGCGCACAGCTGGCTCGGATTCGGGGGATTCAAAATACAGCCGTCAGAATTCTGCAAGCTGTTCTTCATCATATACTTGTCGAAATATCTGGACAAATCAAAGAACGCCCCCCCTCTGAAGAGGCTCATAGTGTCGATTCTGATTTTCATGGTTCCGTTCGGCTTGATAATGATTCAGCCGGACATGGGAACGGCCAGCGTCTTTTTCGTCATTCTCTTCTTCATGCTTGTCTTTTCGGAAATTCCTCTGCGCTACATAATGTTGTTCTTCGTCGGCGCGGCTTTGACGGTTTATTTTCTGGTCTTCCCGGAATGGTACAAGAGAATCGCGCACACGACGATTCCTCTGATAAACATATTGACGAACACGAAACTCCGGGCGATTGTCACGCTCGCGACGGGAGCCGTCTGCATAACGGGAATAATCGGCAATTTCTTCTACAAAGAAAGCAAATACTTCTATTGGATTGCATACGTCTTTGGACTGATATGCGCCGCGCTTATTTTTTCGTATGTGGGTGGAATGGTCCTCAACATCGGAGGCGAGGAGAAATCCGACTATTGGCTCAAGCGTCTCGTCATATTCATGGACCCGGAGAGCGACCCGAGAGGAAGCGGCTGGCAGACTCTCAAGTCCTTGACGACGGTCGGAAGCGGGGGACTTTTCGGAACGGGATTCCTGAACGGAAGGCTCATACACTCAGGCTATCTTCCAGAATCCGACACCGACTTCATATTCGGGAGTTTGTCGGAGGAATTCGGCTTCATAGGGGCGATTCTGGTCTTCGCTCTCTATTTCATCATCTTCATTCGGACGCTCTCGATAATCAAAAACTGCACGATTCCGTTCGGAGTCTACATCGCCGCGGGGATATTCGGCATCTTCTTCTGGCATTTCGTGGAGAACGTAGGTATGGTCATAAGCTGCATGCCAATCACCGGTATCCCCCTCATGTTCATGTCCTATGGAGGCTCCTCCCTGTGGACAGCAATGATGGCGATAGGACTTTTGATGAGCATAAAATACAGGAAATACGACTTCGCTTGAAAAAGGTATCAAATGAAAACAGTCAATCCTCTTGAAATTTTCGGTTCTGAACTCTGTTCGGTTCAGAACCCTTCGTCGTATATAGGCGGCGAATTCGGCTCTATCGTCAAAAAACACACAGACGGCGACGATATGTTCAACTTCGGCATAGCGTTTCCTGACGTCTACGACATCGGAATGTCCAACCAGGCCATAAAAATCATCTACAACGGCCTGAACAGAATCGGCACTGTCAGATGCGAGCGCATTTTCGCCGTGGACAAGGACTTCGAGGAACTTCTGAAAAAGCACGATGTTCCACAGTACACTCTTGAGACGGGAATGCCGCTGAACGAACTGGACATGATTGGTTTCTCAATCGGATACGAGCTTGGAATCACGGGGGTGCTTTCGATACTTGATTTGGGGAGAATTCCGCTTCTGAAAAAGGACAGGGGCGAAAACGACCCGATTGTGATAGCCGGAGGCTGCGGCGCGACGAATCCGGCTCCGTTCGCCGATTTTTTCGACGCGGTTTTCATAGGAGAAGCCGAGGGCGGAATGTTCGACTTGATAGAAGAGCTTTCGGTCATGAAGAAAAACGGAAAAAGCCGCAAGGACATTCTCGAAGCTCTTTCCAAAAACAGCCACGTCTGGACGGAGGATATGTCGGTTGAAAAATGCGGGCACGCGAAGGCTTTCAGGGCGGTGTGGGCCGAGTTCGGGACGGTGCCGTCCGTGCAATCGTTCATGCCGCTCCCGAACACGAAGCCTGTGCAGGACCACGGAGTCGTGGAGATAATGAGGGGCTGCCCGAACGGCTGCCGCTTCTGCCACGCGGGAGTCTACTACAGGCCGCAGCGGGCGAAGACGAAGAAAATCATTTTCGAGGAAGTTGAGAATCTCGTGAACGTGGCGGGCTACAGGGAAATCTCGCTCACGTCGCTTTCTTCGGCCGACTACCCGGACATAGAAGACCTGCTCGACGATTTGAACAAGAGGTACAAGTCGCAGAACGTCAGTTTCCAGCTTCCGTCGCTCAAAGTGAACAGTTTCTCGCTGCCGCTTCTGGAAAAGCTTTCCGAGGTCAGGAAGAGCGGACTCACGTTCGCAGTGGAAACACCGGAGGAGGCTTGGCAGCTCAGGCTGAACAAGGAAGTCTACGCCCAGCATCTTGAGGAAATCATTCAGGACGCGAAAAAAAGGGGCTGGAAGAGCGCGAAGTTCTACTTCATGGTGGGGCTTCCTTTCCCGGAGACTGACGAAAAGACCGAGGAACAGGTCATAGTCGACTTCCTGCTCGACTTGCAGGCGAAGACACGCATTCAGTTCAACGTGAATGTCGGCACATTCATTCCAAAACCGCACACGGCGTACCAGTGGGTGCGGCAGATAAGCCCGGAGGAATCGGACAGGAAACTCGCCTACATTCGCGACCACCTTCCGAAAGGCCGTTTCCATGTCGGAACGCACGCGATATCCACGAGCTACATCGAAGGACTGATTTCCAGGGGCGACAAGAGAGCCGGAAAAGTCATCCTGAGCGCGTACGAGAAAGGCGCGAGGCTAGATGCGTGGGAGAACCATCTCCGTGACAACATGAAGTTCTGGAACGAGGCTTTCGACGAAGCCGGATACGACGTTAGGGGAGAAATCCTTCGGGAACGTAGCCAGGACGAGAAGCTTCCGTGGGACGATGTTTCCCTCGGACCTTCAAAATCCTTCTATAAAAACGAGTGGGAGCGGAACTGCGAGGAGAAGCTCACCCCGAAATGTTCTACAAACTGCGACCACAAGTGCGGAGTCTGCAACGACAAGACCTGCGTGAACGTGGACAACAGGAAAGGCGAAATCGGCGACATCAAGGCGGCCGACGGAATCAGGCGTGCGAAGGACAACATCCCCGTGATGTACAGGGCGGTCTTCCAGTTCACTAAAAGCAGGGGAGCTGAATTCATACCTCACCTCACGCTCATCGAAATCTTCAACAGGGCGATTCTGAAAAGTTCACTTCCGTTCATCTACACTGTCGGCTTCAATCCGCTTCCCAGGCTCGAATTCGCCACGACACTTTCCCTCGGAATCCAGTCCGACGTTGAAATAGCCTCGACCGTGCTGTTCGACCCCGTGAGCGAGAAGGAATTCATCGAGAAGATGAACGCGAACTTGATAGACAGCGTCAGAATAAAGAAATGCTTCGTCTTTCCTGTCACGAACCAGAGAAGAAGGGAATCGCTCAGCTCGGCCCTTTGGGGGAATGTCTACGAGTACACTTTCAGAAAAGATGCGGAAAAAGTTCAGGATTTCTTCGGCACGGAAGCGGCGGCTCCGTTCCTTGATGAAAGTTCCCTTTGCGCGTTCGATTTCGCGGAGCTGGACACGGACAAGAAAATCCGGGCGCGTCTGATTTTCAAGATGGACAGGCCGTTCAGGAACGCGCTTGAGGAGTACTTCGGCGACAAAATTTGGAACATCGCTTCCATACGGAAAATCAAGACGCTGGCGATTCCGTCGATAATCGGCTGGACGCCAGAGATAAACGCGGCCTACCAGAGCAAACTCGACAACATGGAAAAGCGGAGCGAGATGATTGGCATCAACGCAGAATTCAAGCAGAAAATCCTCCATGCGAAGGACAACAAGGCCACAGCCGAATTCACAGACTACTTCGAGCTTTACGGAAGAATCGCGGCCATAAACGAGCTGCTCATCAACCAGCGCGACGAGCGCAACTCGAAATGACAGGGTTGTTGACATAAGTCAAAAACATCATTATTTTTCTCACAAGGTTTCTGACATAAGTCAGAAACAAAAAGGAGTTTTTCATGCCACGGCCGATTCGATGCAGGGAAATACACTCTCTTCCAGAATTCTACAGTTTCATTCCCGAAGAGGGCTGGAACGGAGAAAGCGTGACGATGACAATCGACGAGCTGGAGACGATACGGCTCATGGATTGCGCGGGCCTCACGCAGGAGGAGGCGGGCGAGCGGATGAACGTTTCGAGGACGACGGTGACGGCGGTCTACGAAACTGCCCGCAAAAAGATAGCGGACTGCCTTCTCAACGGTAAGCGGCTCGTGATTTCAGGCGGTTCCTGGCACATCAGCGGCGAGCGTGAAATAGCTTCAAAATTCAACAAGAAGGGAGAAAACACGATGAGAATCGCAGTAACACACGAAAACGGACAGGTTTTCCAGCATTTCGGACACACAAAGGAATTCAAAATATACGATGTCGAGGACAAGAAAATCGTGAAGTCGGAAGTCGTCGACACGAACGGACAGGGGCACGGCGCGCTCGCGGGGTTCCTGAAGGCGGCGGGGGTCGACACCCTAATCTGCGGAGGAATCGGAGGAGGCGCGCAGAACGCCCTCAAGGAAGCCGGCATCGCCCTTTTCGGCGGAGTCAGCGGCGGCGCGGACGATTCGGTGGCGGCCTTCCTTGCGGGAACCCTCTCGTACAATCCAAACGTGAAATGCAACCACCACGGAGATGGGCACGGACATAAGAGCGGAGAAGGTCACGTCTGCGGCAACTGCGGAAAACACGAGTAAGAAACGAACGGAATCAAGAGGTACTAAAAATGACGATTCAGGAAAGAGCGGAAACCGCCGCCAACTACAAGAAAACGGGAGTCTGCAACTGCTGCCAGGCCGTGACAAAGGTCTTCGCGGACACGGTAGACGTGGACGAGGCGACACTCATGAAAATGTCTGCGGGATTCGCTGCCGGCATGGGCTGCATGGAAGCGACCTGCGGCTCACTCATTGGAGCCACAATGATTGCCGGACTCAAGACGCAGGGACAGGGCACTCCGCGCTTCTCCAAGGAGATTCTCGCCGCGTTCAAGGAAAAGAGCGGAGCGACAATCTGCAAGGAGCTGAAGGGCGTCGGAACCGGCAAAGTCCTCTGCGAATGCGACGACTGCGTGCGGAACGCCGTCTTGTCGCTGGCGGAAGTGCTGGGGGAATGACGGACTTGTAAGCTTCAATGGAAAAATCCAAAGGCGAAAGGCGGCGGAAAGCTCCGGAGTCTTTGGATTTTTTTTTGCATGAACATCTTTTCAATATCCGAAGTTCTGCCCCAGGTCGTACTTGCCGTACTCCACGAACGCTCCGACATTCGAAGTCGTCACGGTCTGTCCGTATACATCCGTGAGCCTGAAATAGTGATTTCCGCTCAAAAGGTTCTCTCCACTTGCGACTTCGAACCAGTTGTTTTCGATTCCGCTCAAGCTTTCCACTTCGCTGAAGTTCACACCGTCGCTTGAAAATTCCACTTTCTTCAGAGGATAGCGCATGTTGTAGAACCTGAACGCCAGCCACCATTCGTTCACACCGTCCTTCACCTGGATTTTTATATTCTCGGAAGTCGGATAGGGGACTGTCTTGAATGTCATGTCCAACACGCCGACAGACTCATCCGCAAGGGAAGTGAACGCGGATTTTTCCAAGTCGAAAAAGTAATTCGCCTGACTCGTGTGTTCGGCGTTGTCGGAACTCGGGCACAAATCCGTCACCAAGAGATGCACGGTCTTTCCGTTTGCGGAAAGCTCCACGGCAGTTCCCGCAGGAAGCTCCGAATACTTCGGCTCGGAGACGGCGCAGTGGTACCAGCCGGATTCGATTTCGGGCACATAATATGCGACCGAGGAAGCGTCCGCCCCTTCGTACCAAGTGACATAACCGGAAGTCTCCGTTGAATACTTTCCCGTGAAAGACGAAACGCCGCCAGCAGTGGAGGAATCTACTTGGGAATCTTCAGAATTGCATGCCAAAAGCAGCGCGCCAAAAATCAACAATGAGGATATGAACAGTTTTATTTTCATGATGACGAAATTATAGCACGACGAGAGGCTTTTCAGGCATTTCGCATGTTATAATTTTTTCAGGGGCGCGATTATGGCATCTATCCACAACTCACTTTTCAGGGCAATTCACGAAGGCAGGTGGCTCAACATCGAATACAAAAACATGAGGGGCGAGACCACGCACTACTGGTTTGGAATAGAAAACATAGATGCGCAGTCAAAAAAGCTGACGGGAAAAGGCTTGCACCTCGGAACTTGCAGCCTTGGCGATTTGACGCTCAACTTTTCGGGCATACAATCAGCGGAAATTGTTTCAGGCACATACATGGAAATCAACGAAAAACTCGTGGAAGACATATCGCTCTCTCCCTCGAAATACGAATTCATGTTTCCTGAAACATCGAACATGAAGGTCTTGAATTATCTTTCCGACTGCAACAAACTTGAAAGCGTCCCATCCTTGAACAATGATTTTCACTTGGTTGAAAAATTCGACGACGACACCGCGACTCCGGAGCAACCTTACAAACTGTCATTCAACCAATTCAAAAGCCTTGTCGACGGTTTCAAAAAGGACGCCGACACAAATAAAAAAAATGGGCAAAAAAACATCAAACAGTTGGCCATCAACAAACTGAGCATAAACACCGACAAAGGGCTTTATGTATTGGCATACAGGGAAGTGCTTTTGGACATAGTTGAAATGACGTTGAAAGCAAGTCCAGAAATTTCATTCAACAAGGAATTCGCTTTTTCTGAGGATGGAGCTTTCAAGCTTGAGAAAGAAAGCATAACAAAATTCTTGGACATCTCGGATTTATGGATGCTTGAGGAATTCGACAAAAACATTGAAAAAATAGAAGATGCAATATCGGAGAAATTGCGCAGACGAGAGATGATTGACGACCTTCCGTATTTTTTATGTCTTCAACGCAGATTCAACACGGATTTGGACAAAGAATACGAATCGATAATGAAAATGCAGGAGGAAAAGGCGTTGACGGTTCCCCTGCAGGCATTTTTTGGACAGCTCAGGCGGTTGGAGCCGAACGAAAATCCAGCTCCAATCGCGCTTCTGAACAACAAGGTCAATCTTGATCAGCTTCTTTCAATATACAATGCGATGAACTGTCAAGTTTCGTACATACAGGGGCCTCCAGGAACAGGAAAGACAAACACGATAATAAACACCATAGTGACGGCATTTTTCAATGAAAAGACGGTGCTGTTTTCATCATACAACAACCATCCAATAGATACGGTGTTCAAAACACTCTCGTCTTTGGACTACCACAGGCAAAACGGACAGTCGTCTCAAATTCCTTTTCCGATACTCAGACTCGGAAACAATGAGAAAGTGTCGGAAGCAATAGAATACATAAACGACCTGAGAAAGCGCGTCAAAAATGAAAAAATCTACAGCAGCACACTGTCAAAAAACAAAGGTGAAAAGATAGAAAGCACAAAAAGACTCGTGGCATTGCTGAAGCGGCACCAAGAAATAGTGGATTTGCAGGAGAGAAAAGACACGCTTGAGGCGATGATGGAAACTGCCGGAATGGAATTCAGCCTTACAGTCGAAGGCGACCAGCTGACAAAAATAAAGAAGAGGCTTAAAGAGATAGGGGAAATTACAGACAAGGACGCACTCGAATTGCTGGAGAGCAGCGATGACTTCATGAAATACATGTATTTCACTTCCGCGAACTACATAAAGCGGCTTGAAAATCCTGAATATGAAGATTTGAGGGCGATCTTGGACATGGAAAACAGCGAAAACAGAACCGCGCTCTTCAACAAATACACTTCGATGCTTGAGAATCTGCAAAAACTGCAAAAAGTTTTTCCCATAATAGCGACTACATGCCTTTCCGCGCACAGAATCGGACCTGCGCATCCGTCATTCGACATGACCATAATAGACGAGGCAAGCCAATGCAACACCGCAGTGTCTTTGGTTCCTGTGACAAGGGGGCGAACACTAATGCTCGTCGGAGATCCTCAGCAGCTCAATCCTGTCATAACATTGGACATCGGCATAAACAACATCCTCAAAGAAAAATATTCAATCACAGACGACTACGACTATATAACGCACTCGATATACAAGGCTTTTCTTGCGAATGATTCTGTCAGCGAGGAAATACTTTTGAGGAACCACTACCGCTGCGCAAAGGAAATCATCGAATTCAACAACAAAAAATATTATGGAGGACAACTGCGTGTTTTTAGGGAGAGCCGAACAGAAAGTCCATTGGAATTCTTCGATGTAAAAGACTCTGAAAAAAACGAGCGGAATTCTTCATCGGCCGAGGCGGACAAAATCGTATCATACATAAAGAAAAATCAGGACAAAAGCATAGGTGTCATAACACCTTTCAGAAACCAGAAGGAATTGATAGCAGGCATGATGAAGGAAGCCGGACTCGACAGCTCGAAATACACATGCGGAACCGTTCATGCATTCCAGGGAGACGAGAAGGACACTGTGCTTTTTTCACTTGCGCTGACAGATTCCTCGGGCGGAAAAACTTACGAATGGCTAAAAAACAACAGAGAGCTTATAAACGTGGCGACCTCAAGGGCAAAGGACAAACTTGTGATAGTGGCAGATTCCGATTCAATAGTCAGACTCCACAACGAAACAGCGGACGACGGCGGAGACGATTTGTTCGAACTCGTGAACTATGTGAAAAAAAATGGGGAATACAAGATTGCCCCAAGAGAGAATTCCTCCAGAGCGTTGGGAACAAAACCCTACAAAACTGAAACCGAGCAGGCATTTTTGACGACATTGAACCACGCGATATCCAACATCATCGAAACAGGGAACAGATTCACGGTGCATTCGGAAGTCGCCATCTCCCAGGTCTTCGAGAGCAACATCAGCAACTCCGACTTTTTCTACAAGGGAAGATTCGATTTCGTGATATACAAAATAGGCTTCCGAAAACGTGAAATTCCCGTACTCGCCATCGAGCTGAACGGAAGGGAACACTACGAAAATGAAAAAGTGAAGAGAAGGGACGCAGAAAAGAAAAAAATATGCCAAAACCACGGATTCACTTTGATTCAAGTCGAAAATTCATACGCAAGAAGGTACAACTTCATAAAAATGATATTGACCGACTACTTCAAGTCTCATTGACTCGCCCTTCTTCCCATTCTCCTAAAAAAAAGGCCGTCTGGAAATCGCCGTTTTCAATAGCAGTTTCCAGACGGCCGTGCAGTTCCTTTAGAGGAATCCGCTCAACTAAGACTTAGAGCGAGTATCCAGCCCCTGCCTTGCTTGAGACGTTGCTCTTGGCTGTCGACGTGCTGTCGAGCGAGTAAGAGTAGGTCACAGAGAACGGCTTTGAAGAAGTCGTTGTGGAATTGCAGCCTTTTGAAGAGCTGTCGGAATTTCCGCTTGAATACAAAGTTCCGTAGGAATCCTTGAAGCTGTAGTACATTCCGCTTCCGAATATGTTGTTCTCGGCGATTATGAGAGCGTTCTTCCTGACTCCGACACCGTACTGCTGAGAGTAGCGTGGGCTTGAGGCATCGTAGTAGTTGTTGAACAAGTGGAGCCTAGTGTTCCTGACCATCGGAAGCCTCTGACCACAGTTGTAGAAGTAGTTGTGGTGGAGTGTGACAGTGCGTGTGGAGTTGGAGCCGTCGGAGTCGCTTGAGCCGATGAGCATCGTCTTGTCGTGGTCCTGGAACTTGCACCAAGAGACCACGATGTTCTTCACAGAACCCTTCATGTCGCAGAGACCGTCGTATGTCTGCCATTTCTCAGAAGTAGAGCCGCCGGTCTTCACCGTTGTGACACCCATGGAATCCTTGAAAGTGCAGTGGTCGATCCAGATGTTGCTTGAAGAGCCCTGGATTACGACGCAGTCCCACTGTGCGTTGTAGCCGTCGTCCTTCTCGTGGTGCGGGAACGGGTCGTATGCGTCCTGAATCGTGAGGTTTCTCAATACGACGTTCGAGACGCTTGAGATGTTGAGCATTCCGCCCTTGACTCCAGAAGAGGATGTCTTTCCGACAATCCATGTGTTCGAGGCGACGTTCACCTTGATGATTTCTCCGTACGCCGTGTTGCATGCCCAGAGATATTTTCCGAGAGAGCTTTCAGGCGAAGAAGAAGACTTGTCGTTCGTCGAGGTCGAGCATCCCTTCGCGTACGCAGTGACGAAATCTGAATATGAAGTGTACTTGCTCGAAGTGTTCGACTTGACGATGGAGTTCAAACCTGATGTTGAACCGCCTGCAGAGGATGGCAGGTAGCCGTTCGAGAGGTCGATCATTCCGTTGACGTAGATGATGTATCCGCCTTTCTTCGCGTATGTGATGAAGTCCGAGCGGTTTGAGACAGTCACAGTGCTGGAAGGCTTCGTGACGCTCGCGTATCCTGTCGGAGTGTCGCTTATCGAGAGCGAGCCAGACGAGCTTGAGCTTGATGAGCTAGAACTAGATGAACTAGAACTTGACGAGCTTGAGCTTGATGAAGATGACGATGATGATCCAACCGCAGTCTTGATGTAGTAGATTGAAATCGCAGAGCCAAGAGACTCAAGGTAGTAAGTTCCGCTAGAAGAAATCGAGTACGTGTACTGCGCGATAGAAGACGAAGTCTCCTGCTTGCTGACAACGGAGCCTGTCGAATCGACAAGGGCCAAGTAGCGGCCGGAAGCTCCCGTAGCGAAGACCGTCACAGTCGCGGCTCCGCTCGTCGTGAAGCTCACGCACCTGTAGGAACCTGCGTTTCCGGCTCCGCCAAGATTGAGAGTCTGAGAGAACGTTTTGTTCGAAAGGCTCGCCGAGCTGTAAGGTGTCGAGACAGTCTTCGAACTCGTGGCGTAGATTGTGTAGTTTCCGCTTGTCACGTTCGACGTGAACGTTCCATGGGCAAGGTCGTCCGCGTAGAACGACGACGTGCCCGAAATGGTGGCGCGCTCGCTCTCGGCGACGGAGACCGTCTCGTCCTCGCCGTTCGTGATGTTCGAACACCCTGCGAGAACCAGCGATGTCGCCATTGTCAAAGCCGCTGCGGCTTTGATGAAAGTACATTTTTTCATACTTTACCTCTGTTTTTTTTATTTCTCTTTCCGTCTGGAAAAACGGCGCAGTTCAGCGCGCGATTTTCCAGACGGTACAAGACATTTGCTTTTCGCCCTTCAAGTTCAGAGCGTATATCCAGCTCCAGCGTTGCTCGACACGTTGCTCTTAGCTGTCGACGTGCTGTCGAGCGAGTAAGAGTAGGTCACAGAGAACGGCTTCGAGGAAGTCGTCGTGGAATTGCAGCCCTTCGAAGAACTGTCAGAATTTCCGCTTGAGTAGAGTGTTCCGTAAGAATCCTTGAAGCTGTAGTACATTCCACTTCCGAAGATGTTGTTCTCCGCGATTATCAAAGCGTTCTTCCTGACTCCGACACCGTACTGCTGAGAGTAGCGGGGACTTGAAGCGTCGTAGTAGTTGTTGAACAGATGGAGCCTCGTGTTCCTGACCATCGGCAACCTCTGACCACAGTTGTAGAAGTAGTTGTGGTGGAGTGTGACAGTGCGTGTCGAGTTCGAGCCGTCGGAATCGCTTGAACCGATGAGCATCGTCTTGTCGTGGTCCTGGAACTTGCACCAAGAGACCGTGATGTTGTAGACGGAGCCCTTCATGTCGCAGAGGCCGTCGTATGTCTGCCACTTCTCGGATGTGGAGCCGCCCGTGCTCACGTATGAAAGCCCCATGGAATCCTTGAAAGTGCAGTGGTCTATCCACACGTTGTAGGAAGAGCCTTGGATTACGACGCAGTCCCACTGTGCGTTGTAGCCGTCGTCCTCCTCGTGGTGGGGGAACGGGTCGTATGCGTCCTGAATCGTGAGGTTTCGCAAGACGACGTTCGAGACGCTTGAGATGTTGAGCATTCCACCCTTGATTCCTGATGAAGACGTCTTTCCGACAATCCATGTGTTGGAGGCGACGTTCACCTTGATTATCGAGCCGTATGCGGAATTGCAGGCCCAGAGGTATGAGCCGAGAGAGCTTTCAGGCGAGGACGATGAAGAATCGTCAGTGGATGTGGAGCATGATTTCGCGTAAGCCGTGACGAAATCAGAGTATGAAGTGTACTTGCTTGAAGTCTGCTCCTTTACGATTGAGTCCAATCCGGAAGTAGAGCCACCCGCTGTTGAAGGCAGGTATCCGTTGGAAAGGTCGATCATTCCGTTGACGTAGATGATGTATCCGCCTTTCTTCGCGTATGTGATGAAGTCCGAGCGGGTAGAGACGGTCACTGAGTTCGAAGGCTTCGTGACGCTTGCGTATCCGGTCGGAGTGTCGCTTATCGAGAGCGAACTTGATGAAGATGAGCTTGAAGAACTTGACGAAGAACTAGAAGAAGAGCCGAATCCGTTGTTCGATGCGAGAGTGTCGACATCCCATGTGCTTGAGTCCGCGACGAATGTTCCGCTTGTCGTGACTTTGCGGTTGAGGATGACGTCGCGGTTTGAGTATTCAGCCGACTTCACAGAGCTTGAGAGGGTTCCGATAGAGCTGAGCTTTGAAGAGAACTGGGAAGCGGCAGTCGAATCGAGTTTCCAACCGATGTACTGCTGGTCGCTTGTTCCCATCGCCGCCGATTTCGCGCACGCGCTCGCCCATCCGCTTCCGCTGAAAGTGCAGTCCACGACCGCGCCCTGGTTGTAGTAGCTCGTGTTTGTCCCCCACGGATTCCTGAAAAGATATGTCGTGTTTCCGCTGGCAGAAGTGAGAGTGCAGTTCAAGAGAACGACTCCCTTTCCCATCGTGGAAGCGACCGACGCGCGCGGAGCCATGACATACGCCTCGTGGGAAGAAGCCGAGCTGTCATACACGGAAGAAATCGTGCAGTCCTCGAACAAAGCGACGCCGCCGCTGGACTCCATCCAGATGAAATCCACATCGCCCTCGACGTGGCACTTGTAGAACCATGCCTTGCTGATTGTCCTCAAAGTGTCCTGATGTCCCTTGAACGCGCAGTTGTAGGCGGCGAGGGTGCCTGTAGAATCGAACGCGAGGACTTCCGACTGGACATTGCTCGTGCCGTATGTGGCCCTGTCGTAGTCGCTTTCAAGTGTGATGTTCTTCAAAACGATGTTGCACGAACCGCACAGTTCCATCAACTCACGGCCTTTTTCCGTTGCCATGTTGGAGCCGTGGCCCTTGATTACGGTGTCTGCGTATGAAGAAGTCTCGCCGCGGATTGTGATGGAGGCCGAGCCATAGTAGTAGATGTAGCTTTCGTTGTAGGTTCCTGCAGGAACGACCACTGTGTAGCTTCCCGAAGAGCCGACGGCCGCCAGCGCGCTCTTTATCGAGCTGTACGTTCCGACGACATCGGAAGACTTGTACAAAGTGATTGCGCTTGAGGAAGATGACGAGCTTGAAGAGCTTGATGAAGAGCTAGAAGACGATGACGAAGAAGCGCTTGCGTCCGTCTTGATGTAGTAGATGTTGATTCCCGAGCCGAGCGACTCAAGGTAGTATGTTCCTGCCGATGGGGCGGAGTAGGTGTAGGCCGCGATTGAAGATGAAGTCTCCTGTTTTTCGACGACGTTTCCGCTCGAATTCACCAAAGCGAGGTAGCGTCCAGTCGCTCCCGTGGCGAACACGGTGACAGTTGCCGCTCCCGCAGACTCGAAGCTCACGCAGCGGTAGGAGCCGGCGACACCGGCACCGCCGAGGCTGAGCGTCTGGGTGAACGTCTTGTTCTGGAGCGTGGCGGAGCTGTAGGGCGTGCTCACGGTCTTAGAACTTGTGGCGTAGATTGTGTAGTTTCCGCTCGTGACATTCGAAGTGAACGTGCCGTGCGAAAGGTTGTCCGCATAGAACGAGGATATGCCGGATATGGCGGCGCGCTCGCCCTCGTCAACCAAAACAGAATCCTCTCCGCCTCCCGAGATGTCCGAACATCCCGCGAAAAGCAAAGAAGCCGCCATCGCAAAAGCCGAGAAGGCTTTCAAAAAAGTACACTTTTTCATACTTTTCCCCTTTAAGTCTTGTATCGCCAACACTTTCTCCGTCGAAAATCGCAGTTTCTCCAAAATCTCCATTTGGACTTGAAAAAGCAGTTGTTGAACTTTACAACGTTATAATCCAAATGTCAATTATTTTTGGATTATAACGTTCTTTTAACTATACATTAGTTGATTTTATTTTAAAAAATCGAAAAAATCAGCAAACAGTGTTAAGATATGTTTGAGGTATTTTTTTTATGACTGCCAAGACTAGAGTTGAAAAAATCAAACCCGTCGTGTTCGTCGACGAGAGCAAGTGCTGCAACTGCCACAGGTGCATTTCCGTGTGCCCTGTCAAATACTGCAATGACGGTTCGTCGGGAAACGTGAAAATAAACCACGAGCTTTGCATCGGATGCGGAGCGTGCATAGAGGCGTGCATACACGGAGCGAGGTACGGGATAGACGACACTGACGAATTCTTCTCGGATTTGAAGGCTGGAAAAAAGATAATAGCAATCGTTGCGCCCGCAGTGGCCGCAAACTACCACGGAAAGGACCTTGAGTTCAACGGCTACCTGAAGTCGATAGGAGTCAAAGCGGTGTTCGACGTCAGTTTCGGAGCGGAACTGACTACTCAGTCGTATGTAGAGGACTTCAAGCGGAACAACGTGCCTCTCATGATTTCCCAGCCGTGCCCCGCGCTCGTCACCTACATCGAGATTTACCACCCGAAACTCATACCTTACCTCGCCAAAAGCGACAGTCCGATGGCGCACACGGCCACAATGATTCGAAGGTTCTACCACGAATACGACGACTGCAGCATAGCCGCGATATCCCCATGCTTCGCGAAAAAACGCGAGTTCGACGAGAACGGAACGTGCGACTACAACGTGACTATGAAGAATCTGGACAAGCATTTCGAAAAAAACAATATAGACATCGCCTCGTTCCCGAAAGTCGACTACGACAACCCTCCGGCCGAGCGCGCTGTGCTATATTCGTCTCCAGGAGGGCTTGTGAGGACGGCGGAGCGGTACATGCCGGGCATAACGACAAAAACGCACAAAGTAGAGGGGAATCCCGATGTCATCGACTACCTCTCGCATCTCGACGAATGCCTCCAGAAAGGGAATAAGCCGAACTATATCCTCGTCGACTGCCTCTACTGCGGCAAAGGCTGCAACCATGGCGGCGGCACGACGACGCGCGACATCGCGCTGGAGAACCAGGAAGTCTTCGTGGAGAAAAGGGCGATAGAGCGGAGGAAAAAATGGTTCACGGCGGGGACCGTAAGGAAAAAGCTCGCCGTCAAAAGGGTGAACCGAATCATCGGCAAATTCTGGGAGCCGGGCATCTACAACAGGGAGTACACCGACAGAAGCGAAGTCCTGAAGCGTTATTTCAAGGAACCGACGGCGGAGGAACTCGAAAAAGTATTCCACCTCATGGGGAAGGACACTGACGCGAAGCGCCGCATAAACTGTCAGGCGTGTGGCTATGACACTTGCCACCAGATGGCGGTCGCCATCTTCAACAACCTCAACAGACCCCAGAACTGCCACTTCTACGTCACGGCCAGGGCGGACTCCCTCAAGGAGGAATTCAAGGTGGAGCTTTCCGGCTCAATCTCCAGAGTCACCGGAAAGAGCGTCGAAATGCTCAAGCCCACCGACAAGGACATGGTCACGCTTCTCTCGCAGACGGACGGAATGGCGAAATCGGTCGAAGAGTCGTCGACGGCGGTGGAGAACATGATCGAGAACGTCAGAACCATCGCGAGCGTAATCGAACGGAACTTCGAGAGCGTGCAGAAACTTGAGGAGGCGACAAGAATCGGAAACGAGAACCTCGGAGAGGTCAACAAGCTCGTCTCCGTCATAGAGCAGGAGTCGAAGTCGCTGATGGACATGGGGAAAATGGTCGGGCAGATAGCGAGCCAGACAAACCTCCTCGCCATGAACGCGGCGATAGAGGCGGCGCACGCGGGGGACGTCGGAGCCGGGTTCGCGGTGGTGGCGGACGAAATCAGGAAGCTCGCAGAGGACTCCGGCGCGCAGTCCAAGCAGATGGAGGCCGCGCTCAAGCGCATAAAGACGATGATAGACAACGCCTACAACAAGACGGGCATGGCGCAGAGCGAATTCACGAACGTCGTGAACCTCGCAGACGACGTGAAGGACAGGGAGACGAAAATCAAGGTTTCGATGGCAGAACAGGCCGACGGCGGCCAGCGGGTGCTTTCCGGTCTTGACGAAGTCCAAGGCGGCGTGGAGTCTGTCATGACCGCCGCAAAGGAGCTGCAGTCGAGCACCAACGAAGTCATAAGACAGATAAGCAACATACAGCTTTAGCCCGCAGCGGGCTAGACGGAAAAAGCGGAGCCTGAAAAAAATGGGATTCCGCTTTTTTTTACAAGTCTAAACCGCTTTTCTCCATTGCGACCTGTCTTTTTGCAGATAGAATGATACACGCGAGGTTTTGAATGCGAAACGCCACAAGACGATTGTTGAACTTCATCAGGAAGAGGCTGTCATACAGCAGGTACGTCAAGAACTACATATTCCTGTCGAATGTCAGATCCAGCATCTTCATATCCGTAATCGTCATACTGCTCGAACTGTGGATGATAGCTTCGGCAGTGTTCAGGATAGCGACATCGGACCAGACATACACGCTCGCGTGGATAGTGGAGCATCTCGTATCGTACTTCATCCTCTTGGCAAGCGCATCGTGTCTCCTGGCCTTCTGCGTCAACTTTCTGCGCGGAGGAGGCCTCGACAAACGGATAGGCCGCGCGGCCCGGATTGTCTTCGCCATAGTCGCGCTGGCGTTCGGAATATACATATCATGCGCCAGCAGCGACCCGTCAGGGCAGGTGTTCGCGTTCCTGACCATGGAGATGTTCGTCCTGTGCATATTCACGTGGCATCCGGTCGCGTTCGTCGCGGTGCTCACGACCTCCTTCCTCGCGTACCTGGCGGCGAGAAACACCGTGCAGCCAATAACATACAGCGTCAAGGTCAACGCCTTCACGTCATGGCTCTCACTCCTCGTGATAGGGCTGAACAACCACGAGCAGAGGAGGGTGGAGGCGGAGAAGGACGAACGGCTCGAAAGGCTCAACGAACACCTTCAGGACAAGTCGGTAATAGACGAGCTAACGGGAGTTCCGAACCTCACGTTCTTCAACGAGAACGCTGACTCCATCCTCAAAGACAAAGACACCGACCTGCAGGCTCTCAGGTTCGTGTTCATGAACGTGGAGAATTTCTCAAGCTACAACAAAAAGTACGGATTCCAGGCTGGAAACGAATTCCTCAAGAAAATCGCGAACATCCTGTCGGACGAGTTCAAGGACTCGCTGCTGGCCAGGTTCTCGGACGACTATTTCGTCGCTCTGTGCCCGGCGGCAGGCTTGGAGGCGCGGCTTGAGGCGGCGAAGGACAGGATAAAGGCGGAGGAGGAGTCCGTCAGGCTTGGGCTGAAGGCGGGAATCTACACTCCGGAAAGCCGCACCGTCGACCCCGGACTCGCGTGCGACAACGCAAGGTACGCCTGCGCATCGACGAAAAAACTGTACGGCAAGGACACTGCCGTATACGACAAGAAGATGGCGGACGACTTCAAACTCAAGCAGCACATCGTCAACAACATCGACATAGCGACAGAGCGCGGATACATAGAGCTTCACTATCAGCCTGTCGTCCTGGCGGAGAACAACAAGCTATGCGGAGCGGAAGTCCTCGCGCGTTGGCGCGACCCCGAATACGGATTCCTCCCGCCGAACAAATTCGTTCCGATACTGGAGGACTACCACCTGATCCACAAACTCGACATGTACGTCATGGAATCGGTCTGCCGCGACCTCAAGAAAGCGTACGAGCAGAAGATTCCGATTGTTCCCGTCTCGGTGAATTTTTCGAGGCTGGACTTCGAGATGCTCGATTTGGTAGAAGAGATAGGCCGGATTCTGGAGAAGTACGGCATATCGAAGAACGACATACACATAGAGATAACAGAGAGCGCGCTGTCCGAGAACGATGGAAAACTAGAAAAGGCAATCGGGGAATTCCACCAGAAAGGGTACTCTCTATGGCTCGACGATTTCGGGTCCGGGTATTCGGGCCTCAACGTGCTGAAGGATTTCAACTTCGACATGATGAAGATAGACATGAAATTCCTGAGCAAATTCTCCGAGAACGAAAAGACCCGTCCGATACTCACAAGCATAATCGAATTGGCGCAGAAGATAGGGATGCAGACGCTTTCCGAAGGCGTAGAGACGGAAGAGATGAGGGACTTCCTCAAGTCTATAGGCTGCGAGCGTCTGCAGGGGTACCTTTTCGGGAAGCCGATGCCGAAAGACGAATTCAAGAGCAAACTCAACTCAGGAGTGTATGACACGAGCGTCCTCAAGTGGGGCTGAAACAATACCCACTGCGCATTCAAAATCAGACAGCCGGCCGGCAAGAGCATTCTCTTCCGGTCGTTTTTTTTCTCTTTTTTTGTTTAAAAGGGCGAATGTCGAGTTTATGCATATCGTAGTCGCCGAAACGCGCTCCCAGCGGGAACCCACAGCCGAATACGGCAGTACCGCTTTGCGGTGGCTGATTGTATTCGACTGTGGAACCCCGCTTCCGCTCGTTTCGGCCATTTCTCTGTAAAAACTCGACATTCGCCCTAAAAAACAAATATTGGAGTTTTTGAAAAAAAATCCTCAACGGAAAATCTCAAAAACGCCACGCCGGAAAAAAACGCAGGTAAAACTAAATAAATGACAAGAACACAAATATTGATATATAAAACATTTTTACAGTGATTGACATATTGAAAATTTTATGATTTATCATTTTTGTTCACTAAAAAACGCATAAATATAGACTTTCAAAAGTCCAAATTCGTAAAAATAAAAAAAATCTTATCACGATATACAATAATTCTATAATAATAACACGAATACATAAAAATAGCCAAAACCACAGAATAATTACTTTCAGACTATATTCAAGTAGACAGAATATGCCTTATGAGCAGTTATGACGAACAAAGATTCATTGAGAGAAGCAGCGGAAAAGATTTTTAACGCACGGAAAAACTTCAGCGGGCTGTACCGGAAAACCCCTTCGCGGCGTCCTTGAGCCGTTTCTTTCTCGCATACATTGCGGAGTCCGCCCGCTCGAACACATGGGTGAAATTCCTGTCCGCGCCACCGTCGAATTCGGACATCCCTGCGGCGACGACAACAAGCCCGTTCTGTCCATTGTTCCCGTCAGAAACCTTGTCGAGTTCTGCGAGTAGCTCCGAACGGTGCTCGTAGTCGTTCCCCTTGAGGATTGCGACGAATTCGTCTCCGCCGGTCCTGAACACGGGACTGTGGCTGAACGTCACGCAGATGAGGTGGCAGGCGGCCTTTATGTACTCGTCCCCCGCCTTGTGCCCGAGATTGTCGTTCACCCACTTGAGATTGTTGACATCGCAGACGACGACCGCGAATTCGGAAAGAGAGCCTTCCTCTATTTCGCGGTTCAGAGAGGACTCGTATTCTGCGTAGGCGTGCTTGCTCTTCACGCCAGTAAGGGAGTCACGATACGCCATCTCTCTTGCGCTGTGCATTTCGCGCTCGTGCTCAAGCTCGTGCGCGCTTATTATGACCGAGTTGCTGAGGATGATGAGGACGGTAACGAGGAAGAGGAACAGCACCACAAGCGTCGTCTTTATGTTCGCCGAAAGCACGTTCTCGAAAGCGTCCCTGAGCGCGGCGGAAAAGTCTCCGCCACCGGAAAGCACGAAATTCTGCATCTCCGAAATCCCCGCCTCGACCGCGCCCCTGTAGTTCTTGACCATCCAGACCAGCGTCAGCACAAGAACCAACGAAAGGAGGAACATCCACACAACGTTCGACCGCCCATACACGCGGTTCTTGTCGTTCTTCAATAGCGAATGGAACCGCAAGAAGGCGATGACGGTCCATGCGGAGAAAAGGAAGTACGACTCGGACGAGATAGTTCCACCGGAGACAAAGTTGGACACCACGAGGAACAGGAAATAGACGAGCATCATCGCGCATCCGACGAAGCCCGACAAGGCATCCGCCAGCCTCCCCTCTTTTTTGGCGGCCCTGAGCGTCACGAGAGAGATGAAGCCGTAGACGACGGTGGAGCCTATTGTCGTGACGTCAACAATCCAGCCAATCGCCGTCCTCCCGAAGAAAGGAGCGACCGTAGAAACAGCGGCGACGAGCCAGACGGACTTCGCTGGAAGCCCCTTCGCCGAAAGCGACGACAGTGCCGCTGGGAGCACACCGTCCTCCGACAAGGAGCGGACGAGACGGGAGAGCGCGCTCATGTTGCCGATGAGGCTCGTCACGATGAGTGCGAGAAGGGAGAGCATGAGGACGAGCACGCCCGCGTCCCCCATGTAGTGTTTGGCGGCATAGAACACAGGCAGAGCGTCCAGGCCGTCGATGTTGTCCATGTCGGATATGTATTCGAACCAGCTCCCGTACTCAGGCGGATACGCCGACACGGAAAGGACTATCAAGGCGACATAGAGAATTGTCGTCACGACCACGGCGGAATTCAGGACCGCTCCGTATTTTCTCCTGTCGAAATCGAATTCCGGGACGAAGTGGGAAATGTTCTCGAAGCCTATGAACGCCCAGGGAGAAATGAAGGCGATTTTTAGAATCTGGGAGAACGCGCCACCCGCAGAATCCGAAGGAACGAACGACGGAGAGAACGAAAAGCCGCTTTCCCCGTGGAAGACTAGTGCGGCCACCGTGCAGAGGACTATTCCGGCGACAAAAACGGAGACCAGGACAGCCATCAGAAGAACCGGCAGACGGCGGCTCAAAGAACAGGCCGCAGCCGTGACGGCCACGGAAGCCACCGAGAGAATGATTTCTCCGAGAAAAATCCTGTAGCCGAAGACCGAGTAGTCCGGACCGAACTGGAAGAAATCCCCGAAAAAATACCGTGCGAACAGCGGAATGCTAGTCTCGTTCGCCCACAGCATCGCGAAATACGTCAGTACGATGAACGACGCCACAAGAAACGCATAGTCGCTTCCGAGAGCATTCTTGGCGTACGCATATCCTCCACCGGAGGACGGAAACCTGTCCATGAGGAATCTGTAGTTTCTGGAGACGAAGAGCATGACGACAGCTCCTGCCGCCAAACCAAGAACGCTGCCCAGAACACCTCCAGAAGAGAGGTATGTGCTGCTCGTTATGAAAAAAGCTCCCCAGCCTACGCTGGTGCCGACGGAGAACGCCCACGCCGAAAAAGGCCGAATGTGATTGCACGATTCCATTTTTCGAAAACTCCACACAGTTTTGTTTTTTACCACTATTTCAAGTATACAACCAAAAGACAAAAAAAAGACCTCCCAAAGGCGAAAAAGCCCAAGGAGGTCTTTCTGATGGTTACGGAATCAGAATTCCGTATGCGAACCGTTATTTAGCGTCGTTCTTTCTTGAAGTGTCGGCCTTTCTCGACTGCTCGACAAGCTTGCTGTATTCGTCCCTGACATTCACGACATTGTTGTCGTAGTCGCTGAGCTTCTGCCAGAACCAATAAGGAAGCTGGACGATTTTTCCCTCTTCGTCCCACTCGATGCTGACATACGCGCCCTCGACCTTCGTGACGACGACATGCGGATCAGACTCGCTGACAGGGAAATTCGGGAAATCAAGATCAGGAAGAGGCTTTGACTTGCGAAGCTCATCATAAGCGTCGCGGAGCTGCGCAAGATCCTTGGCCGCAGAGGCGTTGCTCTCGCCCTGCTTCTTCTGGTCCGCGAGTTGCTTCTGCAAATCGGCGATTTGCTTGTCCTTTGCAGCGGCTGCGGCCTTGTCCTTGTTTGCCGCATCGAGCTGCTTCTTCAAGTCGGCTATTTCCTTGTCCTTTGCGGCGACCGCGGATTTGTCCTTGTTTGCGGCGTCGAGCTGCTTCTTCATGTCAGCAATCTGCTTGTCCTTTGCGGCGGCTGCGGCTTTATCCTTGTTCGCAGCGTCGAGTTGCTTTTTCAAGTCGGCGATTTCCTTGTCCTTCGCGGCGACTGCGTTTGCGCTCGCGGAGGAGGCGGCCTTGTCCTTGTTTGCGGCGTCGAGCTGTTTCTTCAGGTCGGCAATCTGCTTGTCCTTTGCGGCGGCTGCGGCTTTATCCTTGTTTGCCGCGTCAAGCTGCTTTTTCAAGTCGGCGATTTCCTTGTCCTTCGCGGCGACTGCGTTTGCGCTCGCGGAGGAGGCGGCCTTGTCCTTGTTTGCGGCGTCGAGCTGCTTCTTCATGT
>JAGBIY010000054.1 GCA_017934745.1 Treponema sp. | reverse complement strand
TTCCGCCAAACTTAAAAATCTTAAAATATCATCGCTTTCCAAAAAATTATCATTTAAACGAACAGACAATAATTGTTTTACAAAACTGTCATTAATTTCGCCAAATTTATTTTCTACTAATCTTACTACGGATGTATCGGGGGCTGTTGTTCTCGCCCTTTCGATAAATTCATTTACTGTCATTTTTTTAATTCTCCTTTAAATAATTTTTTAGTTCATTAAACGGACTGCCAGGAGAATGAACTCCCTTATGGTCATAATGATTTTTAGCACTTATTGGTGTAAGATTTTTTGCGGTATTAGTACCTCCCATTTCCAAAGGGTGAATATGATGAGCATCGTATTTCATACCAGTTTTTCTAACCAATATTCCTTTGTCATCATAAATATCCTGTTTGTATGTTGGCCATTCTTGCCCATTAATTTCCTCCCATTCTGAAAGTAAATTTTTCTTTATTTTTTTAAATTCTTTTCTTTTTTCAGCGTTTTCTACTGATGAAATTTTTACAAATTTCTTATTTTTAATTTGTTCTTTATTGATTTTATATCCAGATTTTGCTTCAACATCATCCAAATATTCATCAATTAGCTTGTCTAACTGCTTGTCATTAATTTTTTGAGTTGAATCAACAACATTTACATTTTCAGTTTCTTCCTCGTCGCCACCGTCAACTTCAAGCCATTCGTGGGCAATCTCAACCCGCTCGACCGCGAATGTTCTCCTGTCCATGACATTGAGGGCAGGACCTATCCATCGGCACGGAAACGCCCTGAAGAAGTTCCACCTCTTTATCTCTTCTCCCTGAAAGTTTCATAGTACGATGGAGCCTGACTGCCTCTCGACATTGCCCTCGGCGGTCTTATTGTACCATTTCCAAAGGTCGTCACTGTCAACGATGCCTTTTTCCAGAACAATGTTCGGAAACCGTGTCCTTCCCTTGAAGTTGTGTACCGTTCCGCCGCCTTCCTGATACTCAAAGACCTCTGTCTCTGCTTCCAGTCCCTCGCATTTCTGGAACCTCATCGTCTGGATTCCATCAACCTCGACTATGAAAAGGTAGGGCGTCAGCCTTGAATTATCCGACTCATAATCTCCCATTTTTCTCCCACGCGCCCCAGTGCGGGCGTCCACATAACAACTGCTTAAACGGTGGCGCGGCTTGACCGCGACATCCGCTTTGAAGCTTTGTTATACGATATTAGTTCTTATAAACATTCCCATTTTCTTATTTTTCTATACTATAATGAGAATATTTAAATTTATGGAAGAAACTCTTCCTCTTTTGTTTACTTTTCAAGCGGCACAAAGCCGCGTACAACTCCTACCGTGTCTCGCCTAAAAGTTCAATTATAATTTATAATCGAGCTTGCCCCGATTATAAATTATTCCTCATATACACAAAATTGCAATAGAAGTATTCTATTGTTTATTCCAAAACAGATTTTGCCGGTTCCAGCAGATATTTCTCAATCTCTTTCTGCACATCGCTCATTTTGTAGAGGCGGAGGTACTCTTTGTCGTTTTTCTTCACGCGAATCACGTAAATTGTCCCGTACACAGGATGCTCCAGAAAGCCCTGGTCCTCAGAGTATACAGAAGATGGGTAATACTCTTCAGACAACACTGTTACAGAAACACCGTTTTTAATACAATTGAACCCAAGTTTGTACAACTTTTCACCCATTACTCCGGTAATACCACCGAAAATACCAGACACCCATTCTCGTTTTTCAGAAACACACTTTGACATATAGTTTTTTTCTTTCGACAAAAAAGGTTGTAATATTGTTTCGTCTTTTTCTGAGTAATCGTCATTAAATTTCAATATTTTATTATTTATTTCATCCAAAAACACATTTTCCCCAATTTTCATTATGTTCAAGACATAACTAGAGTTAGTCAGATTTAGATAATCTGTGAGTTTATTCTTTGTTTTTTCATGAGTACTCAAATTATAAAAAAAGTAGTTAACTAACGGTAACGAACCTTCTCTTGCTAAAAACAAATTCAACTCGGGGAAAAAATCAACCAAATATATTGAAGAATCTTCTTGATCCTCAAAATCCAAAAGGATTTTATCCTCATACAGTGAATAAATAACAAGCCTATTTTTATCTTTATCACCATTTGTAAATGTGAAATAGAAAATCCCGTCTTTGGCAGGAAAAATGCGAACTCTGTGATATTTAAACGTAAGAAAAGGGATAAGTTCTTTTGTTCTTTTCTCATTAATATCTGCAAGATATACCTGATTTCGACGAAAAGAGGCTGTAATTATTCCTTTATCAGGAACAGTTTCCAATTCATATGGATCTACATATGATTTAGGGAATTTTACCAAAGGCTTTATTTTTATTTTGTTTTTTTCAGTTATTTCAAACGAAGAAAACTGCCCCCAACCATCAACTGTGACAAGCTTTCCATCCTTCCATGGCTTCAGTCCTAGAAAAAAATCTCTGTTTTTTATTTGTATTTCCATCTGCCCCTTTACCTCTTGAGTATAAAACTTTTCAGAAATATTCTCGTCTACAAGACCTCTCATTGCAAAGGTATTTACCAAAAGCGAGGCTGTAAGTATTGCGGTTAGTGCGATTTGTTTTTTCATTTGGTCTCTTCTCCATGAATCGAAATTACGGAAAATATCCATGAACGAGGTGGATTTTCCATGATTTTATATTTTTAAACGGAATCGGGAATTCGGTTTTGTTCCTGCGGAAAAATAAGTTCGGTTATGATGAGGAAAATAATAATGAGCAAGAATGCGCGTTTCATTTTATATTTATCCAACAAGCGCCCCAGTGCGGGCGTCCACATAACAACTGGTTGTACCGCACGCGGCTTGACCGCGTGTCGGCTACGAAGCTTTGTTATACGTTATTTATTTTACCATGACTACTTAGTTGCTTCAATTTGTTGTATTAGTTTAAGATTTTTAAGTTCTTGTTCATTAAACATATTTTCAGAAAATGAATCATTAGGTTTATACCAATTATTCCATTTTCTAAAGAAATCTCCCTATTAGCCCTAATAATCCCAGCCTTGATGCCCTACAAGTTTTTTATATTTTTCTGGAACTGTTTCATCCTTAGTATATCGAATATACGATAAATTCGCTAAATTATTTAATAAATCAAAATCTGTAAATGAGGTGTTATATAAATCGATTTTTTCAAGGCCTGTTAATGTGGATAAGAAATCAAATTGATTAACTTTTAAATCCGAAATATTTAAGTCTTTTAACGTCTTCATATCTGATAAAGAGTCTAAATTCCGTAATTTTGTCATCCATATCCATAAGACTTCAATATTTGGCAAACCTTCCTTAATTCCTGCAAGATTTTTTAACTTTGTTTTTTCAGCAAAAAGCATTTTCAATTTTGGAAGAGGCAAAATATCTTTTATTTCTTCCATATTTGTATTTCGTATTCTTAAAACTTCAAGAGAAGGATGATTTGCGATGGGTGAAAAATCTGCAATAGATGTTGCTCCGTTTATATTTAACTCTTTTAATTTTTTCAGTTCTTTTATATATCCTATATCATTTAATTGTTTTGGATTTATCAAATATAATTTTTCCAAATTTGGAAATATTTTTAAAGAATCCAATGAAACAAAATTTGAGGTTTGGCATCCAATTTGTAATGTTCGTAAAGAATTTATATTATTCCATGATGGAAGTTCTGAAATTGAATTGAAACCCAGAGTTAAATCTTCAAGATTTGGTGGCAAATATTTTACTGACAAATAATTTTTCTCCGATAATGATAATCTCCTTAAACTGTCCATGTTTTTTAACAGGCATGCTGGCAAGTCCATGTTAATATTATAAAGACCAAGAGATATTAAAGATTTAAGCTTTGAAATCGCATCAATATCAGATTGAATCTTTGTTTTGGCGAGAAAATACAAATATTTTAATCCAATGACATTTTCTAAGCCTTTTAAGGTTTTGATTGTCATCGTAGAATTTGTAGTTCCAAAAGAAATTGTTTCTAGATTTTTAAATTTTTGTAAAGGCTCAAAAGTTTCTATTCCTTTTGTAGTCAGTATTTGTATTTCTTTTATATTTCTATATTTTCAGGAACTTCATTATTAAAAAAATATTCCCAATTTTTAAATTCATTTATTCTTAATTTATATTCTTTAGTGGTCATAATTTTCCTTTAAGCGCCCCAGTGCGGGCGTCCGTATAACAATGTTTTAAACTGTAAAAACGGTTTTGCGCATCGCGCAAAATTGGCGCAAAAGTTGCGGTGGCGCAAAGCCACGAAGAGCAACTTTTGTGACAAAGTTTTTATCGGCTTTGAAAACCATGTTATGTGCTATTTTACTCTAAATAACCGCTGTAACACCAGCCGATAGTACCAGCTTTTATAGGTTTTCCGTTTCATCATAGTCGCAAGAGCCGTCGGCGTGGCGGGGAAAAGTTACTTTGGAAAGGTCTATTTTATTTGTATATATTAATGATTTTAGCTGTTCAAAAGTTTCTTCTGTACATCTAAAATAAATCTGCTCAAACTTGTCTTCATTTGCATAAACTGTAAGATAATCTCCGTCGAAAATAAATTTTGCGTCGATTAGAATTTCATCAAATTTATATTCTTCTTCATCATAATATGATGGATTTTCGGAATATATAGGTGTTTTACGAAGAGATTCAAGAGGTGTTATTTTATCTATACTTAATTTAACATTCGGTTCCCACAGCCTTCCTTGTGTTTTATTTCGTGTATTATAAAGTGAAGTTTCTGTTTGTGTTAATAATAAATTAAAATAAGATTGATATTGTATCGATTTTATTGTGTATTCCCAATTATTAGGAAAAGAAACATATTCAATCTTTTTATCAGATTGTTTTTCCATTATTTCAAGAGATATTGATTCAAAACTAAAAACATGTTCATCATACCAAGTACAGTTCTTATCTAAATAATCAACAAGATATAAATACTTATCAAGTGTTGGAATAAAATTCATTATATAATTTTTATCTGTATGTTCAATTAATTGCAAGTATTCTACAGGCAGCCAGGTGTTTTCTTTATTTATTTTGGATATAAAATCATCTAATATTTTTTCATCTGCAAATAAACTTTTAGTTAAAACTAAGATAAATAAAATTATTAATTTCTTTTTCATTCTTTAATTCCAGCGACCCAGTGCGGGCGTCCACATAACAATTGGTTGTACCGCACGCGGCTTGACCGCGTGTCGGCTACGAACCTTTGTTATAGCAAATATATATCTTATACAGAATTAGCTTTCTTAATTCCTTTTTTTCTTTAAGAATTATTCTGTACCTTATTCGAAGTTATACTTCTATTATTATTTATTTTTCAAGCGGCGTAAAGCCGCATACTACCGCTTCTTCGTCCAAGCCCTAACGTTCAAATAATTTTAGAAAATCTGGCTTGAACAGATTTTCTAAAATATTCCATGATATTACCATAAATTTATATATTTATTATCTAATTCTTTTTCTACACATTTTATTA
>JAGBIY010000053.1 GCA_017934745.1 Treponema sp. | reverse complement strand
GTCGGTCTTTGTGACGATTCTGCCGATGCCGTCCTCTTTGAGCAGATAAACGGCACATTCAGCGTTCGCAATCGGCTTCCCTGTGTTCTTGTCGATGTTCTGAACTTTTATCCATTGTTCGCCGTCAAGCGCGATGTTGTCTAGCTCCAAAATCACCGATTCTTTTGGCGTACTCACGCACGACACGCACAGCGTGATTTGCAAAAAAACAGCCAGTGCGATAAAAATAGTCTTCTTTGCTTTCATCATTTTCAATCCTACATCGGCAGTTCCACGACAAGCCAGTTGCCGCCGCCGTCTTGCATCATCGCGACCTCGGCGATTTTCACGTCCGCGTCGCCATTGTGCGTGTACGCGATGCTCACCGTGTGGAACGCCCTTCCGCCGCCGCTGTCCTTAAACTTTGCGGGATTGATTATGATGCGGATTTTATCGACCTTGCCGTAAAACTCCCCGTGCGCCTTTTGCATTTGCGCAATCAGCTCTTCCCTGTCATCGCCTGCAGCGACAAGGCTTTTCCATTCGTCGTTTTGAGAAAAATAACTGATGAAAAATTCTTCGAGAACAGCCGACGGGTCTTTTCGGTCTTTCCATTCGTCGCCTGTCAGCGCATGTATGAAGTCGAGTGCCACAACCTCCGAGCCGTTCCGAGAGACCGTGAAGTCATGTTCAAATCCAATATGATTCGCCCACCATTCCTTTTTTATTTGCCTTGCCGTTTTCCCGATGTCCTCTTTTTTCTTCATCGTGATTTTGATTTGTCTTACGGTCATAAACTCAAGATACACTTCAATCGTCATGTCCGCCCAGTCGTATTGGAGCTTGTCCACATCATCACGGTCGTCTATTCCCTTGCCCAGCGGAAAATCCTTCAGAATATCCTTTTTCCTTTTCCCGATGTATTTCGACAGCGGCAAATCGTCCGACTGCGCCATGATGAAGATGTCGTCAATCGCGCACTCCTTTTTGTTCTCAAGATATTCGATGAAATACACCTCGTCATCGCCGTTTTTCAGCCCCACAAGGCATTTCGTAACCCAGCCGTTCTCCTGGTCAGTGCCCACCGCTTCTTCTGGACCTCGAACAAAATAACCGCCGCCCCTGCCGATAAAATCCTTGTAGGAAGACGGAACGCCCTCAAGAGCCAGCGCAAAAATCGTCCCCTTTTTCGCCTTCGCCCTCTTTTTCTCCGCCGCCGTCCGCGAATCGCTCGCTTTCTCCGCCGTTTTCTCCGCTTTCGCCTCTGCATTTTCCGCAGTCTTTTCCGCTTTCGGCTCTGTCTTGTGCCGCTTCCGCAAATCCTCCGCGCTGTCGGCAAAGTTCACGGCAATATCGCCGTAAAACCTCACGTCGTAATGCACCATCCAGCCCAATTCCTCGCCCTTGTGCGGATAGCCCTCCTCGTCGAAGCGAACCGAATAGACCTGATACCACGCTGTCGCAAAATTGCCCCAGACTTTGTATTCCACATACAGCGGCACGTCCGCAAACTTCGCCACCACATTGTCCTGCGGCACGTCGAAGACATTGAGCGCAGTTCCGTGATAATCCGTGTGGGCGAACACGCCGACCCGCTCATATTGCGCCGAAACAAGCTCCACCTCGTTGCGCTTGGTGACGACCGCAAACGAATCGGGATAATCCGCCGACGGCACGAACGGCACATAATTCCGTTCGACTTTGTATTTTTCGATGTCATTCCGCATATAAAGGCGGTAGAACACATAATCGTTCAGCCGAGTGAAACGCTTTTCGTAATTGCTCCAGTTCAATCGGTGCGCCGAATGTTCCACCTGCGACCCCAAGCGCGAATAATGAAGGACGCTCGCGCCGAGTTCATTCGCCTCTTTTCCGTATTTCAAGACGGTCTCGTTTTTGAAAAGCCCCAGCTCCTCAAACGAGATTTCCGTCATCACAAACTCATCTCCGTCGTCCGTCTTTCCCGTGAGCGTGTTCTTCTCGCTGTCATAGACGAAATCCCGCCTGCACCAATGCCCCGCTTCGGGCAAAACGACTTTCTTTGTGCGCGCGCTGTATTCATAAATCCCGAAATAATCCTTGCTGTCGCCGCCCTTGAGATGTCCGTCCCCGATGTACCGCCAGCCGAGCGCATACTCGCCGTTTTCGTAGAAAATCACGGTGAACTGGCTTTCAATGCCGAGCCGAGATTCCGTTTCTCCGCGGAACGCCCTGCCGGAAAGCGCGTTCGGCCGTGCGGTGAAGCGCGCGCGGTATGAAGTCGGCAAAACCGTTCCGCCGTCGCCGTCCCCTGCTTCCACGAGCGCATTTTTCTTCCAATATAATCGCTTTTCCTTGCCGCTCGCGTCCATTAAAACAACGCCCTCGCCGTCCTCCTCGTAATGATAAAGCACGTCGCGGAAAAAATAGCCCCCGCCGCTTCCCAGCGCCTCGTACACAAAGCCGTCGGCGGAAAAATACAGCGAAGAAAACGCCGAGCCGCCAAAAACCGTGTTCTCGACGCTTGCAGGACGCGAAGACAACTGAAAAGGATTTTCGATTCTGGGAAGCCGATTCGCAAACGCATAGAAAAACTCCAGCACAAAAAACAGTATCTTCATCATTTTCCTACCAGTTGTCTTCCATGTCGTTCAGTTCCAAGTGCTTTTCCTCGGAAAAAGCGGATTTTTCAGGATTCGGCATCTGCGCCGGCTCTGGGGCTTTTGCTATCAACTGACTTTTTGGAAGTTCAGGGATTTTCGCTGTAATCTTTTTGACTTTCTTCGGCGTGAGAAGTTCCACGATTTTGTCGTAATTCTCTTTTTCTTTGCCGTCAAGTTTTCTATCGGCATAGTCAGCAGTGAACAAATCGAGCGCAGTCTTGCCATCTTTGTCCCTCAGCGTGATGTCCGCGCCGTGGGAGACCATAAAGCCCACCGACTCCAAAGCCGTATCGCGCCATAATCCAACTTCCTTCACCGCATACATCAGCGGCGTTTTGCCCTCGTCGTCTATCGCGTTCACGTCCGCGCCGGCTTCCACAAGAAGAACGGCAAGCCGGGTTTTCAATTCGTCCCATTCGTATTGAGAAGCCGCCCAGTGCAGAGCCGTTTTTCCCTTGTCGTCGCGGCGGTTCACGTCCTCTTCGTCGCATGTTTCGAGGATTTTTGAAAGAACGTAGGTTTTCGCCTCGATGTCGTAATCTGTCTCGTGTCCGTGAAAAAGCTCCATCAAAATCGTCTTCTTTTCGTTCTTGCCGTACTCGGAATTGTAGCCGTACATATAAAAGCCCGTCTTCGCTCCTGCGTCCAAAAGCACCTTCGCGCACTTGTAGGAGCAAGTCGAAAGCGCCCACTGAAACGGCATAAAGTCCTTTCCCACAAGCACTTTTTTGCCGTTTTCGTCGATTTCTTCCTCGTAGGTGTCGATGTTCGCGCCGTGTTCGATGAGCATCTTCACCGCATTGTCCCTGTCTTTTGCAATAGCGACTGGCATAGCGTTGATTCTTTTGAACCCAATTTTGCTGTATTCATAACTCCAAAACTCCTCGCGTACAAGGTCAGGCTCTGCTCCCGCGTCAAGCAAAATCCTCACGATTTCGTCATAGTCGCTCACCTTGTCTTTGTATCCCAAGCCACTGACGCGCTCGCAGGCGACGATGAGCGGCGTTCGGTAGCCTTTGCCCTCGTTCACGTCCGCGCCCCTTTTGATGAGCTTCTTGACTTTCTTGATGTCCCGGTTTTCAACCGCGAGAATGAGTTTTGTGCGCTCCTTCTTGTATTCCCTGTGGTATCGGGCTACGGCGGCGGAGTCTTTGAGCGAATTGAGGATTCCGCCCAAAATCGGCAGGCTGCAAAGCCCCAGACTTATGCCGAAAATCCACGCCGCCACGGTCTTCGCCACACCGTGCGCCAAAAGCGCGACAATCCCCGAAATGAGCGCGATTCCGCCCGTGAGTGCCATAAAGCAAAATACCAAAAAAGCTGCCAAAAGACCTTTTCCCAATGCGTCTCCCATATTTTCCTCCTAGTAGATAATCGGCTCAATTTTAAGTTTGTAGGGCGAAAGTCGAGTTTTTACAGAGAAATGGCCGAAACGAGCGGAAGCGGGGTTCCATAGCCGAATACACGAAACATCGCAAGCGATGTTAACGCCACCGCGAAGCGGTACTGCCGCATTCGGCTGTGGGTTCCCGCTGGGAGCGCGTTTCGGCAACTACGGTATGCATAAACTCGACATTCGACCTAAATTGAAATAGACTATCAAAGAGGTGTTCGGGGTTGTCATCATGAAAAACAAATACGTGCTGACTACGCTCACCGTGATTTTCGGTGTGGCTGCGATGTTTCTTTTTACAAAAGTTTTTTCCGGCAGCGAGGATTCAAAAGTCCTGAAAGTCGGATTCATATACAATGCGGACAGGGCGACGGCCTACACCATAAATTTCTTTCGCGCACAGACGGAACTGGAAGACGCTTTCGGGGAGCGGGTCCAGGTTTTCGCGAAGTACAATGTGGGCGAAAGCGGCGAGCCATGCGAGAAAGCCATCGAGAACCTGGTAGCGGAAGGCTGCCGCCTTATCTTCGCCGTGAGCTACGGGCACGGAGAGGCGGTCAAGGAAGCCACGGAGAGACATCCCGAAATTCAATTCTGCCATGCCACCGGCGACCTTGCCGACAAGGAGCCGGTTCTTCCGAATTACCACACTTTTATGGGCACAATACACGAAGGCCGCTATGTGTGCGGAATAATCGCCGGGATGAAGCTTTCGGAGCTGATTTCCAAAGGCAAAATAAAGCGGAATCAGGCAAAGGTGGGCTATGTGGGGGCTTTCTCCTATGCGGAGGTGATTTCCGGCTACACGGCGTTCTTTCTCGGCGTGCGCAGCATCGTCCCGGAAGCGGAGATGTTCGTCCGCTACACGAACACATGGAGCAACCACGTAATCGAAAAGAAAACGGCGGAGCAGCTGATAAACGAAGGCTGCGTCATCATAAGCCAGCACTCCGACACGGCGGGGTCCGCCATCGCCTGCGAAGAAGCCAGCGTCAAGAGGGGCAGAACGGTCTTCCATGTGGGCTACAACCAGAGCATGACCGACGTCGCCCCCACCACTTCCCTTGTTTCATGCAGAATTGACTGGGCACCTTACATTCTGGGAGCAGCGAAGGCTGTCCTTTCCGGAAAATCCATCGAAAAAATCGTAAAAAGCCCTTACACGACAAAGGACTCTGCAGCAGGCTTCGACCGCGGCTGGATTGAGATTGTGGGGCTGAACCGCCACATCCTTGCCCCCGGCACGGAGGAAGCCCTTGAAAAAGCAGTGCAGCTCTTCAAGGACGGGAACATCACGGTCTTTCAAGGAAATTATTCGGGCGTGAATCCATTCGACGAAAACGATGTATGGGACTTGCGAAAGCCCTTCATCGAGTGCGAGACGCGAAGCGCGCCCAGTTTCTGCTATGTCCTTAAAGATGTGATTACGGTGGAGGAGTGACAAAAAATGCTGGGCATCGTCCTGAACTTGATTCTGATTTCACTTGCCGTTCTCGCACTTGCGGCGGGAACCTCCTTTTACGTTCAGGAGAAGGAAGCCGGCTATGTCCGGGGATACACGCACCTTTTTTCCATCGCAGTTTTTCTCATCTGCGCGGGATATGGCGTCATGGGCTTCATGCCCTATGCGGAGTACGCCTTCATTCCCCGTCTGGTAGGTCTTTACGGAATAGATGTGTTCCTGCTCATGGAGCTTTCGTTCCTCACCATGGAACTAAAGCGAAAGCCTGGAATTCGCGGAATCACCATCGGAATTTTCGCCCTTTATGCGCTTTTCGATTTGCTTATTTTCGGACGGCCTTCCGCCCTCAATTACGTCCGCTATGATTTTCACACGGCATACGAAAACAAGATGACAGGCGCCTTTCTTTTCCACTACTCCTTCGTCAGCGTCATCTGCATCACGCTCTTGCACCACGGAATAAAATGGTACAAAATCCAGAAAAACAAAAGGGACAGGCTCTTCGTGGTGGAAATCATTCTCGCGAATTTTGTACTCCTGTTCGCCGCCCTCCCCGACATGTTCAACCTTCCCTTCGCGAAGAAATATCCGACATTTCTCTACAGCCTGGCCTTCTCGATTGTCTATTTCTCGTACTGGATAGCGGTAAGGCAGCACTTGACTTTCACACCTACCGTAAAAAACGTGAGCCAGGAAATTTTCTATTCGGTGGACGTTCCCGTGCTGATTTTCGACCTCGACGGCGCGGTGAGCCTCTGCAACACCGCGGCAGAACAGGAATGCGCCATCAAAGACGTCTCGAACGCGACAATCAGAAGCCTTTTCACCCTCTCCGACGTGGAGATGCTGCGACTGCTGGCAAAGGCGAAAAAAGGAAGCCCCGGAAAAATCGAAACAAAAATCAAGTCCAGCAAAAGGCCCTGCAGCATTCACTACACAATCCGAATGGACTACACGGGCGAACCATTCTGCATCATCGGCACGGTGCTGATGAAGGAAAACCAGAACATCGACAAGAACATCGAGGAGACCGAAAAATGACGAACACCCCCCAGAATCCCTACAAGCCATGCCAGACAATCCTGCTGGTCCTATTTTGCATGATGTCGAACGTGGGCGGGCGCGTCATTGCGGACACGCTGAACCTGCCTCTGTGGGCGGACTGCTTCGGCACTTTCCTTGCCGCCTATGCCCTGGGACCGGTCTGCGGCGCCATTGTCGGAGTTTCGGGCAACATCCTCCACGGGCTCATCAACCCAATCTCATTTGCCTACGCCCTCACCAGCGTGTTCATCGCCGTCATCGTCGGCGTCATGGCCAGGAGGAAATGGCTGGAGACGCTTCTCAAGACGATGAGCCTTTCCGTGCTCGTCACCCTTATCTGCACTTTCATTTCAGTGGTGCTCAACGTAACTTTCTACGGCGGCGACGTGGGGAACAACTGGGGAAACGGCATCGTGGAGCTTTTCACCACATGGGGAGTGCCACATCCAATCTGCATCGTCCTGGGCCAGTTTTATGTGGACTTTTTGGACAAGGTGTTCACACTGGTTCTGCTCTTCCTTTTCCTCCGCCTTTACCGAACTGTAAAACCATTTCTCCCGAAAATCCTGAAAATCTCGCCCGCCCTGTTTTTCGCCATTCTGTTTCCACTTTCTTCTCCACAGGAAGCTTCCGCCCAGGTCAGGAACTACAACGCATTCGCCCACACAATCTACAACAAGGAGTACGGGCTTTCCGGCGGCAGGGCGAACGACATAGCCACGACCAACGACGGTATTCTCTGGATTGGGACGTACGAAGGCCTCTACCGCCACAACGGACACGAATTCCGCCTGATGAGCGAATTTGACTCGATCAAGGCGGTGAGGACCCTTTATGTGGACGATGAAGGCCGGCTTTTTGTCGGCACAAACGACAACGGCCTTTCCATCGTCATCAACGAAACGGTGATGAATGTGCTGGAGGAAAAGGACGGGCTTCCGGCAGATGCGGTGCGCAGCATCACCCGCTCCTCCGACGGACTCTACTATGTGGGCACGGCAGAAGAGCTTGCGGTGCTGACCATTGCCGACGGACTCAAAGTTGTCGAGATAGTTCCCCATATTCAGGCGGCAGTTTCTTTGAGCGCGGATGAAAGCGGCCACATCGCGGCGGTGACTGCGGGGGGAGAATTCTTCGTCCTCGACGGCTCAAAAACAATGTGGGACGCCTCCGCCACGGGCGAAAAATTCACCGCCACAAGTTTCGCCCCGGACGGAAGGCTCTACGCTTCCACCGAATCCGGCAAAATGCTTTCTTTTTCGGTGACGGAGGATGAGGCGATTTTGGAAAACACCCTTCCCTGCAAAGGCTTCCGCCACATAAATTCCATTGAATTCCACGACGGCCTGCTCTTCATCTGCGCGGACAACGGAGTCGGCTATCTGCAGGACGGCGTTTTCTGCATGATTGAGACAGGGGCTTTCAACAACTCAATCGACAACATGACAGAAGACTACCAGGGGAACCTCTGGTTCACCTCGTCGCGGCTGGGCATCTTAAAGATGTGCGAGACTTCATTTTCAGAAATCTACGCCTCCGCGGGGCTTCCCGTTTCCGTTGTCAATTCCACCGCCCGCTTTGGGGACGACCTTTATTTTGCCACCGACGACGGACTTTTCGCCATAAACGGAGAGACAGGGCTTCCGCTGAACAACGCCCTCACGAATTACCTTTCAGGGACTCGGATCAGATGCCTTTCAAAAGCCCCGGACGGCTCTCTCTGGCTCGCGACGAAATCACGGGGGCTGGTGCAGGCCAGTGCGGACGGAAAAATCTCTTCTTTCGGACAGGGGCATCAGTTCCGAGTTGTGACAGCCCTTTCCGACGGCACGATTGCGGCTGGCACAAGCGACGGGCTTGCCTTTGTCCAGAACGGAGAAATCGTGCAGTGGCTGGGGGAAAATGACGGCTTTGAGAATCCCATTATTCTGTCTCTGGGAGAGACCTCCGGCGGGATTCTGCTTGCCGGCACCGACGGCGGAGGGCTTGCGGCAATCAGGAAAGCGGAATCAAAATTCGAAATCAAACGTCTCATAAAGCGTGCGAACGGGCTTTCCTCGAACATAATCCTCCGCACCGTGAACGACTACGACGGAGAAAAACCCACGGACAGCGTGTTCGCAGTCACGAGCAACGGCTTGTGCTACATCACTTTTTCGGACGCAGGGGGAATTTCTGTCAAGAAGCTCTCAAACTTTCCCTACGCAAACAACTACGACCTCGTAGTATGGAAAAACAAAAACATCTTCGTCACTTCAAGCGCGGGAATCTTCGTGGTGAACAGGGACGAGCTGCTTTCCGGGGGAAAGCTCGACTATGAGCTTCTGGACTTGAAGAAAGGACTGCGCGGCTCCTTCACGGCAAATTCATGGAATCATCTGGACGAAAACGGAGACCTCTACCTTTCCTGCGACACCGGTGCGTCAAAAATCAATCTGAACACCTACGACAAGGCGGAGCATTCATACAGAATCCAGCTGAAATCGGTTCTGCTTGACGGACGGCGGCATATCGTCCAAAAGGACATTCCCTTTGTCATTCCGGCGGAGACCGACACGGTTGAAATCGTCCCCGAAATCATCAATTACTCCATAAGCACACCCTACATCACCGTCTTTCTCGAAGGAGTGGACGAAAAGCCACAGGTCTATCTTCAGAACGACCTTTCCAGCGTAATCTACACGAACCTCCGGGCAGGGGACTACCGCTTCCATATCGCCGTGCTGGACTCTAAAGGCCGGGAGATTGTGGAGGAATCGGTCTACCCCCTCACCAAGACATTCAAAATCTACAACAACTGGTGGTTCATGCTCTACACCGTTGGCGTGGCGGCCCTGGCGATTGTGTGGCTAACCTGGTATGCCACGGCGACCGTGCAGGGGCGGCGGGCGGAGAAACAGAAGCGGGAAATCGAGGCGATCAGGCAGCAGGTCCGCATGGGAAACGAGACGATTTTCGCCATCGCAAACGCGGTCGAAGCCAGGGACAAGAGCACTGGAAGGCACTCATTCCGCGTGTCGGAATATGCCGTGATGATTGCACGGGAACTGGGATTCGACGAAAGCGAGCTGGAGCAAATCAGAAAGACAGGCCTTCTGCACGACATCGGAAAGCTCGGCGTGCCAGACTCGATTTTGAACAAGCCAGCCCGGCTGACCGACGAGGAATACGAAGTGATGAAAACCCACACGAGCATTGGCGGCGACATTTTAAAGGACTTCACCCTGATTCCCCATGTAGACGAGGGCGCGAAATTCCACCACGAACGCTACGACGGAACAGGCTACCCCAACGGCTTGAAGGGCGAGGAAATTCCCCTGAACGCGAGAATCATCGGAATAGCGGACGCTTTCGACGCAATGACCGCGAACCGCGTCTACCGCAAGGCGCTGGACATGGACTTTGTGAAAGCCGAGCTGAAACGCTGCTCGGGCAGCCAGTTCGACCCCACGCTTGTGGAAATCATGCTGGAGCTGATTGAAAGCGGAGCCGTGAATGTATCGAGGACTGTGGAAGAGAGCGTAAAGAGCGAGTAAGCGTGGTAATCTACGAGCAAAAACCTATCATGGACAATTTGAAAAAATCAACTCGTCAACGCCAGCCGCAATGCCAGTCCCTATGCGAAAAGAAATTTCACTTTTTCATGATTCCAGAGTAGAATGTTTTAATTCAAATCTCAGGAGAATCTCCCATGAACAATTTCACATACTACGCGCCCACAAAAGTCATTTTCGGAAAAGGCACAGAATCCCAGGTTGGAAGCCTTGTCGCCGCTCAGGATTGCAAAAAGGTCTTGCTTCATTACGGAAGCGGCTCGGTCAAAAAGACGGGATTGCTTGACCGCGTAAAAAAATCGCTTGACGAGGCGGGAATTTCTTATTCGGAGCTGGGAGGCGTTGTTCCGAATCCCCGGCTCTCCCTTGTCCGCAAGGGAATCGCTCTCTGCAAGAAAGAGGGCGTGGACTTCATCCTCGCCGTGGGTGGCGGCTCCGTGATTGACAGCGCGAAGGCTATCGGTTACGGCGTGGCAAATGATTTTGATGTCTGGGATATTTTCGAGAAGAAGAATTCGCCCAAAAACTGCCTGCCGATTGGTGTCGTTCTCACGATTGCGGCCAGCGGAAGCGAGATGAGCAACAGCGCGGTCATCACCAACGAAGAGGGCTGGAAAAAGCGGGGCAGCAATTCCGACACTTGCAGGCCGAAGTTCGCGATTATGAATCCTGAGCTTACAATGACCCTTCCAGAATACCAGACCATGTGCGGCTCAACCGACATCCTCATGCACACTATGGAGCGGTATTTTACCAGCAACGGGAACATGCAGATTACGGACTCAATCGCCGAAGGACTCATGCGGACTGTAATCGAAAAAACGCTGATTCTGCTCAAAAATCCAAACGACTACGACGCCCGCGCGGAAATCATGTGGGCTGGAAGCCTGAGCCACAATGATTTGACAGGCTTGGGCAACGGCGGAAACGATTTTGCAAGCCACCGACTTGAGCACGAGCTTGGAGGAATGTTCGATGTGGCTCACGGAGCGGGTCTGGCTGCAATCTGGGGAACATGGGCTCGCTATGTTTACAAAGACTGCCTTCCACGGTTCAAAAAATTCGCCATCAAAGTCTGGAATGTAGAAAATTCCGGCTCTGACGAAGAAATCGCCCTCAAAGGAATCGAGGCAATGGAAAATTTCTACCGTGAAATCAAAATGCCTACGAATCTTCGGGAGCTTGGAATCAGCCCTACTGACGAGCAAATCACCGAACTTGCGAAAAAATGCGCAATCGCGACCGGCGGCAAAGTCGGAAGCGCGAAAGTCCTCTACGAAGAAGACATGCGGAAGATTTTCGAGGCGGCGCGCTGATTACTCCAAAACCATTCTCATCGTCTGCAAAAAAACTTCTCCCGCCCGCGTGAACTGCTGTTTTCTCCGCCAGACCACATACATGTTCGTCGTGAGTTCCGGCATGAGCGGCTTGAAGCAGAGTGGAGAGTCCGCCCCCGTGTCCACAAGTCCGTCAAACGTAAGAAGATATCCCACGTCCTCCCTTGCGAGGACGCTTCCGTTGTAAGTCAAATCCAAAGTGGCGACCACATTGAGATGGGCGGTGTCGTCGCCGAACCATTTTGGCAGATCCGCAGAAAGCGCCTGGCGCGAGACCATGAGAGGCTTGTCGACCAAATCGGCAGTCTCGATGAAATCACGACCCGCAAGCTGGCAGTCACGGCGCATGACAACGCCCCAGCGATCGACGGCGTGGACCGTGATTGAATTGTATTTTTCAACATCGACATTCTCAACGATTACGGCAAAATCAAAAAGACCCTTGTCAAGTTTTTCAAGAACCCTCTCGCTGTCTCCCGCGTAGAGATGGTAGCGGATTCGTGGATGGGATTTTTTTAGGCGGATTATGCACTTGGCGAGGAAAGAAATATTGCGGCTTTCGGCGCAGGCGATGGCAATGTCCCCGGAAATTTCGTCTTCTTTTAGGGATTTGAAGTCCTGCAGAGTCTTGTCCGCCATGGAAAGGATGTCTTCCGCCCTCTCCCGCAGAAGCTCCCCCGCAGGTGTGAGGCGAATGGCATAGTTCGTGCGCTCGAACAGCTTTTCACCAAGTTCGTATTCCAAATCCTTTATTTGACGGCTCATGGTGGGCTGGGTCACATTGAGATTTTCCGCCGCCTTGGTGATGTTTCCAAGACGGGCGGCTTCCAGAAAATATTTTAATACGCGAAGTTCCATGGAAGAATCATAGCAGTTTTTCAAGCGGCTGTCATTCATAAAAGGCATATCCAGCCATAGAAACAAAATATTGGTAATAACCGATTTTCTCCGCTATATTCTAATCACAATCACGGAGGCAAATATGAAGCTCACAAAAACAATCGCATTGACTGGAGTCGCCCTTGCGCTCGCGGCGACTTCCTGCAAGACAACGGAGGCAACAATGAATACGACGGCGGCAAAAATCAGCACTGGAGCTGAGCATTATACCTTTGAACTGAACGAGAATGTGACTCGCACGAAAGTCACATTCCGAAACCACTTCGGCATTGAGCTGGCGGGAGACTTGTACGCTCCGAAAAACGCCGCCGCCACAGGAAACGCCGCAATCGCAATCTGCGGTCCCTTTGGCGCGGTCAAGGAACAGTCATCAGGATTCTACGCAAACGAGATGGCAAGCCGCGGCTACATCGCACTCGCCTTCGACCCAAGCTTCACCGGAGAGTCTGGCGGAGAGCCCCGCTACATGAACAGCCCTGACATAAACACCGAGGACTTCATGGCGGCAGTGGACTATCTTTCCACCAGAAGCAACATCGACCCGGAAAAAATCGGAATCATCGGAATCTGCGGCTGGGGCGGCATGGCCTTGAACACTGCGGCAATCGACACCCGCATCAAGGCGACCGTTGCCTCAACAATGTACGACATGAGCCGTGTGGCCGCGAACGGCTACTTCGACAGCGCGAACTCTGCCGACGCACGTAACGAAGCCCGAAAAGCCCTGATGGCCCAGCGCATAGAGGACTACAAGGCAGTGGAGCAAGGCGGAACCTACAAACTGGGCGGCGGCGTTGTCGACCCGCTCCCGGCTGACGCTCCATATTTCGTGAAGGACTACTACGACTACTATAAGACTCCTCGCGGCTACCACGAGCGCAGCCTTAACTCAAACGGCGGCTGGAATGTGACGGCAGGAACTTCCCTCTTGAACACGAAACTCCTCGCCTATTCAGACGAAATCAGGAACGCGGTCATGGTCCTGCACGGAGAAAAGGCCCACTCCCGCTACTTTGGAGAGGACGCCTTCAAGCGGCTCACCGGCGACAACAAGGAACTGGTGATTGTCCCCGGAGCCAGCCACACCGACCTCTACGACGGCGGCGACAAGAACTACATTCCATTCGACCGACTGGCGGAATTCTTCGGAAAATACTTGAAGTAGGAAGATTATACTGCAGATTCTCCTCCCCCCGCTTTTGCGGGGGTATTCTTTCGCCACTAGGTTAAACTGTTCCTGAATGTTCATGGCATCTTCTCTGCAAGTGCTTAAAGCTCAAACCGGCTTGTTGACTCAGCATCTTTGGCATGTGATTTTACTGATTGAACACAATAGTCTGTTCGTTAATGTTGACTGTGCACTTTATCCCAAACGGAATAATACAATGATCAGACGCGCAAGTCCTATTTCCAATTCGTGGGATATAAAAGGTTCTCCCAAAATTCCCCTGGACAGACTTGTTATCGCAACTTTTTTTATCATTTATTCAGTCCTTACAAGTTTCTCAAGTGACAGACGTGAGCATAGCACAATGTCTCCGCATTGTCGATTTGAAGTGCACATAGAGCAAGAGACTCACTCCCCTCTCCTTTCCCTCACCATGGTGATGAACCTCTCCACAGCCCTGGAATGCGGCATTCCCCGCTTCCATGCGAGCACAGAGCCGTGCTCCAGAGGCGGCGAAAGCGGAACGGACACAACGCCGGCGTACCGGCAGGAAAGCGAAAGCGTGAGGGAAACGCCAAGCCCCCGTCGCACGGCCGCCGCTCCGTTGTAGGGCAGATTCGCAGTCGCAGCCACATTCACCTCGTTTTCCTTGAGTCCAAGCCAGTTCAGCACCTGGTTTCGCACATTGCCCCGTGAAGGCAGGATGAGCGGAAATCCAGCGAGGTCGTCAGCCGTGAGCGAGTCCTTTTTGGCAAGGGAGGATTTTTCGTCAACGAGGGCGCACCACTTTTCCATAGGCCGCATACGCACGAACTCATAGGCCGAAATGTCCACAGGCTCCAGAAGAAGGGCGAAGTCGAGCAGTCCCTTCTCAACCCGGTCTTTGATGTCGTCCGCAGTCCCGCTGAAAATGTCGAAGCTCACTCCCGGAGCCTCCGCGCAAAAATCCGACATCCATTGGGCAAGAGTGTCCATGCTGGCAAGTTCCCCGCATCCCAAGGAAATCACGCCTGAAATGCCCCCGGAATCTGGAGTGAACTGGGCGCGGGCCTTCTCCTCCAAGTCCACGATTTCCTGAGCAGAACGCTTCAGAAGAAGCCCGTCCTGCGTGAGATGGATTTTGTGGCTGCCCCGCTCAAAAAGGCGCACCCCCAGCTCCTCCTCCAAGTCCGAAATCTGCCTGGAAAGCGTGGGCTGGGTTATGTGCAGCATCTCAGCCGCCCTAGTGATGTTCTCTTCCCTCGCCACCATCAGAAAGTAGCGCAATACCCTCAGTTCCATACCGAGAGCATAGCACGGATTTTGGCAAAGTGATATGCCCAAAAAGCATTTTGTGAAATAAAAACAAAGTATTTGCTATCACACTCTGCCGTCAGTATCATGAAAGCATGACAAAGGAAGAAATCTTGGAAAAATACGGAATCCCGCCCGACGTGCTTGAAGAGTACCATCAGTGGGATTTGTGCGAAGAAGTGAAGCGCGTGATGGGCGCGTGGCAGTACGACGACACCGACCTCGACCGCCTGAGCCTGATTCTCACGCTCCACGACCTCGGCTTTGACCGCGAGGAAATCGAGCGGTATATGCGCCTCTACCTTGCGGGCGCGGAAACGGAGCGAGAGCGGCTTTCAATCATCGAGAAAAAAAGAAAGGCCACGCTGGGCGAAATCCACCTGAAAGAGAAGCAGCTGGAGCGGATGGACTACTTGAGGGGAAAACTTCGCAAAGGGTAGCGCGTAAAATTGGCAGACAAACGAGAACATATTTTTTTAGGGCGAAAGTCGAGTTTTCACAGTGCAATGGCAGAAACGAGCGGAAGCGGGGTTCCGCCCATCAAAACACTCAGCCACCGCGAAGCGGTACTGCCGTTTTGATGGGCGGGTTCCCGCTGGGAG
>JAGBIY010000052.1 GCA_017934745.1 Treponema sp. | reverse complement strand
TAGTTGCAGAAACAAGCTCCCAGCGGGAACCCGCCAACAAAAACGGCAGTACCGCTCCGCGGTGGCTGAGTGTTTTTGTTGACGGAACCCCGCTTCCGCTCGTTTCTGCCATTGCACTGTGAAAACTCGACATTCGACCTATCATTTTACCGCATTGGTGTTGCGTGTCCACGTCGTTTGTTCGATTCTTTGCGGGATGCCCTTCAAAAACGCGAAGTGGAATCGCTTTTGTTGACAAATCTAAAGTTCAAATTTATATTTGTCAACATGGGTGTCCAGCGTGGTTCTGTATCCTGTCGAAATAAAGATGAGCGCGAATCCGACAAAAGAGATGGCTCAGGCCTTTTCCGTGCTCGACAAGGAAAGCGGAAAAAAACGCGCTCAGGGTACGATTCTCTGCCTGTATGACAAAAAGGCGTATTTGAAAGAGGACTTGGTTGCCCTGCCCGTGGATTTTGTTTGATGGGCAGGGGGGAAGGTGTGTCTCTGTTAAAAGCCCGAATTCTATGGTATATTATCCATATATCACAGATAGGGGGTGTGTCATGTATCAGAAGTCCTACACCGAGTTCATAAAGGAAGACCCGAATTCAGAATTTTCCAAGTTTCTTGTCCGATTTTTTAGCGCGAAGCCTGACTTCACGAATTTGAACAGGGAAGTCGAGGAATTTGAAGCTCAGCTCCACAAGGAGCAGATGGCAGAACTCCAGCAGAAACTTGCAGAAAAGCGTGTGGCACAGGGGGGAGAATGAACAGTTTTCTTCCTCCTATCGATGACAAAACTTTTACATACGAGCATCTTTTCGACTCTCCCAGCAATGAACTCCTTATACAGGATTTCACTGTTAAGAATCCAGCTGGAAAGAACCTTGCTCGTTTTCTAAAAGAACTGGCTCCCCATAATGAGACGAGCAACGCTGACCGCACATATCTTGTCAAAGACAAAGTGTCCGGTGAAATCGCGGGATATTTTGCGCTTCGTACGGGACTGTTTGCGCTCAATTCAGGAAACGGAAGAATTTTTACGGTTCCGTCCGTGGAACTTTCCAATTTTGCAGTGAATGATTCTTATAGAAAGTCTCACCCGGATATCCGGAAAGTTGGTGCGACAATATTCAACAAATTCGTCATGCCGCTCGTAAAGCATATTCAGATGCTCACGGGGGTTCAGGCTCTGTACATTTATGCGCTTCCAGAAGACAGGCTTATTGACCATTACGGCACATTCGGCTTTTCGAGGCTTTCCAAAGAGGATGAGCAGTTTGTCTATGACCGTGTTAAACCCGCCTACGATGCGAACTGCATTTTCATGTATCAGATTCTGTAAATAGGTCAATATAGTACCTGCCTGGTGGGGGCAGGGGGGACTTCAAGCCGCAGGCTGCCAGCACGGACTGCCCCAGAAGAGCAAAAGAAGTCCGTGCGTGCGGGGGATTACATTGAGCGGACGATGCGGAAGAACTTAGTCAATTGCGCCGGCTTTTCGCAAAAGTCCCACAATGTATTTGTTGTTGGAGAGACGGGCAAACGAGAGAGCTGTTTCTTCGTAGTCGTTTTCTATATTAACGTCTGCGCCATTATCAATAAGGATCTTTACGGCTTTATTCTCGTTGCTCTCAACGGCTTTCATGAGAGGGGTGTTGCCCTCGTCGTCGGTGCAGTCTACATCCGCTCCTGCATCCAAAAGAGCTTGGAGAATTTCGTTTTCTCCATTTTCGGCGGCATATAAAACCGGAATTTCGCCATCAATTTCATCGTCTAAATTCATTCCTATATCTGAAAGAAAATCAAACGCTTTCTTCATGCCATCTGCTTTTGCTTTTTCAATAGCGACTTTATCCGTAGTCTTCTTCTTGGTGGTCGTGCCGCACTTGGGGCATTTAGGTTCTTCGGCTTTTTCGACGAGTTTTGTGCCGCACGCCATGCAGAAGCCTGCGGAGGCGGGGTTTGTCATGCCACATTTTGGGCATTTTTTGCCGGCTTCGACTTTCTTTTCTTCAAGCGGCGTTCCGTCGTATTTGCAGAAGTTCACGTCGTCGGGGAACTCTTTGTTGCATGTTGGACATATTTTCATTTTTAGATTCTCCTAGTTGATTTTTGTGCCGCAGCTTGGGCATAGGATTACATTGAGCGGACGATGCGGAAACCGATGTTGTAGTAACGGTTGTCAGGATTGTTGAGGTTCCGAAAAGAAACGGCACAGGCGTTGCTGCCGTGGTACCAAGAGCCGCCACGAAGGACGCGGGACGACCCTGACGATGCGCCGCACGGGTCGTTTTCGTCCTCGTCTGGATATTCTCCATACCAGTCATTGCACCATTCCCAAACGTTCCCGCTCATGTCGTAAAGACCAAGCTCGTTGGCTTTTTTCTTCCACCCTTCATGCGTTCTATTGTTAGAATTTCCTTCATACCATGCGACTTCTTCCACATTGTCGCCTCCAGAGTATTCATAACCTCGGCTTTGGTTTCCTCCGCGAGCCGCAAATTCCCATTCTGCTTCAGTGGGGAGCCGGTATCCGTTTTTTGTAAGGTCGCACTTTACGGATGAGCCTTTTCCTCTATAGCACGGCTCGAAACCATCTTTTCTGCTCAGTGCGTTGCAAAACTCAACTGCATCGTACCAGGACACGCATTCTACAGGAAGCTCCTGTCCCCTGAACGACGAGGGATTTTTGTGCATTACATTCTCATAAAGCCCTTGCGTCACAGGATATTTTCCCATTTCAAAACTGCTAACTGTAATGTCACATCCTTTTCTCTCAAATCTCCCTCCGTCAACGAAAACCATTTCGCAGGATTCGTTTTCCCGTGGGGACTCTGTATTTTTAGAAGATATGCTTTTAGGTTGTGGGCTGGTTTTTGTTTCTGCTGTGAGCGGGCTGCCGCACATATTGCAGAATTTCGCGCCATTGACGGCAGGTGCGCCGCACTTGGGACACTTCTTTTCGGATTCAGTCTTTGCGTTCTTCTCTGCGAGCTTTGTTCCGTCGTATTTGCAAAAGTTCACGTCGTCGGGGAACTCTTTGTTGCATTTCGGACATATTTTCATTTTTAGATTCTCCTAGTTGATTTTTGTGCCGCAGCTTGGGCAGAAGGCGGTGTCGTCGTCGATGGGGATGCCGCACTTTGGGCATTTCCTATGCGTGTCGCCGAAAACGCTTGCGCCGCAGTGGACGCAGAACGGGCTGTCGTTGTCGATTCTCTTTCCGCATTTCGGGCATTCAAGTTTCGGGAATACGGCGCGGATTATGGAACACATGGAATCGCGGATGCGCGCAGCCATATCAAGATTTGTCTTGTCGGTTTCGGTTCTGTCCTCGAAAATCCCGGAGAAATCTATGTCGAAGTCGATTTCGACATCCCTGTATCTTCGCTCGATTTCGCTGACCCTTTTGTTGAATTCCCGCTTGCGCTCTGCGACAATCTGCTTCTTTCTCTCGCATTTTTCGATGTCTTTTTGTATTGAAGACTCGTACATCGAAAACACTTTTGAAACCCTGTCTGTTAGTTCCTTGCAGCGGGCGACTGTGTTCACGCTCACCTTGTTCTGTTTCTCAAGGAAGCCCAACAACGTCGTGCCAAAATCTTCGAACTCTGTTTCCGTGAGTCTTCCACCTTGCACTGTTATGGCGGAAATTCCTTCTATGTCGATTCCTTCGTCGTCGAGTGTCTCCGATATCCTGCGCATGACGTTCTGAACATCGCTCGGTGTCCTTCGGTCTGATTTTGTGCAGACGATGTAGATTTTTTTGTCGCCGCTGTCGAGAGCGTCGTTCAGGAAATTCAAGTCGTCCTGCCTGATGTCGCCCGATTCCACGGAGACGCACCAGATTATCGAGGACGCGTTCATGAGAGAGTCGCTTGTTATGAATCTGTCGCCGGATGAGCCTTTTCCTGCCGCGTCATAGCCCGGAGTGTCCACAAAGCAGATGTTGGAGAGCGACGACGTGTCGCCGTTGAACGGAGCCGAGACCGTGACGTAGGGCATTATGCTCGTCAAGTTGAATTTCAGCCGTTCGATAAGCGCGTGGTCGATTTTGCTGAAAATCCTCGGCGGAATGTCGCCCTGCCTGCCGTCTGGAGTGTAGGCGGTGACTTTTGTGCTGCTGGCGGGAACGACGAACGTTGGTATTGCCGTCTTCGGGTTCATGTCTACGGAAAGGCGCATCTGGCTGTCCGCAAAGAACGTGTTCAAAAGCGACGATTTTCCGCTTGAGAATCCGCCTGCCACAGCCACGATGTTCTTTGTGAAGAGCATGGGAAACTGCGACACTTTTTTCAGTTCGGATTGGATTTCCAGAAGCTCCTTCAACGCGCCCGCATCGTTCGTGAATGTCGTTTCCATGCTTGCGAATTTAGCGTAATCTTCGTTGAGCATCCTGTCGAATTCGCGCATCTTGTCGGCGAGCGCGCCTTTCGGCTCCTTTGCGCCCAAGACTGTCGCCACCAAAAGAAGCTGGTTTTCCATGCTCTCCGAATTTTCAATCTCCGCCATCACAACGCCTCCACTTCTGCTTTGAGTCCGGCAATTTCTTCGGAGAGTTTTTCGAATTTGAACATTTCCTCTTTCTTGTTCTTGATTCTCTCTGAAAGCTTTGCGGCTTCCTCTCTCATCTTGTCGAACATTCCTTTTGTGAACGCTTCATAGTCGATTGATTTTTCAGTGTCGTGCACGAATTCGTGAATTTTCGAGTTGTACGACTTCCGCAGGTCTTTCAGCATGTCTTCCGCACGGTACAAAAATTCGTCAGCGTCTTCGTCATAAAGCTTGCCGCTCCTTTTCATGTCGGACGGCATCCGCCAGTCAAGCTCAAAAGCCACGTCGGGAAGGAGATTCGCGACTTCTCGCGCACGCTCGCTGCGGCTTGCGTTGGAACAGGCTTCTCCGAGTCCGTGTTTTTCCCACACTTCCAGAATCGCCTGCTTCACGTTCTTCTTGAACTCCTTTTTCATGCCGTCTGCTTCGGTGTTCAGCAAAAGTCCGACGTTGTTGGCGAAGTCTTGAATCGTCGATGCGACATTGTGAGCGTTCACCGTTTTGTGCGACACGGTATAGTCCTTCACTCTGATTTCAGGCTCTGTGTAAACTTCTGTTTTCCATTCTTTTCCCCAATCTTCTTTTTCGAAGATTCCTCCGAAAAAGCGAGCCAATCCAGAACCGAACGTTTCCTTGTCCACGAGTACTTGCCTTGTCTTCTTGACGTGCTCTGTGTATTCTTCCTGCTCTGTCGTGGTTTCTTCGCCTTTCGCCTTGTCTGCATCCGAGCGGCTGTCCACGAATGCGTCTTCCACGATTTTGCCCATGTTCTGCTTGAGCTTCCCTGTGAATTTTTCAGTTTCTTTTTCGAGGGCATCCTCCATGTCGCCTTTTATGTTCTCAAGGGACATTTCCATCTTTCGCTGCTCCTCTTCGATTTTTGCGATGTCGCCATTCTCGATGTCGCTCTGCTTTGCCTTCACGCTCTCTTCAATCAAGTTCATGCAGTCCTTCTTTTCGCGGACTTCTCCCATCTTAGCTTTGACGGACTGGATGTTCGCGATTTTTTTGAGGACGGCAAGGGCTGAATCATCCTCGCTTCCAAGTTCAGATGGATAGGAGTTTTTGAGGTTGTTGAAGAAAAGCGTCAGTTCTTCGTCCCATGTCGATTTCTGCTCCCACCTTTCGCACATGGATTGACACGCGCCCGAAGTGAAGAGAAGATTTTCCCCTGAGTGCGAGGCGATTTTGTCTATCACGGAAGCCGACATCTGTCCGTCGCTTCTTATTCCGTCGAGCATACTGTTGAGAGTTCCGCTTATCTTCGAGACGATTGTCGAGAGATTGGAGGCGACGCTTTTTCCGACGTATTCAGGCGCGCAAAGTGCTCCGTCAGTCTGGCTCGCCACGACAAAAACTTCCTGGATTCCTTCTCCCTTCTCGATTTTTTCTATGTTCGACTTGTCCTCGGCGTTGCAGAAACTGCTGGAAGGGCTTAGGACGAATATCGCGTCGCAGATTCTGAGCGCGTCCCTCGCCATCGCGTCTCGGCTCGCCACCGGGTCGTCGAATCCCGGAGTGTCCACGACTGTGATGTCCTTGAGGCTCTCGTTCGGAAAGCCGATTTCCACGTTGCTCGTGATTGCGGTGTAGCGTCCGTTCGCTCCGACATAATCGGCGAGTTTTCCCTCAAGCTCTGACACATCGTTCAACTGGATTTCCACAGAACTGCCGAGTTTTTCCCTGACGGAAGAATCAGTCTTCATGTAAAGCTCATATTGGTCGGCCTGTCCTTCAAGATAGAAATTTTCATCGCGGAGTTTCGAGCGGGCGCTTCTTTTCGCTCTTTCCTCGATGTCCTTCATGTCCGAAGGTGTCGGCTCTCCCTTTCTTTTCCTGAAAATTTCCGTCTGCCGCTCGCGTTCCTCGCTTTCCTTTTGGGCAAGAAGTTTTGAATACCGTTCGTGTCCTTTTTTTATCGCCTCGATGTCGCCGTTCTCGAAGAAATTGACTTTGGCGACGAGCTTTTCCGAATAGAACAGCTTTGTAAGAGCGGCTGTCATTGGAGTCGCGGCTTTTGGAAGGATGTTTTTTCCGCCGAAAAAAAGAGAGTTGAGGAGAGACGACTTTCCCGCCTTGACCCTGCCGACGATTCCGATGTGAAGCTGCCTGAGCGGATTGACCTTGCTCTCGTATTCTTTTGTGAGTTTTTCTGCAGTGTCGCTGAACGCTTCGGACTGCGCCAGCGCGGTGTGAAGCTCATCGGGATGGGAATCCACGAGAGTCTGAATTTTGTTTCGAATATCGATAATCTGCTCTAAGTCTGCCATTTTTTTCTCCTGTATAATCATCCAACCTCGCCAAATTTTGACGAGGTTGGTTTTATGAGAATGTGTGCATATTTTTGATTGCGTCAGGCGAATTTTTCGTTCAGCTCATCAGCAATTCCAGCAAGCGTCCACATGACGTTATTTATGTCGTCAGCTGTTACCCCGCTTACTTGTAAGGTGCTTCTAATCCAAACATTTTCCCCGTACTTTACAGCTCCGCCACAGACTTTTCCTGACAATGACTCAAGCAAGTCAAAGATATCATTTTTACCAACAGCACCGACAGGTGCACTTATTTCAATCCAGTCGTTGTCTTGTGACTGATTTTTGTAGCGTTCAACAAGGACAAGTTGCTCGTTTCCGTTGTTGACTTCAAAAATCAGTTTGAAGGTATCTTCTTCTTCATCGTACTCAGACTTGAAATTCGTCTGAATATAGTCTCGGATTTGTTTCCATGTAGCCATGTTAGACTCCTTAAAAAAGTTTTTTTTGTTTTCTATGCCAAACGCCACTTCTGATGGAGAAGGTTCGTCTGTAAGACTGCTTGATTTTAGCGGCACAAGTTTTGCAATCAATGGCTCGCCGTCATGCTTGCAATAGTTCATTGCGTCTAAAAATTCGCTGCCACATTTCGGACATATTTTCATGGCAGTTTTCCTTTAGCTGAATATTTTACGCATTAGAATCTCGATTTCACTCTTTGCGGTGACGATAGCGGTTCTCTCCGCATCGAGCGAAGCCGAATGTTCGGCGCGGCGTTTTTCCGCCTGTTCGATTTCGAACTGCTTTTCGTCGATTACGTCCTCGTACCGCTTGCCGATTTCATCGATGAGACTTCTGATGTTTTCTTCAAGAATGCCTGGAATATTGTTTGAAAGTTCCCTTTTTATCGCCGGGATGACATCGCCGAGCAATGCTTGACGAAGCTCGTCCCTCATCTGCTCTTCCTGCTCAGCTCTTTTTGCCCTTTCTCTCTCTTCTGCCTTCTTCTTGAAAAAGTGCCGTATCAAATCCGGCAGGAATATTACCAGCACTTCCAGAATCGGATTGAGAATGCTTGTCGTTATGGCGAGAATGCCCGTGAGGACCTTGTAGGCGACATTCGCCACTGCGTTTCCGACTTCTCCTCCGAATTCAGCTATAGGTTTTCTGTTGTCCACGACCAAGGCGGAATTTTCGGAAATCTTTGTCGCGAAAGAGACATCCCCGCAGTACGACTCCCATTCCTTGAGGTTGGAAAGTTCCACGGAGAACCTCGACATGATTGACTCCCTCATGTTCGTGACCGCCGTTTTGACGTGCTGTATCAGGGAACTGTGGATTATGTCCTGAATCTCCGAATTCATGGCGTCCGCGCTTCCCTTGACGCCGATTTCGACAAGGGACTCCACCGCCGAACTCAAATCCTTTCCAACTCCGTTCACGACGACAGGAACGTTGTTGTCCACAAGGTTCTTCCGCGATTCTGAAAGAAGCCTGTCCCTTTCGCGCTTGATTTTTTCGAGGGCGTGTTTGAGGTTGTCGATTGCGGAATTGTTCTCGTCGCTGCTTTTTGAGAACGCCGCACTCTTCACGTTCACGCTCGATGAAAGCTGGTAGAGGCAGTCCTTGATTGCGGGGCTGACGATGGTCTCAAAGAGAGAGTCCGGGTCGAGCGCGCGCACGATGTCGCCCATCGCTTTCGAGCCGTCGAGGCCGATTGCGACCGGCGTTTTCTTGAGCATGAAATTCTCGTCGATGTCGTTCTCGATTTTCTCGCACACGCTTTTGAGGTTCGACTGTTCGATGAGGTTCGACTTGGAGACGACGACGGCGAAGTCTCGCTCGTATTCGAGAATGTCGTTCAAATGTCTCATCGACGTGGATTTGAGCGTTCCGTCCAATGCGCTGACGAGGACGACGAAGAACGCTCCACGGTTGAGGTAGTTCCTTATCGCGGTGTTGTGGGCGTCCAGCGGCGACTCGAAGCCCGGCATGTCGACGAGGACAAGCGGCTCGATTGAGCGGATGTTCGAGTTGTTGAGGTAGACGCGCACGAAAGAGAAATCACCCGACTGTGAATTCAGCGAGGCGAAGTCGTCCACGGAGAATCTTTTCGCGACATTTCCGTTCTTGTCAATCGCCTCGATTCGCTCGTCCGTTCCGAATCTGAGTTCAGTCGCGATTGCTGTCTCCGGTGCGACAGATGTCGGCAGAATCTGCTTTTCGCGCCCGATGAAGCTGTTCAGCAGCGTGCTTTTTCCCGCGCTGAATTCCCCCACGACAGGAACGAGCAGCTCCTGTGCGCCGAGCAGCGAGAGCATCGACTCGATTTTCTCTGTCGAAAGTCCCGCCCTGGCGAAGGCTTCCTTCAATTTTCTGAATTCCCCGATGAATTCCTCTTGTTTCTTCAACATAAAAAACTCCTTTTTCTTTTTTTGGACGCAACTCTTACAACGCCGGCGCGCAGTTTCCCTTGTTCACTCCGGCCGGGTGTCTCACGCATTTCCTCGCGGTCAGGCTCGTTATCGATGGTGCGCGGCAACCGCAGTATTTGCAGTAGTACTCGCTTTTCTCGCCTCCCTCATAGAGCGCGCATTTTCCTTTGTTTACTCCGAGCGGATGCCGCGGGCAAAGATGTGCCGTGAGCGACTGGATTGAGATGGCGTAGCCGCCGCAGTATTGGCAGTAGAATTTTGGCATTTTGGGTTGGGCCTCCTTTTTTTGTTTGATTTTATTTGGGAATGATGACATCAAATTTTCAACAGAAAATAAGTCAAAAGACTTGTATCGATTTTTACATCACATGAAATTTCCATGAGATTAAATCTCTGCAATAAAAAGATGTATTTTTTCAAGGTGTGAACATCATAAGATGGATTTTGCAAAGACTTTTCTATAAACTCTTTTGCACGTTCTAGTTCTTGTTTATAAGTTTCAGTACAAAGATTTTGGGTAGAAGCCAGGTCGTTTTTATATATCGTTTCAAAATAGCGTAACTGATCAAAGCCTATCTCTCTATCGAAATACTCTATAACGTAACTGTCATGCAGGTATTTTTGCGTACCATTCTCAGACAAATTCAGTTCAAGTTTTTCCCTTAAAACTTCTGAAAGAATTATTCTAGGATAAACTGCTTTATTTTGTTCCAGTTGATATGCTTCTATAAGAGCGGGTCCCATGACAATGTTATCTTCATGTATCAATTTTCCAACTGTCATGCCTCCTCTCCAAGCAACTCCGGCTTGAATGAGTTTGCCACCGATATAGAGCAAGTTTGCAACAAGGGCAGAAAAACGTTCGTTTATGTTTTGGTTATCATAAGGAACGCTTACAACAAGACTGTCGGAAAAACATGTACAAGAAGTTTCTTCTGATACGTCATATTTAGCCTCTTGAGCTTTTGTTATCGATTCAGTTATTGGGTTAAAACAGAGTTCTTTTTTTATTGACCAGCCATTTTTCCCATCGTTTTCCCACGCTTTTAGATATTTTAGGTAAGAAAAAATGTTGCTTATTTTATTTGAATCATTTATAGATTCGTTTACGAGTTGCTTAAAGCCCAAAATGTCAACAAAAGCAACAATCCGTTCTTCGTATTCTTTAGTATCTGACATAATTTACATTCTCCCAACAAAATAAAACTTCTCCCCGATTTTCCTGCCATTGTGGAGCTACCCATCTCTCAGATCCGAATCTTCCTTTCGAAGTTTTTCCAGCCGACGATTGGACAGCTCTCGCCATCTTCTGATTCCTCGTTCACGGTAAGAACGACATAGTATTCTCCATGCGGAAGAGCCGACGAAATTTCAACATCCGCAGTCCAATTTATGTCAGTAAATCCAAAGCCTTTTTTCAGACCTGAATAAAATAGGTGCTCTGCAATAAATTTGCCATCTATATCATTCATATCATCGCCATACTTGTGCGGAGAATTCGTAAGCCACAAGACAAGTTCGAGATTTCGAGTTTCAAAGTCGGAAACGTTGTTCACTCGCTCGGCGGTTATGGTGATTTTTCCGTTGTGGTAATAGTATTCTCCATCTTGTATGGTGCACAGGATGCTTTTTAGAAAATCGTGACCTTTTTCTATATAATCCTTTATGGCATCACTTTCATCTGCGTATTCTTCCATTTCAATAATGGCCTGCTTTATCAGACGCAGTCCTTCCTCCAAATCCTCCTTGCAGCCTGAACCATCTGCGATATAGCAGGCCAAAAAATATCTTGCAAGTATGGAAATTCTTTCATCGCTATCTGCAGCGATCTTCATACATCGGAATGCCTCGTAATCATCTTGCTTGCAAACTTTGCCTTCATCGTAATAGCATGCTAGGGAAAAGTTCGCCAAAGCGTCGCCACGGTCTGCCGCAGCCTTATACCATCTGAAAGCCTCATATTCGTTTTTCTTGCACCCATTCCCATTCTCATAGCATTCTGCTAGTTTGACATACGCTTCTTCAAGTCCGTTTTCTGCCCCTATCTTGAGATGCTGGAAAATATAATTATCCCCATCGATTTTGCAATCAGCTGCAAAATACTCTTCAATATAGAATGGATCTGTAAATTCTCGCTTGTCTCCGCTTTTTTTTGCCCATTCAAACTCCTTATAGAAGTCCTGTTTGCAACCTGTTCCATATCGATAACAACAGGATAGTGCGGACATCGCTTCCTCTAATCCTTGCTTTGCTGCTTTCTGATAATAAACAAAGGCATTTTTATCTTCGCCTATTTTTTCATAATAACTTCCAAGCCAATATTGTAAATCCTTATCGTTTGATTTTTTTTCTTCTGTAAGAACGTCTTCTGCTTTTATGAAATCATCCGCTTTGTCTCGTAACTCAAAGTTACTGTTCCACAACCAACACAGCGTCGCAATGTCGTATTTTTCAAGATGTTTCGCATCGATTTCTGACAAGTTCCGTGTGCTTATTTTCTCCTCCACACTTTCCCCGATTTCCCCTGCCTTCGCACCGCATTTCATGCAGAACGCCGCGCCCTCCGGTAGCTCCGCTCCGCAAGAGGCGCACACGCTTTTCTCATCAAGCGCGACGAGCTTTGTGCCGCACGTCATGCAGAATCCTGCATCGGCAGGGTAGGTGCGCCCGCATTTCGGGCATTTCTTGCCGGATTCGACCTCGGTCTTCTTTTCCACAAGCGGCGTTCCGTCGTATTTGCAGAACTTTTGGTCGTCTGGGAACTCTTTGTTGCAGGTTGGACAGATTTTCATGAATTTTTTCTCCTTGATTGTTTTTTAAGATCTTATACTGTCTTCCGAATGGAAATACTTTTTGTAAAGTTCCATAACAGGTTCGTAATACAGAGTTTTGTCACTTCCCGGTTTTGAGAAGTGATATGTGTCCATTAGTTTTATGGTTCGGTTTTTTATAGTGACTTTATATAAATCAACTTTTCCGACAATACTGTCACATCTGGTTAAAGAAAATACTTTTTCAAGTTCTGTACGGTCGATTTTTCCATTAAATAAATTTGCGGTTATGATCAAATCTGGTTCTAGCAACTCGATTTCTTCTCTTATGAAGTTTCTGATGTTTAGATCCGAATCCTTTAAAAATCTGTTTATCAATGACCAGTTTGATTTTCCTCCATTTTTGCTATCATTAGAATATTTTGAGATGTTCATTATCGCAAAGTTAAATCTGTCGTTTTCCAAAAATTCATTCAAAATTTCACTTGCATATGGAACATCGCTATATATACAACCTTCATTTGCTATTCCGTATGCAATATATAATATGCGTCTCCAATAAGAAGAGGCATTTACGCATTTTACGTCTTCTTTAAAGCTCTCGATATCGCTTTCTACTCTATCTTTTTGGGAAGCATACCGAGCTTCTCTTCCGATAAAAAGAATTTTTGTTTTGTTTTCAGTGGAAAAATATCCAGGATAAAAACCGTCTGAACAAAAATATTCTTCTGCAAAATACTCTTTTTCATCATCTGAAAATTTTATCTTCTCCTTTCCCTTTATTGTCTCTCGCCAGTCGGTCATGAGATCTTTCAGTTTTTTCTTTATTGATTGTTCGCTGCTACCAGCATTTGGTTGTGTCTGTTGTGTTGTACCTTCCACTTTTTCGCCTCCTTTTTCTATCGCATCCATCTCCCCGCTCCTCCTGCTCTCTTCTTCGTTCCCCATGCAAATTCCCTTCCTTGCCATAGCTCTTTATAAACAGTTTTTGTGGTCAATTTGAAACTCTTCATTTTCTACCTCTTTAACCTCTTCGTTCTTCATTTTTTCCTCCAAAAATTTCTCTCATCTTTCAGATTCGAATCTTACTTTGATGACTTGTTTCCAAACTCTGTGCTTTTCTTGTACCGGTAGAACGCTTGATTCTTGTCATCCTGCATTCGACCTCAAACGAATCCTGCGTCATTCTTGTCTAAGGACTTGTCTAAGGATCAGCAACCCACTTTTTGCATCCTCATACCCTTGTTTCGCAGACGCTTCATACCAGTTTAAGGCCTCATTTTTATTTACGCTGCAGCCACGTCCCGTCAGATAGCACCACGCAAGATTGTACTGCGCCTCTGCATTTCCTTGTTCAGCGCTTTCTTTGAACCATCGAAAGGATTCGTAATTGTTCTCTTCACAGCCAATTCCATGCAGATAGCAATCTCCCAATTTATACTGAGACCACGCATCACCAGATTCAGCGCTTTCCTTGTACCAACGGAATGCTTCGTGTTCGTCTTTTATGCAGCCTGTTCCCGTTTGGTAACACCACCCAAGCCACTTAAAAGTCTCCTTGTCTGCATAAGATGTTCCGTTTATTAAATCTTCTGCTGCTCTCTTAAATAGAAGAAATGCCTCTCTTTCATTTTTTTCACAACCAATCCCATTTAAATAACATTTCGCAAGGGGGGGAAACGACTCACAATTTCCCTGTTCCGCGCTTTTCTTGTACCAATAGAACGCCTGGGTGTCATCCCTGTCGCACCCTTCGCCTTCGCTGTAGCAGTTTGCAAGTTGATATTGAGCATCTTCATCTCCCCGTTCCGCGCTTTCCTTGTACCAGTAGAACGCCTGGGTGTCATCTCTGTCGCATCCTTCGCCTCTAAAGTAGCAGTTTGCAAGTTGATATTGAGCACCTGCAAAATATCCCTGTTCCGCACTTTTCTTGTACCAATAGAATGCCTGATTCTCATTTATCTCGCACCCTTTGCCTAGGCTGTAGTGGTTTGCAAGACAAAATTGCGCATATGCATCTCCCTGCTCCGCGCTTTTCTTGTACCAGTAGAACGCTTGGTAGTCATCCCTATCGCACCCTTCGCCTTCGCTGTAGCAGATTGCAAGACAAAATTGAGCATCTGCATGTCCCTGCTCCGCGCTTTTCTTGTACCAGTAGAACGCCTGATACTTGTCCTCTGCGCAACCTGTGCCATTGTCGTAGCAGTCTGCAAGTTCATATTGGGCATCTGCATTTCCTTGTTCTGCGCTTTTCTTGTACCAATAGAATGCCTGCTTCATGTCCTCGTCGCAACCTATGCCTTCGTCGTAGCAGTCTGCAAGATGTAATTGTAATATGCTATCTTGCGTCTGCTCTTCTTCCGCAAGCACATCATCGAATTTTATGAACTCATTGAGTTTTTTTAAAAAAACATTATCTTCATCGTTTCTACATTTGTATCTCGCCCAGCAGAGTGTCGGGAGGTCATACTTCTCAAGGTGGTTCTCATCTATCTCGGGCAGATCTCGTGTGCTTATTTTCTCCTCAACATTTTTTCCGCTTTCCCCCGCCTTCGCTCCGCACTTCATGCAGAACGCCGCGCCCTCAGGCAGCTCCGCTCCGCAAGAGGCGCACACGCTTTTCTCATCAAGCGCGACGAGCTTTGCGCCGCACGTCATGCAGAATCCCGCGTCGGTAGGGTAGGTGCGACCGCACTTCGGGCATTTCTTGCCGGCTTCGGCTTCGGCTTTCTTTTCTGCAAGCGGCGTTCCGTCGTATTTGCAGAACTTTTGGTCGTCTGGGAACTCTTTGTTGCAGGTTGGACAGATTTTCATGAATTTTTTCTCCTGATTTTGGTGGTATTGTTTTTCAAAAAAACTTGATGTTATTTTTGCTCTTCCGTGTTGTCTGACTTTGCTAAAAAATTCTCTACGGTAATGTCCTCTCCATTGAATTTTATTTTTTGTTCTTTTTTTATTCCCGATTTTTCCAACAGCTTTTTAACCTGTTCCCTGCCACTGCTTTTGAATTCCAAAACAAGCTTTGTGCAATCAGAAAAAGCATCATCTTCAATTGACTCGACAGATTCGGGAATTATGAGATTTTTGAGTGATTTGCAGTCTTTGAACGCAGACTTTCCAATTGTTTTTATCGTGTCGGGAAGACTGATTTCAGATAGTGATTCACAACCTTCAAAAGCGCTCTCAGATATTTTTGTAATTTTTGCTTCTCCAAAATCTACTTTTTCCAACTTTGTGCAATCAGCGAAAGTTTCTTCGTCGATTTCCGATAAAAGGGGTGGGATTGTGAGTTTTTTGAGAGATTTGCAGTCTTTGAACGCAGATTTTCCAATTGTTTCTATCGTGTCGGGAAGACTAATCTCAGATAGTGATTCGCAACCTTCAAAAGCGTTTTTCCTGATTATATTAATTTTTGTATTCTTAAAATTGACTTTTTCCAATTTTGTACAACCAAAGAAAGCATATTCTCCAATTGATTTTACAGAATTGGGAATTGATATGGATTCAAGCGCAACACACCCTGCGAAAGCATAATCAGGTATCTCTTCAAGTTCCGCAGGTAGTTCAATGTATTTTAGTTTTGAATAGCCCCAAAATGCACCAACAGAAATCTTTTGTTTTTTATTTGTAAATACAATTTTTTCAAGTTCAGAATCTTTTACGCTCCTTGTATATTCCTTCACTTCTGTTACAGGAATAATTTTTGCACCATTATATTCAAGATTTCTGGGAAAATTTGGCTTGAAAAAAATATTACAATCGAAGCACACTTCAATTGATAAGAGAACACATACAATAAATGGAATAAGTACTACTGCAAAAATAAAAAACTTAGTTCCGATTCGAAATTTTCTCATCACATCCCCTCCACAAAAAAACGCTATCACTGTCAGTGCCAACGCGAACAGAAGTGTAATCGCCAACAAAAAATGTCTTTCATTCTCGTCATTCATTTTCTGCTCCTGATTTGCACAAGAAACGCAGGACGGCGAACAGGACTGCTCCGCAGAAAAGCCACTGCGATATGGCGAACAAGGCGCATTGCAGGTTGTTCAATTCGTCGAAACCTGTGTCTAGGAATTTTCCGAAGTGGAACATTTCCAAAAAGCTGAATGCGGTCAACGAGATGATTCCGATGGTTCCGTTGACTTTTGAGACGGAGTAGAGCCCGGATTTTGGCGAGAATATGTTTTCGTTGAATTGGTGCGGCTTTAGTTTTGACATGGCTCCGTGGTGTGGATAGCCGTCCAGTTTTTTGCCAGCGTCGCCGTCTTAAAATGCGTTGATGCCGGCTTCGTACCTCTCGAACCAGTATTTTGAGCCTTTCGCCATCATCACCCAGAGAATCGAGAACGAAATCCCAAGCCAACACACACCGGAAGCGATTGCGTGCTGCTTCCATGTGCTGTCTGATGTTTCATATTCGATTTTCTTTATCACTTTTTTGATGTCTTTGCGGTCTTCTTCTGTCGTTTTTTCTTCCCAGATGAAAATCGTATTAGGTTCTTCCGGAAAGTACATGTTCAGCAAAAGCGTTCCGTACGCACCGGCGATTGCAAGAAGGAACACAGCGAGGAACACCGACCTCTGCCACAGGTGCGACAGCTCGAAGTCGCGGCACGCCCACGTCCGCTCGTATGCGTCTTTCGGCTCTATGAACTGGGCGGATTCTTCATTTTCCCTGTACCAGTCAAGAAAATCTTCAATCTTCATCTCCCCGCTCCTCCTGCTCTCTTCTTCGTTCCCCATGCAAAATCACTCCACCCAGCGTTCATCTTTTTCGCTTATGTACATGTAATCGTGAGAGGTGCTGGATTCGCTTTCGCCATCCAAGATGTGGGAATAGTTGGTTTTCATTATCTCTGCGTTCTTGGAAGGCTCTTTAACCGAGATGTCGTCTTGTGTTCCAAGCGTTGCAGAGCGGAATACTTCGTAGACATATCCGCTAGAGGTAAATGATTCCTTCGTAAGCTGCCACTTTGTGCTTGTGTCACTGAAAACTATTTCTGAAAGGTTGTCGCAGCTTAAAAAGGCAGATGCCGCAATGTAGTGGACAGACTCTGGAATCGTGATGCTTTTAAGCCTTTCGCAATTATTAAAGGCAGATCTTTTTATGCTCTCCACGCTGGAAGAAATGCTCACGCTGGAGAGTTTTTCGCAGCCGGAGAATGTCGATTGTTCAATTTGTGTTACGCCGTAGGGAATTTCCACGCTTGTCAGTCCAGTATCCTTAAAGGCACAGCTTCCAATCTCCGTAACTGTGTCTGGAATTTTCAAAGATTTGAGAGGGCTGTTCATGAATGCTCCATATCCAATGCTAGTGACCCCGGTGGGAATTTCCAATGATTCGAGACTTGGGCATTCTCTAAAAGCGTACATGCCAATAGAAGTGACCCCGGTGGGAATTTCCAATGATTTAATTGGGCATCCTCTAAAAGCGTAATCGCCAATAGAAGTGACCCCAGTGGGGATGACAACGTTTGCCAGTGCAACGCATCCGTCAAAAGTTTTGAAAGGAATTTCCGTTAAACTATTTGGTATTTGAATCTTTTTCAATTTGCGACATTCGCAAAATGCCTCATATCCCATACTGGAGACCGTGTCCGGCATGTCCACAGATTCTATGCCGCTGTTGTAAAATGCCCCTTCTTCGATTTTTTCGACCGTTCTTGGCAGGATGACGCTGTTGAGGTTCAAAAGGTTCGAAAACGCGCCGTAGTCCTCATAGCCTGTATCAATATAATATGACGTTTCTGGATATTCATTCCTTGAAATTCCGTTGTAGTCCCGAGAACTCAGATTTGGAATGGAATCCAAATTCGTGACACCAGAAAGGTCAAGGTCGATTTTTACCTTGCTGTCAAAGTAGTATCGAAAAGCGTATACACTGTCGGCCAGCCAGTAATCGACATTGACTCCATCGGTGTATGTAACCTCTACCCCGTTGGGTCTAAAATAAGCCGAGACGGGGGGATAATCGGAAAGTTCTTTCTGAAAGAGAGTCGCGAATGCTTTTCTCATCTGGTAGAAGGTGTTCAGATTTGAGTTTGAAGTGTCGAAATCTCCAGTCACTATGATTGTTCCGCTTGTTGTCATGGACTTTATGGATTCCGCCAAGGTGCGCGCGTCCGCCTCGCATACCCATTCCGCCTGCAAATATACATTCTGCCCTGGCATCGTGAACGAAAAGTTGTAATCGCTTTGTTTCGTTACGGCAGGTACCGTTCCGTCCGCCGCTTTCACGGAAAAAGGCTCCCTGCATGAGTTCATCGCGCCTCCGGGAGTGACAGTCACCGACACGAGCGTGCCAGCCTCTGCCTTCTCGTGGCTTGCTTCAATCGTGCAGCCGCCCGACTCCGAGACGATTATCGAATATTGCGTCGCCGCCTCTTCCTCTTCCTCCGAGCAGCCCACAAAAGCCGCCGAAAGGAGCATGGCTCCGAGCATTGCGAAAACTTTGAAAATGCGCTTCTTCATCTGAATCCTCCGTGATTTCTCCTTGATTGGTACCGGTAAAAATTAGACCTGTTCGATACCTTCAGTTTCCGGACAAGTCAATTATTTTAACAGTATATTATGTTTGATTTAAAAGTCAAATTTGAAAGTATCTCGTATTGTAAAAAGTCCATCGAAAATTCATCACAATATCACGGTATGAGAAAGCCGTTGGAAGACGTGTTCCGTGAGAATCTGAGGTACTACCGTGGGCGGGCGAAGCTGTCGCAGGAGAAACTTTCGGGACTTTTGGACAAGAACGTGAACTACATAAACACAATCGAGGGCGGAAAAAGCCTTCCGCCACTTTCGATGATTGAGCAGATTGCGGACGCCCTCCGAATAGAGCCGTACAGCCTTCTGATTCCGCACGAGACCCAAGAGGCGTTCGACCGCGAGAAAGCCGCGCGCGAATGCTCGGAGCAAATCGCCATCCAGTCCAAGCAAATCCTCCTCCAGTTCCTCGGTTCCCTCGCCTGACCCCGCTCAAAAATCAATCTCCAAAATCTCCCCATGCGCGCCTCCTTTTTGTTCCATATTTTGCCCATATATATAGAAGAAAAACGCCCGGAAAGCGCATTCTTCTAAAACGTTTCCCCATCCCGCCTTCTTCGTCTGTGTGGATTCTACAAGAGCGTTCTATCAAATCTCGATAGCCGATTTGTGTTTTGTGAAAAAATTTTGTCATGCGAGCGGTTTTCGGAAGAAGGCTTGATTCGGCATCTCAACTTTGAAGTGTGCTATAATATGGAAATGGAGGTGCAATATGCCATACGCAGTGCTTGAAAAAAAAATAGCGCAGATTCCGGCGCAGTATCAGCAGGAACTTTTGGATTTCATCGACTTTCTTTTAAGCCGCCCTGAAACGCCAAAAAACGGACTGGACGAGGCGATAGCCGAGCTGGAGCGCGGAGACTACGAGACCTACGACAATTTTGACGACTTCTTGGCAGAGGTGGAGCATGAATCGTGAACTTCACATCGCGCGGAGCTTCAAGACTGACATCAAGAAACTCTCCGACCAAGAAAAATCCGAAACCCGTTCTGTTGTGCAGAAGCTGCAGAAGGACGAGATTTTGGATCCGAACTTGCGCGACCACGCCCTGCATGGAAATTATGAGGGGTACAGAGAGTGCCATGTGCGACCAGACTTGCTCCTTGTTTATAAAAAGACTGACAACGGTGAAATTCATCTTCTTTCTTTGGCTCGCATAAATTCCCACACGAACATCTTTGACATCAAAAAGCGAAAGTAGGTGCGGACAAGAACGGGACGAATTGCTTTGTCATCAAAAAATGCGCTATCGGCAAAATATGGGCTGTATTTTGCCTTGCAATCGCGTTTATATATTGCCGATAGTGTGCTATAATCTTTCCGATGACGTATATTTCAGTTGAAGAAGCCTCAAAACTCTGGCGGATAAGCGAACGGAGTGTGAGAAATTATTGCTTTCAGGGAAGAATCGCGGGAGCGTTGCTTGAAGGAAAAACATGGAAGATTCCAGTTGACGCGAAAAAGCCGCCTAGAAAAATCAGACATTCAATCAAGCATGAAAGCCTTTTGGAAATCCTGAAGCGCGAAAAGGAGTCTTCCCTCAAGGGCGGAATTTATCACAAAATCCAAATCGACCTCACCTATAACTCGAACCACATCGAGGGGTCAAGACTCACTCACGAGCAGACTCGGTTCATTTTTGAGACCAAGACAATCGGCATCAGCGACACGGCTGTAAAAGTCGATGACATTGTTGAAACCGTAAACCATTTCCGCTGTATCGACCTTGTGATTGAAGGCGCAAGGACAAAACTTTCTGAAAGCTTTATAAAGCAGCTGCATCTTATTTTGAAATCGGGCACGGCCGACAGCCAAAAATCATGGTTCAATGTCGGCGGTTACAAAATGCTTGAGAACGAGGTCGGCGGGGAGGAGACTGCAAAGCCAGGCGATGTTTCGAAAGAGATGAAGGCCCTTCTTGCCGAGTACAATTCAAAATCAAAAATCTCCCTTGATGATATTTTGGATTTTCATGTGCGCTTTGAAAAAATCCACCCGTTCCAAGACGGAAACGGTCGAGTCGGCCGCTTGATTATGTTCAAGGAATGCCTCAAGAACAACATCACGCCTTTCATAATCACCGACGAATTGAAGCTGTTCTACTATCGCGGAATCAAAAATTGGCGAGATGAGCGCGGATACTTGCGCGACACCTGTCTTTCTGCCCAGGACGCGATGAAAGCCGCCTTGGACTATTTTGGAATCAAGGGGGATGTTGCAGAAGATTAGCCGAAAAATTTTTTTCATGCCGAGCGGTTTTTGGAAGACAGCTTGATTCGGCGTCTCTGTTGTGGTACTCGGACATTGCCGAGTTTTTTGTGCTAGAATGTGTGGAAGTGTGTTTCTGTCTGCAAAAATCACACAACAGCACTTTTTGTGACGAAAAAACAGCTTTGGAGGAAAATATGGCACAGCTTGCGACTATTTCGGCGAGAATCGACAAAGACGACAAAATCCGCTTCGATGAATTTTGCAATGCGGTGGGGCTCAATGCGTCAATAGCCATCAATCTGTTCGTGAAGACTGTCCTGCGCCGCCGCGAAATTCCGTTCTCGATTGAATCTGATGAAAAAACGTTCCGTTCCGAGTCCGACATGGCGGAATTGAAGCGAAGGGTACAGGATTTGAGAGCAAACAGAAATTCAGCCGAGCATGATATCGTAGAAAAATAGAAGAAGTTCGGCTTCCGTGCTTTGTATTGCAACGTGCTTTTGCCGCCGCCTGTTCCGTTTCAGAACTTGTTTTCAACGGAAGTGAACCGTCTTTTTATTTTGCCGTTCTCGTCGTACTCGTAGTCGTACCAGGTGTGGGAGTGTGAATAGATTCGTTGAGAATCGCTCTGTTTTCCGCTATACTTCAATTTTCAGCGAATCAGCAAAAAAATCATTTTTCAAGGATTTATATATGGCAGAACGAAACGAAAACGAGCTTTGCCACTGGGCGGACGCTCAGGCGGCAAGAATCATCAAGGAGAAGGGCGAGCGCGACTTGTACACTTGCGCGTCTGGAATCACGCCTTCTGGAACTGTGCACATCGGAAACTTCCGCGAAATCATCACGGTGGACTTGATTGTGCGCGCTCTCCGCGACAGGGGCAAGAACGTGCGCTTCATCTATTCGTGGGACGACTACGACGTGTTCAGGAAGGTTCCGGGAAACATGCCGAACCCGGACGAGCTTGCGAAATACCTCCGCTTCCCGATTACGATGGTGCCGGACACATTCGGACGCGACGAGAACTATGCGCGCCACCACGAGAAGGACATCGAGAACCAGCTTCCGCGCGTGGGAATCCACCCGGAATTTTTGTACCAGGCTTCCCGCTACCGCGCCAACCGCTACGCCGAGGGAATGAGAATCGCTATGCAGAAGAGGGACGTCATCAAGGAGTGCCTGAACGCATACCGCGACGACGAGCACAAGATGAAGGACTCCGACGTCTACTGGCCTGTGGCGGCCTTCTGCTGCAAGTGCAACAAGGACGAGACGGAAATCATCGACTACGACGGCGAGTACGGAATCACGTACAAATGCAATGCCTGCGGACACGTTGAGAAGGGCGACCTCCGCACTTCCAAGGAGTTCAAACTTGGCTGGCGCGTCGACTGGCCGATGAGGTGGAACGAGGAGAAAGTCTGCTTCGAGCCTGGCGGAAAGGACCACATCAGCCCGGGCGGAAGCTACGACACCGCGAAACTCGTCTCCAAGAAGCTCTACGGCTGGGACGCGCCTGTGACGATGAAGTACGACTTCGTGAAGCTCAAGGGCGTTCCGGGAAAAATGTCGTCTTCAAAAGGAAAGGTCATCTCCCTCGTGGACGCGCTTGAAGTCTACCAGCCGGAAGTCCTCCGCTACATCTTCGCGTCCAACAAGGTCGACCACGAGTTCTCCATCTCTTTCGATTTGGACGTTTTGACAATCTACGAGGCGTACGACCGCACCGAAAGAATCGTGTGGGGCGACGAGCTTCCGAAGGAGAAGGACGAGAAGAAGAGGGAGTCGATAATCCTCCGCGAGAAGAGAATCTACGAGCTTTCACAGATTAAGAGCGGAATGCCGAAGGTGAAGCCGTACCAGGTTCCATTCCGCCTTTTGACCACGCTCCTCCAGACATATTCGGGCGACATCGATGCCGTTATAAAGTCGCTCGGAGACGTGAAGCCAGAGCAGGAGGAATGCCTCCGCCGCCGCTGCGCCTGCGCCTGGTACTGGATTACGGAATCGGCTCCCGACTGCGCCGCCGACATGTGCTTCCGCATCCGCGACGACGGCTCCAAGGCCGAGGACATCACGGGCGACATGCTCACCGCCGTGAAGCGCGTCCGCGACGAGGTCGTCCCCAAAGTCGGCACCTTCCCGACCGACAAGGACTGCCAGCAGGCCATGTACGCAATCGCGACCGAGCTTGGCCTTGAGGCGAAGGCTCTCTTCACCGCGCTCTACCACGCGATTATCGACAAGGACCAGGGCCCGCGCCTTGCGAGCTTCATGAAGATAATCGGCAAGGACAAGCTTTCGAAGATTCTGTCCGTGTATTGATTGCACGATAGCTGACAAGCCCCTTCCGCATTTCGCTTGGAGTGCGGAAGGGGCTTTTGCTTGTGCGTTCAGAGGAAAGCTGTTGCAACAAGCGATTGGGGAAATCGGATATTCAGAGTGAATTTCGATGTGTTTATGGTACAATTGACCACAAGGAGGTGATTTTATGAGATGTATTACCAAAGAAATGCTTGAAAAACGCGAACAGGCGAACAGTGTCTACAATTTGATTCTGCACGCTCCAAAGCCTGATTTCACCGAACTCGACAAAGAATGCGCCGAGTTGAAGGAGTGGATTACGGAGGAGCACAAAAAAGACAGGCAGATTATGATGGAGGCTTTGAAATCAAATGGCAGATTATGAAAACCTTTTTGCCGACGAAGACTTCGTCGTGGAGCATCTGTTGGCTTCTCCGGAAAATCTCAGCCTCATTCAATCGTTTTCCGTCGGAAATGCGGCAATGGGGCTGGAGATTTTCCTAAAAGAAGTTGCCGAGCGGGAAGAAAGCGAAAAACAGACGCGCACATATTTGATAAAAGACCGCATTACAGGGGAAGTTGCCTGCTATTTTTCAATGCGCACGGGGCTGGTAACGCTTCAAGTTGACGGCGATGCGTTCGACTCGCTTTCGGCAGTGGAACTTTCAAACTTTGCGATGAACCAAGTCTATAAAGCCAATCACCCGAATGCGAAGCGGTTGGGGTCATATTTTTTCAAACGTTTCATTCTGCCGTTGGCGCAGTTTGTTTCGGAATATGTGGGAGTAAGTACGCTCTATATTTACGCTTTGCCAGAAGAGCGGCTGATGAGCCATTACAAAAAGATGGGCTTTTCGCGGCTTCCAGAAGAACAGGAAAAATTCGTTCAAAACCATGTAAAGCCAAAATACGATGAAGGTTGCATTTTTATGTATCAGCCCTTGTAGTCATGTTTTTCGCAACAAGAGATTGCGTGCAAATCCCGAATCCGTGTGGCATCATCTCAACTAGCGGAAAGACGGAGTTGGCGGAGCGTCTTTCCGCCGAGTACAGAATCCCCACCTAAGTCTTGCCAACTAGCAATGCCTTATACAGCCAGTTCTTTGCAAGCTGCGGTTACAGGTTTTCGGAGAGCTTTTCCAGCAGCTGCAGGAGCGATTCCTTCTCGTCTTCGCTGAAACCCTTGTATGCGGTCTCTATCAGCTCCGTCGAAAGCGTTTTCGTGGTCTTGTTGTATTCCTTTCCGTTTTCTGTCAATGATATGTACTTTTTTCGGCTGTCGAGCGGGCATCTCTTCGACTGGACGAGGCCAAGGTTTTCAAGCTTTTTCACCAAAGCGGTCGTCGTCGATTTGTCGCGGTTTATCTCTGCCGTCAGTTCCCCCAGCGTCATGCGTTCCGTCTGGGAGAGCGTGTAGAGTATGAATCCGTGGGAAGAGACCAATTCCGGCAGTCCAGACTCGCGCATTTTTTTCTGGAGGAAATCCTGCGAGCGCGAGTGGATTTTTGATATGAGCGAAAGTACCGACGACGTGCTGTGCTTCATTGGCTTCGTTCTTTACTTGAGCTTGAAGCCGTTTATCTTGTCGGAGATGGCCTCTATCGACTTGTTGACCTTTCCCGAAGATTCGAGAAGTTCCCTTTCGATTTCGGAGACGTTCGAGGCTGAATCCGCCGTCCTTGAGACAGCCTCCTGCATCTTCGCAGTAGAGTCGTTGAGCGAGTCTGTGAGGCTTTTGAGCTGCACTTGGCTCTGCTGCATCTTCTCGCCGGCCTCGCGGACTCCGAACGTCGTCTCCTTCATGTCCTTCAAGACGTCGATTATCTGCTGGGAACCGACGCTCTGCTCTGTCATGGCGTTTGTGATTGTCATGACAATCTGGGAGGTGTTCTCCATTTCCGTGTTCGTCGTCGTGTAGATTTTGTCGGCTTCCACGGCCGCCTGCACGATTTTTTCGATGAGGGACTGGATTTCGGAGATTTTCGCCTTGATTTCCTTCGACTGCACCGAGCTTGATTCTGCCAAATTCCTGATTTCGTCGGAAACGACAGCGAATCCGCGTCCTGCATCGCCAGCGTGGGCCGCTTCGATTGCGGCGTTCATGGCAAGAAGGTTCGTCTCGCTAGCTATGTTGGCGATTGTCTTGTTCGCCACGTCCAAGTCCTTCGACCTGTCCGACATTACTTCCACGATGTCCCTGATTTCCTTCTCGGCCGCCATTCCCTTCTTCGACAAGTCCTTGAGGTTCGTGAACGTCGCGCTCATGTTCTCGCTGGACTTCGTGACGCTCTTTATGTTTCCAATCATCTCCTCGACCGCTGAACTCGCCTCTTCAACGGCGTTGTTCTGCGTCGTGAGGAGTGTGTCGAGGTTCTGCACTTTCTCGGAAATCTCCGAGATGACCTGCTGCGTCGTGCTGACGGAGTGCATCTGGCTGTCCATCTGCGCTTCCGTGATTGACACGGAGCTGTCCAAGTCCTGCACTGTCGAGTGCGTGGCGGAAAGGCTGTGGGAGACTTCGTTGTTCGCAGCTATCATGTCGTCGCGAGAGTGCGAGATGTCTCCGAGAAGCTCCTGCAGCTTTGCGAGGAATTTGTTGAAGTTGTGTGTGATTTGCCCGATTTCGTCCCTGTTCTTTATCTCTGGAAGCCTCTTGGTCAAATCGGCGTTCCCCGTCGAGATTTCCTTGAGGTTCCTGCTCAGGAATTTGAGCGGCTTAAGGGCTGAAATCAAGAGGAAGATGACGAGGATGGACATGAGGACCGCCGTAGCGAGAATCGTCATTCCCATCATCGACGCGAGGTTCATCTGCGTGGCGTTCACCGTCTTTGTCGGGACTATGACGATGACCGTCCATGTGGTGCTGGCGACTTTCTTCATGAAAATCTCTTGCCTTTTTCCGTCTGTGTAGAGCACGGACTTGAGGATGTCCTTCTTTTCCTTCGATTTTATGTACTCGATTGCTTCGTCCGTGAATTTCGAGGACTCAAGCGACCAGCATGGGAATTTCATGATTGCCTCGGTCGCGGGACCTGCTATGTAGTATCCGCTTGAATCGACTATGACGGCGAAACCTTTCGGGCTTGCCACGTCGTTTCCCTTTATGTTCGTGATTCCTCCCTGGATTCCCGAAATGGGCGCGAATCCGACGAAAGTTCCGTAGTATTTGTCGGTTCCCGGCCTCTTGACGAGCGATGTCTTGCAGTAAGGTATGAGCGCGTCCTCGAAACTCGTTCCGAAAGGCTCTCCGTAGAGCTGTCCGAGATTCTTCGTCTTCATCTCTATGAACCATTTCTGGTCAGCGACCGACGAGACCGTTCCGTCGTCGTAGTAGCAGAGACCGGAGTCGTAGTCGGCGTAGCCGAATTTTGCGAAGTTCTTGCTTCTGTTGCCCACGAACGACATGAGCATCTGCTGAAGCTCTATCGGATCGTGCGACGTGAGTCCAATTTCGTTCAGGCTGGCGAACGCTCGGAGCTGCTGAATGTACATGGAATTTTTGCAGTTGATGGCGTAGGCTGTCTCTTTCGTAAGCTCGGCCGTGTCGCTTTCGAACGTTTCCAGCACGCTTTTTGAAGTCATCCTTACAGTGATGATGGACGACACCGACAGAAACACTATTATTCCGGCAATCACTTTCCAAGCGATTGAGAACGCAAGTTTTTTCTCTTTATCTGCTTTTTTCATAAAAGTCTCCGCAAAAATGCAAAATTGTATTGTAACGATTTTATTAAATAACGGAAAAAATCACAAACTATCCGTCGGTTTTTTGATAAAATTAGTCAAACTTTTTTATCCCATATTATTTACTTCATCAGAGGTGCGGAATGACAGACATAGAGATTGCCCAGAAGAACGTGATGGTTCCGATTGTGGACGTGGCTTCGAAAATCGGCATTGGCGAAGACGATTTGGAGCTTTACGGAAAATACAAGGCGAAGATTACGATGAGGGAGCTGCGCGCCCTGCAGGAGAAGGCGGGCGACCCGAAGAAACGCGGCAAGCTCATCCTGACGACGGCCGTGACCCCGACTCCTGCCGGCGAAGGAAAGTCCACTGTCTCCATCGGCTTGGGCGACGGGCTGAACAAAATCGGCAAGAAGACTGTCATCGCGCTCCGCGAGCCTTCCCTTGGACCGTGCTTCGGCGTGAAGGGAGGAGCCTGCGGCGGCGGATACGCCCAGATTGTCCCGATGGAGGATATCAACCTCCATTTCACAGGCGACATACACGCCATTTCCGTCGCGAACAACTTGATTTCGGCGATAATCGACAACCACATACACCAGACGAACGCCCTGAGAATAGACCCGAGAACGATAACATGGAAGAGGGTGGTGGACTTGAACGACCGCGCTCTCCGAAACATAACGATTGGTCTCGGCGGACGGACCGACGGAGTGCCGCGCGAGGACCACTTCTGCATTTCCGTGGCGTCCGAGCTAATGGCGATTGTCTGCCTTTCGACTTCGATTTCTGATTTGAAGAAGAGAATTTCGAACATAACCGTCGCGCAGACCTACGACAAGCGTCCGCTGAAATTCGGCGAGTTCAAGTGCACGGGGGCGATTGCCGCCCTCTTGAAGGACGCGATAAAACCGAACTTGGTGCAGACTTTGGAGAAGAATCCCGTTTTCGTGCATGGTGGGCCTTTCGCGAACATCGCGCAGGGGACGAACTCCATAAACGCCACGATGTGCGCGCTCGCGACCGGCGACTATGTCGTGACCGAGGCCGGGTTCGCGGCCGACTTGGGCGCGGAGAAATTCATGGACATAAAGTGCCGCGTGGCCGGAATATCTCCCGATGTCGTCGTGATAGTCGCGACAGTGCGCGCCATAAAGATGCACGGCGGAATGGCCAAGGCAGATTTGGCGACTCCGAGCGTGGCGGCGCTGCAGAAGGGGTTCGAGAACCTGGCCGTCCACCTTGAGAACATTGCGAAATTCGGAGTCCCTTCCGTGGTCGCAATCAACAAGTTCGTGACCGACACGGACGAGGAAATCGAAATGCTCAAGAAACTCTGCGAGACCAAGGGCGCGAAGGCTGTCCTCTGCGAGGGCTGGGGAAAGGGCGGAGACGGCATGAAGGAGCTTGCCGAGGTCGTTTCCGAAACCGCCGACAAGGGCGGCGCGGATTTCCGTTATCTCTACGAGTCTTCGGCTTCCCTCGCCGACAAAATCAGGACGATTGCCCGCCAGATTTACCGCGCGAAGGACGTGGAATTCGCTCCGAGCGTGCTCAAGAAGCTTCGGGAGTACGAGGAGATGGGCTACAAGGAGCTTCCGGTCTGCATCGCAAAGACGCAGAATTCCATAAGCCACGACCCGAAACTCATGGGCGCGCCCAAGGATTTCATCTTCCCTGTCCGCGACGTGCAGCTCTATTCCGGAGCGGGCTTCGTCGTCGCTTTGGCCGGCGAAATCATGACCATGCCGGGACTTCCAAAACTTCCAGCCGCGATGAACATCGATGTCGATGACGACGGCTTGATTTCCGGCTTGTTCTGATTTCCATTCGATTTTTTTTAGGAGTTTTTGATGTTCGGTTTCTTTTTGAAGAAGAACCTGGCCGACGGCTGGGACAATCTCTTTTTCTTGGTTTTGACGAATGTTTTTTCGATAATTGTGGTCGCCTTCGGTGTTTTCGCGCTTAAGATTGCCGCGGACATCAATCCGTGGGTGCAGAATCTCGTCCTCATCGCTTTGGGCGGCGTCATGATGACCGTGAATTTCGCGCAGGGGGCGTGCGCCCTCAAGATGTCGAATTTCGATTCCCCATCGTTCGGGACTTTCTTCAGGGCGTTCACATACGTCTGGAAAGTCTCTTTTTCGTTCGGCGCGTTCCTTGTCCTGGCGGCATTGCTTTTGAGGATTGGCTTCATCTACTATCTCGGCTTCGGCGGAAAACTCGGCTTGCTGATAATCGCCGTGCTCGGCTGGTTCTCGCTCATTTCCGCGATGGCGCTGCAGTGGTTCGTCCCACTTTATTTTCTGCAGGAGCAGAACGGATTCATGAAGTGCCTGAGAAAATCGTTCATCATCTTTTTCGACAATCCGTGGTTCTCGATAGGCTGCTTCTTCTACAACGTTCTCCTTTTCGCTTTGTCGTGTGTCCTTTTCCTGCTCGCTCCGGGATTTTCCGGTCTGGTGCTTTCGACCACGAACGCCCTCCGCTTGAGGTTGAAGAAATACGATTGGCTTGAGGAGATGGAATCGAAGGAACCCGGCTTCACGAACGACCGCGACAAGAGGTACAATGTTCCTTGGGACGAGCTTCTTTTGGAGGACCGGGAGACTCTGGGGCCGAGGAAGCTCAGCTCCTTCATCTTCCCGTGGAGGTGATTCTCCTTTGACAAAAAAATGCCGAGTTTCGCGTTTGCTTTGAAACTCGGCATTTTTTTTATTTCTTTTCGAGGAGCTTCTGGTCGACCTTCTTGATGAGGTTGACCATCTCGATTGCACCCATCGCGCAGTCGTAGCCCTTGTTGCCGGCCTTCGTTCCGGCGCGCTCAATCGCCTGCTGGATTGTGTCGGTCGTGAGGATTCCGAACATCACTGGAAGACCCGTGTTGAGCGAAACCTGCGCGACTCCCTTCGAGACTTCGGCGCACACGTAGTCGTAGTGGCTTGTTGAGCCCCTGATGACGGCTCCGAGAGCGATAATCGCGTCGTACTTTCCGCTTTCCGCCAAGTGCTTGCACGCCACCGGAATCTCGAACGAGCCTGGAACCCACGCGAGGTCGATGTTCTCGTCCTTCACGTCGTGGCGGAGGAGGGCGTCGCGCGCTCCCTCAATCAGCTTCGAGACGATGAATTCGTTGAACCTTGCAGCCACGATTCCGATTTTCATGCCTTCGGCGTTTGTAAGTTTTCCTTCGATGATGTTCATTTTTGTATCTCCTTAAAATAAAGTTTTCGTTTTGGAAATTCTGCTTGAAAATTCCGTTTTTTGAAATGCCCTTGAATCACAGAAAGTGCCCGAACCTGATTTTCTTCGTGCGAAGATATTCGATGTCCTGCGGTCGGGTTTCGACTGCGAGCGGAACACGTTCGGTGATTTCAAGCCCTGCGTCCTTGTCGTTTATCTGGTCGATTTTGTCCGGGTTGTTCGTCATGAGCCTGATTTTTGAGACTCCCAAATCCTTGAGAATCTGGATTCCCACGTTGTAGTCGCGTGCGTCCGCCGGAAGTCCGAGGGCAAGGTTCGCGTCCACGGTGTCCATTCCCTTGTCCTGCAGGGCGTACGCCTTTATCTTGTTCAAAAGTCCGATTCCACGTCCTTCCTGTCTGAGGTAGACGAGGATTCCTGAGCCGTTCTCCGCGATTTTCTTCATCGCCGCCTCGAACTGGTCTCCGCAGTCGCATTTGAGCGAGCCGAATGCGTCTCCGGTCAAGCATTCCGAGTGGACACGGCAGAGGACGCTCTCCTCTTTTGTGATGTCGCCGAAGACAAGGGCCGCGTGCTCGGCTTTTGTCGTTTTGTCGTAGAACCCGAAGAGGCGGAAGTCGCCGTACTTTGTCGGAAGTTTCGCCTCCGCCGCGCGCTCCACGATTTTCTCGTGCGACTTTCTGTATTTGATGAGCTGCTGGATGTTCACGAGCTTCAAGCCCCATTCCTTCGCCATTTTGGAAAGTTCCGGGAGGCGCGCCATGTGTCCGTCCTCCTTCATGATTTCGCAGCACAGGCCCGCTTCCTCAAGGCCTGCCAAGCGGCACAAGTCCACTGTCGCCTCCGTGTGGCCCGTCCTGACGAACACGCCACCGTCCTTCGCGATGAGCGGGAACATGTGTCCCGGCCGCCTGAACTCTTCCGGCGTGGATGTCGGGTTCGCGAGCTGCATGGCCGTGGCCGAGCGGTCGAACGCGCTGATTCCCGTCGTCGTGGAGATGTGGTCGATTGAGACTGTGAACGCTGTCTCGTGGTTGTCGGTGTTGTTGGCGACCATCGGTGAAAGGTTGAGCCTGTCCGCTATTCCCTTGCTGACAGGCATGCAAATCAGCCCCTTTGCGTTCGCCGCCATGAAGTTCACGTTCTCCGGGGTCGCGAATCTTGCGGCGCAAATCAAGTCGCCCTCGTTTTCCCTGTCCTCGTCGTCAGTGACCATTATGAGTTTTCCGTTCTTGAGGTCTTCGAGTGCCTCTTCTATCGTGTCGAATTGTTTTTCCATATTGAAAGTCCTTGTTTTGATTGTCAAAACTTGCAGGAAAGTCGATTTTCCCGCAATCTAAATCGATTTTGTACAATTAGTTTTGTATAAAACTAATTTTGTGTCAAGGCTGGAGTTTCCATCAATGAAAACTCGTGAAATTCGTCATCAGTTCCGCGAGTGCCGCTGAGTCCGCTTCTGCTGATTCTTGTTCCGCCTCGTTCTCTTGATTGAATTCCTGATTGAAGAGCATGAAGTGCTCGATGTATTTCCCCACCATGTCGCATTCGATGTTGACGAGCGAGCCGAGTGGCTTTTTGGAGAGCGTCGTGTTCTCCCATGTGTGAGGAATGACCGCCACCGTGAAGTCCGTCTCCCTGCCGTACGACACCGAGGCGACCGTGAGCGATATTCCGTCGATGCAGACCGAGCCTTTCTCGATGATGTACTTTCCGAGCTTCTTGTCCACCGTGAACGTCGCGTTCACTGCGTTGCCTTCCGCGCGCGCGCCCTTGATTCTTCCCGTTCCGTCGATGTGCCCTGAGACGATGTGGCCGCCGAACCTGCCGTTCGCCTTCATCGCGCGCTCAAGGTTGACGCTCTTTCCGCTTTGGAGTTCCGAGAGGGAAGTGCGGCGGAAGCTTTCAGGCGTGACGTCGGCCGAGAATGTGGATGGCGTCTTTTTCGTGACGGTGAGGCAGGTTCCGTTCACCGCCACGCTTTCCCCAATCGAAAGCTCCTTTGCGAACGAGCATTTTATGACGAGTTCCAGCGATTCTCCGTTCCGCCTGATTTCTTCTATTTCTCCGATTTCTTCGACTATTCCCGTGAACATCTTTTTCTCCTTGGCTTTTTTTGAGTGCTTCGAGTGCTTCGATTAGGCCGAATGTCGAGTTTATGCATACTGTAGTTGCCGAACCCCGCTTCCGCTCGTTTCGGCCATTCCACTGTAAAAACTCGACTTTTGACCGATTACATTTTCCGCTTGTACTTCAAGAGCACGTCGTCTCCGAATTTTTCCACGCCGTCCAAGCTGAATTGCGCCGCGTCGTCCGGGCTGTCCACGCCCTCTCCCCGAATCGGAACACGGATGTCGGAGACACCCCCGAAAATCTTTGGCGCGATGTATGCGTGGATTTCGTTGGCGAAAGGCAAAACCGAAGCCGCCAATTCTCCGCCGCTTTCGACAAGTACGCTGTCGATGCCCCATTCTGCAAGGCTTTCGAACACTTTCTTCATGTCGATTCTGCCGTTTTCGTCCAAACGGGAATCCGCTGTTTTAACTCCCTGATGATAAAGCCACTCCCGCCTGTCGCTCGTGTGTGGGTTGAAATATCCGTAAATGACAGTGACCTTCGATGTTTTTGCCGACTTGATGAGCGCGCTTTCTTCCGGTATTTCAAGATAAGAGTCGATGACAATGCGCTCCGGCTGATGATGCTCGATTCCGTCGTCCAAGCGGCATGTCAGAAGCGGGTCGTCGGCCTTCACCGTGCCGATTCCGGTCATCACGGCGGCGACACTGGCTCGCGTCCTGTGTACGTTCCTTCGCGCTTCTTCGCCAGTAATCCACTTGCTTTTTCCTGTGACGGTCGCCGTCCTGCCGTCCGCCGTCATCGCGTATTTCAAGATGACGTATGGCATTTTGTGGGTGATGTAATGGAAGAAAATCGGGTTCAGCTTGTCGCATTCTTCCCTCAAAAAATCCTGCTCGACTTCGATTCCGGCATCCCGGAGGACTTTCACGCCGCCGCCGTTCACGAGCGGGTTCGGGTCGCGGCTTCCGACGACGACTTTCTTTATGCCCGATTCGATTATCGCCTGGGTGCATGGCGGCTGCCTTCCCGTGTGGCAGCACGGTTCGAGCGTGACGTAGATTGTCGCGCCTTTCACGTCGGTTCCATTCGACGCGGCGTTCTTGAGCGCGTCCCGCTCCGCGTGCAAATCTCCGCACTTGTGGTGGTAGCCTTCCGCGATGATTCTTCCGTCGCGCACGATGACGGCACCCACGAGCGGGTTCGGGTGTGTCCAGCCGCTTCCGAGCTTCGCAAGCTCTATGGCTCTTCTCATGAAGTCTTTTTCGTCCATGAAAAATAGTTTGATATAAAACTATTTAAGTGTCAACGCTTTTTTGATTCTCTCTACAGTTTTCCGATATGTGCTAGAATATTAGGTCGAATGTCGAGTTTTCACAGTGCAATGGCAGAAACGAGCGGAAGCGGGGTTCCGTCAACAAAAACACTCAGCCACCGCGGAGCGGTACTGCCGTTTTTGTTGGCGGGTTCCCGCTGGGAGCTTGTTTCTGCAACTA
>JAGBIY010000051.1 GCA_017934745.1 Treponema sp. | reverse complement strand
TTCCGTTTGAAGACTGGATAGCCAACTCGCGGATTCTCTGAACGATGTCAGTTGTCTCCTGGAGGTAGCCTTCAGTTGTCTGGATGAAGCTGATAGCGTTCTGAGCGTTCTCAGAAGCCTTGTTCAAGCCGCGGATCTGAGATCTCATTTTCTCAGAAACTGCGAGTCCTGAAGCGTCGTCGCCAGCGCGGTTGATTTTCTCTCCTGATGAGAGTTTCTCCATGTCTTTTCTGAGGTTCAAGTTTGTGATTCCAAGCTGGCGGTTAGAATACATTGCTGACATGTTGTGGTTGATTACCATAGTTTTTCCTCCGTGGAAATGTACCGGACAGAATCCTTTCTGTCCGTTTTTGGTTTGGTTTTAAAGAAAACAAAATGTATTACAAGGCTACATCCGTTTTCTTTTACGGCTGATAAGCTCACTCTGAAATCTTCAACGAAGTTGTTTGAGTGTAACTTATTTCGTCGTTTCGGATTTTATTATAAACTACTTCAGAAAAAAATCAATTTTTTTTGCAAAAAAAATGCTAATTTTTATGCAAAAATTGCCGAAAGGATGTTCTTTATCACTTTTACAGCCTTTCCGCGGTGTGAAATCCTGTTTTTTTCGTCGGCCGAAATTTCCGCAACTGTCTTTCCGTATTCGGGAAGGAACACGATTGGGTCGTATCCGAATCCGCCTGACCCCGCCTGCTTGTCTATGGACTCTATGAGGGTGCCCTCGAACGTCTCCTGAGCGACGAAGAACCTGTCGGGAGTGAGCATCAGAACGATGGAGCAGGTGTAGTGGCACGCTCTGTTCCCTGATTTCGTGTCGTTGAGCTGCTCTATGAGGAACCTGTTCTGTTCATCCTGTGAAATTTTCTTGCCGTCCGGTCGTCCATGCATGTACTGCGGGCCTGCGTAGCGCGACGTGAATATGCCGGGCGCGCCTCCCAACGCGTCCACGCAAATTCCCGAATCGTCGGCTATCACCGGCGCGTGTACGATGTCCCAAAGTGCTTTAGCCTTTATCATGCTGTTCTCGTAGAATGACGAGCCTGTTTCGGCCGGGTCGAATTCTATTCCTTCGTCTTTAGGAATCAAAATTTCAAATTCCGGCAGAATCTGCTGCATTTCGATTCTCTTGTGTTCGTTTCCTGTTGCCAAATATAGTTTCATGTTTTTCATCATATCCTTTTTTTTGAAATTAGCCACGGCACCTCATTCCTCCGCGCTCTCTTCCATTCCCTGCCTGAACATCTGCTGGAACAGCCGCATTTTCTCCTCGTCTTTCGCGTGCGAGATGCAGTAGTAGACTTTCCGTATCGAGATTCCCATTATTCTCGCTATCTCTGAATTTTTGGGCGACATTACGTACCTGTGCGTGAGAGTCTCGTTCGTCCGTTTCCACGAGCGGAGCTGGTTTTCATAGAGGCTCTTTACCTTTTTGTATTCTCCGCAGTCCTCTTCGAGGTGTTCCATTTCGGCGTTGAGTTTCCTCTTTTTGAAGAACGACTTGTTCCTCCTCATTATCATCAAATTCTGTATTCTCTCTTTCTTTTCCATTGTGGTCTTGAGCCCGTCGATGATTTTGTGGAGGTCCTCCTCGTTCTTCTTCGTGAATTTGCTGAGTTTCGCGACCATCGAGTCGTCAATGTACCGGCACGATTTGAGCGCGAGGACGAGCGCCGTCTCCCGGACTTCCCGCTCCTCTTTCCGCTTGTCTTCGGCCTGCCGCTCCTCTTTCCCGTTTTTTGCGTTTGCCTTGCGCTCCATGGCGTCTATGGTTTCTTCTTCGAAGCTGAAATCGGTGGTGTCGCCGCTTTTCCTCATTGAGTTTTCAACGCTCATTGATTCCGTCCACGCTTTCGCCCTTTTCCTGTTCCAGCTTGACTTGAACTGCATCATGCAGCTTCTCATGAAGGTCGTGAAGTCTGCCTTTCTCTTGTCGTATTTTCTCATGATGTTTGGGAAACGTCTCCTGTATGTGAGCAGAAAGTCGCTTATGTCGTCCTCGTCCAGTTCTTTCAGGTTGTATTTCTCCCGATTGAAATAGATGTCGACCCAAAGCAGCTCCGTCGCCTCATTCTGGGTGATTTCCCTTGACTCCAACAGCTGTGGAATTTCGTTTACCTCGAACTTTTTCATTTGTGCATCTCCGTATTTTAGATACATTTATGCAAGCAAATTCCGTGCCATATGGAAAAAATGGAGATTTTGCGTTTTTTTGCCGGAAAAGATGTTGTAGTTGCGAAAAATTCTCAATAACACTTTGCAAAACGCGAAAATCTCCAAAAACATAAAAAAAACTTCACCGAATTTGGGATGTTCGGTGAAGTTTTTTGCTTTTTGTTTAAGTTTTCATTAAGAAAATCCGTAAAAAAAATTCAAAAAATTTTTTTGAATTCTGCGCAGAGCATTGGGATTACGCTGTCGAGTTTTCCCTCTATGCTCAATCCGGCCGCGTTCTTGTGTCCGCCGCCGCCGAATTTCGCGGCAATCGCGCTCACGTCCACTTTGTCGCGCGATCTGAAGCCGGCCGTGCATGTTTTTTCCGTGTCCTGTCTGACGAAGAGGACCGCCTCCACGTCCTCCACCGAAAGAAGCAGCGAGTAGAGCGCATCGCTGTCGCGTCCTTCCTGGCCTAGCTTTTTCGTGTCTTCCATTGTCTCGTAAGTCACGATTAGTTTGTTCCCGAATTTTCTCTCAGCCCGGCCGAGCATGAGTCCGAGGAGCTTTCTCGTGCTGTAGGCTTTTCCCGCGGTCATCTCGTCGTATATGGTGCGTGGGTTCGCCCCCGCCTCGACGAGTCTTGCCGCCTGCCTGAAAACTTCCGCCGACTTTTCGTTCAGGAACCGGAAGTATCCCGTGTCCGTAGATAGTCCGAAGAACAGGTATTCGGCGACATTCTGAGGAATTTCGCCGACCGTTTTTTCGTAGAGTTGCTGCACGAGGCATGCGGCGGCAGGGGAGGACGGGTCGATTATGCAGTTCTCTCCGCCTTCCGATGTTTTGTGGTGGTCGATTATGTATGTGTCGAGACCGCTCAAATCACCATCGATTTCCCCGAACCTCGATGATTCCGAGCAGTCGATTATTATCAATGCGGTCTTTGATTTTTCCGCGTTCTGGAATTTTGTTGGAGAATTCGTGAAGAGATTTGCCTTTTGCTTTATTTCCGTCCTCTTGAACGGACCTGCCGAGAGGAGCTGGTGCTTTTTGCCCTTGCGCTCAATCAGGTCCGCCATTGCCAGGCAGCTGAAAACTGCGTCTCCGTCTGGTTCCTTGTGTCCGATTATGTAGAAAAAGTCGTGGGCGTCCACAAATGATGCGAATTCTTTTATCTTTTCGTCTGGGATTATTTTCATTTTGTTTGTTCGCTTTGAGTTTTGTTTTGGAAAAAAATAAGAGCCGCCGTTTTTCATCGGCAGCTCTTTGTGAAGGTTTGTGAAACCCGATTAGTAAACGATTTCGAGCGTCTCTTTGTCGGCGTCTTCGACCTTTGCGTTGCTGTCAGCGACGCCCCATGCCGCATGCGTCCTTGAGACCGGCATCGTGAGCATTACATGGCTGAAAGAGCCGTCCTTCGAAATGACTGTCATCCATGGAGCCATTCCCTTCGGAAGCGGCCTGAACGAAAGCTTTGAGGACTTGTTTCCGTCTGTCGAGTACCAGGCCTTTGGAACTGTCACTGTTCCGACCGAGCCGTGCCCCTTGGCGTACATGACGATGTAGGCGTCTTTCTGGTCGAGGACTTTGTAGACTGTCACGTTGTGGTAAGAGATGCTTGCTTCCTGGAACGGATACTTGTACTCTTTCTCTGACTTGCTCTCCTGAGCGAAAGAAGAGAACGCGAAGACTGCGAAAAGCAGTGCCGAAATGATAAATGATTTTTTCATACAAAAACTCCTTTTCTTGCACAAAAAATTGTTATTTGATAAGTGCAAGCATTATTGCCTTTATCGTATGCTTTCGGTTCTCGGCTTCGTCCCACACCTTGCTTGCAGGACTTTCGAAAACCTGTTCGGTAACCTCCTGTCCCTTGACCGCTGGAAGACAGTGCATGAAAATCGTGCCTGGCTTTCCTGTTGCCGCCATGAGACTTTCGTTTACCTGATACGGCGAAAGCAATCGGGTTCTTTCTTCTTTGAGCGATTCCTCACCCATCGAAACCCATACATCAGTATAAAGGCAGTCTGCGTTTTTTACAACTGAAATTTCAGATGAAATTTCGATTTTGGAACCGCTCGCCTCCGCTATTGGTCTGCAGATTTCCTGGATGTCCTTTGGAGGGAAGAGTTCCTTGGGGCTGTAGATTGCGAAGTCGATTCCAAGCTTCGCCGAGATTATCATGAGCGAGCGGGCAACGTTGTTCCTTCCGTCTCCGCAGAATGCCCATTTCAGCCCCTTCAGCTTTCCGAAATTCTCTTTGAGCGTCATGATGTCGGCGAGAGCCTGGGTGGGGTGGTAGTCGTCCGTCAATCCGTTTATGACCGGGATGCCTGAGAACTCCGCGAGTTTTTTCACGTGCTCCTGCTTGAAGCCCCTGAATTCTATCGCGCTGAACATTCTTCCGAGCACCCTTGCCGTGTCCTCCACGCTCTCCTTTCCGCCGAGCTGAATGTCCTGCGTCGACATGAACACAGGGTGTCCGCCTTCCTCTCCGAACGCAGTCTCGAACGACGAGCGCGTCCTTGTTGAGCGTTTCTCGAAAATGAGTGCGATTGTCTTTCCGAGAAATCTTTGGTGGACTTCTCCGGCATGCGCCTGTTTTTTCACGAGGAACGCATAGTCGAGAATCTGAAGTATTTCCTCTGGCGTGTAGTCGAGCCAAGTCAGCAGCGAGCGACCTTTGAATGGCGTTTCGAATTTTTCTGCTTCAAACATAAAATCTCCTTCTTGAATTTTCAGGATTCCATAATAAAAAGAAAAACCTACTTGCCCAAGGAACAAGTAGGTTTCAAGGTTTAGGGGCAATAGGATTTGAACCTATGACATACGGAATATGAGTCCGGTGTTCTACCAGCTGGACTATGCCCCCAAGTGATGAATATAATATATCAAAATTTATGATTTTGTGTCAACAGGTTCCTCCGCTTTTTTTGAATTTTTTTCTCCGATTTTTTTGACCTCTGTTATGAACTCATCGAGATTCTCGAAGTGCTTGTAGACCGACGCGAACCTGATGTATGCGACCTTGTCGACTTCGTTCAGCCGCTCCAGCACAAGCTCGCCTAGCTCTGTCGTGGAAATTTCCCTTGAGACCCTTCCTTTCATGAGGGCCCGCTCCTCGATTTCGTTGACGATGTTCTCGATTGTGTTCGTCGGCACCGGCCTCTTTTCGAGCGCCCTGTCAACGCCCTTCTCAATTTTCGTCCTGTCGAACGGCTGCCTTCTTCCGTCTCTCTTCACCACCATGAGAGGTTTTTCTTCTATCCTTTCGTAGCTTGTGAATCTGTATCCGCAGGAGGTGCATTCCCTTCGCCTTCGTATGTGCTCTCCGTTCGCCATGGTTCTTGATTCAAGGACTTTGTCTTCGGTTTTTCCGCAATATGGGCATCTCATCTTCATTACCTCCCGTTGTTTTCTTTGAATATTCTATTGCGCTGTCTGCGCGTTTCAAAATCGATCCCGGTTCAATCGAGAATTTTTCTTTTTTTCAGTGCGGTGCGGAGCATGTACGCTACTGCCACCAACGCCAGCGATATCGGAAGCCAGTTGCCGAGCATCGCGTATATCGTCATCTGCCGTTGGAATATGGGAATTTCCGCCGCCATCGCGTCCTCCGTGAAAAGGGGAAGCTCGTCTATTATTTTCCCGTTCGGCGCGATTACTATCGTGTATCCGGCGTTCGTCGCGCGGGCCAGTGTCGTCCTGTACTCTATTGAGTTGTAGTGCGCGACTATGGCGTGCTGTATCTCTGCCGACTCTGTCTGCGACCATGCGTCGTTCGTTATGTTCACGAACGCCTCGCTTCCTGAGAGGAACATCGCCCGGCAGACTTCGGCGGCCGTGTCGTCGAAGCATATCGGAGTTCCGATTGTGACGGTCTTCTTTGGCCTCGGTGGATTTTCCTCCGGCGTGTCGATGCCGTCTCCTATTGTGATTGTCTTGTAGGGGCGGATGTCCTTCGGCGGGGTGGAAATCGGGATTTCGAAGAGCGTGACGGTCTTTCCCGGATACCAGCCGTAGGAGAATTTGACGAATTTCTTCATTGTGGCGCGGACTTTCTCGTTTCCGACTCCGGGAATCAGCTCGGCGAACGGAACGAGGTGCATTTTCTGGTACGAGCCTGAATATTTTCCGTTCCTGTCGAATAGCAGCGCGGAATTTCCGTACCTGTGCTTTTCCGCGTCTATCGTTACCGGGCCTCCGATTATGAACGGAACGTCCATTCTGTTTATGAAGTCGGAGAGCGGCTCGTCGTCGGGGAATGTCTCGTAGTATTTTTTCGCGCCTGGAAAGCGTTTCTTCAAAATCGCTTCGCTCCAGACTACAAGGTCGCAGCCTTTTCCCGCTTTCCTCATCTCTTCGATTTTCTCTTCGGAAAGTTTCTTTGATATTCCTATCGAGACTTTTTCTCCTTTGAACCACGGATCTCCGTTCTGCTGGACGAGGACGGCGTTGAGCGTTTTCGTCTGCGTCCTTTCCATGTTGTATTCGTAGATTCCGTAGATTGAGGACACGATGAAGAGTGCCATGCACGCCCTTGCCGCGCTCATGTATGCGTGGGATTTCCTGAATGAATGGAACTTAGCCGTTTTTGAAAGCATCATAGCTCCTTCTCCAAGCACCGCTGAAAAGAACGCGAAGAGGAATGTGACTCCGTATGGGCCTGTGATGTCGGCTATCTGTGTTATGAAAGGCCATCTGTATGCCGTCATGGAGAGCGTCCCCCATGGGTAGCCGAGAAATCCTGTCGATTTTACCCATTCCCATGTCGTGTAGATTGCGGCAAACCATACCATCCTCAGCGGTATCGAATTTGATTCCGGGTTGGCCGTCTCCGTGAGTTTTCCCTTGTTTTTTGTGTAGAGAATCGGGAAGTAGAAGAACAGTGACATGAATGCCATCACGAATCCTGTTCCCACCGCCGAGGCGCCGAGCGTGAAAAAAACGTATCCCTGGAAGTTGCCGAGCCAAAAACTTGAGAGTATGTGCGCTGTTGTTGCCTGGAGGAAGCAGACCGCGAACGCGCCTTTGTATGTTCGCGAGTTGCATATTGCAATGTATAGAGGAAAGACGGAGACGAGGCCTATTGCGGGCGAGCCGAATTTCAATATTTCGTTCGGGATGGCCGTCGCCACCATTGCCGCCGAAAAAAGTGAACAAAAAACTTGTAAAAAACGATACATTATACTATTATTTTATTCAATAGTATTTAAAAAAGCAATGATGTGCAATATTTGTATAGTGTATTGCATCTTTTACAAAGCGGCCTTGCCATTTTGGCGGTCATGAAAAGTTAGATGAAATCTTCGGAAGACAAGACAGAAAATCTGAAAAAAGAAAAGCTCAGCAAGAAAAACAAGGCTCAAAAAATACATGCCGGAAGAGACGGGCAGGTCAATGCGATTGTCTCCCTTCACAAGGAATTTTTTGGAGTCGAACCGCTTGTTGTCGCGACGGCCCCATGCCGTTTTCATCTTATGGGTGAGAGGTCGTGGTTTTTCGGTGGAAAGACCATTTCGATGGGCATCGACAAGTTCGTCAGCGTGTCTGTTTCTAGAAGAAACGACGACAATCTGTACTTCCATTCGGCCGAGAGCGGAGAGACGAAGCACATTTCCCTTTCTGCGTTGCGCTTCAGGAAAGAGGACAAATGGGCGAATTCCATAAAGGCTGTCGTCCACGGGCTTGTTTCCGAGAAGTTCTTCGATTTGTCGGATGGCGTTCTCGGATTCGATTTCTGTGTCGCTTCCGATTTTCCCCAGTTTGCGGGCATGGGAGTGACGACGGCTTTGAAAATTTGCGCAGCCGCCGCTTTGAACGATGTTTTGGAGCTTGACTGCTCGGATTCCGAGATTTTTTCCATAATCGACAAGGGAAACACTGAATTTTTGAAGGAAGGCAAGAACGGCGTCGTCGAGAACCACTTCGCTGAGAACATAACGGCGATGTTCTCCAAGAAAAATGCCGTTGTCTTTACCGACCATTCCGACAAGGTTCTTTCCCAGTCGTCTTTCTCTACTGTCGATTTCGATTTTCCCGGCAAGTCGATTCTTCTTGTGGACACGAAGGTTCCTCGGTTCACCGTATGGGACGAATCTTCGATAATGAAGGCCGAATACAAGTCGCTTCTTTCTTCTATAAAAGTCAAGAAATCTGTGTTCGGCGGCTGGGGGTACGACAGCGACAGCGAGGTGAACAGCGCGCTCGGCAGTGTTTTCGGAGTGGACAACAAGCATCTTTTGGGAATCGTGAAGGAGCACAAGTTCGTGCTCGACGCGTACGACGCGATGGTCAAGAAGGATTTTGTCGCGTTTGTGAAGGCTGTGAACTCAAGCCACAGCGTCATGTCCGAACTGTACGACATGTCGTGCCCTGAAATCGACTGGATTTTGCGGAGGCTTGTCGAGATAAATCCGAATTCGGATGGGAGACACACACCCGTCTGTTGCGGGCGCGTGACAGGAAAGGGGATGTCCCGGCATCTCTATGCCATCCTCGATGACTCCCATGTTCCCGAATTCGAGGAGAGGCTTTCGGACTACACGAAGATTTTCGGGTTCAAGACTTCCTGCCACAAAATAGAGAGCGCAGACGGTGTTCAAATCACGAAAGTCGGCAAATGAAATATGGATATGCGAAAGATACTTGTGACAAACGATGACGGAATTGACGGGGAGGGGATGAAGGCTCTCGCCGACAGGCTCTCAATGCTCGAAGGTGTCGAGGTGTACGTCCTCGCCCCTGACTCGAACAGGTCCGCTGTCTCCAGCCTTCTTACGATGACGAGTCCCATGAAGTTCGTCAGGAGACGGGACAAGGGCGACAGGTGGTTCTCTTGTTCAGGCAGCCCTGTCGATTGCGTGATAGCCGCGCTCTGCTCCGACGTGTTCGGGGAGCGTGTGGAATTCGACGCTGTTTTTTCGGGAATCAACAAGGGCGCGAATCTCGGAACGGACATCGTTTATTCCGGGACGTGCGCCGCCGCCCGCCAAAGCGTGCTGTACAAAGTTCCCGGAATCGCCGTAAGCGTTGAGTCCTACGACGGCACTTGGAAATTCAGCGATGTGGCCGACTTCTGCGCTGAAAACCTTGACAAGCTGATTGGGCTTTCCGCGTCCGGTTCTTCTCCGTCTTCTTCTTGCGACCTTTTTGTAAGTGTGAACGCTTGTTCTTCCGATAATCATAAAGATGCGGTTTTCACTTCTCTGTGCGAGCGTGACTACTGCGACAGGATTTCAATTCTGGATGATCCGAACGGCAACGAGGATGTCTTCTATGGATTCTTCAAGGGCGGTGAAATCAAAAGCCGGTCACGGGGAGGAAAAGCCCCTGTCGATTTTGATGTTTCCTTTAGGGGAGGGATTTCCGTCACGAGAGTCTTTGCCGAGCCGACCTCTTTCGATGATTCTGGTTCGATATTCTGATTTCGTGTGTGCAAGGGTTTTAAAATGGGTGGTAAAAACAGTATTTTTCACGACGGAATTGTTCTGTACAACAACAAGGACTACAACGGCGCATTGACGTTCTTCCTTTCGCTTCCGGACGACGCCGATTTGGACAATATCGAGTTGGCGTACTACATAGGGCTTTGCTATGCGAGGTTGGGGCGGTACGACGACGCTTTGCTGTATCTTGAGCAGGTCGTTACTGCAGGGAGCGTTGGAGAGGACGGTTCCGAGTCGGCAGGGACAGGCCGCGTTCTTCAATGCAGGTACATACTTTCCATAATATATGTCATGAGCGACAGGCGTAAGCTCGCCACGTTCGAACTGAACAAGCTCATAGAGGCCGGGTTCAAGCTTTCTTCCGTGTATGCGTCGCTTGCCTACATTTCATGGCTGGACGGAGATGTGGAGTCGAGCATTTCGAACTACAAGAAGTCCATCGAGATTGATTCCGACAACGCGACCGCTCTGAACGGACTGGGATATGTCCTTTCCAGCGAAAACAGGGATTTGTCGACGGCTCTTTCCTATTGCAAGAAGGCCCTCTCGATAGAGCCGAATTCGGCCGCCTGCATGGATTCCCTCGGTTTCGTGTACATGAAGCTCGGCTTGATGAACGACGCTTTCAAGTATTTGAAGCAGGCGAAGGAGCTGATGCCGGACAATGCCGAGATTGCGGAGCATTTGCAGATAGCCCAGGACGTGATGGGCACGATTTGATTGGACTGTTCGATTTCAATTGAGTTCCATTGAGGAGTTTTTGAGAATGATTCGAGATTCACTTTTGAGATATTCACTTTTGACAGGCGCGTTGCTGGCTCTTGGTCTTTCGTCGGTTTTTGCCCAGACAGGTGCGTTCACCAGCGCGGCCGCCGCCCCCGATCCAAAATCAGGAGCGCGTTCCGCCGCGACCGGGCTTGCCGAGCAGGAGTTCAGGCGCGGTGTCCAGTCGTACTACAGGGGCGCTTTCAACGATGCTGTCGTGGAATTCGAGAAGGCTCTCGATTATCTTCCGACCGAGAACGTGATAATGGACTGGCTTGGAAAGGCTTATTACCGGTCTGGAATAGAGGGTGCGGCTTTGCAGCAGTGGGAGTACGCTTCCGAGAACGGATACGGCGGGCTTCTTTTGAAGAACAAAATCGAGATTGTCAGGGACAGGCGAATCACGGACAACAGGTACGATTCGCCTGTGCGCTATACGGAGTCTGGAAGCTTCATGGGAAAAAAGCCTGACAAGGACAGTGAACTGATATTCAGCCAGCCGGTGTCGGTGCTTCCGAATTCCGACGGCACTCACTGGATAATCGCCTACGGTACGAACGAGCTGTTGAAGATGGACGTGAACGGATTCGTGCTTTTCAGGACGGGCGGTCCTTTGAACGGATTCGACAGGCCGATGGACATAATACGGCTGAGCAGCGGGAATCTCCTCGTCAGCGAATTCGCCGGCGACAGATTGAGCGAGCTTTCTTCAGACGGACGGTTCATAAAGAGCTTCGGACACAAGGGCAGGGACGTAGGTGGAATGATTGGCCCGCAGTACTTGGCGCAGGATGCCGACGACAACGTGTATGTCTCCGATTTTGGAAACGCCAGGATAGACGTTTTCGACAAGGACGGGAAGGAGCTTTTCTTCTTCGGCGGTAAGACGGCCGGTTTTTCAGGTTTGAAAGGTCCCACTGGAATCGCCGTCGTTGACCAGGTCGTCTATGTCGTGGACGCGATAACGGGGGCCATATATACGTTCGACACAGCCGGAAACTATACCGGAATCTTGTGCAAGGAAAAGACTTTCAAGCAGCCGGAGTCGATGAAGACGTGGAGCAACTTCCTCGTGATATGCGACAGGAACAAGGTCTATTCCGTGGATTCCGAGACGGGGGCCATTTTCGAGAACATGAATACCGGAAACGCGCCTTCCCGCGTGACTTCCGCTGTCCCCGACGCGAACGGAAACATACTCGTGACCGACTTCAAGGCTAACGAGGTGTTCGTGATGTCCAAGATGAGCGAGCTTGTCGGAGGTCTTTTCGTGCAGATAGAAAGGGTCAACGCCGACTCGTTCCCGAAAGTCTATGTGGATGTGAAGGTCGAGAACAGGAGAAGGCAGAGCGTCGTGGGATTGAAGGCCGAGAATTTCGTCTTGACCGAGAACAAGGGCGGTGTCGAGAACTTGAAACTCGAAGGCTCCGCCTACACGAACGACACCGCCGACATCACAATCGTCTTGGACAGGTCGTTCGAGTCCGCCGATTACGAGGAGGGCATGGAGCACGCCGTCAAGGAGATTGCGTCGGCGATGGCCGAGAAAAACAAAAATGCGGACGGAGAGACTCGCGGTGTCCTCCGCATCGTGAGTGCGGGACTCGTTCCTGTCGTCGAGTACGAGGGAAGCCCAGAGGGTGTTTTGAACTTCACTTGCGCCGCCTTGAAGACAAGGCCGAGCGAGGTCGTTTCCCTGGACTTGGCTCTGCGCCTTTCTTCCAATGCTCTTGTGGGAGCCTCAAGTAAGCGCGCCGTTGTTTTCATCGGTGCCGGAAGCGTGACGCAGAACGCGTTCGAGAAGTACAGCCTTTCGGATTTGTCGGCGTTCATGAACAACAATTCAATCTGGTTCAGCTCTGTCCTTTTGTCGCAGAGAAGTCCTGACGCAGAAATCGACTATCTTTCTTCCAATACGGAAGGAGAGGAATACTATGTCTACAGGACGCGCGGTCTTTCCGAGGTCGTCGACCACATAGTCGACATTCCGTCCGGTATATACAGGCTCTCGTTCACGTCGCGCTTGCCCACCGATTTCGGTCAGAGATATTTGCCCGTGGAGGTCGAGACTTACATGATGAACAGGAGCGGCCGCGACGAGACTGGGTATTTCTCTCCGCTCCAGTGATTTTCCCGGCCTAGAATTTTACCGTGCAGCCCAAGCCGAGCGTAGCGGTCACTGTCGCGATTTTGTTCCATGTCGCGCTGTAGTCCGCCGCCAGGCTTGTGTTTATTGTGACGTACTTTGTTATCTGCGAGTCGAGCGTGTGCGAGTATGATGCTCCGTACTTTCTCGTGTTCGACGCTGAAGAGGACGACGAGGAAGACGACGCCGAGATGTTCAGGCTGTCTGTCCTCGTGTGCGTTATCTTCCCCGTGTCGAACGATGGGCGGATTATTCCGATTATGCCGTTCATCATCCTTGACGAGCCTCTCCTCTTCCATATGATTGTCGTTTTTCCGCTCCAGTCGTTTTTTCCCTCTGTTGATATTTCAAGACCTGTCTTCAAGAAATCGCTGTCGCCCATGTAGAATGTCGCCTGCGTGTATGCGTTGAGTATCATGCTCGCGTTCTCAGGCTTTGCCTTCGGGATTTTCGCTGCCAAAGAGAGCGATGTCGTGTATTCGTCCTGGTCGTACCAGTCAAATAGGGCCATGGAGCCCGACTTTCCGAACACGTTGAACGCTGTGGAATTCGTCTTGATTTTCGCCTGGTAGAGGTCGCTTTCGCTTGTCGACGCTTTTATGTCCCGCTCGAACGAGGCTTGCGCGCTGTTCGGTATGAAAAAGTCGTATTTCGCCGCCTTGAACTGCCGCTTCCATTCGAGAGAGTACAGTGTCGAGTAGAAAACCGTCTGCGTGTCGCCTCCGATTTTTTCGTAGACTCGCTCCGAAATTCTCGTGTCGAACAGGTCTCGCACCGGAATCGACTTTAGGAACCAGTCTTTTTCGCCGAGGTTCGCCGCCAACTCTCCCGCGTCTTTCTTGTAGTCGCCGCCTTCGTCCGCGCTCTCGGTCTCTCCTGCCTTTTTCTCCCAGTTGAAGCTGAAAAGGTTCTTCTTCACGGCGAACGGAATGGCGAATGTGAATTTCGAGCTGTCCGAGAATGTAGTGGAAGATGACGACGTGTAGGTTCCCTTCGAGCTGAGCGCGACACCCGGTTTGAGCTTTGCTTTTTTGAACTGGTGCTCGGCCTTGATTTCCGCGCCCGTCTCCCTTTTTGTGGCGTTCTCCATTCCCGTGTCCAGCTGCGTTTTCGTAGAGTCTGCCCATGACGAGAAGTAGTCGTCGGTGCGGATCTTCGCGCTTTCGTCAGTGGTCGTCGGTATTTTCTGGTTTGCCTTCGCCTGCGCCGATATTTTCGTGCCCTTGAAGGAGCTTTCGATGTCAGCCTCCGCGCTCTGTTTCACCGCCCAGCTGTCCGACTCGGAAGTCGCCTTCGCGGAGACCGAGAACGCGTTTCTCCCGATTTTCGCCCAGTCCGTTTTTGAGACCGTCTCTCCGTCCGAGTCGAAATTGTATTCCTCGCTGAATGAGAGCAGCGACAGCAAAGGGCTTTCGCTTTTCACTTTGTGAGATGCCGACTTTATTCCGCTTTTTCCGCTCGTCTTTGAGATTTCAGTCTCCAACACGATTCCCGCTATCGTCGCTCCTGTTCCTCCGTAGACTTCCGCCGCCGATTCCCTTGCCCTGTCGCCTGTGCGCACTGCCGTGTTGAAATCCGCCGCAGCCTTTGCGTGAAAATCTTTGACCAGCGTCGCCTCTCCTATTTTCAGGACGTCGCCTTTCTTGTCGAAGCTCGCACTCGTCTTGTCCTGGAACGATACGCTCCTGTGGGAGTCGGAGAGGTGGAGTTCGTCGAGGAACATGGAGCCGGTCTTGTAGATTTTTTTTCCGTCGCCGTCTTCGTATGAAGGATTGATTTTTATCTTGAACATTGTGGGGAGGACATCTTTGTCGATTTTTGGGTTGCAGACTCCGCTTGAAACTGTGGTTCCGTCGATTTCGACAGTTCCGCCGTCCATGTCGACCGATACGGAATGCCATTTGCCAGACAGTCCCTCCGCGAATTCGTGGGGGAGGAAGAACGAGACCGCCTCGTTTCCGTCCGAGTCGCCGATTGTGAACTCGATGAATGCCGAATCCGATTCTTCTAGGCAGGTGAAATTTTCCGCGCCCGTCGCTCCGCCGAATTCCGCCTTGAAGTAGAAGCCGAGTTCCGAATACGCGGACATGTCGGTTTGTTCGAAATAGCGCGCCGCCTCCATCTCCACGCTCTCCTCGTCTCCGCTGAATTTCCAGTCGATTTCCTGCACCGTGTTCGTCGACGTGTTGAAATCGTCCACGGTGGATGCCCTTAGGGATGCGTCGGTTGTCTGGAACGATGACACTGTGGCTGCGCTGTCGCTTGTCGTCTGGAATGATATCTCCTTCGCTTCGTATGGACCGATGTATATGGTTCCGCTTCCGTCACCGCTCGATGTCACGATTATCCGGGCGTTTGATTTCCCCAAAGACGAGATTCTGCTTCTTTCCTCGTCCTTGAGCAGTATCGTGGCGATTTTCCAGTCGCCTCCAGTGTCCTCGATTTCCACGTTTTGGGATTCGGACAAAAGCCATGTCGGCACTATTCCGCTTTCCTCTATGGACTCGAATTCATCAGATGCTTCGATTCCAAGCTGCAGATAGATTTTTTCGTCCGTGTAGCCGTCTATGCCCTTGAGCGCAATTTCGAACTTTGACGATGAAGCCAAGTCCGACGCCGAGAGCGAAAGCTTTATCGCCTTCGCCGCCCAGAAAAGGTTCGACTCTTCGTTCTGCGAGAAGTCCCAGGAGACCGGAACCGCGTATCCTGATATTTCCGGGTCCGCCACTCCGCTTTCCGCATCCAGCGAGCCGTCGTGTTCCGCTTCAAGTTCCGTGCTGCCGCTTTCCGTGTTGAGTGTCGGCGCGAATCCGTCGGGCAGGTCGACCGCGGCGTTTTTCGCCAGGTATGAAGTGCCGCTTTCCGTGCCGTCCATGCCGAGTATGCGGTATTTTCCCGTCGTGTTGTTGTCGTCGAACGAGACCGAAGCCACGTTCGAAATCTTGAGGGGGCCGCTTTCGTATTCCGTTCCTGTCGCCAACGTGAGAAATCCTGGTGACGAGTATGTAGCGTCCGCGTACTCTTTCGGAATCGTCCACCTGGCCGAGAACGCCACGTCCGATTTGAGTTTTTCGGAGAACCTGTATTCGAATCCTAGCGCGCCCGCCAACGCCCCTGTCTCCGAGTCCTCGCTGTCCTTGTACCATGTAGCGTATATCCTGTCGCCGCTTCCAGCCGACGACGAAAGCTCTATCGAGCCTGATTCTTGGTCGTATTCCGCGTTCGGGTCGAGGACTCCGTTCTTGTAGACGCGTACTGTGCCGGGTACGGCGTCCGTTCCGATGTCGTAGCGGCTGACTGGGGTGTACGTCCTGATCCTCAAGACGAGGTCGCCCTTTTCTGTAGTCGAGATGTACGATTCCGGGTGCTCCTTCGCCAACGGAAACCTCGTCTCCGCCCTCGCCATGTCGTCCGTGTCTCCTTCCAAGTCCGTCCTGTAGACGAGCGCGTAGAGGTGCGAATCGTAGAAGAAGTCGTTCGCTGCCGTCGATGTGTCGTCTTCCAGAATCTCGACTCCGTACAGCGACGAGACTGTCTCCGTGTTTCTCGATGCGACAGCCGCATCTGTCGCGCCGGATATTCCGCAGTCGTATTTGTGCGCGCACGCGAACGGGGAGAATCCTGCCGGATGCTTCACATACAGGACCTCGTCCCCGTCTATCTCTCCGAACGCTTTTGCTGCGTCAGAGCCGAAGAACGTGTACTTTGAGATGTCGATTCCTGAAAACCATTCGTCTGTCTCTTCGATAAAGCTGTCGAGTGTGGAGGAAAGCTCCGCCATTCCTTCGTTTGTGAACTTGAACGCCACCGCCGTCCCGTCCCCGATTTTCGCGTCCTTGCTGATGACTACCATGTTCTTCGACGAGACGAGCAGATATTGCGTCGTGTCGAGCTTGTTGAATTTCCTTCCGCTCTTGTCCGTGTATTTTCCGTTTGAATTTTCCACGTAGATTTCCGAAACGGCGGCCGTTATGGCGGAAGATGGAAGCGCGAACTCGTTTTTTGAGTTCCATTTTGAAAGCGCTATTTCCTCGGTCGACACTGAATTCTTTCCGTACCACGTTTTCTCCTCGGCTTCGAGCATGTCGTACCTGAAGGCTCCGTCCGCTCGCCATCTCTCTCCCGACATGTTCACCGAGATTCCCGGCGCCTGGTTGTCTCCGCCTCCTATCCCACGGCTCACTTCCGACACCGAGTAGACGCTTGGGAATTCTATGCCCCTGTTGGCGATTCTTACCGACTTCACGGCTCCGTCTCCGACGTAGCCCGCCGCGACCGTGTTTTTCTCGAACGAGTCTGCGAACGCCGCCTCGAAATAGAAGTGCTTGTTGAGCATGAACCAGAGGCTCAGGTCCACATCCTGCGTGAACGCCAGCGTGGGGGAGGAGCCGGCCGCGGTCGTCCCGAATCCGAACGTGAACGCGGAGCTTGCCGTCACGAGGCTTTTCCAGTATCCCTCCGCGATGAATTCGACGTTGTTGTCCCCGAAGTCGTAGTCGAAAAGGGAGACCGCCTCGCCGTCGCCGTCAAGGTCCACTTTTGAAGTGTCGAAGACTATCGCTCCCGCTCCCGACGCTTCTGTTTCGCTCTCCACGATTATGTCCGACGCATAAGCGGATTCGAATGCGAGCAGGGGGGGGGCGAGGAGCGCGAGGAGCCGTTTCGGTGTCATCTGCCTTTTTTCTCCCTGCTGTTTTTCCAGACGATGATTTCCTTGAAAAGCTCTCCGTCTTCGTCGAAAATCGCCGACACCTCGATTTCAGAGTCCATGTTGGAGTCTGCGGCGTAGTCTATAGTTATCAGCTCTGGAGGAAAGTCGGGAATCTTGAACGTCGCCTCGTTCTCGGCTGAAAGGTAGTAATCGTATGTCGACTCGTAGATGGGTGTCTGCGAGAATCCCCTTATCTTCACCGAATACCTCAGCGCTTCCTTTTTCGCCCTTATCCGTATGTGGTTCGTGTTCATTCCAAGGAATTCTGTCTCAAGCACGTCCATTGAAAGATACTTCTCTTCGTCGTCCGTCTTGACCGTCGCTTTTTGGATGAAGGTGACGTTCTTCACATAGAAGAATTTCTTTATGAGGACGAGAGACGCGGAAGCCGCCAGAAGAAGGAGCAGGATGGCGGCCATGTATGCGATTGTCGCCTTGACGATTCCCAGTCCCTTCATTCCTATCATTATGTTCACCCTGACGAGTATCTTCTGCCACATCATCTCGAACGGAAAAATCGCGAACGCCAGGGCGACGTTCGTCTGCCACGAGCAGAATACTATGTGCGAGAGCGTTTCGACGCTTGCTTCCTGGACGAGGCTGTACGCGAACGGAACGAACGGGGCGAACATCAGCACTGCCCAGAACGCGACGAACGGAATGCGCTTCGCGGGGCGCGAGAAATGTATGAGCAGGTACTCTATTCCGAAGATGACGAAGAACGTGATGTCGACCGAGCTGAAGAGGAACATGTTGATTGTAGCGACAATCGAAGTCACGTAACCGTACACGAACGTCGCGATTGGCAGCTTCATCTGCTCTTGCAGAAGGAAAGTCGCGGAGATGAACATCGTGGAGAAAATCATCTTGCCGCCGAACTGGTATATCGGGTTCATCGTTCTGAGCGCGTCGGACGATTGTAGAAGCCATTGTCCCGCAATCATCGTGAACACGGAAATGCCTATCGTTATCGGAATCATGTACCACGAGCGTATGAAGTCGCGCTTGTACCTCGCTCCCGACTCTCCGATGAAGGAGAATCCGCACAGAAGAAGGAGCGAGAGCGTCATTACCGCAACGCACGAAAGAAGGAATATCCTCTCGTCTATCCATACCGGTTTGAACGGCCGCCTCAGTTCCAGGAATATGTAGTGTGTGTCCCATTCCCCGCTTTCCAACACGCTGATTTTCGACACGATGTTCTTCAGGAAGTCGAAGCCGCTGTTCCGCTCGTCGTCCCGCAATTTCACCGCGACCGCCGGGATGTTGTTCTTTATGAAGCTTCCCATTCTCTTGTCGCCCTTCAATATTCCGAGCCTGTATAGGGACGCGAGATTGTTGCCGATTTCGAATTCCTGGTCCGTGCGTATGAACGCGTCCGTGATTTGCCTCGTGAGCCAAAGCGGCGTGATTCTGTTTACGTTTCCCGTTAGTATCGAACTTTTTTCCATGTCGTCGAATTTCACGACAATCGAGAACGTCGTGTCGGTGTCGTCGATTCCGTCTGCGAAAACTTCCGTTCCGCTTATGTTCGTGGAATCATCGAGCGCGCTGAATATGACCGTGACGTCCGTATTCCTGTCCTCTGTGGACTCTATCGTCTTCAAAAGGTCGATGAATTCCTCTTCCTTGCCGATTACGTCCTTCTGCACGAAGTCGAGAATCATCGATGTCCTTCTGATTTTCTGGTAGGAGTCCCTGTCCAACTGTTCTTCGTTTTCTGTGTTGGATTCGGCTTTGTCTGCCGAAAAATTCAGTATGATGTTGTAAGCGAATTCGTCGCGTCCTGTCGTCGCGATGTTCGATTTCACGATGTTCTTGAATCCGCCCGACTTGACGGTTTCGTATACGTCGTCCGAAAGTTTTTTGCCATCGAGAGCTGTGGAAAAAGCGTTCGATATTAATAGAAGAAAAATGGATATCGCTGTCGATGCTGTTCGGAAGGGCATGGAAATTAGGATATAGTTTGTTTGTTTACAACGCAAGTGCTGTCGGGTACAATGAAATATAACGAGAATATAAAGAAATCATTTGCAAAAAGTAAAGAAATGGAGAAAGAGAATGGGTGACAACGGAAAAAAATTCAGCTTGAACCTGCCTTTGAAGATTATTTTGTCCGAGGAAGGCACTTCGCATTTTATCAGCAACAAGAAAAAGCTTACCCACTTCAAGTTGGCCGATGACATGGAAGAGGTTGGAATCTCTGTGAATCCCTTCAATCCCCAGTCGATTCAGAACATGATAATGGTCGACTACATTTCCAAGATGGAGATTTCCATGTCGGAGTTCGTCTCTGTGCGTCAGGACGTAATGGATTTGTCGAAGATGATAGTCTTCTCCCTCATGTACAAGCAGTTTGACCGCGCCCTCTATTCGGAGATAGTCAAATGCGATTGCGTCTTGAAATACAACAGGAACCATCCGAGGAATTTGATAGACGAGTCCACCAGAATCCCTGACTCCAAGCTCCGTCCGATATTGGCGAAGAGCTCCACCCGCGTCACGCTCGCGAAGAAGGCGATTCTGGATCCTGTCTGGAAAGCGATTGTTGCGAACAAGTCGTTTTCGCCTGAGGAGCGCAACATCTACCTTCTCATGTCCGAGAAATTCCTCAACAGGCTCAGCCTCATGAACTGGTACGTCATAATCCTCTTCTTCCAGCAGGAGGGATTCGAGAAAATCAACGTGGCGATACGCCGCCTTCTGCAGACATACATGGAGAAGTCGAGGATAGCGGACGACATCTCCCTCCTCATAATGGAGCTTGTCGCCAACAACGAGAACGACAACCTCAAGAAAGCCGCGAAACTCATGTACAACGGAATCGAGGACACGAATTCGATTCTTTACGACCCTGAGATTCGCGAGAAGCTTTTTTCGGAGCTGAAGAGGCAGCACAAGCTCGTAACGCTCCAGTGGAAGATGGGCGGCGGCTCGACCGCAATCGGAAAGCAGGGAAGGCTGCAGATAACGCTCTACAACCAGAACAATGAATTCCAGCAGATGAAGGACAACATCGCCGACAAGATGGCGACCGACACGAAGAAAAAGACGATTGTCGATTTCTACAGGGAGCTTCCGGACGGAGAGGAGGGGGGGGACCTCGGAATGATGTACTTCTCGTATCTCGACGATTCGTGCAAGAAAGTGGGTGTCAGGTTCGAGTCGATTGTCAACCAGATTTCCGATTTGACGGTCATCAACTTGATTTTCAACTTCTGAATTACGTTGTTAAATGCGATTTTGTAAATCTTGTTTTTTTTCAAAAATCATCGGTGGAATTGTTCTGGGAATTGCCTTGGGGCTTTCATCGGTGATTTTTTCATGCGCCGACAGCACTCCGGCGTTTTCAAAAGCGAACTTCTCCGTCGTTCTCGACTACAAGGACGAAGAGTCCAAGCCTGAGGCGCGGTTCGCGCTTTTCTTGCTCATGAACAGCGACAACCGCCGCGCGGAAAGCTTCACCGTAAAGAGTTCCGACGACACAATGAACATGGAGTGGATTGTCTCCAATCCAAAAATCGTGACGATTGAGAACCAGAAGTACGTCTTCGTCGAGAACCTTGCGACGGTCGGCTCCGAGCCGTTCAAGAAGGGGCTGTACAATGTCGTCTACACAGACGCGGCCGGGCAGGAAATCGAGTTCGACTTCAATGTGGGCTACGACGACGGAATTTTGGAAGCGAAATCTTCGGAGGTGCGCGGAATGCTTGGATCCGCCACCGAGAACATCGTTTTGTACAACGAATTCAACATGATAATCTACATCGGAAAGAGAAAATCCAATTGGAGCAGCGACGAGGGAATTTTGAAGGACTACAAGGCCGCCGCCTTCAAGCGCACGGTCTTCTTCACAAAAGACAACAAAGTCGTCTGTTTGCTTCCAATGTCAAATATCGCGCGGTAGCGGCTTTGAGAGATGAGCCTGCGGCCGCGTTCGAATGTCAGGAGAAAAACGAATGGACAGTGAAAACGTCGAGACAAAAGAGAACGATGGCGACAATGTGAGAATAAGACGGGAAGTCCACACGTTCGTCATCCGTGCGGGGCACTTCACGAACCTTGAGAGGAGGGACTACGAGAACCTTCTTCCGGTCTACGGCGTTCCCTACGAGAAGAGGGACGGGGACGACCGCTTTCTCGATTTCAGGAAGGTTTTCGGGAACGACAATCCCGTTGTCGTTGAAATCGGGTTCGGAATGGGAAAGGCCACAGCGATAATCGCGGAGAACAACCCGGACATCAACTATCTCGGAATAGAAGTGCACAAGCCGGGAATCGGGAAACTGCTCGGAGAGATTCGCGAGCGCGGGTTGAAGAACATAAGAATCATCGAGCACGACGCGATGGAGGTTCTGGCGGACATGATACGCGACGAGTCCGTGTCCGCTTTCCACATCTTCTTCGCCGACCCGTGGCCGAAGAAACGGCACCACAAACGCCGCCTTGTGCAGCGTCCACGGACGAACCTGCTCGCGTCAAAGCTTCTGAAGTCCGGCTATCTCTATTTCGTGACCGATTGGCTTCCATACGCGGAATTCGCCTTGGAGGAACTTTCCTGCACGGATGGGCTTCGGAACAGGTTCGACGGTTTCGCTCCGCACCAGGAGTGGAGGCCTGAGACCAGGTTCGAGCAGAAAGGCGTGGACGCAAACCGCGTGATTTCCGAAGTGATGTTCGAGAAAGTTTAGGAGCTTGATATGGACGTTCTTTTTGGCGATGACGAACTTGAGAAGGCCCAGCGCATTGGCGAGCTTTCAAAACTCGTGAAGAAATACCAGGATTCGTACTACAACGGCGAGGCCGAGATTTCCGATTTCGAATTCGACAAGTTGTGGGACGAACTGAAATCCCTCGACCCGGACAACGCTCTGTTCAAGAAAGTCGGAGCCGACGGAAAAGGAAAATTCGACGGCGGCTTTCCAAAGGCGAAGCACCGCATGATGATGGGAAGCCAGGAGAAGGCTTCTAACCCGGAGGAGTTTTTGAAATGGGTCGAGGGCCACAAGTACGACGAGTACCTTGTCGAATTCAAGCTCGACGGCGCGTCCCTTGAACTGCAGTACGACAACGGCGTTCTTGTCAGGGCTGTGACGCGTGGAGACGGAGAGGTCGGCGACGAGATAACGGAGAACGCGAAAAGGATGGGCGGCGTTCCTGTCGCGCTCTTCGATTCCGACGGAAGCAGAGTGGACTTCACCGGTGCCGTGCGCGGGGAGGTCATTATGACTCACGCCGTCCACGACAGCATGTACGCCGACAAGGCGAACTGCCGAAACGCCGCCAACGGACTTATGAAGCGCAAGGGCGGGGAAGGATGCGAGAACCTCAAGCTGATAACGTACGACGCTCTTTCTTCTGTCGGCGAAAATCCGTTCAGCGACGAGGAAGGCAAAATTTCATGGCTCGGAAAATGCGGGTTCAATGTCGTTCCGCTGGCGATAAAGAAGAGCGCGCAGGAGGTCATCGACTACCGCTCTGAAATCGATTCGAAAAGGGCGGAGCTGGAATACGACATCGACGGCCTTGTGGTGAAGGAGCGCAGAATCGATCTCGCCGACGCGAGAAGGGCGAGACCGGACCGCCAGATTGCGTTCAAATTCAACCTTGAGGAAGCGGTCACTGTTCTCCGGGATGTCGAGTGGAGCGAGTCCGGTTCGACGTACACGCCCGTGGGAATCTTCGACGAGGTTCAGCTGAACGGGACGACCGTCAGGCGCGCGAGCCTCGCGAACCCAGACACGATGAGGAAGCTCGGAGTGAGGATCGGAAGCAAGGTGATAGTCGTGAAGAGGGGCGAAATCATCCCGAAAATCATGGGCGTGGTCTCGGATTGTGAAGGCGAGACGAGGGAGATTCCTGTTCCGAAAAAGTGCTCGTCCTGCGGAAGCGATTTGGTGGACGACGGAAGCCGGCTCTACTGTCCGAACAAGGCTTGCTCAAAGAGGATTCTCCACCAGCTTCAGAAGTGGATATCCGTCGTGGACATACGCGATTTCGGCGACACTCTCATACGCTCTCTTTTCGCGGACTGTAAGGTTCGTTCAGTTTCAGACTTGTACTCCCTTGATTTGGAAACGCTTTCGCCATATTTTCTTGATGCGGCCTCCATCGAAAAGAAGAAGGACTCGTTGGGCGCGAAAAAGGTCCTCGACTCCATTCAGAACCACAGGAAGATGTCTCTTGCGGTCTTTGTCGCAGGGTTCGACATCGAGGGCATAGGCGAGACTGTCGTGCAGAAGCTTGTGGACGCTGGGTACAACACTCTCCAGAAGCTTTTCGATGCTTCCGCCGAGGAGTTCGCTTCCGTCTACGGGTTCGCCGAGGTCATGGCGGAGACGATGGTTTTGGGACTTTCTGAGAACAAGGAAGAGATGCTGCGTCTTGTCGAAAACGGCGTCGTCGAGATTTCCGGGGCTTCTGAAGGTTCGCTCTCCGGACTTTCGTTCTGCTTCACCGGGGAGTTGAAGTCGATGAAGCGGGCGGACGCGGAGGCTCTCGTCAAGGAGAGGGGCGGCGTCTGCAAGTCTTCCGTGACCAAGGATTTGGGCTATCTCGTCACGAACGACACTTCGTCGGGGTCGTCAAAGAACCAGAAGGCCGCCAAGTACGGAGTCAGGATAATAAACGAAGAGGAATTCTTGAAGCTTGTCGAACAGCGATGATGGATTTTTTTTGCGCAGTGGGAGGGAAAAATGGAGAATCGTGGAATGAAAAAATCTACAGTCGTGATTAGGTTCGTGTCTCTTGTTTCTCTTTTAATCCTTTTTGCGTTCGCCTCGTTCTACTTGTTCATATTCCTGCGCTGCTTTTTCGTCGCAGATGACATCCCGGAATTCAACAGCGTGGTGCTGATGCGTGTCATGCTCTATGGAAAAAGCCCGGAGTCGATGAGCGCGCACATATCCCTTGTGGATTCCACAGGAAAGGAGTTCGCGATAATCGACAGGTCGTGGTCAAACCAGTCCCTGTATGTTGAATTCTCAAGCGCGGAATTCGGTGGAAAGAGCCTCTTTTTTCCTATACGCCTATATTCTGGGCACCACTTGCCGTCCGGGCGCGCTGTTGTCAGCAAGGGGCTGGATTTGACAAGGTACTACATGGACGGGGGGGAGTGCGCTTTTGTCTCGCCGTTTTCGGCGAAAAAAAAGAGATCCGCTGTTACCGCTTTCGCGGTTTTCGCGGATTTCCAGTCGAAAAAATTCCAGTCGAAGTATTCAAGAATGCGCACCATGAATCTGACGGAACTTCAGGACGGTGTCGTCTATGAGATAACGACTAGTTCTGACGGCTCTCTTGGGCTTTCTCAAATGTGAAGTCCCCAAGGAAGAAATCAGGGCTTACGGCTTCCATGTTCAGCCTCATCTCCCAGTGCAGGTGCGGTCCCGTCGCCAGTCCCGTCATGCCGGAGTAGCCGATGAGGTCGCCCTTCTGCACTATGTCCCCGACTTTCACCTTCAATTCTTTCTGGTGGTAGTAGAGGCTGTACAATCCCGGAAGATGCTCTATGACGGTACTCCATCCTGTCGATATCCTCGTTTCGGCCATGACGACCTTTCCAGCCGCGCAGGCTCGCACTTCGCTGCCTTCCTTGATTCCGTAGTCTATGCCGTAATGCAGGCTCGTGGATGACTTTCCGTTTGTGTACGCGTATGTCCTCCTGTCTGCGAAGAACGATGTTCGCCTTGTCGCCGGTGTTGGCGCCTCGTAGGGGCCGAGGTCGTACACTCCGTCCGCCTGCCTTGTTTCGAGGATTCCGTTCAGCTTTTTTATCTGTTTCCACCGCTCGTCGGAGTCGTTCGTCTTTATCGAAGTGTTGCGCGCGTCGAGTTGTATCGTCTCCTTCACGAACTCCTTCTCATTCACCTTCAGAGGAAGGGCTATTTCGTCCTGCTTCCCCCCGAACGGATTGAGCGTGACGAGAAGCGTGTAGTCTCCTGTCTTGAAGTATGACGATAGCGGGATTCCGGCAAGCACAGTCTCGCTCTTCGGCATCTTCCTTATTTTTCGGAGCGTCTTCCTGTCTGAAATGGACTGCGCTTCCGTTCCGTCGCTCATCGCGACCTGGTAGAAGTCCGTGTGCCCCAAATCCTTCCCGGCTTTCTTCCCTGAGTCGAAGCCGTCCGCCGTCCCCGAAAAAATCTGGATTCTGCCGGACGTCTTCACCGGCGAGTCCTTCAGGTACTTGTCCTTTGTCGAAAGATTCACCCTTACGAAAACTGCGTCTCCTGGAAGCGTGAAGGCGTTGTAGTGGATGGTCGCGCTGTACTTGTCGAAAACCGCTTCGTATTTTTCAGCCGCCGCGCCGAACGAGGATAGCAGAATCGCGATGGAAAGAATCAGAAATCGCATGTCCGTTTTCATACGCTCCTCCATGCCTTGATGATTTTCATCTGCGGTGTCGTGTTCCCGTTGTAAGTGTTGCGCTCGATTGTGTATATGACGTCGATGCAGTCTCCCTTGTCGAAGTCCTTGTGTATGTTCTCTGCGCCACTCCAGAAAATCGCCGGCCACTTCGACTTTCCTGTGTTGAGAGTCAGCTTGAGGTGCTGGCTCTCCTTTCCCATTATGAGAAAGTCGTCTATCTTCAGCTCTTTGCTCAAGAATATCAGCTCCCTGTTGGCTTCTCCGTATGGCTCGAACCTGTCTATGAGATTCAGTATTTCTGGAGTCAGTTCGTTGCCTGTCAGTTCCGCGTCGATTTCGATTGTCTCGGATTCGTCGCCGGAAAGGCGTATCGTCGGGACGAGCTTGTCCAGTGCCTTCTCGAAATGTTCAAGCCTGCTTTTGTCGAAGCTGAATCCAGCTGCGTAGTTGTGTCCTCCGTGGCTTATGAAAAGCGGCGCGCCGTCTTCCGGGGACTGGTCCATAGCGTCGAGGAATGTCGTCACGTCGAAACCGCGGCAGCTTCTCATGGAGCCGATTACAGTGTTCTCGACGACCGTCATCGCCATCGCGGGAACGTTGTATGTTTGGACAAGCTTCGCCGCGAGTGTGCCCGAAACACCCCTGTTTATCCTCTCGTCCATGATGACGCAGAGCTTTCCGCCGTGCTTCGCTATCGAGTCCTTCGCCTTCGGGTTCCCGATTTCCCACGCGTCCATTCCGAACTGCTTCCTCTTCGTGTTCATCGCGATGACTTCGTTCACGATTTCCCGCCGCTTGTCCGCGTCCTTCGTCAAGAATATGCCGAGTCCGACCTCCGGCTGTCCGAGCCTTCCTGTCGCGTTCAGAACCGGGTTTATGTTCCACGAGAGGTCCGTGCTTGTTATCTTCTTCTCAAGCATGTTCTGTATCGCGAGAAGCTCAAGCAACCCCTCCCTGGAATGCCCCTTGTTCATCGAGTCTATGCCCCTGCGCACGAAAATCCTGTTCTCGTTCTTCAGAGGCATTATGTCGGCGAGCGCGGCGAGCGCGACGAGCTGCAGGTCCCTCTCGTTCGATTTCGAGTTTCCTGGGAATTTCTTCGAGACGTAAGTGTCGTGGTATGTGACGAATATGTTGAAGAACGCCTTTATCTCCGTGTCGAATTCCGGGTTGTAGACCGCTATCTTCGACTTTTTGCGCATTTCGCCGAGCGTCATGTTCCCGAACGACGGCCAGAATTCCTTCACCGAATTCCTGAAGTCGTAGCAGTTGAAGTCAGTTCCCGTTCCGAATATGTTCGAGAGTGCGGCCTTCGTCCTCTTCTCGTCCCATACGAAAATCTGCTGGCCTCTAAGGTAGCTTGGGAGCCGTGTCGACGAGACTGACGTTCCCGGCATGACTTCCTCCGTAATCGACGACTTCTCCACGAGGTTGACGGTTTTCATTATGTCGATTACGAACGCCCCTTCGGCCGTCTTTTCGTCTCTCACCGTCAAAAGGGCGACTTCGTTCTTGTAGAGGTCGCTCAATGCGAATCTGAGAGCGGAGACGACCTTGTACGCGACGGCGCAACCGGATATGTCCTTGAACGGGTAGCCTGAGTCGGCGCATTTCGGGTCGATTATTATCGCAGGCTCCGGCAGCGCATCGGGCGGATTGTGGTGGTCGAGGACTATCACGTCCATTCCCTTTTCCGCCGCGTATGCAATCTCCTTCACGTTCGATATTCCGCAGTCCACTGTTATGATGAGGCTGCCGTAGTCCTTCTCGAAGTCGTCTATGGCACGCAGGTTTAGTCCGTATGGGTCTGTCCCTCCCGGAAGCTTTGCCTGCACGTCGATGCCTATCGATGTGAGGTAGTCGTAGAGGACTGTTGTCGATGTTATTCCGTCAACGTCCCTGTCGCCGAAGATGAGCACCTTCTCCTCTTCGTCCTTCGCCTGCAAAATCCTGTCGACGACATCCTCCATGTTGTTGAACAGGAACGGATTGTGCATGTACCGCTCGTTGTCCTCAAGGAAGAACTCTATGTCCTTTCCCTCCGTGACTCCGCGCCTTGCGAGTATGGCAGCGGTGAGCTTGTCGATTTTGAATCTCGCGGAAATTGAATTTACTTCGTCGGATGTTATCGGCTTTTTGTTCCAAATGTTCATCGCCGAGTCCTATTCAATGACCTTGAAAATCAGTTCGCTCTTTTCCGGTTCCTTGTCCGAGTAAGATATGGCCTCTTCCTCCAGCTTTTTCACGGCCGGTTCCAGGCATTCGCCGTCCTTTCCGAACACTTCGAGAATCAGGTCCCCTTTTTTTACGGAGTCACCCGTCTTCTTGTGCATGATGATTCCCGCGTCTGCGCATACCTTGTCGTCCGACTTGTTCCTTCCGACTCCGAGATAGACCCCCGCAAGCCCTGTCTTGAACGCGTCGAGCGTTATGAATCCGTCCTGCTTCGCCCTGATTTCCGTCCTGAACTGGCTTCTTCTCTTTCCGATTTGGCTCATGAGCTTCTCCGGGTTTCCTCCCTGAGTCTTGACGTTCGCGAGGAAAATCTCCAGGGCCTTGCCGGATTCCACAGCCTTCTTCTCCATCTCCAGAGCCTCTTCCTTCGTCTTCGCCTTTCCCGCGAGAAGTATCATCTGCGCTCCGAGCTGGTATGTGAGTTCCATGACGTCGGCGGGACCTTTTCCCTGGAGGCATTCCACCGTCTCTTCGATTTCGAGGAAATTTCCGACAGTGCGGCCGAGCGGGGTGTTCATGTCGGTTATCAAGGCCGCCGCCTTCTTGCCCATCGCCTTTGCCGTCTTGACAAGGAACGTCGCAAGCTCCTCCGCGTCGATTTTCGTCTTCATGAACGCGCCTGTTCCGTATTTGACATCGAAGACGAGCGCGTCGGCTCCCTCAGCGACTTTCTTTGAAAGAATCGAGCCTGTTATGAGCGGCACCGACTCCACTGTAGCCGTGACGTCCCTGAGCGCGTACATCTTCTTGTCCGCTGGAACAATCTTCGGAGTCTGTCCCATCATCGCGAATCCGTTCTCGACGATTCCCGCCTTGAATTCCTCTTCCGTGAGGTTGACGTTGTATCCCTCGATTGATTCGAGTTTGTCCAGTGTTCCGCCCGTGTGTCCGAGCGCGCGCCCGCTCATCATCGGGTCCTTCACGCCGCAGGCCGCGACAATCGGCGCGAGCGGGAGCGAAATCTTGTCGCCGACTCCGCCCGTCGAATGCTTGTCGACGAAGATTTCCTTGTCGAGCGACGGAATTCCCTTCTCTCCGTGCAGTTCGATGACGTCTCCTGAGTGGAGCATGGAATCCGTGAGCGCGCCCGTCTCCTCGAACGTCATTCCGTTGAAGTAGACCGCCATCAGGAACGAACTCATCTGGTAGTCCGGGATTTCGCCTTTGACGTAGCTGTCGACGAGGAATTTGATTTCCTCTTTCGTGAGCGTGGTGCTGCCTGCGAGCACCTTCTTTCCGTTGCCGTCGCGGACGTTCGTTCCTCTCTTTTTCATGATGATGTCAATAGCGCGCATAAAAGCCTCCTTGGGTGGTTTGGGGAGATGGCTGCGATTCTGTTCCTTCCCAATACCATATTTATCTATGTTTTTTTATTTTCTGCAAAAAATTCTGGGAATCGGCTGTTTTTTTTCGATGTTTACAGTATTCCCGACGACGATTCGAGCGTCATGAGCCTTGAGCCTATGGCATTCTCGATTATCGAGAGGCACAGGTTCTTCGTTTCTCCGAGCACTGCATCGTCTATTTTAAGTCTCCTGGCTTCCTTCGGAGCCATGTTCGAAAGATTGCCGAGGTATTCTATCGATTCGCCTCCAATCTCCATCTTCGAGCCGGATTTCTGCTGGTTTTTCATGCAGTCACCGCAGACGAATCCGTTCGCCCTGAAATCGAACGCATTTCTATATGATAAGGTATCGTCCGCGTTTTTTCCAATGGAAATGTTCCTCAATCCGCTTTTGAACGGAAGCCCGCACTGGCAGCAGTTCACCGTGTCCGGCTGGATTCCGAGCAACGCGATGTACCGCCAAAGGAACCTGACCAGCCCGATTCTTGCCTCTTCTTCCCCGAAAAAATCCATTCCGTCCAGGAACCCGTTCATGAGAATCCACGATTGCTCTGAATTTCCAGCGCAGTGCGTCTTCATGAGAATCTCGGATGCGAGCGAAGATGCGAACGATTTGAAGAGGCTTTCCCTGAACGACGCGTGGTAGTTTTTTACGTCGAAGTCGCTTATCTTCACGCTTTTTTTCGCTTCGTCCTTGTAGAGGTACATCGTTCCCGAATTCATGGGGGACACCTGGGAGCGGAGGCGGCTTTTCGGGCCTCCGTAGAGCGTCGCCGAGAAAATGCCGTCTTCCGGCGTGAATATCGTGACGAGCCTGTTCGATTCTCCCTTTGGTTTCGTGTTGATGACAAGCCCTTTTGTCGAAAAATTTCTGGATTGCATACGGTATAGAATTTAGTGTTTTTGTTCCAAGCGGGCAACAAAAGTTTTGTTCATTTTTACAGCCAAATTTGACAGAGACAGCATATTCCATTATATTGAAAAGACATTTTGAAGAGGTAAAACGATGATTTTTCCATTGGAACAGCTTGTAAAATTCACAGACAATGTATACGAGGCCACGGCAGCTGCCAGCAAAAGAGCTTATCAACTTGCGATGACGAAGGACAAGGCTCTCGATGACAACGATGGAAAGAGCGTTTCTCTCGCCGCCAGACAGATTTTCTGCAACGAAGTGAAATACGAGAAGGTGGAGTCCATCGAGGACAAATAAATCTGGATTACTATAGAAAGTTTTTTCTTTGTCGATTTATGTGCATGGCGCAAGATTGACGAAGAGGCGACTTTTGATAATAATAATCAAACAAATCTTATAGAGAAAGGAGTGCCTTCCAAATGCCTTGTGGAAAGAAAAGAAAGCGCCAGAAGATGGCAACACATAAGCGTAAGAAGATGCTGAGACGCAACAGACATAAGAGCAAGTAATTGCTTTGAAATTGTCGAGGAGACCGCGAAAGTTGTAAAACTACGCGGTCTTTTTTTTGAATCGCCAAAGAAAATAGGTAGTTGATGTCGAAAAAGGGGCTTTCCGTTGATTCTTTCTAGCATAAATTCACCAGAGGATTTGAAATCCGTTCCCGAAGAGAAACTTGGCGAGCTTTCTCAGGAAATCAGGAAGAAGATAATCGAGGTCGTTGCCGCGAACGGGGGGCACCTTGCGAGCAATCTCGGCTGCGTGGAACTTACGATGGCCATCCACAGGGTGTTCGACAGCCCCCGCGACGCTGTGGTCTTCGACGTGAGCCACCAGTGCTACACTCACAAGCTCTTGACCGGACGCTGTTCGGCTTTCGGAACGATTCGCAAGCACGGCGGAATATCCGGTTTCACGAAAAACGCTGAGAGCTGCCACGACTTTTTCGACAACGGGCATTCCTCGACTTCGATATCGCAGGGGCTTGGGCTTCTCACCGCATGGAACCTTGAGGGGGAGACCGACAGGAAAGTCGTCGTCGTGATTGGCGACGGGGCCATGACCGGGGGGATGGCGTTCGAAGCCGTCTGCCATGCAGGTCAGATTTCCAACAACCTCATAGTCGTGTTGAACGACAACCAGATGTCCATTTCCGCCAACACCGGAGCTTTTTCGCGTTTCCTCTCGACTATGACGATGACGAGGGGGTATCAGAGTTTCCGCAGGTTTGTTGATTCGCTCGTCGACAAGATTCCTTACTCCGAGCATCATCTCGGAAAATTAATCTACAAATTCAAAAGGGGATTGAAGGGAGCCTTCCTCAACATCAATTTCTTCACCGACATGGGATTCGAGTACGTGGGGCCTCTGGACGGACACGACGTGAAGAACCTTGAGATCGTCCTCCGCCGAGTCCGGCAGCTGAAGAAGCCGGTCGTTGTTCATGTGCGGACGAAGAAGGGCAGGGGGTACAGTCCCGCCGAGAACGACCCCGCGAGCTACCACGGGGTCGGACCGTTCCTCATCTCGAACGGCGTCATGGAGAAATTCGATTCGAAGAGCTTCACCCGCATATTCTCCCAGGAGATTGTTGAGAGGGCTTCCAAGGACTCCAGAATCGTCGCGATAACGGCTGCGATGTCGAAGGGGACGGGCTTGGATTCTTTCAGCCGCAAATTCCCGAACAGGTTCTTCGATGTGGGCATCGCGGAGGAGCACGCCGTCACTTTCGCCTCCGGGCTTTCCAGGGGAGGGCTTGTCCCGGTCGTCGCGATTTATTCGACTTTCATGCAGCGCTCCGTCGACCAGATAATCCACGACATAGCCATTCCGAATTTCCACGCCGTTTTCGTTTTGGACAGGGCTGGCGTTGTGCCGGGGGACGGCGAGACTCACCAGGGCGTGTTCGACATCGCCGTTTTCAAGAGCGTCCCGAATTTGACGCTCCTCTCTCCGGCTTCCGAGTCCGATTTGCGGAAGTGCCTTGATTTCGCATTCTCCGCATCCTCTCCCGTCATGATTCGCTACCCAAAATCGTCCGTTCCTTCCGATTTCGCCTCGTTCTCTTCGGATGTCGAACCGGGCAGGGGTGTGCTTTTGAGATGCGAGGAATTCGAGCCTTCACTCAGTGTCCAGTTCGATGACTTCGCCGGCGGTGACGAGCGGCGGGAGCGAGGACACAAGAAGGCTCTTCTCGTCTCTACGGGAGGAATGTTCTGCGAAGTCCTGAAATCCGCTAGAATGTTGCTGAAGCGTGGTGTCGAGACCGACATATTCTCGCTCAGGTTCATAAAGCCGTTCGACTTCGATTCGTTCGCGGCGATTTCTTCCAAGTACGATGCTGTGGTTTTCGTGGAGGACGGCGTTCGCTCGGGCGGTGTCGGGGAGATGCTTGAGAATTCGCTGTTCGAGCGGGGAATCGCGGTAAAGATGCGGATTGTCGCTTGCCCGGACAGGTTCCTCGCGCAGGGAACCAGGGAGCAGATTCTCGAAGACTGCGGAATGAGTCCGAAAGACATCGCCGCAGCCGCTCTTGATGCGCTCGGCGCCGACTCGTTTTGATTTTTTTTGTTTGGAGAATTGTATGGAATTTTGCTTGGCTGACAGGACGATTGAGACTTCCCTTCCGGCTTTCGTCATGGGAATCGTGAACGCGAATGGAGACTCTTTTTGGGACGGGAGCCGCGGAGGGGAAGAGCGGGCGTTCCGTCTTTTGGAAGAGGGTGCGGACATTCTGGACATCGGTGGAGAGTCGACTCGCCCTGGCAGCGAGTACGTTTCTGCCGAGGAGGAAATCAGGCGCGTCGTTCCTGTGGTCGAGGCGATTCGGAGGAAATCCGATGTTCCGATAAGCGTCGACACGAGAAAGTTCGAGGTGATGAAGGCCGCCTACGAAGCAGGGGCGGACATTTTGAACGACATATCCGCGTTGGAGGACGACGACAATCTCGCCGCTTTCGCCGCCGAGAAAAAGATTCCCGTCGTGTTGATGCACAAACGGGGGACGCCCGCCGACATGCAGAAGGACACTTCGTATTCGGACGTGTTCTCCGAGGTGGGCGGATACCTTTCTTCCCGCGCAGAATATGCGGTCTCGAAAGGTATCGAGCCTTCGAAGATAATTGTCGATCCCGGAATCGGGTTCGGGAAGGACATTGACGGAAATTTCACGCTCATGGCGCGCTCCGGGGAACTGTGCGGTGGAAGGTATCCCGTTCTCATGGCGCTTTCGAGGAAGTCGTGCATCGGGAGCGTGACCGGGCGCGATGTGGACGGGAGGCTTGCCGGGACTCTTGCCGCCGATTTGCTGTCGGTGCTCCACGGAGCTTCGTTCGTCCGCGTGCACGACGTGAAGGAGACGGTGGACACTCTGAAAATTCTGTCTGTTTTTGAGAAAATCAGGTTTGGGAGGAAAGAAGATGCCTGCATTTGAGGGGTTCAAGAACGCCTACTTCGCGATAGAGCCTTTTTTGGACATCTGCGTGCTGACGGGAATCCTGTACGCGATTTACCAGATTCTCGTCAAGACGAACACACTGCAGATTATCCGCGCCGCGCTTGTCATAATCGCCGTCTACATCGTCGTCTTCGTGCTTCGGCTTGAGGTCATGATGTTCATTCTCGGAAAACTGACGCCTGCGTTGGCCATCAGCATAGTCCTCATATTCCAGGACGAAATCAAGAAATTCATACAGAAGATAGGGCAGATGAACCTGAGCTTCCTCCAGAAGGACACCCGCCACACCTACGCCTACGACATAGTGAAGGCGGCCGAGGAGCTTTCAAAGCGCAAGAAGGGAATGCTCGTCGTCTTCGAGAGGGGTACGAACCTCGACCACCTTATCGAGACGGGAACCAAGCTGAACGCCGACATCTCGTCCGCCCTTCTCCTGACGATTTTCTCGTTCGAGACAGCCCTGCACGACGCGGCCTGCATAATCCGCGAGGACAAGATAATCGCCGCTGGATGCTTTCTTCCTCTCACGTCGCGAAACGACCTCAAGAAGACGTTCGGAACGAGGCACCGCGCCGCCATCGGAACGAGCGAGCAGACCGACGCCGTCGTCCTCATCGTGTCAGAGGAGACAGGAGCCATAAGCCTCGCATACGACTCCAAATTCGACTACGACTTGTCCGTCGACCAGGTAATCCCGACTTTGGACAAGCTCTTGAACAGCGACAAAGCGAAGAACGGAAACAAAGGGGCCAGCGATGAAAACGTTTAAGACATTGAGAAGCGATTTTTACGAACTTGTCAGGAGGCTCGTCAGGGAGAAGAAGGTGGACCTCCCTGCGTTGGTGACTTGCTTCGCCATATCGTGCCTGATTGTTTGGGTCTACAACAGCCAGAAAGTCGAGACGAAGACGATAAACGCGGAACTGCAAATCGAGAAGAACAACTCCAACGGCTTTTTGCAGTCGGGACCGCCGTCAACACAGTACATACAGATAACGCTCAAGGGCGAGAACGCGGAGATGTTCGACTCTTCAGATTTCACGCCGTACATAGATTTGTCATACGTCTCCTCTAGCGGAATCCAGAATCTGCCGGTGCTCCTGCGCCTTTCCGACCGCGCGAAAAGTTCGATACTCCTCCAGACGGGCTGCACTCCGAGCCACGTCGAAATCGAGGTCGACCAAATCATAACGGGATTCATAGACGTGGAGCCTGTCATTTCCGGCAAGCCCGCCAGCGGCTACGAGCTGAAGTCGATTCTCATCGAGCCTTCGAGGGTAATGGTGCGGGGGCCGAAGTCCATAATCGAAGGGAAGAATTTCGTGCAGACGAAAGTCGTGAACGTGACGAACGCGAGGACGAGTTTCAAGAACGAGGACGTGGGGATTGAGGACACCCTCTTCCTCTCCGAGATTTCCGACGAGTCCGTGAGCGTTGAGGTGGAAATCGTCCCAATAAAGGCGACCAGGACGATAGATTTGGTTCCAGTGACATACAAGAACGTGAATCCTGCCGTGGAGATTTCAAAAATGGTCGGAAGCGTGTCTGTCGACATACACGGGAACAAGAGCGATGTCGACTCGTTCTCTGTTCCGAAGGATTTCATCGTCGTTGATTGCTCGTCCGTCCGCTCCGCGGGAAAATACAACCTTCCCGTGACGATAAACGTGCCTTCGAATCTTGAGTTGACCGGAGAAATATACAAGAATATTTCCGTTACGTTCAATACAAAAGCCGTTCAGGTCGAAAATAAGAGAGTGGACGAGTCGCCTGTCGAGGCATCCCCTGCCGAGAATTCCGCGGCCGGGGATGTTGACGACTGACTCTGATGGAGGGGGCATGGTATTCGGAATCGGCACTGACATATCGAAAGTTTCCCGTTTCTCAAAATGGGTGAGGAACCCGAATTTGATAAGCAGGTTCTTCAACGAGAGGGAAATAGTGGAAGTCGATTCAAAATCCCTTGAGAGGAGAATCCAGTCCCTTTCCGAGCACTACGCCGCCAGGTTCGCCGCGAAGGAGGCTTTTTCCAAGGCCCTGGGAACAGGTTTTGTGGGGCTTGAGCTTTCCGACTTCGGAATAGTCAACGATTCAAGCGGAAAACCGGAATTTTATTTTGGGAAGAAGACACTTGAACGGATTTCAGATATCACGGGCGATGATTTTCTCGTCCACGTTTCAATAAGCCACGAGAAGGAATATGCGACGGCTTTCGTCGTAATAGAAACCGGTGGGAAAAAGGAGAACTGAAGAAAATGCTAAGAAAAAAAGAGCCAGAAGTTAAGAAGCCTGGAAAAATCTCTTTCAGGTCGAAGGACAAGTGCCTCTGTCCTGTCTGCAACAGGGAATTCGAAAAGGAGGAGCTTTTCAAGGGACGCGTGAACGCGGGCGAGTTGACCGACGAGCTTCACCGCCTGTACGTTCCGACCGCGAAATTCGGCGAGGTCTTTCCGCTCATCTATTCCGTGGGCGCGTGCCCCCGCTGCCATTTGGCTCTCCTCTGGTCGGATTTCATGGCGATAAAGGACGACAAGGCCAGCCTGAACGCCCTCCGCGACGACGACTTGAACAGGCAGAACGCTGTGAAGGCCATCTTCCCGAACTACGACCTGAGGCGCGACAGGACGCTCTTGGACGGAGCCGCCATGTACTATCTCGCGCTCCTCTCCTACGAGAAAATCGACCTCGCGTATTCCCCGACCTTCAAGCGCGCCATGCTCTCCGTGCGTCTCGCCTGGCTCTGCGACGAGTTGAACAAGAAGGTTCCGGGGCACAACTACGACTACATCTCAAAGATGTTCTACAAGAAGTCGCTCTTCTTCTACGGACAGACCCTCATAAACGAGCAGATGGGGACGGAGCCTGTCGGAAACCTCCCGTCATACGGACCCGACACCGACTTCAACTACGGCTACAACGGAATCATCTACATGAACGCCATCCTTGAGTACAAGTACGGGCAGACGAAGGACATGAACCTGCGCTTCAAGAAATTCGGAGAGAACAAACGCTCAATCGCGCGCATCTTCGGAATCGGAAAGTCCAACAAGGAGAAGCCGGGGCCGCTTCTGGAGCACGCGAGGGAACTCTACGACAGACTCAACAACGAGCTGAAGGAAGCCAACTCCATCGAGGCCGACATCCCGGATGACGAAGAGTAGTGCAGGGGATTTTTTGAATTGAAGAACATACTGCTGAACATCTCCTACGACGGAACGGACTTCTGCGGCTGGCAGAGGCAGGATTTCGCCGACAAGGGAAAAGCCGTCCGCACCGTGCAGGGCGAATTGGAAGCCGCTCTGGCAAAGCTTTTGAAGCGGAAGGTCAACCTGTACGGAAGCGGCCGCACGGATTCCGGGGTCCACGCAGCCGGACAGGCCGCCAACTTCTTCTCTCCGATAGACTCGATTCCTCCTGAGCGTTATGTCCAGGCGTTGAATTCGTTCCTGCCTCACGACATACGAATCAACTCTTCAAGGGAAGTGCCGGAGACGTTCAACGCGCGCTTTTCGGCGACGAGCAGGACCTACCGCTATTTTCTGCACTGCGGGCAAAGCCCCCTCGCGAGCGAGATGCGCTATGTCTGGCCGCTCCACCGCTATCCCGACCTCCGCGTGCTCAACGAGATGGCTTCGTGCCTGAGGGGCGAGATTGACTGCGCCACGTTCGCCGCCGCGGGCGACCAGAGCCTTTCCACGAACAGGTACATCAACAACGCAGTCTTCTATCCCGATTCCACGAACGGAGAGAGGATTGTCTTCGAAATAAGCGCGAACGCGTTCCTCTGGAAAATGGTGCGGAGCCTTACAGGAAGCCTGGTTTTCTTTGAGAAGACGGGGAAGGACGCTTCGTTTTTCAGGAGCGCGCTTGAGAGCCGCGACAGGAAAAGGGCGGGCCCCACAGCCCCTCCGAACGGCCTTTTCCTTTGGAACGTGAGCTTCGACGGAATCAGGCGGCACGTCTGACGCTTCTCTCCTAGAACACCGAATCCATCGCGAGCATGAGCGCGAAGCCCACCGAGAAGCCGATTGTGCAGATGTCGTTCTTCTCGTCCCTCGTCGCTTCCGGGACAAGCTCCTCGATTACGACGTAGAGCATGGCTCCGGCCGCGAAAGAAAGAAGGTAGGGGAGAAACGGAAGAACCAGCGACGTGAGCAGGATTGTGATTGCCGCCGCGACAGGCTCCACGGCTCCGGAGAGTGTCCCGTAGATGAACGACTTCAGTTTTCCGTTGCCTTCGCTTTTCAGCGGCATGGAGACGACGGCTCCTTCAGGAAAATTCTGTATGGCGATTCCGACCGAAAGCGCGATCGCGTCCGCGAGGGAGATTGCGTTTCCTCCGCTCATGGAGCTTGCGAAAACGACACCGACGGCCATGCCTTCCGGGATGTTGTGAAGCGTGATTGCCAGGAAAAGCATCATCGTCCTGCTGGTCTTCTTCACGGACGACTCAGGCCCCTCCGGTTTGTTCGCCATTGCGTGCAGGTGCGGCGTGATTTTGTCGAGCAGGAACAGAAAGCCGATTCCGAGGAAGAATCCCACGAGAATCGGGACGACAGCCATCTTTCCCATGTCCTTGTTCATCTCGGCCGCGGGAAGGAGAAGCGACCACACGCTGGCCGCCACCATCACGCCCGCGGCGAAGCCCAAAAGCAAACGCTGTACGGAGTCGTTCATCCTCTTCTTCATCAAAAAAACGCAGGCCGAGCCGAGCGTCGTCCCCAAGAACGGAATCGAAAGCCCCAACGCGATAGAATCCATTTCCACCTCCTGTCCATTCATTCTAGCTGAAAAAACACCTGGCAACACCGTTTTCCCATCTAAATGATAGCCTTTTCTCAAGAGAACGCTTTTTTCCTTTACAACCCGAATTTTGTTTTGTAGATTGAAATTCATCATTCGGTTGAAGCCGAAGTATTTTTTAGTCAAGTAGTTTGATATGAACGAAACATTGAAGGTTCTTGAGTCCAGGAGAAGCTGCAGGAAATTCGTCGCGGGCAAGATGCCGAGCGAGGATGAGTTGAAGGCCGTCGTCAGGGCAGGCACTTTCGCGCCGAGCGGAAGGGGGATGCAGCCCGTGAAGATACTGGTCGTGACCAACAAGGATTTGCGCGACAGGATAAGCGCGGAGAACGCGAAGATTCTCGGACGGGAAGGGTTCGACCCGTTCTACGGCGCGCCCGCTGTGCTGGTCGTGGTCGCCGACAAGTCCGCCGCCACACATGTCTATGACGGCTCGCTCGTAGCTGGAAACCTCCTGAACGCCGCGGAGAGCCTCGGGCTCGGCGGAATCTGGATTCACCGCGCGAAAGAGGAGTTCGACTCCGAGTTCGGAAAGAAAATCCTCTCCGATTTGGGAATAGAGGGCGACTACGAGGGCATCGCGCACATCGCTCTCGGCTACCCGGAGGAGGGCGGAAAGGCCCCAGCCGCTCCTAGAAAGGAGAACGTGTACTGGGTGAGGTGAGCTATTCCCCCTCACAAAAGCGAGGCCGGGTCCACGTCGCATTCGATGTAGAGGTTGCTTGGTGTGCGGTAGCCGTAGATGAACTCCCGCGCCATGGCCTGCATTATCTGGATGTTGGGGCCGCGGAGGAGAATCTGGTTCCTGTAGTTGTCGTTCAGCTTGTATATCGGGCACTCGGAGGGGCCTAGGATTTCGGTCTCGTCGCATTGCTCTGCCGTCTTTGGGTTCTTGCTCTGCCTGCGGATTTTGTCGAGTATGTCGCCGAGGAGGCTTCCGCCCTTGTCGGCCATCACCTCGCTCACTTCCTCCGACGGCGAGCGGAACACGAGCTGCACCATGCGCGAGAACGGAGGGAAGCCCGTCGCCTCCCTGGCCTCAATCTCTTCATCGTAGAATCTGCTGATTTCGCCGTGCACTGCGTAGTCTATCGGCTCGTTCAACGGATTGTAGGTCTGGACGAGAACCTTTCCGTCCGGGAAGAACCTGCCGGCGCGCCCGGCGACCTGCGTTATGAGGGCGAACGTCCTTTCCGAGGCGCGGAAGTCCGGCATGTGCAGGCCCGTGTCCGCCTGAACCACGCCCACGAGCTTGAGGTTCGGAAAGTTCAAGCCCTTGGCGACCATCTGCGTTCCAAGAAGGATGTCGTACTCGCCTTTCTTGAACGCCTCGATTTTCTCTGGCAGCTCCTTCGCCGTCACGCTGTCCGTGTCGAGCCTGATGACGCGGGCGAGCGGGAATTTCGCCTTCACCTCGTTCTCTATGTACTCCGTCCCGAATCCCGAATAGCCGATGTCGAGGGAGCCGCATTCCGGGCAGCTCTGCGGCTGCTCGACCGACCAGCCGCAATAGTGGCAGCGGAGCCTCTTGTCCTTCCTGTGCAGAGTCATCGACACGGAGCAGTTCTTGCACTTCATGTCGTATCCGCACGAGTTGCACCTGAAATAGTGGGAGAAGCCACGCCTGTTCAGGAAGAGAATCGTTTGCCTCTTCTCCTTGAGGGCCTCGTCTATTTCCTTCCTTAGTTCTGGCGATATGCATCCGGTATCGGCCGGGCATTTCGTCAGGTCCACGCATTCTATAGTCGGCATCGCGCCGCCGGCGAGCCTTTTCGTGAGCGTGTGGGGGATTATCGTCCTGTCCTTCATCATCTTCCACGCCTCCACGCTCGGCGTCGCGCTTCCCATCAACAGCGGAATCTTGTGTCTGAAACACCTGTGCATGGCTACCTGCCTGGCGTGGTATCTCGGAGTCGAGCCCGACTTGTAAGAGCCGTCGTGCTCCTCGTCTATTATGATGAGTCCAAGGTCGGGCACCGGGGCGAACACTGCGCTTCTTGCCCCCACCACTACGCGCGCCTCTTTCGAGAGAATCCTGTTCCATTCCTTGAGCTTCTGGCTTGGGGTTAGGGCGGAGTGGAGGACGGCCACGGTGTCTCCGAATCTCTCTTGCACCGCGTCCACGACCTGCTTTGTGAGCGATATTTCAGGGACGAGGTAGATGACTCCCTTGCCCTTCGCGAGGATTTCGTCGGCCGCCTGCAGGAAAACTTCCGTCTTTCCTGTTCCCGTGGGGCCGTAGAGGTAGTGGAGGAGTTTTCCGTCTTCTTTCTCCGATTCAGCGATTATCTCGTCTACCGCCCGCCGCTGTTCCTCGGAAAGTTCCTTCTTTTGGAAATCCGTGTTGTCGGTGTCCGAGAAGCCCATCCCGCTGATTTCCGTCTCCCTCTTGCCGCCCGGAATCATCATCGATATGGCTTCTCCCACCGAACAGATGTAGAAATTCGACACCCAGTTCGCCATCTCGATTGTCTCTTCCGTGAAAGTCCTCTCCTTGTCTATGACCTTCTTTATGGGGCGTATCTTTGCCGGGTCGAATCCGAGGTCCTTCGGAAGTTCGTCGAATTCCCCTATGACGAAGCCCTTCGCGCTCGAGTTCCCGAATCTCATGTCGACGCGCTTTCCGACGAGGCTTTCCCCCTCCAAGTCCGGGAGGTTTTGGTATGTGAAGGACTGGAGCATCGGCTTGTTCAGCACTATTTCCAAATATTTTGCCATTTCGTTCTTCTCTTCCTTAAAAAACAGTTCTATTGCTTTTCGTATTCGGGATTGAGCTGCCGGAGTTTCTCTCGGAAAATCTTCAGGTCCTCCCATGCGGTCCTCTTGTTCCTCGGGTCGTGCAGGAGCGCGCTGGGGTGGTATGTGGCCATGAGCGGGATTCCGTTGAAGTCTAGGATTTGGCCGTGCAGTTTTATCACTCCGTTCGATGTCCTGAGCAGATTCTTCACGGCGGTGCTTCCGGCCGCGAGGATGGCCTTGGGCTTGAGCACTGCTATCTGCGCTTGGAGGAAGGAAATGCAGGCGTCTGCCTCTTCCGGGAGCGGGATTCTGTTCTTCGGGGGGCGGCACTTTACGATGTTCGCGATGTAGCAGTTCGTCGTCCTCGAAAGTGATATCGCCGCGAGCATCTTGTCCAGAAGCTGCCCTGCGGGGCCCACGAACGGAAGTCCGCTCAAGTCCTCCTGCTCGCCAGGTCCTTCTCCCACGACGAGCACGAACGGGTTCTCAACGCCCATGCCGGGGACGGTGTTCGTCCTGCCCTCGCACAGGCGGCACCTTTTGCAGGCGGCGATTTTCTTCGCCAGACGGTCGAGCTTTTCTCTTTTCCCGTCAAAATCCGCTCCCGCTTGTCCGCCTTTCCCGGATGACGATATCTCTTCGAGCAGGCTGTCGGCGAGGGAGGCTTCCGCCTTCGTCTCCATGTCGTCTATGAGGTTCGGAGTCTCCTTCGGGAATGTGGGGGATGAGAAGCCGTATATGCAATCGGAAGATTTTTTTAGCAAATCGTATATCTTCAGTTTGTCGTTTCTTGTCATTTGTTCGATTTTAGTGCAATTTTGTTGAATTGTTTACCTTGTAGTGGTTTATTGTTTTTCGATGAAAAGTTATCTTTTAAAAACGTATGAAAATCGCAATGTTCACGGACGCATACTTTCCGCGCATCAACGGCGTGGCGGTTTCTGTCCGCTCCTACGCAGGCGAGCTGACCAAGCTCGGCCACGAGGTCGCCGTGGTGTGCCTCGAATATTCCGAGGAGCAGCAGAGGACGTCTTCTTTCGACGAGAAGAGCAACGACAGGATGTCTCCGTTCAAAATCATCAGGATTCCTTCCTCCAAGACGCTTTTCTCCAAAGAGGACAGGATGATTCGAATCGACAAGTGGCTGCTCATTAAAAAGACCATGGACCGTTTCCGCCCGGACGTGATACACATCAACTCCGAGTGGACTGTCGGCTATTTCGGGGCGATGTACGCGAGGCACCGCCATGTTCCGTTCGTCTTCACGTTCCACACGATGTGGGAGGACTACCTGGCGAACTATGTCAACTTCCTCCCCGACTTCACACTGAGGAAAATCGGGCGCAGCGTGGTGAAATTCTACCTGAAGCGGGCGAACGTCATAATCGCGCCCACCGAGAGAATCGCTTCCGTCGTGAGGGACTACGGCATTGACAAGAGCGTGGACATCCTTCCCACGGGAATCCCGGACGAGCAGTTCCAGTACTCTTTCGCGCGCTCTTTCCAGATTTCGTCAAGACTCAACAAGACTTTCCCGCAGCTCAAGGGAAAGAAGATTCTGCTTTTTGTGGGGCGCATAGTGAAGGAGAAGAACCTTCCGTTCCTTTTCGACGTGCTCTCCCGCGTGAGGGAGAGGTTCCCCAAGACCGCGCTGCTTTTCGTGGGCGGAGGGCCGTACCTTGAGGAGCTTGAGGAGGAGGCCGAGAGCCGGGGGCTTTCGGATTCCGTTGCGTTCGCGGGCTACATCGGGAGCGACGACCTCGTGTACTTCTACCGCATGGCGAGCGTCTTCGTCTTCCCGAGCAAGACCGAGACGCAGGGGCTTGTGACCGTGGAGGCGATGCTCTCAGGTCTTCCTGTCGTGGCGATTGGCGAGATGGGGACGGTGGACGTGATGGACGGAGACCACGGCGGCTTCATGGTGGCCGACGACCTTGAGGAATTTTCCGGGCGTGTGGTGGAGCTGATGTCGAACCAGAATTTACGGAAGCAGAAGTCGAAGGAGGCGTTGGCGTGGGGGGCGAAATGGAAGATTTCGAACCTCACCCCGACGCTGGTCAAGTGCTACGAGAAGGCCGTGAAGATTGTGGAGGGCTTCTACGATTCCGAGTCCGAGAAGCTCTGGGACGAATTCGACTCGGAATTCCGCATGGAAGTCGGGATAGACGAGTCGGACTTTGAAATCCGGGACGGTTTCGAGGGCGATGAAAAATAATTGCGGCGAAAGTCGAGTTTTTACAAGTGCAATGGCAGAAACAAGCGGAAGCGGGGTTCCGTCAACAAAAACACTCAGCCACCGCGGAGCGGTACTGCCGTTTTTGTTGGCGGGTTCCCGCTGGGAGCTTGTTTCTGCGACTACGATATGCATAAACTCGACATTCGACCTAATAATTTGAATTTTTGGACAGGGGATTTTTTATGAGAAATGTGTTGCGCACGGGCGCGTCTTTTTTCGCGCCGCTTTTTTTCTGGGCGTTCTGCCAGTTCGCTTCCTACGCGTCTCCACGGGGGGCGCAGGAGCTTATAGAGAGCGGCCACTGGGTCTACGACGCGTTCAAGGAAGTCTCGCTCGAATGCGGGCTTGTGAACTTCGCCGACTCCACTCCGATTTCGATTCAGCAGCTAAAACTCTACATGAGCGAAATCGATGAAGAGAAGCTCAGCGAGTCTGGAAAGAGGCAGCTTGAGAGAATAGAGGCCTACCTTTCCGAGTCGAACCTCTCGTTCGGGTACGACATCTTGTCGATTGGAATCGAGCCTTCCGTGAGCCTGGAGGGATTCTACAAGAGCGAGGACGATTTGGACTGGGTGTGGGACAGGTACGAGAGGAAGCCGATGCTCGGAGTTCCGTTCAAGATAACAGTGGGCGACTACGTTACGATGAGCATGGACACGATTCTTTCCCAGAACAAGGGCGCGTCATTGCACGACGACAACTACACCAACATCCTCTACAATCCCGACGACTTCGACATCAACTTCCCGGACACGGCGTATTTGAGCACCGGCATGATTCTCTCGGAGAAGACCGGTTTCGCCTTCCAGCTGGGGAAAGGCTCGAGGAACATCGGCGACACCATGATGGGGAGCGTCATCTGGTCGGAATACCTCACGGGCGTCTCCTACGGCCAGCTCGAATTCTACTGTCCCGTCTTCAAGTACACTGGCACCGTCTCTCAGTTCAACGTGGACAAGTACGTCTACGCGCACCAGATTGACGCGAGGTTCTTCAAGAAATTCCAGCTCACCGTGTTCGAGGGGCTTCTGGTCTACGCGCCGCTTGAACTACGCTACCTGAACCCGTGGACGATTCTGCACGGCTGGGCGGCATGGAGGGACTACGAGCCTGACGAGGACGACCCTGAGAGCCACACCTGCGACTACATGGGCGTGAAGGCGCAGTTCGCCCCTGTGGACAATCTCCGCGTCTACGGCCTCTTCGCGATGACGCAGTTCCAGACGGCCTACGAGAGGTCGAACTACCCGGACACTCCGACCCCGAACGGACTCGGCGCGCAGCTTGGAACGGAGTACTACGTTCCGTACAAAGGCGGCCGCTTCCGCTTCGGAATCGAGGGCTACTGGGCCGACCCGTACCTCTACATAAAGGAAAGCCCGAACTGGTCGATGGTGAGGACTTACAGCGAGAACATGGGCGACAAGGCCATCTTCTACGAGTGGATTGGCTCTCCGTTCGGCCCTGACACTATTTCGGGAGAGCTGCAGGCGGGCTACGAGGTTCCGGGGAAGTGGTCGGTCAACTTCACATATCTCTTCATGGCGAGGGGGGAGCAGTCCGGCACGAACGTTTTCAAGTACTACGACGAGAACGGCGACGTGAGGTGGGGCGGACAGAAGACCGAATTCGACACCGACGCCCCAGAGGACACCTCGTGGTGGGCCTATCCCGACAAGGACAGCCAGGAGGACTGGGAGAGCAACCGCGACAAGTCGTCTCCGTCGGGCACTGTCGAGTACGTGAACCGCTTCGCCGTCCGGGGCGTCTACCACGCCAACGACTGGCTCAAGTTCACTTTGCAGCCGGCGTTCGTCTTCACGTTCAACAACGGCAACGTATCGGGCGAGAGCCGGCAGGGAATGGAGATTGCGTTCGCCGTGGACATCGACTTGTGCAAATTGAAGAAGTAGATTGAAAAATAATTTGAAGAAAAAAGAGGAAAAATAGAAAAATGTTCTGCAAAAAATTGAAGGCGCTTGCCGTTTCGGCTTTGCTTTTATTGTCGTTTTCAGCCTTGTCCGCGCAGGTTTCGGTGGACCCGAACGACAGATTTTATGAGGAGGTTCAAGCGTGGAGCCTCCGCGGGCTTGTCGAAAAACCGCTTCCGCAGCTCCGTCCGTATCCGCTTTCGGTCGTGAGGGAAGTTCTTTCCGCCGTCATAGAGAACGCGGGCGGCAACGCCACCGACGAGGACATCGCGCTCGCTTCCGAGGAGTACGAGCGCATTTTCGGAAGCCGCCTCCACGCTTTCGCGCGTGTTGGAGCGGACGGAAAAATATCGGGCGTGGACTACGACGAGAATTCCGGTAACGAGGACGAAACGAAGAAGGCCAAGAACATCCGCGCCGAAATCGGTGTGCGGGGGGACGCGGACTTGTTCAAACTCGTCTCGCTCGGCTACAGCCTCTCCCTCTACGGCGAGACGAAGAATAGCTTCGGCGACTACGCTCCTCTTTTCGTGAACAAGGACGTGGATTCAATCTACGACGCATCCGAAATCGGGCCTTTCAACACGTATTCGAATCTCAACACGAACGCGCAGGTCGGTGTGGACTGGCTCTACTCGACCGTGGGCATTTCAAGAATCGGCTTCGGCGACTTTCTGGGGGAGGGGCTTGCGCTGAACGACACGGGCTACCATTCCACGAACCTGACTTTCAACGTGACCCGCGACAAGTGGAGCTTCTGCACGGTGCTTGAGTCGATTGGAGCCACCGACAACCTCGGCGGAAATCTCTCGGACAACAAATTCCTCGTATTCCATTCCGTGCGATTCGACATCTCGAAGAAATTCTCGCTTTCGTACTACGAGAACATCCTTTTCGGTCCCGGCTTCGATTTGACCTACATGTTCCCGGCTCCGCTCATCGCCGTGCAGACAATCGGAGGCGCCGCCTCGAATTTGCAGATGGGGCTTCTCTTCGACTACCGCCCGATTCCGGGCCTTCTCTGGTCCACCGACCTTTTCATCGACGACTTCGCCGTGAACGACATCGTGAAGCTCGACCTCGACTCCAAGTACCGCTTCGCCCTCCAGAGCGGCCTAATCTATTATCCTTCCGACTCTTCCGTGAAGAAGCTTTCGATGAACTACACCTGCGTCATGCCCTACGTCTACTCGCATTGGGAATACGACGCGAACGACGACGGCGTGATGAGTGGGGAGGCGTACAACTACCAGAACTACACGAACAACGGCCTCCAAATCGGCTCGACCCTCTATCCGAACTCCGACGCCGTGAAGTTCAACGCCTCTTTCAATCCCGTGAAGAATTTGACCGTCGACCTTTCGACCCTCTTCTCCCGCCACGCCAATTCCTCCGAGGACTTCAACGACTCCGACGCGGCAGAGTATGTGCTTGCAAAGAAGGGCCAGTACGCCACGAACGGAACCGCGTTCATGCAGCAGATGTTCACAGGCGACGGAACCGGCAAGCACGTCGACCAGGCGTGGAACCGCTTGGGCTTCATGACGAGCGACCACAAGATGTACGTCTGCCAGGCCGGTCTCTCCGCCCAGTACGACTTTCCGAAGACGAAGGGCGGCCAGTTCTCCCTCAAACTCGGCTACACGTTCGAGTACGTCAGGAACGCCAACGTGAACACGAACGTCTACGAGGGCGGCACAATCGACTGGACTGACAACGGGGACGGAACCTACTCTGTGGGCGAGAGCACCTATTCAAGCTGGGACGAGTTGAAGGAATCGAGCGAAGTCCAGAACGCTGTTGCGACCCAGCTCCAGGACTGGATTGACCAGCTCTACGACGAGGTGAACCACTATTTTTCAGTCTCGGTGAAGTACCAGTATTAGGGAATGGAAAACGGAAAGGTGTAAATTGAAAACGGAGAATTGAAAGTTGAAAGATGAAAAATTTCAATTCTCCGTTTTCATTGTGCATTGGTGAGTGTATGGATTCTTTTTTTGGGGGAGGTATATCTCCCTCTTACTTTCCAATTTTAGTTGAAATAATTGTTGAAATTATATTAAGAATAATTGGTAATAAAAATACGAGAAAAGCTTTTACAGCAGGATTTGAATATGATTTGTATTTTTCATATTCTTGTTTTGCATAGTCGTTCAAAATTATCCAAGAGGTGGACTTTCTTTTGCTTAATAAATTGTAAATTAATGCTCCAATCGTATTTCCGAATGTAATTGAAATAATAAAAAATCCCATACAAGCTGAAATCAGCTTTATCACATTGTTGGAATTATTCAAGCATGAATGAATGTTAAAGAACAAAAATACTAATGGAATAAAAGCTGGTATTCCTAGAAGTTTTTCGGCAATTTGTGCAACTTTTCGTTTGTGATTGTATATAAAACTATTCTTTTTATATTTTTTATCTTCAATCCCACTAACAAAATCACTGACATGTTGAATCAACTCATCCGCTATGACTTGATTGCTATGTACAACAGAAACTCGAATTATTCCTTTCGATTTTATTGGGTAGTCGTTAAAAATATAATATGCTTCATCTGAACTGTCTTTTGGAGCTGAGGAGATTGCAATTTCGATATCAAATTCTTCCCCAATAATTTTTGAAATTGGATTATGAGAATTATTTAAAAATAGTTTTGTTCTCCACTCCATAACAACAAGCTTTGTCAATAAATTTTTTGTATCGTTTGTACGAGTAAATTCATCTATAGACTTATATTCTGTTGATTGCTTATTATCATTTTCGTCAGCACCCAATACAGAAATATTGAACTCTGTATCACGAATGTCATGCAAATTTAATTTGTAGTGAATCTTGTCATACAGATTTTTTATATTATCTTTGTCTATTACAAAAACAGCAGGGAATACTTTTTCTTTTATGGTAGGTTTGTTATAAAGTTTATTTACTATTGAGTTTGTTAGTTTTACTGCATTTACAAAATTTTCATCTAAAGAAAAATTTTCAAAAGGGTTTCTGTCTTCTTCTGAATAATCATCAACGGGATTTACTTGTTTTCCTTCTGTATCGATTATTGGTACAATTTCTTCATTTGCCTTATTCATTTTGATATTCCTCGTATATAAAAATTTGTTCCCAAAATCGCTCCGACAAATACCGACTTTTCTATAAAATCGATTTTGCTCCTGCGCATTCTCGGAAACTTTCCTTGCGGTTCTTTTCCAAAACTTCCATCGAAAATGCGAGCTATTCCTGCTCGCTCTGCTAGAGTGGAACGAAGTCTGTCACCATCTTTATACCACGAGAATGTAAATTCACTGTTCTGATTTCTGTAAAATGTTCATGAATTTGGGATTGAATCACAGTGGGGATTTTATGAATGGCGTGCTTGTGCGTGTCGCAGCCGCCGAAGCAATCCTGAAATAGTCAAGAAAAGTGCAGTCCCAAATACCCCTTAAATTAAGCTGCATTTAACAGTGCAGTTTTTGACAGTCTGTATTTTATTGGAGGAAGGCCTCCGTTTACGGTGCTGATTCTTACTGTGTTGTAGTAAGCAAAAATGTATCTCCAGACTTCCTTTTTGACTTCTTCAACGGTCATCCTTGTCGTGTCCATCTGATATATTTTTTCCTTTTTGAGGGTCGCAAAAAAAACTTTCCATCCTGCAGTTGTCGTAGCACTTTTCGACTCCGCTCAATGAACAAGCTGGTTGCTGAGCGGAGCCGAAGCACGGTTGCTGAACTGTTCCCTGAGTGACGGTTGCTGAGCGGAGCCGAAGCACGGTTGCCGAGCGGAGTCGAAGCACGGTTGCCGAGCGAAGCCGAAGCACGGTTGCCGAGCGGAGCCGAGGCAAGTCGAGGCACAATTCTAAATTCTCGCAGTGCAGACGGTGCCGTTTATCGACTTGAGTTCCTCCGTGTTGTCCTTGGTGCCGAAAAGGGATGCGACTGTGCTCCGAGCCTCGTATCTTTTGACGACCCTTTCCTCGAACGCCTTTTTCACCAGTTCGTCCACTTCAAGCGACTCGTAGACGCTCTTCGCCTCCTCCACGGAGCAGTGCAGGATGGGGTGCTTCGGGGAGAAGAGGACGCAGCAGTCTTCGTACGGCAGAATCGACGTCTCGTAAGTTCCGATTTCCTTTGCGGTGTCGATGATTTCCTCTTTGTCGAGTCCCACGAGCGGGCGCAAGAGCGGTCTTTCCGCGAACGACTCCGTGCATTCCATGTTCTGTATCGTCTGGCTCGCGACTTGCCCAAGGCTCTCGCCCGTGATGATGCAGTCGGCGTTCGTCTTTGCCGCGAGCATGTTCGCGCACTTCATCATGCAGAGGCGGAGCATGAGCGTCGTCATGTTCTCCGGGGACTTCTTCTTTATCTGCATCTGCACTTCCGTGAACGGGATTATGTTGATGTGCGTCTTCATTCCGTAGCCGGAGATGATTTCAGCGAGCTTCTCGACTTTTTCGCGGGCCTGGTCGCTAGTGTAGGGGTAGGCGTGGAAGTAGCAGCAGTCCACGCTCATTCCGCGCCTCATCATCCGGTAGCCCGCGACAGGGGAATCGAGTCCGCCGGAGAGCAGAAGCAGCCCCTTCCCCGAACAGCCGAGCGGAAGACCTCTCCGTCCCTTCATCGCGTCCGAGTAGACGAAGCACTTCTCTCGAACTTCGATGTTTATCTGAACGTCGGGATTGTGCACGTCAACTTCCAGTATCTTCTGCTCGTATGCTTTTGTCGCTCCTTCGCGCATTATCGCGTAGTGGTCCATCGGAAACGACTTGTCGCTTCTCCTCGCTTCCGTCTTGAACGTCTTCGCGCCCATCTTCTTCGCTTCCTCGCACTGCCTCGCCACTTCGTCCTTGATTGCCTCGATGTTCTTCTCTACCACCACGGCCTCGGCCCAGCCCGTTATTCCGAGAGTGTGCGAGAGCGTCCACTTCACGGCCTCCACGGATTCGTCAGGGCATTCCACGTACAGTCTTCCCGCCCTGATTATGACGTCCGCCTTCACCGACTGTAGAGATGTCTTTATGTTCTGCACGAGAATCCTCTCGAACGTCTTTATGTTGGAGCCTTTGAGCATCAATTCGCCGACTTTTCCCAAAAATGTGTGCTGCATAGTTTTTTTCCTTGTTGAATTTCGTGATTTGTAAACAGATTTGATTTTATCGGAAATGGGCGGAATGGTGCTATATGGGGCGTCTCTCTGATTTTTCTCGGTGTCGTTGTCCGTCCACCTACTTCGACAAAATGACAAAAATTGTTAAAATGTCATTTTGAAAAACAAACTCACATGGATAGAATAGAATCGAAAAAAAAAAGAAATCAAATAGAACGAATCGGTTTGGGGACGCCAGTTTCCGTAGCCGGCCGCTTTTCGATTGGAGGAGAAAATGATTGACGAATCAAAGATGGACAGGACGCTCGGAGCCACAATTCCCGTCATGTTCAGAGAGAAGGTGAAGAAGGTCCCGAACCACACGCTGCAGCTTGTGAAGAACAAGAGCGGTGTCTTCGTTCCATACAGCTACTCGCAGGTTTACCAGCACGCTGTCGAATTCGCTTCCAGCCTCAAGAAAATCGGGGTCAAGAAGGGGGACAACATCGGCATAATGGCCGACAACAGGCGCGAGTGGCTCATCACCGACTTGGCCATTCTCTCTCTTGGGGCGATCGACGTCCCCCGCGGCTGCGATTCGATGGGCATGGAGATGCGCTTCATATTGAATTTCGCCGAGTGCAAAATGTGCTTCTTCGAGAATGCCAGGCAGCTCCAGAAGGTGCTTGAGAAAATCGAGGAGGTGCCTTCGCTAAAGACCGCCATCCTCTTCGACTACCAGGAGGGACCGATTCTTGCCGAGGCCCGCGAGAAGGGGCTTGAGGTCTTGAACTACCACTTCCTCGAAAGCGAGGGCGTGAACATATCGAAGGAGGAGTGGATTGAGATAGAGAAGGGCATGGACGAAATTCAGCCGGACGACGTTGCGACAATCATCTTCACTTCCGGAACGACAGGGCTTCCGAAGGGCGTGCAGCTCACGCACGACAACTACATCGCGCAGTGCGAGGTAGCCCATTCCGTGCTTGGCCTGATGCAGTCCGGCGACATATGGCTCACTGTCCTCCCGATTTGGCATTCGTTCGAGCGCGCCTTCTGCTACATGGTCGTCGCCCTTGAGGGCGGCTTCGCCTATTCGCGTCCGATAGCGTCCGTCATGCTCCAGGACATGAACCTCGTCCAGCCGCAGTGGATGAACGTCGTGCCGAGATTGTTCGAGGCTGTGGCGCAGGGGCTTTTCCGCGAGGTGAAGAAGCTCAGCAAGTGGCAGCAGTTCCATTTCAAGTATTCGATACTCATCGGAAAGATGTACTACAAGATGAAGGAGGGCGTCTTGGGCTTGAGGTGCCGCTACAGATGGTATCCGCGCTTTTTGGATGTGCTCTGGAGCGTCGTTCCGTTCGCGCTTTTGTGGATTCCGCATCTCCTCTGCGAGATTACGCTCTTCAAGAAGCTCCGTTCCCGCTTCGGAGGGAATTTCCGCGCGGTCATTTCTGGAGGCGGCGCACTGCAGCCGGACATCGAGGCGTTCTACCATGCCATCGGCTTCAACCTGCTCGAAGGCTACGGCATGACGGAGTCCGCCCCTGTCATTTCGGTCAGGAACTCGAAAAAGCCTAGGAGCAACAACGTCGGCCTCGTATTCCCTTCGTTCGACGTGAAGATTGTCGCGGAGAAGGACGGGCAGATTGTGGACGGCGAGCCGCTCAAGCCGGGAAAGCGCGGAATCATCCTCGTGAAGGGGCGGCAGGTCATGAAGGGCTACTACAAGCGGCCCGACCTCACTGAGAAGGTCGTCGACTCCGAGGGCTGGCTCAACACCGGCGACCTTGGAATGATTTCGTACGACGAGGAATTGAAAATCGTCGGCAGGGCGAAGGACACGATAGTGCTTCTTGGCGGGGAGAACATAGAGCCGCAGGTCATCGAGAAGGCCATCAACGCAAGCCCCTACATCGAACGCGCTGTCGTGGTGGGGCAGGACAAGAAGTACCTCGGCGCGCTCGTCGTCCCCGACCAGCAGAACGTGCTCGCCTACGCCGAGGAGAACAACATCCTCTACGACAACTACGAGTCGCTCCTTGAGACGAAGGAAATCCAGAACCTTTTCCAGACGGAAATCGACACTTTGGACAACGCGAAGAACGGATTCCGCACCTGCGAGCGCATAGGAAAATTCGTCCTCCTCAAGAAGTCGTTCGAGCTCGGCAAGGAAATCAACGCCAAGCAGGAACTCATGCGCCACAAAATCACGGAGATATACAAGAAGGAATATGCAAGGCTTTTTAAATAGGCCTGTTCGGAAACTTCGGAACAGGCCCAAGGATGATAGGATTTTTCATTCTGTTTATTGAAGTTTTTTGACCTTTTTTCAAGTTGAATCTGTGGCACATGATTAACATTGTGTGAAAATTCTGCTAAACTCTTCACATTCATTTCATTTGGAGGCAATTTTTTATGAAAATGATCAGAAACATCGCCGTTGTTGCGACACTCGCTTCTGTTTTCGCATTCGCTTCTTGCGGCTCTTCAACACAGGCTGCCGCTAAGTCAAACGCCGAGACAGCCAAGCAGGAAGTCAAAGAGGCTGTTCAGACCGCTGTCGATTCAACAGTGAACGCGGCCACATCTGAGGCTACAGAGACTATCGAGTCTGCGGCGGATACAGCAGTTAACGCTGTCACTAACTAAGTTGTCTTTTTTCTGACGCTAAAAAAAATCCTGCAATTTGCTTTCCAAAGTGCAGGATTTTTTTATGTCTGTCTTTCTATTTTGCGTCCACAGTCGAGGAGTCTGAATCGGTAGGAATCGTCGAAGGGTTCGTCGATGTCACGGAATCGGCTTTCCTCTCCCTGACGAAATAGTCGGTGAATCCTTTGCTTTCGAGGCTTGTGAGCACTCCCTGGACTTCCGATGTCGGAGTGTCCTTGATTACGACCCTCGTCACCTCTGTCGTCCTCTGGAACACGACGTTCTTGAATCCCGCGTCCACGAGCTTCTGGGCGAGAGCCTCCGCGTTCTCCCTCTTGGCGAAAGCTCCGAGCTGGATGTCCCATCGCTTGTTCGGATCGAGCTTCTTGAGCTTGTTGATTGTCTCCTCGATTGATGAGGCCGATGACGTTGAGGACGAGGCCGGAGTCGCGGCTGTCTCTGTGGCGACCGTATCTCCGAGCTGGACGATTTCGAGGGAAACCTGGGCTGTGCCTGCCGCGACCATGTCGAGCTTCTCGGCGGCCGCTTTCGACACGTCGATTTCCCGGTTCTCGGAGAACGGACCTCTGTCGTTCACCCTGACGTTCACGGATTTTCCGTTCGAGAGGTTCGTCACTTTGACAATCGTGTTGAACGGAAGCGTCTTGTGGGCGGCTGTGAAGGCGTACATGTTGAACGTCTCTCCGCTTGACGTCTTTTTGCCGTGGAATTTATCAGCGTAGTATGAAGCGGTCACGTTCGATTTGAAAAGTTCCTCCGCGAAAGTCGATGCAGAGAAAACTGTGAGTAAAAGCAAGAAAACTATGTGTAATTTTTTCATAAATTCATTATCGGCTTTTTGCTTTTGAGAATTTATTGATAAATTCTCCGATAATCTATTATGCGGAAATTATTTTTTTGTTGCGCTGTCCTTTTTTTCGGCGCGTTTTTTGCTTTTTCACAGAACGGTGTTCAGCAGGACCGGGCGGAAAATCAGTCCAAGCCGATTTTGGGCGGCATTTGGCAGGGAACCGACAGGCTTGTCCTTTTCGAGGGAAAAAATGCCGATTCCTCCGCTGATGATTCTTCGGAGGGTGCGCTTTCGTTCGATTTCGGTGTCGTCCTCCGCGTCTTCTATGCATGGTACGACGACCGCGCTGCCGAGAACGCTTCGTTCAGGGAGATAAAGACGCGGGACAGGAACGATGCGGAGTCCAGAACTCCCGAGGACATTTCTGTCAACTGCCGGGTGCTTTTCGAGAACGAGTCGAAGAACGCCGGTGTCTACGAGCTTGAGCTTGTTTATCCCGGTGCGGTCTATTCCACGGGAAAAGTCGCGAGGACGGAGTCTCTCTTCGTTCCGATAGCTGTAATCGACGGCCGGCTCTACTTGGATTTCCTGGTCAATCCGAAAGTCGAGGTCGAGAACGGCGTGCCTAGGGTTGTGAAGGGAGACTCGAACGGCGGATTTTGGGGGTGCGCCTCAAACGCCGATGGGATAACGATTTCCCCGCCGCGCTTCAGGAAGGAGGTTCAGTCCTACTACATCGTCAAGGACGAGGACGGAAGCGGAAACGACGCTGTGTACAGGCTCCGCTACTGGAAGAGCGGCATGGACTTCGACCCTGATGCCGTGGCGACTTTCACCGACGGAGCCAGAACGTTCGAGGTGCCGAAATTCCTAAAAATCGGTGCCGATTTGTACCAGTGCACGACTGGAAGGGGAACGAAGATACGGAACATAGAGAAGACGAATTCAATGCCCGACGGCACTGTCTACGATTCCGACTTTTCGATTTGCGCGTTCGGAAAGCCTTATCTCGTGCGTGTTCCGAACGGCGAGTCAAAAGAGGATTTGCTCGCCATCGTCTCCGAAAACAACAAGCGGAGGAAGGATCCTCCGAAGCCGCTTTTCCCCGTGAGCGAAATCGATTTCCACTGGAAGGAGATAACGGAGCTTGAGAAATACAACCCGTTCACATGGAACAGGCGCAACATAGACCTCGGAAAGTGAGGTCGCAACGAATTTATTCTTTGAGGTACAAAATGAGAAAACTTACCGGCTCGCAAATCATAATAGAGCTTTTGAAACAGAACGGAATAAGGACGGTGGCAGGAATTCCGGGCGGTTCCATTCTTCCTTTGTATGACGAACTTGGAAAATCGGACATAGAGCACGTCCTCGTCCGGCAGGAACAGGCCGCTGGCTTCATCGCCCAGGGAATCTCCCGTGTCACTGGAAAGGCCGCGGTCTGCATGGCGACTAGCGGGCCTGGGGCCATGAACCTTTTGACATCGATTGCGGACGCGAGATGCGATTCCGTTCCAATCGTCGCGATAACGGGCCAGGTCAACCTTTCCCTCATAGGAACGGATGCCTTCCAGGAGGCCGACACTTTCGGCTTGTCTTTCCCGATAACGAAGCACTCGATGATGGTGAAGAGCGCGGCGGAGCTTGTGAGGGCTGTTCCGCTGGCGTTCGCCATAGCCGAGAGCGGCCGCCCGGGTCCTGTCCTCATCGACGTGCCGAGGAACGTGCAATCTGAATACGCAGAAGTCCCGGACGACTTCGACACCTGCTTCAGGAGAATCTACGACGAGTATGTGACGAACCACAAGGGAATCAAATTCAAGACGGACGACGAGAAGATTTCCGCCGTGGTGGAGAATTTCACGATAAAGCTCCTGAACGCCAAAAAGCCCGTCCTCTATTTGGGCGGCGGCGCGAACAATCCCGAAAGTTCCGAGGCCGTCAAGAAATTCCTTTCCCTCTACAATGTCCCCGTCGTTTCCTCGCTCATGGGAATCGGGGTCGTGCCCGCGAAATCCGACAACTTCTTCGGCATGGTCGGAATGCACGGAAGCTACGCCGCCAACAAGGTGATGTACGATTCCGACCTCGTTTTGGCGGCAGGCGTGCGCTTCGACGACAGGGCGACCGGTGTCGTCTCGAAATTCTGCCCAGGTGCGGAAGTCCTCCACATCGACATAGACGCGGCCGAGATAAACAAGATTGTCCAAAGCGATGTTTCCCTCGTAGAGGACTGCGCGTTCGCGTTCTCTTCGATAAACGACGCTCTTTCCGAAGCGGACGTCGAAAACAGCCGGTTCAATGCCGAAAGGAAGGCGTGGTTCGGAAGTTGCCTTGAGTTGAAGAAAGTCGATGAAGTGTCCCTTCCGATGACGTGCGATTCCGCCGACTGCTGCGGACGCAAGAGCTGCGGAGTGAAGGCCGGGGAGAAATTCAGGAACCCGCGCTCGTTCATCGCTTCGATTCCGGCCGTGGCTGCGAAATTCGGGATAGGCGAGGACGACTTGATAATCACGACCGACGTAGGCCAGCACCAGATGTGGACGGCGCAGTTCTATCCCGTGAAGAACCCGCGGCAGCTTCTGACTTCCGGCTCTCTCGGCACGATGGGCTTCGGTCTTCCCGCCGCAATCGGAGCCGCAATCGCGTCGCCGAAGAAGAAAGTCGTCTGCATTTCAGGGGACGGCTCCATAATGATGAACATTCAGGAACTCGCGACTTTGAGCGAGCTTGGATTGAACGTCACGGTGATAGTCCTCGACAACGGATGCCTTGGAATGGTGCGGCAGCAGCAGGAGTATCTTTTCGACAGGAACTATTCCGCCAGCACCTTCAAATTCCGCCCTGACCTGCTTTCGATAGCGTCGGGCTTCGGAATCCGCAGTGTCGACGCCGACTCTGATTCTGACTGGGAAAAGCGGGCTTTCGGCGAGAGCGGCCCTTCGTTCGTCCGCGTGAAGATTGCCAGGAGCGAGACCGTGTTGCCGTTCGTCAAGTCCGGCTTCGCCAACATCGATGCGCTGAGGTAGGGAGCCCTGTTTTCTCAGTTTTTTTGAAAAATCCTCCGATTTTGTTATTGCTCTTTAATAAAAGTTAGTTTATGCTAACACTGATGAGAAAAAATGACATGACACGGAGGATTCTACAAAATGGATGAGAAATTCAAAGAAATTTTGAATGCTTTCAAGAAAAACGGTGGGCGAGTCACTGAACAGAGAAAAAAGCTCTTGTCTGTGATTCTAAAGAATCCAGGCTGCACCTGCAAAGAACTGTATTATCTGGCGCGGAAAAACGACAACGGGATAGGCCGGGCGACCGTCTACCGAACGATAAGGAGCCTTGAGGACATGGGCTTCATATCGAAGAGGGCTGTCGCCATAATCTAGCGTCCGCTTTTGTAAAAAAAATCCGCTTTTCATCGCGTGTGCCTTGAAAAGCGGATTTTTTTTGCGTTTCCTAGTCTTCCATCGGGTTTTTCACGTCCTTGTGGAACATGACCAAATCCTTTATCTTCACGGAGTATGTCGAATTCAGCTCGTTTTTCGCTGCGCTGTCGCTGGTCAGTGGGAGCTCGAACGAATAGACTATCGGAGTGTACTCGTTCGCCGTGATTTCGAGCGTGAAACTGAATCTCTGCGATGTTCCTTCCGCATTCGTCTGGAAAGGCTTTATCCAAAACGAGTATGTGCCCTTTGTCGACTTGTAAGTTTTGGCCGGGTTCGTCCATGTCCTGTCCACCATCTCCACGACCTCTCCGTCGCACTTGAGCAGGATTGTCGCGTCCGCGATCGGCTCGAATGTCGTTCCGTCCAGGATTGTCCCCGTGAATGTCGGAAAATTGAAGACCGGAACGTCGTTCTTCTTCAATTCGCACTCCTTCCTTGGATATGCGTGGAACGGACGCTTCGTCTCGCTGATTATTTTCACACCCTCGTTCGTCAGGGCGTCGATGTCGGCTTTCAGCTGCATGTCGTCGTCTAGGGCTGTCTTGCTGTATGTCAATCCCCGTCCTGAGACTACATATTTAGGAGGTATCCTGTTCAGGACATAGCTTATCGTGTCCAGCCTGCAGTTCTCGCAGTCGCATGTCAGCCACGCCGCCTTCGATTCCTTGAGCATGTCGTAGATGACGTTGACATGTTGTGCGACTACATCTTCCATTATGTTGTGGACGTTCATAAATTTTCTTCTCCTGAAAAATATGCTTACATTATAATCCCAAAATTGCCGCTCTGCAAAATCAAATAGGGAAGATTGAAAAAAAATGAACCGGCGCGCCTCATTTTTGGAAAACGCGCCGGTCCTTTGAGGAATCTATTCTAGATTGCTGGTGGGATGACTTTAGTTTCCGCCCTTTCTCGTGTAGGCCGCCAATCCTCCTGCCATGATTATCTCGGCCGAGCGTTTGGCGATGTCGTTCACGCACTCGATTTCGTCCTTGCCGTTGATGAGGACCTTGAAATTCGTTCCGTTCTTCAACGCCTCGTCGATGTTCGAAAGCTCAAGCGTGTCTCCCTGCTTGATTTTGTCGTAGTCGGCAGCGTCCTTGAACGTCATCGGGATGATTCCGTAGTTGATGAGGTTCGCCTTGTGGATTCTCGCGAAAGACTTCGTGATGACGGCCCTGACTCCAAGGTACATCGGTCCCAGCGCAGCGTGCTCCCTTGAAGAGCCCTGTCCGTAGTTCTCTCCTCCGATTACGCAGCAGTCCGCGAACTTGGCCTCTTCCGAGCGCGTGTAGAAAGTCTCGTCCAGTCTGGTGAGCGTGAATTTCGAGATTTCCGGTATGTTCGAGCGGAGCGGAAGCATTTTCGCGCCGGCCGGCATGATGTCGTCCGTCGAAACGTTGTCGCTCGCCTTGAGCCTGACCGGAAGCGAAAGTTTCGGAGCGTACTCGCGGCATGGCGGGCACGGCTTGATGTTCGGTCCACGGAGAATTTCCACTTTCTGCGAGTCCTCGACCGAGAGTGGGGCGATAATCATTCCCCTGTTCTGCGCCGCGCTCAATACGTCAGCCGAAGAAAGCCTCTCGTCCTGTCCGTCGAGCATGGAGACCCTCACGCCTGTCTTGTAGGCCGGGTCGTCGTAGGTCAAGGTCTCCGCTTCCGTGAAGACTCCTGTGACTGCGGCCGCGGCGGCAGTCTCCGGTGAGACGAGGTACACGTTCGCGTCCGCCGTTCCAGACCTTCCCTTGAAGTTCCTGTTGAAAGTCCTGAGCGTGACTCCTTCCGAGTTCGGCGCGAATCCCTGTCCGATGCATGGTCCGCAGGCCGATTCGAGAATCCTGAATCCTGCCTCGATCAAGTCTCCGAGAATTCCGGCCTTTGACGCCATCAGGAGCGTCGTGCGGCTTCCCGGAGCGATTCCCGCCTCGACTCCCGGCGCGATGTGTTTGCCCTTGACGATTGCGGCGACCGACTCCAGATCGTCCAAAGAAGAGTTCGTGCAGGAGCCGATTACGACCTGCGTCACTTTCTTTCCTGAAAGGTTCTTTATCGTGTCGATTACGTCCGGGTTGTGCGGGCAGGCTGCGAGCGCGTGGAGCTCGTCCAAATTGATTTCGATGAGCTTGTCGTATTCGGCGCCCTCGTCGGCCTTCTGCTCCGTCCAGTCGGCTCCTCTTCCCATGGACTCCAGGAATTTCTTCGTTTTCTGGTCTGAAGGGAATATCGAGCATGTCGCTCCGAGTTCCGCGCCCATGTTCGTTATCGTGGCCCTCTGTGGAACCGTGAGCGTCTCGACCCCCTCTCCGAAGTATTCGTAGATTGCTCCGGTTCCGCCCTTCACAGTCTCCCTTCTCAATACTTCAAGAATGATGTCCTTCGCTCCGACTCCTTTCCTGAGTTTTCCTGTCAATTTGACACCGAAGATTTTCGGCATCGGCGTGTGGAATGCTCCGCCGCCCATCGCGACAGCCACGTCCAATCCGCCGGCTCCAATCGCTATCATTCCGATTCCGCCGCCTGTCGGTGTGTGCGAGTCCGAGCCGAGGAGCGTCTTTCCCGGCTTTCCGAAGCACTCGAGGTGGACCTGGTGGCAGATTCCGTTGCCTGGCCTTGAGAAGTACAAGCCGTATTTTGCAGCGACAGACTGGAGGTATCTGTGGTCGTCCATGTTCTTGAAGTCAGTTTGGAGCGTGTTGTGGTCGATGTATGAGACCGAAAGGTCTGTTTTGACACGCGGGATTCCGATTGTCTCGAACTGGAGGTAGGCCATCGTTCCTGTCGCGTCCTGCGTCAATGTCTGGTCGATGTGGATGGCGATATCCTCGCCGCGCGGGATTCGCGTTCCCTTTTTGAAATCGATGTTCGGGCAAGCCTCTGGAACTATGTGTTCCTGCAAAATTTTTTCGGCAAGTGTCAAAGCCATTTTTTTACCTCTGAAAATAAAGATTTGTGTGGAAATTATAGATTAGAAACCCACTCAAAGTCCATTGTCGGGCGGATTCAGAAAGTCGTGAATTCTGCTATAATGGACATCGCTGATAATTTCGTTGTTGCTTAGGTCGAATGCAAATGGAAAAGAATCTGGAAAAATCCCCGAAAATCCTCTTCGCTCTCTTTTGTGCGCCCGCGCTTTTTTTTTCGTCGTGCGCCAAGAAAGTCGGGGTTGTCGATGATGGAAGCTCGAATACGCTTCGGTACCAGATTGAGCAGATGCTGGACGATTTCCAGTGGAGCGAGGAGCTTGAGCCGGGACGTTTGAGCGAGGACGTGTCGCGCTACGGAAACATATCCGACAAGGTGCGCATGTCCCCTTTGGCGATTCTCTGCTCTATGCCTGAGCCTGCGTCAGATGGCGGCGAGTCGGAAATCGGTGGGGCGGAAGATGCCGTTTATCCGTACATTGCCGGCTTCGGCCTGCTCGACGTGTCTAAGACTCCGAAAACGGTGCTTTCGTTGGCGACTGGCTTCTGCGATTCGATTGTTGGCGGGACTGATGCCGATTCGTTCGTGTCGAAGAGTTGCCTTTATTCGCTCGCGTTCTTCTTGAGGGAGCTTGAATCGCTGAAGACGGACAAGAAAATCCCGTCCGTCTCTTCGTATGTCATCGCTTCTTCGTTTTCGGCTGGAACTTCCTACGAGGTGCCCGTCAGATTCTATGATTCTGAAAAGAAGAATTTCCTGGATGTCGCCTTGTATTTTTCGGAAGAGGCTGGAAGCTGGAAGATTGACCAGATTCACATTGTCAAGGCAAATACGCCTGTTCGGTGATTCGATGCCGTTCATGACGGCAGTGTAAGGAGAGAAACATGGGCTTTATGGAAAGCGGTTCAAAGAAGGTTTACGAAATCGAGAGGAACATCATCTTGGAGAGCGTGATTCGCAAGAGAATTCCGCTTGTGGTCGGGACTTCATCGTCTTCCGTGACTGTCGATTCTGCCTCGATAAAAATTCTGGACTACAAGATAATCCTTGTCCAGAATCCTCCTGCTTCCCTTTTTGATTTTTCCGGGGAAAATGTCGTAGTCTCGTTTGTTTACAATTCTGTCCCGTATTCGTTTCAGTCTGTGCTCAAAAAAGTGTCCGCCGGGATGGCGTTCGTCATGCCTGAGTCATTGGATTTTTGCGCGGAGCAGGATGAGTCCGGCAGAAAAATCTCCTCAGATTTCTCCGTCGAGCTTTTCTTCGAGCGCGATGAGAGGGCGAAGGACGGTACCGTTTTCAGGAACAAGAGGACTGTCGAGTGCCGCGTGTGCGATTGCGTCATGTCCGGTGGCGGAATGGATTCTTCTCCTGAGTCGATTGCGGCATCTTATTTCGATGCGCTTGGAAGCGGCAGATGTTCGGGAGCCGATGTCGTTTTCCTTTCAAAGGAGAAAATCGCGCTCGGGTTCGGCAGCATGATGTTCGACGCGAAAACTGGAGAGGAATTCGCCGCATGGCTCAAATTCCCACTCAAGAGACCGTTGAACGAGCGGAAGATATACGTCTCTTTTGTAGTCGAGCGGGTGTTGAGGGCTCCTGTCGGTGAAGGTTTCTGCCTGTTCGGAAAATTTTCTGGGATAAAGCTTGAGGATCTCCGTTTTTTGGACGACATGGTGGGCTGAAGTCTATTGTTTCTCCTCTTCCCCTTGAATCTGCGCAGGAACTCGCTCGTCCGACGATGTCATTCCCCCGATTATTATCGCGATTGGCTTCAGGAACGATATGTTCTCGCAGATGATTTTTACCGTGACCGTGAGCGGAACCGCGAGCAGAAGCCCCAAAAAACCCCATATCCAACCCCATATCGACAGGCTCACGAGGATGACGAACGGGGATATGTCAAGGTTCTTTCCCTCGATTTTTGGCTCGATGAGGTTTCCGATTGCGAGATTCTCGATGATTATGAGCACCGACGAAAGTATGATGGGTATCGGGAACGGGTAGAACATGATTATCGCGAACACTGTCGTTATGAGCCATGCGATGAGCGAGCCGAATTTCGGTATGAAATTCATGACGAACGAGAGGAAGCCCCATACGACCGCGAAATCCATCTTGAAGGCAGCGCACACGATTGTCACGTAGACTCCCGATATAATCGACATGGCGAACTTTATCGATATGTACTGTGTCACATCCGTCGTCGTCTTCTTGATTATCTTCAATATTCTGTATCTGTGCTTCCTCGTTATTACTTTCGATGTCTTTTTGAGAGTGAACTGCATCTCCGTAAGCAGAAAAATCGAGAAGAGCACCACGAAGAACAGCGTTTTCGAGAAGTTGAGAACGAATCCAGTGAAGCCGACCGCGAAATTTTTTACGGTGCCTATGATGTCGAACGACTGCAAGAAGTACTGCGCAATCGTCTGGTCCTTGTCTATCTTCAAAAGCTCGAACAGTTTGGAGTCCCTGTTCTTCGATATCAGCTCGTGAATCGACATGGAGATTGTGTTGAACCTCTCTTCGTATTCGGGAGCCTTGTCCAGTATCGACTTGAAACTCGCGAGTATTATGTTTCCGATTCCGAAAAAGAACGCGAAAAAGACGATGAACACGATTGTCATTCCGAGCCACCACGGCACCCGGAATTTTTCGTTCAGTTTCTTTATCGGGGTGAAGAAGATGAACGACATGAAAACCGACAGGACGACAGGTTTTGTGACTTCCTCCATGATTTTGAGAAGTCCCGCGCCCACAACGATGCACAGGAAGAAAATCAGGAAGAATATGCCTTTTGACCAATCCGTTTTGCCGCCGCTCATCTTTTGTCCCCTAAATAGCCTTATTTCTTCGAAGCGTGGTAGACAGGGTCTTTTACGTTTGTCTTCGGTCCAATCTTGTCGAATCCGCAGATTGGCCTCAAGACCTCAGGAATTGTGACCGAGCCGTCCTCGTTCTGGTAGTTCTCCAGAATCGCGAGCATTGCGCGTCCAACGGCGATTGCAGTTCCGTTCAGCATGTGGACGTACTTGTTCTTTCCGTCGTCGTCGTGGTATTTGACGTTGAGCCTTCTGGCCTGGAAGTCCGTGCAGTTCGATGTCGATGTGACTTCGCCGTAGTCTCCGTCCGGGTGCGCCTCGTTCGCGCGTCCCGGCATCCATGCCTCCAAGTCCCACTTCCTGTACGCAGGCGCGCCGAGGTCTCCCGTGCAGGTGTCGACGACATGGAAAGGAATGCCGAGTCCCGTGAAAATCTCTTCCTCTATCAGCCTGAGCTTCTCGTGGAGTTCGTCGCTCTGCTCCGGGAGGCAGTACACGAACATCTCAACCTTGTCGAACTGGTGGACGCGGTACAAGCCTTTCGAGAACTGACCCGCTCCGCCTGCCTCGCGCCTGAAGCAGTGCGAGAGTCCGCAGTAGAAGAGCGGAAGGGCGGATTTGTCGAGGATTTCGTTCGAGTGGTAGCCTCCGAGCGTGATTTCGGCGGTGGCGACAAGGCAGGTTCCTTCCTCTTCGATTGCGTAGACGTTCGACTCGTTTCCGCGTGGGTTGAAGCCGATTCCCTTGAGGACTTCCTCCTTCGCCACGTCCGGTGTGATGAATGTGGTGAAGCCGTGCTTTCTCAAGATGTTCAACGCGTACATTATCAATGCCTCTTCAAGGAAGACGGCCTCGTTCTTCAAATAGTAGAATTTAGGTCCAGAAACCTTCGTTCCCCTCTCGAAGTCGATGATTCCAAGCTCCTCTCCGAGCTGGACGTGGTCCTTCGGCTTGAAGTCGAATTTGCGCGGCGTTCCGACCTTCTTGACTTCGAGGTTCTCAGTGTCGAGCTTGCCGATTGGCGTGTCCGGATGCGCCATGTTCGGAATCTGCCTTCCGGCTTCGTCGAGCTTGGCCTCGCACTCTGAAAGCTCCTTCTCTGCTGCCGCGACGGCTTCCTTTATCTGCTTTCCTTCCTCTATGAGCTTCTGCCTTGTCTCCGGATCGAGCTTTCCCTTCATCGAAGCGGCGTTCGCGTTTCTCTTTGTCTGAAGTTCCTGGAGTTTCGTCGTGAGCGCGGTCCTCTCGTCGAAAAGTTTCACGACGAGGTCCGCGTCTGCGTTCATGTTCCTGTTGACGATGTTCTGCTTCACAGCGTCAAGGTTCTCTTTGATAAATTTGTAATCAAGCATTTTGCTTTGCTCCTAAAATTTTAAGGTCATCTGTTTTCGATGCGCCAAATTATTTCAAAATCATTTCAACTCGTAGATTGCGTCCACGGATACCGTCACTGTCGATTTTCCGCCCTGAATCGGCGTGGAGGCCGTCTCGAAAAGCGCGTCTTCCGCGGCTTTCGCCTTCATTGCGACGTTTCGTCTGTTGTTCATGTCCTGCATCTCCTCGACCCTCAGGACTTTTCCGAGTTTCGCTCCGCTCGTTCCCGCTATGAGCTGCGCCGCTTCCTGAGCCTGCTGCACTGCGAGCGTTCGCGCCTGCTTTATGGCGAGCGCGTTGTCGGAAATCCCGTACTGCAGTGAAGAGAGCTGGTTCGCTCCAGCCGCAAGCGCCGTGTCGATTACGCTGCTGACGATTTCCACGTTCTTCATGTGGATTTTTATCCTGTTCGAGACACGGTAGTCGCCGAGGACTCTCTTTCCGTCGATGTAGTTCGATTCCTGCTCTACGGAATAGTTTTCCGTGGTCACGTCGTTCTTCGACAGTCCCAAAGCCAGCACCGACTTCTGCACGTCTGTCATGATTTTCGCGTTCTCGTTCGAGGCCTCGGCCACGTTCGGCCCCCTGGTGACGACGGACATCACTATTGTGGCGTTGTCTGCGTCGACCTCGACAGAGCCTGTACCATGGACGCTGACCGTCCGCGTGCTGTAGTCCACGTTCTTGTATGTGCAGGACGTGGAAACTGTCGCAATCATCGATATGGCTGCCGCGATTTTTATAAATTTTGAAATCTTCATTTTTGTTCTCACCTTGTCTTTTTGTTTTTTTCTCTACCGATTTTTTTTGCTTCGATTAGATTTTCAGCGAATGTCGACGTAGAACCTCTTGAGGTAGACGAGACGCTGGTTTGCCTTTCTCCAAAGATTGCTCATCGGATAGTTCTTCACGAGCGCGTCGTAGGAATTTATCGACGACTTTATGTTCTTCACCGCCGATTCTGCTTCCCAAATCTGCCCCAGAAGATAAAGGACTTCGTCCGTGTCGTTGACCGATACGTCCAGGTACGCCTGCGCCAAATCCAGCGCGTCCTTGTACCGCTTTTCGGCGTATGCCTTCTTCGCGCGTGCGAACAAATCCCCCGTTTCCGCGTCGCTTTTCGTATTGGCGACGTCTTTTTCCGGCTGTCCCTGTTCCTTCTTCGCGCCCGTGTCTGCCGCTGTTTCCGCGACTTCCACCGGCTCTGCCTTTTCCTCCTGCTGCCGAGCCGCAGACGCATTCGCTGCAATAGGCTCTTCCTTGTTATTTGGCTCTGCCTTCGCCGCAAGGGAGTCGCTCTTCTTCGGCTGCTCCTTTTGGCTTGCCTTTGCCGTCTGAATGTTCGTCTTCACCTTCTTGTCGGAGGTCTGGCTTTGGTTTTCGGCTTCGTCTTTGCCATCGCCTTTTTTCGCGGTTTCTACAGCCGCCGGCTTCTGCTCTTTTTCTGCCGCCTGTTTCGGTTCTTCGGCCTTTGTTGTTGACGATGCCTGTTCAGCGATGTTTTCCGTTCTGGCTCTGTCAGGACGTGGCGGAACGTATTCGGCATAGAGCGGAGCGATGACTTTCTCGTTCTTCTCGTCTCCCTGCGCCATTTCTTCTGATACAGAAACCGCAAGGTAGTCGTCTATGTATTGTCCCGTGAGCAGGTCGATTTTGTAGAAGTGGAGCAGCGTCTCGCCCGGTTTCTTGGAGCGTAGGGTGAATGTCGTGTCCTCTTTTGAGAGCCGCCTTCCGTTGAAGACCATAAGCTCCTTCGATTCGTCGTCTCCGAGGAACGACCAGCCTTTCCCAGGGTATGTGACCTCAAGGTACTGTCCGTTCTTCATGGCGACGCTTCTCGATGGAACGATTTCAGGGATTTCAACCGCCTGCTCGGTCTCTGCGGCCTGTTCCTCGTCCGTCACCTCGGCCACCGTAGCCGTGCTGTCGGTCTCGTTCGCCGCTTCTTCAGATGGAACGGCGTTCTCTTTCGGCTCCTCGTCCGTCACCGCGACAGATTTCGGTCTGATTGTCCTTATCGAGCCGCCGTAGCTGCCTTTGTACTCTGGAATCTTCCTTTCCGGTTCTGCTTTCGGCTCCGGCTTTGTCTCCTCTTTTTTCGCGATCTTTTCGTCGTTGGCGCGCGTTTCCTCGTCCTTCGCCTGCGGCAGAGTCTCCGAGTCCATCACTTCGCCGTCCTCGATTTTGCCGATTCTGTTCTTGTATTCGGGATTCTCCGTGACCTCTGCGTTTTCCGGCTCCGTGTCCGCCTCCGCGACTTTCTCTTCCGGTTTCGGTTCTTCCTCATCGTTTTTTTCATTCTGGTTGCCCGACGTGCCGCTTTGCTGAATCTCTTCCTCGTCCGGCAGGAATCCGCTTTTCGATGCGACCGCGAAATCCGAGTCCTTTTTTATCGAGGCGTTTGTCATTGATGCTGTGGCGTTGGCGGCTGATGCCAACGACGAGAAGAGAAGAAGTGCCGAACACGCAGCTATCGTTTTGTTGAATTTGGTGATTTTCATTTAACGGCTCCTGTTATTTCGTCTACAAGTGCGTCGTTCGATTTCTCAAGCTGGTTCATGACGTTTTCGTCTGGGTATGTGAACCATTTCTCCAAATCGTCGCGGCTCCATCTTTCCGGTGTCAGCCTGTATGGATAGTAATTCTCCTCCACGCTTCTCGCGTCTGGAATCATGATGGGGGCGTCCGCCGTGAAGTCGATTTTCTGCGCTTCCTTCGCTTTTTTGGGGCTTGACTGTATCATGACTATTACCAGCCCGACTATGAAAAGCAGAATTATCGCCACTATCGCTATCAGGACGTGCGGTTTGTTGTGGATCAAATCGTCCGCGTTCTCCTGCATGTCGTCAAGAATCTCGCCAAATTCCATTTCTTTCCTCCCTCTTTTTTCACTTTTTTTCGCTTTCCGCGTCGTCCGCGCTCAGCGTGAAATTTTCAGCCTCTTTTTCGGATGCGATTTTCGCCGCGAGTTTTGCCTGTTTTTCAGCCTCTTTCGCTTTCCGTATAGCTTCCTTCCGCTCTTTTTCGCGGATTTCCACTAGAGGATCCGTGATTGTTCCGTCAGGGTTGTGGATTCGCTTCGGCGGTCGGGGAATCTCCACGATGCCTTCCTCCGGCTCCACGTCTTCCTCTTCGAACACCTCTGCGTTTTCCGCGATTTTGTCGCCCGACACAAGAGACCTCTCTTCTTCATCATCGGCAGAAATGTCCCTGTCCAATCGCATTGTTATTATTTTGCTCACGCCGGACTCTTCCATTGTTACGCCGAGCATCGTCTTCGCTCCGAGCACCGTTTTCTTGTTGTGCGTGATGACGATGTATTGGCTCAACTCCGCGAACGAGCGCAACGCCTGCACGAAACTGGTGACGTTCTTGTCGTCGAGCGCGGCGTCGATTTCGTCGAGCAGGCAGAACGGGGAGGGGCGCACCTGGTAAGTCGCGAACAAGAGGGCGACCGCTGTCATCGTCTTTTCCCCTCCTGACAGAAGCGCGATGTTCTCAAGCTTCTTTCCAGGCGGCTGCGCGTAGATGTCGATTCCCGACGTGAGGACGTGCTCCGGGTCCGAAAGCTTAAGCTCGCCTTTTCCGCCCCCGAACATCCTTTTGAACATGTTGTGGAAATTCTTCCTGATTTTGTTGTAAGTGCCGAGGAACATCTCTGTGGATTTCGACTTTATCTCTTCCGAGACTCTGAGCAAATCTTCCATTGATTTGTTCGTGTCGTCGTAGTTCTGCTTGAGCTTCTCGTACCGCTCCTTCGCCTCTCCGAATTCCTCCACGGCCATCAAGTTGACTTGTCCGAGGTTCCTCAAATCATCCTTCGCCTTTGAGAGCTTTTCCCTGAGCGCGCCCGGTTGTTCCGAAATCTCGTTCATCCTGTCTTCGAATTCCATGAGGTCCCTCGAATGTGTCTCGATGAAATTCTGCTTGATGTTCTTGATGTCGTTCTCCGTGGTCACGAGGTCTATCGAAAGCCTCTCGTACTGCGACTGGAGTTTCCTCTGCTCTTCCTGCTTTGCCTTCAGCTCGTCCTGCTTCCCGTTCACGCTGGAGTTGCATTCTCGAATCTCTCCGTCAAGGCTGTTCATCTCGTCGACGCACTTCGCTCCGCGCCGCTCGATTTCCGCAAGTTCGCTCTGTATCTCCTCGATTTGCTCGGAAATTTCGCTCTGCCTCTGCTGCTCGTTGAACAGCTCCTCCTCGTTTTTCGAAAGCGCGTTCCTTTCGCTCGTCAGGTTCCTCTTGAGGAGTTCCGTCTTTGACTTGGCCGCGTCGATTTGGGCCGCCATCTGCGCTTCGCTCACCTTGAGCTTTCCGAGTGTCTCCTTGTACGCGTCTATCTTTCCGGCAAGCCCTGAATTTTCCGCCTTGTAAGATTCGATTTTGCGCTTTATCTCGTCGATTCTTGAGAAGTTGTCGTTGATTTTGTCGTCGATTTCCCTCTTTTTCGTGATGATTCCTTCCGGCGAGAGAAAATCGTCGATGAATGAAGGGACCGTCTTTGAGTATGAGGAAACTGCCTCTTCGACTTTTTTTGTGAGGTTCCCGATTTCGTCTATTGCCTCTAAGGCCTCTTTCGTGAATCTGTCGCTTTCCTCGGACGAGTGGCCCTTTATCGAGTCGTAGTCGGAGAATATCTTCTTCCGTCCGTCGGCGTACACCCTGAGTTTTCCGAGCGCTTCGTCAAGGTTTTCCTTCGCTTTCCTGCTCGCCGCCGAGTTGAATCCCGAATCCCGGAGCTTCGCGTCGAGTTCCGTCACTATGTCCTCGGTGATTGCCTTCAGGCTTTTCTGGAACGCCTCCCGCACGACATCCAGGCTCGCGATTTCCTCTTCTCCGTCGCGCGTCTTCTTCTCGTTTTCCCTTATCGTGCTTTCCGCGTTTGTTATGTTCTTTTTGAACGAGTCGATGTTGCTCCTTACGTCGTCGAGCTGCTTTGTCTTCGTGTAGAAGTCCGCATCCTGCTCGTCGATTTCCTCCTGGAGCGACTCTATCCTCTCTTCGAGCGTCTGTTTGTGGAGTTCGAGCTGCCCGACTTTCTCTTTTACGAGGCTCGCGTCCCTCTTGAGCTTCTTCTCCATCTCCTGCTTGCCGGTGTTTTCCGTCTGGATTTTGATGAGTTCCTGCTGGAGTTCGCTCATTCTTGTCTGCAAGTCCTTTATCTTGTCGTTGTTCTCGGTCACGGAGGCCGTCAGCTCGTCGATTTCCGATTGGATTCTCGTCCGTTTTCCGGCTATCTCCTCTTTTTTCTCGGCGTTGTGCTCTTTGCTCTGGAGGAAATCCCTGAGTTTGAGGAGCTGAATGTCCAGCTCGCTGTTGAATATATCCTCTTTGAGTGTTTTGTACCTTATCGTCTTTTCCGATTGCACCTTGAGGGTCTCGTATGTCCGCTTGTTCTCGTTGAGAGCGGCTTCGATTTTCTCAAGGTTTTGCCTTGTCCTCTCAAGCTCCCTCTCTGCCTCGGCGCATTCCGCCTTGCTTCTTGAGATTCCCGCGGCCTCCTCGAAAAGGTACCGCCTGTCCTCCGGCTTGCTCGAAAGAATCTGGTCGATTTTTCCCTGCTCCATCACGGAATAGGCGGCTTTTCCCACTCCCGTGTCCATGAAGAGCCTTCTGATTTCTATCGAGTTGACCTGCTTGTTGTTGATGTAGTATTCGTTTTCCCCGGAACGGTAGATTCTCCTTTTGAGCGCGACTTCGGGCGCGTCTATCGGCAGCAGGTGGTTTTCGTTGCAGAGGGTGAGTGTGACTTCCGCTATGTTCAGCGGCGGCCTCGACTCCGTTCCGTTGAAGATTACGGATTCCATCGTGTCCGCCCTGAGGTTCTTCGCTTTGTTTTCTGCAAGGACCCATTTCACAGCATCAACGACGTTGCTTTTTCCGCACCCGTTCGGGCCGAGCAACGCCGTTATTCCGTCCGCGAATTCGACATGGGTTTTGTCGGCGAACGATTTGAAACCGAAGATATCCAAGCACTTTAAGAACACAAAAGACCCCTGATTTTTAAACTAGAGGAAGATTATATCAGAAAATCGCTCTCTGATGAATATCAAATCGTTCTCACGCTTGGCCGCCGGTTCCGCTTCCGTCGCCGTCTTCCCGTGGCGTGATGAGTTTTCCCTTGAAGAGCATCTTCGGCGTCACGAAAATCTTGAGCTTTTTTTCGAGCGCGGAGAATTTCCTCATCTCGTATTCATCCCCTATGACGATGTTCGTCCCGGTCTTTCCTGCTCTCGCTGTCCTTCCCGCCCTGTGTATGAAGAAATCGTCGTTCGACGGCAAGTCCATTTGTATGATGTGCGTTATGTTCGGAATGTCCAGTCCCCTTGAGGCCAGGTCGCTGGTCACGAGCGCCTTTAGCTTTCCGCTCCTGAATTTGTCGATTATGGACTTTCTCGTCACTTTGTCCGTCTTCGCGTGCAGCCCTTCGACTTCCACGTTCTTGTACTTGAGTTTCACGACTATGTTCGCCACCTGGTCTATCTTCGATGTGAATATGAGAGCTTTTTCCGGCTTCTCTGCCGCGAGTATCTTCCTGAGCGTGTCTATTTTCTCCCTCCGCTCAGCGAATACCGCGATGTGCGATATCCTTTTCCTTAGTACGTCCTCCGGTGGAAGGAAGACCGTCTCGATTTCTGTTCCGTTCTTCGCATCCCTCAGAATCTTCTCCGTGGACTTGGAGATTGTCGCGCTGCACGCCACGAGTATGGAGTCTTTTTTGATGGCGTTGAGCGATTCCACGATGGCGACTGTCTCGTCCCTAAGTTCGGGGGAGAGCAGCCTGTCCACTTCGTCCAGGATTATCATTCCGTATTCTCCGAGCTTGAGCTTTTTCAGATGGTACAGTTCCAGAATCCTCGCAGGTCCTCCGATGACAATCTCCGGTTTTTCCTTGAGGCTTTCAATCTGCCTCTTTATGGGGGCACCACCGACGAAGAGACCCGCTTTCGTTCCTAAAAGCTGCGCCTGGGACTTTATCTGCGAGGAAAGCTCTATCGTTGGCGATATCACTATGGTTTTCTCTTTCCTCTGCACTGCGGGAAGCAGGTACGCCAAGGTCTTTCCCGTTCCCGTCTCGCTTTGGAAGAGAATCGATTTTCCTTCGAGTATTTTTGGAATCGCCTGAGTCTGTACAGCCGTCGGCTTCGTTATTCCCGCGGCCTTGAGTTTTTCCGCAAGTCCGTCCTCTATTCCAATCTCGCCGAAGCTCTCTATTTCTTTCGTGTCTGTTTTTTCGTCTGTGATTTTGTCCATAGTGGCGACTATAGCACAGAAATTTCAAACTTGCTATAATTTTCAGATTATGAAAGTTGGCATAGACACGTTCGATTGCGGTCATGGAAAAAACAATGCTGGCATGTACTTGAACAGCATATTGAAGAACCTCCCCCAGTCGAAAATAGATGGTCCTTTGGATATTGAACTGTTCGGGTTGGAGTCCGACAGAGATGATTTTGAAGACTTCATTTCCGACGTATCTCAATCCAGTTCGGAAATGTCTGAGGAAGTGAAGGTCTCTTATTTCTCCGTCGAACTTCCTGCGACTCCTTCCGGCGTTCGTCTGTGGCACGCTTTCGGCTGCAACTCGTTTTTCAGGAAGCAGGGGTACGATGTCGTGATTTTCCTCGGCATATCCTTCCTGCCTGTAAAGTGCCAGATTCCGTCCGTTTTGATTGTGAACGATTTGTTGACCTCCAAAGTCGAGGCTTTGCCGTTCTATTCACGCATGAAATTGAGGGTTTCGCTGCGCAATTTCAAAAAGATAATAGTTCCAACCCAGTTCGTCAAAAAAGAGTTGAAGGCCATGCACCTGCATTCCGATTCAGTTTCTGTCGTGCACAACGGCCTGGACCATTCCATTTTCTATCCGCGCGCATCCGACTCCGAAATAGTCGACATAAAGCCGTTCGCCGTGCAGAAGCCGTATTTCATATATGTGTCCAAGATGTCTTCCCCGTTGAAGCGCCATTGCGAGTTGATAAAGGCTTTTTCCGAATTCAAGGCGCGGTCGAACCTTCCCCACAGGCTTGTGCTTGCGGGAGGGGAGGGCAGTTGCTTCGAGCAGGTGCAGAAAGCCGCCCTTGAGTCTCCGTTCGCGACGGACATCTTCATAACCGGCTACTATCCTCACGAGAACTATCCGGAGTTGTACGCCGGCGCGGAAGCTTGCATATACCCTTCCGTGTGCGAGAGCGTCGGAATGCCCGTGATTGAAGCCATGGCGATGGGGATTCCAGTCGCGTGCGCGAAAAACGGGGGAATCCCTGAGGTCGCGGGTGAGAATGCGATTTACTTCGACGGAAATTCCGTCCCCGAGATGTCGTCCGCCATGGAGAAGCTCTCGCAATCAGACGACGCCTCCGTCGCCTCCAGAAAAAAGATGGCGGAGAATGCGCTTTCGTGGTCCGCCCGCTTCACATGGAAAAAAACGTGCGAAGATGTTTTCGCCGAAGCCAAAAAAATTTTGTCAAAGAAAAGATGACAAAGTTCCGTGGAAATCTAAAAATTGACTGAAAAAGAAAAAAGCCCAAATCCGTGTGGAATTGGGCTTTTTTTGTATGCTGTCGTTATTCAGCTTCTACCGCAAGGCCGATGTGCTTCTTCTGGAATTTCTTGAGCATCGCCACTCCGTTTCTCTGTCCGTTGTAGACGAAACCTCCGTTCCAATACTCAAGCGCCGCGAACAGAGCGTTTCCTCCGTCCTGGTCGTCCGACTTCTTTGTGCGGAACGAAACATAGTTCGCAAGCTCTTCGAAGTTGGAGTTGTGGAGGCATGAAAGCCTGTTCCTGTTGAACTCGTTCCATTTCTCAAGGTCCTTGAAGCCTTCTCCTTCGTCCTTGACAATGAGGTGCGCGTGTGTCGCGCTGAACGAATACCACACCTTCACCTTCTTGTTTATGTCGCAGTTGTTGCCGTGCTTCACTGCGTTCTTTATGACTTCGCTTATCTGCTGTTCAAGGAGGTTGATTTCCTTTATTTCAAGAGGGGCGGACTGGACAATCAACAACGTAAAATACCGAATCTGCCTAAAGTCTGAAGGAAATTCCTTGTAAAGCATGTTTGTTGTGTCGAAGAGCGGATCATTGTCGTCCGATCTCAATTCTTTTATCTCTTCCATGTCGTACTCCTGGATAATTTGCTATTGAAAACTACTCGTTCACCATGAGAAGCGCTTCTTCCACGCTGTTCGCGATAGGGAAATAGGCGGTGAGCTTCGTGAGTTCGATGACTTTCTTTACAGAGCCGTGAACGTTCGAAATTGCGAGTTTGAGATTCATCTTCTTGATTGTGGAACAGATGTAAATCAACGCTCCGATTCCGGACGAGTCTATGTAGTCTACCTGCTCCAAATTGATTATGAAGCTCTTTACGTTTTTCTCAAGCATTTTCATGACAAGCTCTTTGAGCTTGTATGAATTGTAGAGATCCATCTCACCAGCAACGTCGATGATATAGACTTCTCCATTTTTTCTGATTTTCAGTTCCATATAAAACTCCTTTTGACTGATATTTTACTGAATTTTAATGACAAGAAGCGTCTGGTCATCATGCAGCGATTCTGTTCCGACGAACTTCTTCATATCCGATTTTATCAAATTGGCGATTTCTTTTCCCGATAATTTACAATTTTCTTTGATTATATTGTACATGTTCGACACGTTGTACTGCTTTCCGCTTGAATTCAAGGCTTCCGCAAGTCCATCCGTGTATGTTATGAGAATGTCTCCTTTTCCAGCTATGAACTCTATGTCCTTGTAAGTCTTGCTCTTTTCGACACCGATAGGCTCGCAGCTGACGGACACGCTCTCCACCGCGCCCTTCGTGGCGTTGTATCTGAGAACTGGAATCGTTCCGCTCGTTGCCAGCTGCACCTTCCTCTTTGTCGCATCGTAGTTTAGCAGGGCGACCGACGCAAAGTGGTCGAGCGTGTTCTCCGCGCATATTCCCCTGTTCGCCCAGCTCAGTATTGTTCCTGCCGACTGTGTGGTGTTCACTATGAGCCTGAGCATCGCGCGTATCATCGTAATCACTAGAAGGGACGTCATTCCCTTTCCGGCGACATCCATGAGGACGAACGATGTCCTGTCCTGCCGCGCTGGAACGACATCGTATGCGTCGCTGCACACTCCCGCCGTCTGTTCCATGAAGCATCCGAACGACACTCCCGGTATCGGAGGAAGCTTTTTCGGAAGCAACGACACTTGGAGATCCGTAGCGATACCGCTTTCCCTCGTCAACTCCTGTTGCTCCCTGTACTGCTTGAAATTCAGCGTTGTCTTGAGGGCGGACTCCGCGAAGTCGCCGAGCGTCTGCGCATAGTTGAATTCCGACTCGGTGAACGTATCCTTGCTTGGAGCGCGCGAGAGAGCGATGAGACCTATTACGACATCCTTCTCCCTTATCTTGAGGGGGACGAACATGAAGCTTCCTAGCTTGAGAAAATCCTCCGGTCCGTTCTCGTAAATTCTATCGTCAATCTTCGGCACGGTTATGAGTTCCGCCGCTCCCGAACTCGCTATTTCTCCGAATATGTTGTCTCTGAGCGGGAACTGGGCGTACTTGAAACTTGTCGATACCCTTATCTGCTTGTGGGGGAGGTCTTCGGGCAGCTTGTACGGCGGTGGAAAGTCTCCCATGAAAGACTTCACTGATATGACGTCGTCGAATTCGTCTACAAGGAGGACCGCTCCGCCGTCTGCTCCAGTGACCTCCATGCATGCCTTGTTTATGCTGTCTAGAAGGTCCTGTTCTCCGCCTTTCGCTGAATCCCCCGACCCCTTGACTTCAAGGAACGTGTTCGCCGCTATTGAAATGAATTCCCGGCCTTTGTCGAGGAGACTCACTTCCTCCGGTTTTATCTCCTGTACGACTGTCTGCTGTATGTTCTGCTCTGCAGGGGCTGATTCTTCTTCCTCCGGTCGCTTGCTTTCCTCTTTTGGTTTCCCGAACGCAAGCATGACGCAGTATGGAATGAGCAACACCGTCGCCAATAGTATCATGAGGTTGAATGCGAGCATTCCTGAATTGAACAACGCCCGGACACACGCCACGATGAGCACAATCAGCGCGAAGAAAGATATGAAGCTAACTTTCGCAGTCTTCCTGATTTTTGTCACGACAAGAAGCGCGATTATAAAGACTGCGAGCACGGCAGTGAAGATGAGTGGAATGTTTGCTATTGTGTCAGTGTTCAACTTCTATCTCCCTTTTTTATTATACGAATTTAAATATTACCATCGAACATTTTTACCGTCAAGGAAAAATACTTCGGGGGCTTTTGTGGAAAAAGCCGTCCGATAGCCATTCTCAAGTGTTTTTTTGTTCATGGTCCGCTCTGTTCATGTCGGTTTCTTCTATTTTTTTCTTGAGGAAAAATCCTGTTATCTTGTTCCAGATTCTTTTCGAAAGCGGCCGTTCTCCGAATTTCGCCAGGAAGGAGTCCGCCATGTCGTCTATCGAATAGTCTTCCCCGAACTTCTGCTTTATTTCGTCCCAGTACTTTATGACCCAGACGTAAAGGTCGCTTTTCGTCCTCTTCTTGAACGCCTTCATTATCTTGTGCTTGTCGATTACCTTGATGACAGGCATGTACACCGTCAGGAACCACGACATCATGGCCTTGTCCATGCCTATTTCCTCGGTCTTGTTCATGTTTATGTAGTACTTGTGGGTGAGTATGTGGTTGTATATCACGTCGTACTGTCCTGGAATCGAAAAGTCCAGGCACCAGAAATCCGTCACGTCCCCGAATCCCGTCTCCCCGTAGAAGACCCTCTTCTCGTATTCTATGACTTGTTTGACCATCTTCTGGAGGGAGTCTCCCGGACGCAGCTTTATCTCGCTTTGCAGGCTGACGACTTCCGCGTCTATGAATTCGATTCCCTTGGCTTTCGCGACGGAGACCCTGTGGTTCCCGTCTCTGACGAAGTAGACGCCTCCCAGTTCGTAAAGCGAAATAGAGGGGAGCGATATGTCCTGTATGTGGGCCATGTCTATGTGCTCCCATCTCGTCTTGAGGTGCATGTTCTTCGGGAAGAATTTGTTGTCGAAGTCCTGGTACCGGCCCTCGCTTCCTACAATCATGTTTACGGGCACCGTCTTCATGCCCATGTACACTTCGTTTTTCGGCCGCAGGAGGTTCTTGATGTCGGAGAACGAAATCAATGTGGCCTCCTCTGGATTCAAAAAGTGCTGCACCTCGTTGAACAGCGCCTTGTGTCTAGCTTTTGTGAAGTCGTCTTCCGTTTGCGCGGAAAGCATTTGGTCGCTCATTTTTTAATTTCCTTTTTTTATTGTATTGGCTCTTCGCTCGCCGTCTTTCTAGGCAGCTCTATTATCACATAGCTGTATGCGTTGACCACGGATGTGACCCCGTTCTTCGTCTCGACTTCCGTGATTCTCTTCTCGTTCATGTCGTACAGGTGTATGTGGCCGTGCACCAGATATGTCGGCGCGAATTTCTGTATGAACCAGTTGAAGCACTCGAACCCTATGTGGCACGGATCCTCTCTGTCGTGTATGTGCCGGGGGGATGCGTGCGTCAGGAAAATGTCAAGGTACTTTCCATATCTGATTTTGTTGAAGAGCAGGGAGGGAACCATCTTTAGCAGGTAAAGCATCATTTCCATGTTCGTGTACTGGCTCAGCGCTCCGTTGTATTTTATGGAGCCTGAGACTCCCGCAATCAGGAGCGGGCGTTTCTTTCCGTTCTCTTCCACCAGGAGCTTCTTGTTGACATGCGTCTTGAATCCTATGTAGTCCGCTCCGTGGCTTCCTTCAAGGTCGTACGCGCTCTTTTCGTCCTGGAGCGTTGGGTGCGCCCCTTTCCGCTGCTTTATCTTGTGGTAAAGCCCGAATTCCGAAAGATTGTGGTTTCCGAATATGAAATACGTCGGCTTGTTCAGCGACGAGACTATGAAATCGATGTATTCCGAAGGAAGGTCCCCGGCGCACAGCACCAAGTCTATGTCCTGGAATCGCTCCTTGACTTTTGTGCTGTATACAAGTGGGTCTATCTGATCCGAAACGCAAAGGATTTTCATTGTGGTTCCTGTTCTTTACTTGAAAATTTGGACTGCCCGGAATGCATTCAAGCTCCGGGCGGATTTGTCATATTCCTGCCTTGGCCAGCAGCTGCTCCAGCTTTTCTTTTCCGATCAGCTCTATCGGCCTGTTCTCCGCGAATCCGACCGCCGCGCTCGTGAAGCCGGAGCTTGTGCAGACGAACACCTTCACGCAGTTCTTGGACTTCGCCGTGTCGAGGACAGTCCTGATTTCGACGTCCTCTATCGGATCCGTCTCCCTGTGGAAGTCGATCATGTACAGCTGCTTCCTCACGTTCATCCAGTCGTCCTTCTTCTGCTCTATCGCGTAGAGCCTCACTCCCCATTTCTGCGCTTCCGTCTTCTGGGATATCATGTTCAGTCCGCCAGACGCCGCCGTCTTGCAGAGGTCGACAAAAGCCGTAGACGAGCATGTGAGGTATTCTTTTAGGCTGTCGTTCGTCTGGAGGTCCTTGTACTCGGAGAGCTTCGCGCCGACGTCCCTGAACGAGTGGTTCCTCTTGTATATTATCTGCCACTGCTCGATTGCCTTGTCTATGTTCCTCGTCTTCTCGTAGCACGCGGCTAGGAAATACCGCGCGTAGAGCGTCTCCTGCGCGTTCTCGTCCTTGGAAGCCCTGACGGCCTTGTCGAATTCCGAGAGCGCGTTGTCTATGGAGTTCGCCATCATGTAGCAGGAGCCCCTCTCCAGGAGAGCCTTCTGCCTGAATTCCGGGTCTCTGAGGGCTTTTTCGAGCGCCTTTATCGCGTTCGGGTAGTCCTTCTGCTCTTTGTATATTTTTCCGAGATAGTAATATGAAGAATATGTGTCTGGGCTGAGCGAGATTGCGAGATCAATCTCCTTCTTCGCATCTGAGTACTGCTTGCCCCTGAGGAGCGAGAGCGCGTACGCCGAATGTGCCTTGACGTGCTTCTTGTTGTGCTGTATGGCCTTCTGGTAGAATCCCGTGGCGAGGTCGGAGCGGCCTTTCTGCTCGTAGAGTTTTCCGCACATGTAGTAGTTCTCCGCGTCTGACGGATCGAGCTTCGTGAGGAGCAGGTACTCCTTGAGGGCGTCGTCGGTCTGGTTGAATTTCACGAAGAGCTGCGAAATCTGCTTCCTGAAGTCTTTCTCTGGAATGTCCCCGTTGAAAATCGCGTTCTGATTGACCAGCTTGAATTCCATGAGGGCCAGCTCGTTCTTTTTGTCCGCGAGATAAGCGTTTCCAAGATAGTAGTGCGCAAGATAGTTCCTTGGATTCTTTGATATCAGGCTTTTCGCCACCCTTTCGGCAGCGGTGTATTTCTGCTGCTTGATGAGTTTCGTTATTGAATCCAGTTTCTTAGGTTGCATTATGGACTTGAGCGCTAATATTCCAAGAACGATAATAGCCGCTACAAGAATTAATATTATGAGCAATGGAATCATTGTCGCCATTGTATTGTTGACCTCCGCTTAAATTCATAATGCCTATGACTTTGTTTTTTTGTATGATGATTATTATTTTAGAGTAGACTTTTTGGGTGTCTATGTCAAATAAAGGTTATGATTTGCCGAATATAAAGTGAAAACAATTTAAGGTATTTTCTGAATTATGAAACACGAAAGAATTATTTTTTTGAAGGATAATCTACGGAAGACGCTCTGCATGGCTTTCGCCGCGTTGGTTCTTTCCGGTTCCGCGTTCTCGGCGGACGCTAAAAAGACCAAGGCCGACCGGGAGGCGGCAAGGGAGCGCGAACGGGAGCGCGTCGAGCGAAAAGCTGCCGCCGACAGGCAGGACGCCTACGAGGAAGCTGTCGAGGCTTTCCAGCTGAACAAGCCGGCCGAGGCGATTCCTCTCCTCGAAGCGTTCCTCGGAGACGAGAAGCATGACGCTTACAATCCCGATGTCTATGTCTATCTTTCAGCTGCGTACTACCAGATTGAAGAGTACCAGAAGTCGATTGACGTCTGCGAGCTTGGCCTTTCCAAGGAGGGGACGAACTACAAGGTCCTCTACTTCAACGAGGGCAACGCCGCGTACGCTCTTGGCCAGTACATGAAGGCCGCATCCCTCTATGAAAAGTCCCGTGGCGTGGATTCCCAGTACGCCCCCGCGACGCTCAACCTCGCGAACGCATTCCTTCGCCAGGACAAGATAGAGGAGGCTCGCGACGACTATGTTCTTTATCTGGAGCTGAAGCCGGACACTCCGCAGCGGCCGGAGATAGAGCGGCTCATCGCGCTTTTGAACGAGGAGATAGACTACAGGAAGCGTCTCGGCCCTGAACTCGTGCAGGATTTGCTCCGCACTTCGGCCGACGACGGCTCTGAAGGCCCTCATGAACTCATGTCCGACAGCGAAGCTGCTGCCCCCGGCCTTCCTCTGGAGCGCGTCAACAAATACGGCGGAGAGCAGCTCGACACGAGCGAGAGCCAGGCGCCAGCCCTTCCCGTCGAGAACAGAAGCCAAAGATACAGCGGAGAGCAGCTCGACTCAAGCGAGAGCCAAGCACCGGCCCTTCCTGTCGAGAACAGAAGCCAAAGATACAGGGGAGAGCAGCTCGACTCAAGCGAGAGCCAAGCACCGGCCCTTCCGGTCGAGAGGAGAAGCCAGAACAGTGGAGAGCAGCTCGACACGAGCGAGAGCCAAGCACCGGCACTTCCGGTCGAGAGAAGAAAACAGAACAGTGGAGAGCAGCTCGACTCAAGCGAGAGCCAGGCACCGGCCCTTCCGGTCGAGAGAAGGAAGCGGAACAGCGGAGAGCAAGTCAACTCTTCCGACAGCCAGGCTCCTTCTCTCCCGAAAAGCGGAGACTCCAAGAGGAAGGGCGAATACATCGACAATCCGTCGGCTCCGGCTCTTCCAGAAGAAAGCAAGGCGGAGGCGAAGAAGGAGGAGCGCATGTCCACTTCCGACACTGTCGCTCCGAAGATGCCTGAGGAGAAGAAAAAGTCCGCCGGCGAGAAAATCAAGGACAACGCTCCAGCCCTTCCGAAAGAGAAGAAGGACGAGCGGCTTGAGAGAATAAAGAACCAGGACGCTCCGAAACTTCCTGCCGAAGAGAATGAAGCTGTCGTGTCGGAGGAAAAGAACTCTGCCTCGGAATCAGCTTCTTCAGTCGACGCGAAATGACGCTAGCTTTCCGTGCGCCTGACCCTCGCGAACATCTGCTCTTTCGTCATCGTGAACCAGATTGGGCGGCCGTGGGGACAGTGCGGGTCGGGGAGTGAGAGGGCGGCCTCCGCTATCTCCTCCGCAGTCTTGTCGTCCAGTGGCATCCCCTGCATGACGGCTCTCCTGCACGCGGCGGTCGCGTAAATCTTGTACATGATGCGCTCCGGCCCTTCCTTGTCTTCCAGAAGGGCCTCTTTCAAGTCCCTCTGCGTTCCGTTCCATCTCGAAGGGACCGTGCTGAACTCGAACACGCCTCCGCCCATGTTCTTCCCAGAAAATCCGATTTCCGAAAGCTTTCCGAGAAGCGACTCAAGGTATTTCTCCTCGTTTTCGTCGTCCGTCTCTATCGTGTATGGAATCAGGAGCTGCTGCGCGTAGTCCATTCCGCAGTTCCCTTCCTTGCCGGACATCATCTTGTCGAAAATGAGCCTTTCGTGGGCCGCGTGCTGGTCGACGAAGTAGAGGACACCCCTTTTTTCCACAAGTATGAACGTCTCCATCGTTCGCCCGATGAACTTGATGCGTCCGCCTTTTCCGTTTTCCGCATTATCGAGTTCCGCATCCGTGAACAGTCTTTCCGGCTCGTTCCTTGCGGCGCGTTTTTCCATCGACGTGTCGAACGACATGAATTTCGAGCGCATGTCGAATTTTTTCCGAGTTCCGAATCCTTCCGCCGCCAGCTCTATGTCGGCCACTTTTCCCGTGCCCGCTGCATCTTCTTCCTCGACGGATTTCGCGGTGCCGACATCTTTTTGATTTTCTTCCTGTTCGTTTTTGCTTGATGCTTTATTCGATGCGATTCTCTGCACGGAATCCTTCCCGAATCCGAAATTCCTGTCCGCAAAAAACTCCTGCTTCGGCTCCGCCGTTCCGCCTTCTTCCTTGACGGCTTCTTCTTCCTTGTCGAATCCTGCTGGCAGAATCCCTTCCGTGCCGTCTTCTTCTCCGCCGTCATTCTTCATCGACGACGCCGTCAGCAGCCTGAGGAATTCCTTTATCGACGAAGACAGCCCGTGGTGGAGCGACGTGATGTCCCTGAATTTCACTTCCTTTTTTGCCGGGTGGATGTTGAAGTCGACTAGGGAAGGGTCTACTGTCGCGAAAAGCGCGGCGACCGGGTGCGTGCCGTTCGGAAAGAACCCCTGGCAGCCGTATTCTATGGCCTGCAGCAGCGCGAATTCCTGGACGCGTCTTCCGTTGACGTAGATGAAGATGCTCCGCCTGTCGTTTCGCCTTATTGATGGATCGCCGATGACTAGACGGAAACTCCATTCGTGCTTTCCGTCAGGCTCCCTTCCGCTCGACGAAATCTCGTGCAGCAGCGTGGCGTTTTCCCTTGTCTCAAGCGCGGACGCGAACCTCTGCGTCAGTGTAACTCCAGCCGGAAGGTTCATCCTCATGCTTCCGTCGACTGTGAGCCTGAACGATATGTCGGGTCTCGCGAGGGATTTTTCGACGAAGATTTCCCTGCACATCATCGTCTCGCTCGATGGGCGTTTGAGGAAGACACGCCTGGCCGGAAAGTCTGAGAACAAGTCCCGGCTCGCTACGCTCGTCCCTTTCCCGCCCTGGAACAGTGAAGTGGTCTCTATCTTTCTTTGGGAGGAGTTCGACATGGACATCTTGAGGTTCCCGCTGGCGATTTCGAGTGTTCCGACTGCCGCTATGGACGCGAGAGCCTCCCCCCTGAAGCCGAGTGTCGTTATTTTCGACAGGTCTTCCGCGTCGGTTATCTTGCTCGTCGCGTGCGCCATCGCGCAGTTTTCCAAGTCGTCCCGTGTCATGCCGGAGCCGTTGTCGCTCACCTTCACGAGGCCGATTCCTCCGCCTTCGATTTCAACGCTTATGGAGTCTGCCCCTGAGTCGACCGCGTTGTCCATCAGCTCTCGGACTATCGCCGCCGGCCTGTCTATGACCTCGCCCGCGGCGATTCTTCTGGCCACGTCCTCCCTGAGGACTCTGACAGGTCTCCTATCAGCCATTTTGCCTCAGCCCCTCCGACGGCGCGCTCTGCTCCTCGAAAAGGTCGAATTCAAGGCCGTCGTCCAAGCCGTCGTCTTCGGTGGCGGCCTGTTTCTCTTCTGCTTTCTTCTGCTCGTTTTTCTTCTGCTGCTTCCGCGGCTGTTCCTTTGATGTCTCTGCTGCCTCTTGTTTTTCGTCGAGCGGGCTGTTCATCAATATCTGGATTTTCCCCTCGATTTTCTCTATTTCGTTCTCAAGCGTCTTCGCGAGCCTGATTCCTTCCTCGAACGTGGAAAGCGCGTCCTCGATTCCTATTTCCGGGTTCCGTATTTTCTCGGAAAGCTCTTCGAGCCTCGCCATGTTTTCTTCGAATGTGTTCATTTTCTTCTCCTTGCAAAAAATTTCATTTTTTTACGACAATCCGCGCCGCAAGCTCTCCTTCCGAAAGCTTTATTCCGATGACTTCTCCGTCCTCGACCTCGTTTGGGCTCCTGACTATTCTTCCACCCTCTGCCATGACTATCGCGAACCCCCTCTTGAGGACGTTCTCAGGATTCGCCAGTTCCAGCGTCTTCTCTCCGTTCCTGACCGTCCGCTTGGCCTCTTCGACTATGGCCGACATCCTGTCGCATATCGTCCGCTTGGAATTCTCGATTGTGTTCCTCATCGGTTGGATTATCGACTTGAGCCTTATCTGCATGCTGTCGGTGTCGAACGTCCTCAGCTCCATCTTCGCGTCCCGTATCAGGAGTTCCAGCCGCTCTCGCATCGCGGTCTTGTGCGATTCGATTTCCTCCGCGATGTCCGATTTCTGGGGGAAGACCAGCTCCGCCGCCGCCGATGGTGTTGGCGCGCGCATGTCCGCCGCGTAGTCCGAGAGCGCCCAGTCTATCTCGTGGCCGACCGCGCTGACCACCGGTATCTTAGATTCCGCTATGGCCCTTACGACTTCCTCGTCGCTGAACGGCAGGAGATCCTCAAGGGAGCCTCCGCCCCTTCCGACTATGAGGACGTCGCATATCCTGAACGCGTTCGCCGTCCTTATCTGCTTCGCTATCGTCTTCGCCGCCGTGTCCCCCTGCACCTGCGCCGGAAGCACCGCGACAGAAATCCCCGGGTTGCGCCTCTTCGCGATGTTCAGGATGTCCCGTATAGCCGCTCCTGTCGGGCTTGTGACGACGCCGACCCTTCTTGGGTACTTAGGGAGCGGCTTCTTCCTCTGCTGGTCGAACAGCCCCTCTTCGGCGAGCCTCCGCTTCCTGTCTTCTATCATCTTGAGGATGTCGCCTTCGCCCGCTATCTCCATCTTGGAGATTACGAGCTGGTACTTTCCCTGGGGTGCGTAAACCGAGAGCGTTCCTGTTGCGTGGACTTTCGTTCCGTCCTTCATCTGGAAAGAGAGACCCGCCGCCTTCCCCTTGAACATGACAGCCGAAATCTGCGCTCCGTCGTCCTTGAGCACGAAGTACAGGTGTCCGCTGGCGTTCGGTCGGTAGTTCGAGATTTCCCCCTCTATCGTGAGTGATGGAAAAGAGCCTTCGATTATTTCCTTTATATTCTGCGTGATTTGTGTGACTGTAAGCACGTTTTCGTTCATGATTCCGATTATAGCAGAAGTCTTGCCATGTGTCCGAACCTCAACTGTCCGCTTTACATGCCGATAATAAAACGATATGGGAAATATTGTTGTTCTTTTCGCCGGATTCGTCATGGATTCGGCTTCAAATAATTTTTGCTTGGAAAAATCGTTCGGCGGAAAATCATCGGTGGAGTTGGCTCTGGATTGGGCCGCGTCCAACGGGGACAGGACTTTCATCCTTTCTTTGCCGGAGAATTCCTCCGCGCTCTCGTCCCTCGCGCCGGATTGTGAGATTGTTCCCGGCTCTTCGTGGACCGCCTCGAAAATAGCCTCCTGCATAGCCGACTGTTGCGAGAAAGCAGGCGCGAAAACGGCGTTGTACTCGTGGATAGACCTTCCGTTCTTGAACAGCGGAGTCTCTCGCCGCCTGTTGGACATGCACTCGGAGTACGCCGCCGAGTACACCTTTGCCGACGGCTTTCCCTACGGATTTTCACCGGAGGTGATAGATTCCGGCACGGCTTCTATCGTGTCCCGAATCGTTTCCGAAAAGGACTTGCCGCCGACCAGGACAGCCATTTTCGACGCGATGAAGTCCGACATAAATTCGTTCGAGATAGAGACGCTCGTTTCCGATGTCGATTACCGTCCGCTCAGAATCTCTCTCGAATCGTCCTCGAAAGGTTCCCATCTCTCGTGTTTGTCCCTTTTCGAGTCTCTGCATGGGCGGAACGCCTCTTCTCTGGAAATCGGGGAAATCTGCTCGCTTGCCGCGGAGAATCCTTCTGTAATCAGGAACATACCGCATTTCTTCGACATACAGATAACTTCAAGGACGAACCACACGCCTCTGTATTCTCCTGAAAAAGCGGGAATCGGAGTGGATGGACTTCCCGACATGTCGTTGGAAGATTTCGGGCGCGTCGTGGAGAAAATCCGCTCGTTCTCTCCCGATGCAGTGGTTTCGCTGAGCGCGTTCGGTGAGCCTACGCTGCATCCGCATTTCGTCGATTTCGTGCGCGTCTTGGCGGGGAGCGGCTTGAGGATTCTCGTGGAGACGGACGGCATCATGGTCGATTCCGCCCTTGTGGACGAGTTAGCCGGATGCATTTCGTCTTCAAAATCCGAAATCGACTGGATTGTTGATTTGGACGCCGCCGACTCTTCCCTCTACTCGAAAGTGAGGAACGCACCCGAATCGGACTTTTGCAAGGCTGTGGCGGCTGTCTCCTGCCTTGCCGGAGCCTTCAAGGGGCATGTGTACCCACAGATGACGCGGATGAACGCGAACGAGGAGAATTTGGAGAAATTCTTCAGATACTGGAAGAATCCCGAAAGCCCTTCCGGCGGAAAACTCATAATAAAGAAATACGACTCCCTTTGCGGAAAGCTGCCAGACGAGAAGCCCGCCGACCTTTCTCCGCTGAGGAGGATTCCGTGCTGGCATCTGGCTAGGGACTTCGTGATTCTTTCCGATGGTTCCGTCCCTAAATGCCGTTCCCGCGGAAAGATGGACGTGGTGGGAAACGCTTTCGCCGACAGCTTGGACTCTGTATGGGAGTCGTCGGCCGCGTCTTACAAAGAGCACGTCCGTGGCGAGTATGGCGGAATTTGTGGAGGATGCGATGAATTCTATACCTTCAGTTTTTAACGCGAGGGAGATAAGCAGGACTGTCGTGGGCGGTTCCGAAATCTGCCCGAACATACAGATGGACTGCGCCGTCGTGATGATAAACGACGGATGGAGTCCGAGCAGGGTGAAGACGCTCGACACTCTCCTCGGATGCGGATTCTCTTCCGTCGTGTCCATAGAGGTGAGCCGGGAGAACTACAACATCGAGGATTTTTCAAGGAGATTCCCGTCCGTGAAATTCATCGTCCCCCTTGAGAGCGTAACGGTCGGCGATTTGGTGAACATTGCGATGAGCGAGGTTCAGAGCGAGTACGTTCTCATCTTGAGGGACACGCTTGAAGTCAAGTCGGACTTGATGACGCCAATCCTTTTTTCGAACCTTACCGCCGGAAAGCCGTTTTGCGTCTGTCCAAGATTGACGCTGCAGGGGAATGTCTCTTTTCCGGTCGTGTCGCGCCCATCTTCAAGAAAGTCCGTTTTCGATGTCGAGTCTTCCCCAAAAGTCTCGGACGGCGCGGAGAATCTTTTCCCATACGATTCCATCGGCCTTTTCAATAGAAAAAAATTCATGATGCTTGGCGGGTACGACTACACAATCGAATCCGAATACTGGCAAAACCTTGATTTGTCGCTTCGGGCGTGGCTTTGGGGCGAGAAGATTGTCATGTCCACTTCATTCGCCATCGCCTACGCTGTGGAGAGCAAGCAGCTCGATTCTACGGCGAGCCAATATTCGAACAGGTTCTATCTCAAGAATCTTGTCCCGCGTTTCGTTCATGGAGAGGGGGTTGTTCCGCTTTCGTCGTTCTTGCTTTACCTGCCTCGCTCCGGTTGCGGATTCTTCGAGGCGTGGAGACAGTTCAAGGACGCGAGGAGGTGGGTGAGGGAGAACAAATTCCGATTCAGGCTGGATGCGGTGACTCTCGTCCAAAAATGGGGGGCCGCTGGATTCCTTGACGGCAAATAAAATTTCTGTTTTCGTGTAATATTCAGTTTGTGCCATTTTTGTCGGTGAGACAGGGAAACAGAAAAAGGATTGAATGAACCTGTTCGGAACCCTCGGTTATCGAACAGGTCTGATAAGGGGATGCAAAAAAAATGAAGATTGTACTTGCGGCGCAATGCCGTCTTTCGTCCACGAGACTGCCGGGAAAGGCTCTTTTGAGTCTCGGCGGGAAAACCGTTTTGGACTGGAGCCTCGCTTCCATGCGCAAGGTCAAGGCCGACGCGTATTTCGTCGCCACCGACAAGGACTCGGAGCAGGCTCTGCGCCCGATTTGCGAGCGGAACGGTTTCGAGCTGTTCGTGGGGCCGCTTGAGGACGTGCTTGAGCGATATTGCCTTTTGATAGAGCACACCGGGGCTGACGCTGTAATCCGCGCGACTTGCGACAACCCGTTCCTCTTCTACGAGGCCGCAGACGCCCTCAGGGAACAGTTCCTGCGCCGCAGCGAGACTGGAAAGTGCGACTACATAACTTGGACTGGACTACCTCATGGAAGCGGAGTGGAGATGTTCAACGCGAAGTCGCTTTTGGACGCGAGAGACAACACTTCGGAGCCTTACGACCACGAGCATGTAGGACCGGCCCTGTACAACCACCCGGAGAAATTCGAGAGCGTGATGATAGCGGCTCCCGCGGAATGGAACTTTCCGAACCTCAGGACGACGATAGACACGAAATCAGACTACAGGAGGGCGCTCGCGGCCGTCAGAAAAGTGTCCGGCTTCGTGGACGAGTCGAATCCCGTTTCCGAGCCGTATACGTGCGCTCAGATTGTCGAAGCGTACTCTGATTCTTCCGTCGTCTCTCCAGTCCTGTGCGTTCCGTGCGTGAGCAAGGGAAAGGGGACAGGCCATCTTAGAAGGTGTCTTTCCGTTGCCGTCTCGATAGGCGCGGACGTGTACATTCCCGAGGATGCGGGGCTTGAGGAGATAGAGGAGCTTTTGTCGGACGCGAAATCCAGCGGCTTCTCCGATTGGCAGATACTCCGCTCCCTTCCAGAAAAGGGCGACTACTCCATGGTTCTCGCGGACGCTTTCTCTCTCGACCGCCAGACCGCTTTTTCATTGGCGAACATAGCCCCTGTGACTGCCATCGACGAAGGCTCCGTGAACACGGACTTTTGCGATTGTCTCCTCGACATAATCCCGTCGTATGGAATATCTCGTCCGTCGAACATAAGCGATCCGTCGTTCGTCACTCTCCCGAAGTACGTCAGGAGCGCGCCGCGCCCAGCTTCCGTGCAGGACATAAAAAAAGTGCTCGTGACTGTGGGCGGCGAGGACCCGGCCGATTTGGTCGTTCCCGCGTCCATCGCGTTCGCCTCTTTGGACGAGGTGAAATTCGGGGAGAAGAGCGTAACGGCGATTGTCCAGAATCCAGAAGCTGCATCCGAGAGGGTTCCTGAGAAATTGCGGGGCAGGATAAAGTTCATGCCGCCTGTCCACAATCTGAGGGAACATCTTGCTGATTTCGATTTGGTCGTCTCCCATTATGGATTCACCGCTTTCGAGGCCATAGCGGCCGGATGCGCCGTGATTCTTCTCGGAACGACGGCGCTTCACATTAAACTCGCAGAGAAATACAAATTCGTCTATCTTCCGACGTACATGCTTTCCGCGGCCGGTGCCGGAGAGGCTCTTGCAAAAATCGACGCCCTCTACCCGAAGTCTCCGCTTAGGCGTGAGGGGAAGGCCAAGGTGGAACAGAAGGATTTGGGAAAATTCGTCTCGCTCCTCTCCAGGGGCAGGCGCTTCAGCTGTCCGATATGCCAGGGGCACCACGAGCCTTATCTCGATCCTGTCGTCTCCAGGACGACGAGGCATTCGTTCAGACGTTGCCACAATTGCGGAATGCTCTACATGTCTTGGACGTTCGACGCGGAGGACACCGAATACAACGAATCGTACTTCTTCGACGACTACAAAAAACAGTACGGAAAGACTTATCTCGACGATTTCACTCAGATAAAGTCGCAGTGCGTCAGAAGGACCTCGAATGTCGACATGATTTTCAGGAAGACGCACAGGAATGCGGTGACTCCGACCGTCCTCGACATAGGATGCGCGTTCGGACCGTATCTCGACGCGGCGAACGATGCCGGTTGGCAGGTGTTCGGAACTGACGCTTCCAAGGAGGCCGTCGATTACGTACAGAACACTCTCCATTATCCGGCCGTTGTCTCGAAATTCCCTTCGTTCGATCCGTCCATTTCGTTCGGGGTGAAGCAGTTCGATTCCGTGTCGATGTGGTACGTCATAGAGCATTTCCAGAATCTGGACGCTGTGTTGAAAAGCGTTTCGAAGATTCTTAAAGTCGGGGGCGTTTTCGCGTTCTCCACTCCGTCCGCTTCGGGAGTCTCTGGAAAATTCAACACGCAGAGCTTCTTCCAGAATTCTCCTGCCGACCACTACACGCTTTGGGAGCCTTCCAGGGCGGCTTCTATTCTCAAAAAATACGGATTCAGGCTCGTGAAGACAGTGTCCACCGGCCATCATCCAGAGAGGTTCCCTTCTCTTCAGGGGAAAAGCCGCTCAGGTCTCAAGTGGTCGTTCTACAACATGATGAGCAAGATGCTCGGTCTCGGAGATACGTTCGAGGCCTATTGCGTAAAGGAAAAAGACATTTAGATTTTTTGGGTAAAAAGGGGATAGAAAATGAAAAAGGTAATGATTCTCGGTGCGGGATTGATGCAGAAGCCCGCGATTCTCGCCGCTAAGGAGCTTGGGTTCGAGTCGGTTGTAGTCGACGGAAACCCCAAGGCTGTTTCCGTGCCGCTCGCCGACAGGTTCGAGCCTATCGACTTGAAGGACAGGGAGTCTCTTCTCCGTCTGGCGCAGTCGCTCGGCTCTGATTTGGCTGGAGTCTTCACGGCTGGAACGGATTTCTCTTCATCCGTCGCGTATGTCGCCGAGAAGATTGGGCTTCCGTCCCACTCTTTCCAGTCTTGCTTGAACGCAAGCGACAAAGTCCGCATGAGGGGGTGCTTCGAGCGCGCGAATGTTCCGTGCCCGAAATTCCGCGAGATAACTAAGACTCAGATTTCAGAGCTTGACGCTCAGGCCAAGGCCGGCGAAATCGATTTTCCGAAGGTCGTGAAGCCGTGCGACAACATGGGTGGACGAGGCTGCCGTTTGGTCCGCGACAAGGGCGAATTCCTCCCTGCCGTGACTCATTCCGTTGAGAATTCCAGGACTTCGCGCGCGATTTTCGAGGACTACATGGAAGGCGCGGAATTCTCCATCGACTCCATCGTCTACAACGGAACTCTCACCATAACGGGCTTCGCCGACAGGCACATTTTCTATCCGCCGTACTTCATCGAGATGGGGCACTCGCTTCCGTCGAAGGTCTCCCCGAAAGTGAAAAACGAGCTGATTGCCACGTTCGCCCTGGGGATAAAAGCCCTCGGTTTGACGTGCGGTGTCGCAAAAGCCGATATCAAATACACCAGGAACGGGCCAATGGTCGGAGAGATTGCGGCCAGGCTCTCAGGCGGCTACATGAGCGGCTGGACGTTCCCGTATTCAAGCGGAATGAATTTGACGAAGGAGGCGATGAAAATAGCAGTGGGAATGGAACCCGACTACGTTGTCGCCAACAGGAAGCCGCTTCCGTGGGAACCGCACGAGTCTGTAAAGGACAAGGAGCAGCCGTTCACAATCTACGAGATGAAGAGCAACCTCGTGAGTGCCGAGCGCGCTTGGATTTCCATTCCTGGCAAAGTGAAGGAGATTTACGGACTCGAAGAGGTCAAGGCCATCTACGGAGTGAGGGATGTCCTTCCCCGCTCGAAGGTCGGTGACGAAGTGGACTTCCCAAGAAACAACGTGGAGAAGTGCGGAAACGTCATCGCGGTCGCCTTGACTTCCGACTCCGCATACAGGGCTGCCGACGATGCCGTTTCTTCTATAACTCTCAGGCTGGAGCCGAACAATCCGAAGACCGACGAATTCCTTTCCGGCATAGTGTGCGACGACGAGAGCGGCTTCCCTCCGTCAGCCTTCACGCTTTCTCCGATGACCAAGGTTTCGTTCTTCGCCGACGTTCCTGAGAATTCCCGTACCGTTGATTTGATTCCTGAGGTTCTGCAGCCTCTCGCCGATTCTGTGAAGGACTGGAACCACTGCACTTTGCGGAAGACTCTCGAAAAATTCGACAAAATCTGTCCAGTGCACAAGAAACTTGACGGAACGAAATTCTGGTCTGCTGTTTTGAGGGGCGGAATCCAGGGTGCGCTCTATGTCGCGGACAGCGAGTAGAGCGGGCGTTTTCTCATTTGTCGCTGTTCGGTATTAAAAAGGAGGATTCTGTGCGGAAGATTCTCTCGCTCGTTTTGTTTTTCTTCTCGTTTTTCCATGTGCACTCCGCCAATTCCGTGAACCTTCTCGCCGAATCGAACAAGATTGGCGTGTCGGTTCTCTGGGATTCTCTGAGCAACAGCGGAATCCTTGAGAAAGCCGGACACCAGATTTCCTTCCATGCCGGAGACCCGTTCGTGCTGCACGATTTCAGCAAGCTTGTTGTTTCGGATTCTCCCGAATTGAAGAACGGAGTCCTTTTCGTCTCTCCGAAATTCATGGACGACGTGAAGGACTTCTTCAAGGACGAGACCGAGCACAGCGCGATGCGCATCGGAGCCATCCTGATAGACCCCGGCCACGGCGGAAAGGATCCGGGGGCCAACGCTGTCCACAAAATCGACGGGAAACTCGTGACGGTGAACGAAAAGGAAATCACCCTCAGGGCAAGCAAGATGGTCTACGAGAAACTGAAGAAGGCATACCCGGACAAGCAGATTCTCCTGACGCGTTCCAAGGACACGACAGTTTCCCTGGAAGAGCGCACGAAGATTGCGAATTCCGTCAAACTGGATTCTGACGAGGCCATACTCTACATTTCAATCCATGCGAATTCCCATGTGGACAAGAACGTCCGCGGGTATGAGGTCTGGTATCTCTCCCCGGACTACAGGCGCACTGTCATAGCATCCGATTCCGACGAGGACGAAAACCTCGCGATAATAATGAATTCAATGATGGAAGAGGAGTACACCCTTGAGAGCGGACTCATTTCCCAGTTCATCATGATGGGATTGAAGGAGCAGATAGGGGAGGCTTCCCACAGCAGGGGCATAAAGACTGAGGAATGGTTTGTCGTGCGGAATTCGAACATGCCGGCTGTCCTAATCGAATTGGGGTTCGTGTCGAACGCTTCCGAGGCGAAGAACCTTATCAGCAGCGATTACTTGCAGAAGCTTTCGCTGGGTATATATAATGGAATTTCAGCGTTCGTGGCCCATTTTGAAAGAACAAGCGGCTTCACGGCCGTAAAATGACCCCGTTTTTTATGAAGGTTTGGATTATGAAAAAGATTTTTTCGGCATTGGCTGTTCCGGCATTTGTTTTTCTCTCGCTCTTTGCTTCCTGTTCGGGAGGTGCTGGATTATCCACTTACAAATTCGATTTTCCGGTAATCGACATATCGGATGCGGATGCTGATGTCTCCTCCGTGAAAACTGAGAGCAGGCGGCTTCCTTCCGAGCCTGTACAGGGCAAGGTAAAACTCTATGTGGAGGAGCTTCTCCTGGGACCTGAGTCTGAGAGGCTACAGCCGCTTTTTTCCCTCGACTCCTCTGTCGATTTCTGCTTCGTCAGGAACGAGTCGGGCAAAGACGTCCTCTATCTGGGGCTGTCGGAGTCCTCTGTCTACAATCTGCCTCCGAATGCCGACATCCAGAACAGAATTGCCATTTTAAGGGAAAATATCCGCAAAAATTTTAAAAATATTGAAAAGATAGTGTTATTTATTGGAGACAACTTTGTTAATGAATAAGCCTAAAAAAAAAGTTGACAAAAAAAGTTTCTTATAAGATACTTAATAGTACAAGGCTACATCAATCGAATTTAAAAGGAGCTTCGAATGAAGAAAACTTTAGTTTTATCAGCAGCAGCAATGATGCTCGCAGGCGCAGCATTCGCTAAAGAGTCAACACTCATTGACTTCTCTTTGTTGGACGCTGACATCACAGTCAAAATGTCAGAGAATGATCAGGGAGACAAGCCGAACGAGAACAAGAGAACTGTAATGGATTACAGCATTGCAGCAGGCGCTACTTATGATCAGGAGCAGAAGGACCTCATGAAGACTTCTCTCTTCATCGACGAGTGGGAAGTTGAGCTCAACAGCTCAGCTCGCAATGTCAACAGCTTGGCTCTTTCTCAGGTAAAAGCCGCTCCAGTTCGCGAGAATGCAAAGGTTCCATTCGCTGGACAGAAGGTAATGGGTGTTCGCATCGTATTCCCTTCATTGGCAGCTAACGCCAACGCAAAAATCGTTCCTCCATTCTCAATCCCTGCTTACGAGCCACTCTCAACAGCGGACGACAATGGCGATCGCCAGCCACAGACTGACGAGGAGAAAGCATCAGGCCGCACACTCTTCGAGGCTGATTCAGATGATACTCCAGCTTACGGTATCGTCAAGAACGTTGGAACAATCAAGTCTATCGCTACAACAACTCTCGGTATGAACTTCCCACACGGACTCTATGTCCTCCTCGGAGACGTTGATGGAAATCATCGCCGCTACTTCATGGGATACCTCGGATTCGACGGATGGAAGACTCTCACATGGAACAACCCAGAGTACATCTCTGAGGTTCGCACTCGCGAAATCCGTGTTTACCCAATCTATCCACGCGGACTCCCATTCGTGAAGTTCGAAGGATTCCAGATCACTCGTGACGCTGCTCACATCGGTGATGACTTCGTTGGATACTTCAAAGATGTCAAGATCATCTACGACAAAGCCGAGCTCACAACAGAGCGCGACATCGCTGATGAGGATCTTTGGGGAATCATCACTCGCAAAGAGAGAGCTCGCCAGAATGCTGAGATGACAAGATTCGGCAACAAGCAGGTCAACCGCTACATCGAGAGATCTAAGATGGCTACAGAAGAGTCTTTCACTTCTAGCTTGACAGAGGGATCTTCTTCTAACGCTCAGTCAAACGGCGGACAGTCTGCTGACGCTTCTTCTGACGCTAAATAAGTTAAGTTATTAACATAAAATAGCAGGAAGGCTACTTGCAAATGCAGGTAGCCTTTTTTTTATTGCATCTCGTAGGGAATTTCAGTCCTGCCCATGCCTGCTCCCTGTTTAGGCTTTTGTGATTTGCTTTTAGTTAAATTCAATGCTACATTTGAATTCGACGTATTTTTATTTAATCAAACAGTTTTGTGGAGTCCCACCTTATGGAAAATATTGGAAAATCATTGCCGAACAAAAACGACATAAAATTCACATATGAATCATACAGGCCGATTCTTTCTGAAATTTTGTCGAAAATTGAAAACAAGCTGCGTAGAAGCATAACACTCCAGTCGATGCCGACATACAAATCGCGCGTGAAGTCTTTTGGAAGCTATTACAGAAAGGTTTTGAGACTCAAGGCGTCCGAGGCTGAGAAGCACAATTTCGTTCCCCTGACGGACATGATGGGAATCAGGGTCATATGCGCATTCCTTGAGGATTTGAGCGAAGTCGAGAGGCAGGTGAAGGAGAATTTCGATGTCCGTGAGGTCGAGTACAAGGGCGCGCAGCAAAACTTCCGTGAGTTTGGGTATGAATCTGTCCATGTCCTGATTGCGATCCCTGCCGACTGCATGCCGGAGCAGAGGACTCTTCCGCTTCCTGAGAATATCGTCTGCGAGATACAGATACGGACGATTTTGCAGGACGCATGGGCGGAAGTCGAGCACGAGCTTGTGTACAAAACAGAATTCACCCCGTTCGATTTGCCTCTAAAAAGAAAGCTCGCTTCGATGAATGCGAGCCTCAGTCTCGCCGACATAATTTTTCAGGAAATCCGCGACTACCAGAAGAACCTTCAGGGGGAAGTCGAGGCGAGAAGGGCCGCTTTCTACGACAAGGCCGACGAGCTTACGTTCAACGTCCCTATAGAGGGAAAACAGAAGTCGGAGAGCAAGTCGATAAACAGGGTCTCTCCGTATGTGCGCGGAACAATCGACGACATGCTGCTTGAGGCGATCCAGGCGCACAACCACGGGGAGTTGGACAAGGCAATCCAAATTTACAGCGACATTTTGGACTCGAAGCCTGTTCCTGAGGCACCTGTGCTTGCCGTCATACACAAACACCGGGGAATGGCCTTTTTCGCTCGCAACGACTACAAGTCCGCGCTTTCAGATTTCAAGGCGAGCGTGGAGAATGATCCGAACGGTTTCCGTTCCTACTACTACATCGGAATCGTCCAGAGCATAATGGGACTGCACAAGGAGGCTGTCTCCGCGTTCGACAAGTCGCTTGAAATCAACGAATACCAGTCACACGCGCATTTCAGGCGGGCGATTGCGTATTTCGAGCTTGGCGAGTACGACAAGTCGCTGGCGGATTTGAATTCGGCACAGGCTCTGGGCTTGAACGATGCCGGATGCAAGTCGTTGAACGACAAGCTTGTTGAAAAATTCGGCATGAAGATGTGATTGTGGTGGGTGCTTCGATGAAAAAAGGCTCTGGGGAAGTCGAAAAGAGGTTTTTGGATGATGCCGTCGCCGTCATTAGGGCGGAAATCGAGAAGGCGAGGGGAAACGAGGTCTTCTTTTGCGGAGATGTGGACGATGACGGGCGCGTGTGTTCCGTCCGGGCTTCCGCAAGGGGGCGCGCGGATTCTGTTCCTGTCAATTTGATGGACGCCACTGAATGCGATGTGCTGATTCACAACCACCCGTCTGGGAATCTGTCTCCGTCCGACGCGGATTTTGTCGTCGCCTCCGATTGTTCTGCTGCCGGGAAGGGATTCTTCATCGTGGACAACGATGTCTCCGATGTCTATGTCGTCATGGAGTGCGCTCTAAGACAGAAGACTGTAAAACTTTCCTCCGACGATGTCGCTTCATACCTTTCGAAAGACGGCCCGTTGTCCAAAGTCTTCTCGAATTATGAGGAGCGCCCTTCGCAGATTGAGCTTTTGAGGCGCATCACTGACGTGTTCAATTCTGATTCTGTCGGCGTGTTCGAGGCCGGCACTGGTGTCGGAAAGTCGTTCGCGTATCTCATTCCTTCCATGCTCTGGTCTCTCTCGAACAAGGAGCGGGTCGTCGTATCGACGGGCACTATAAATCTGCAGCAGCAGGTCTTCGAGAAGGATATTCCGCTTGCCGAGAGAATCATCGGGAAAAAAGTCAGCGCGGTTCTGGTGAAGGGGCGGCAGAACTACATCTGCCTGAGACGATTGAACGAAGTCGTGAACGAGCCTGATTTGTTTTCGGACGATTCGGACACGTTCGAGAAAATCCTGAAATGGACGAAAAAGACGAAGGACGGAAGCAGGAGCGACCTCTCTTTTCAGCCGCCTGAAAGTCTGTGGCAGCGCGTCAATTCCGAGTCCGACGCGTGCATGGGTATGCGGTGCAAATTCTATTCGAAATGCTTTGTGATGAAGATGAAGAAGGACGCTTCTGACGCCAATCTCCTTGTCGTGAACCACCACATTCTATTCGCCGACATTCAGTCGAGGATGGACGGAGCGGGGTTTGACGGTGCGGCTGTTCTCCCGGCGTACAAAAGAATCGTCTTCGACGAGGCTCACGGGGTCGAGAGTGCGGCCACCAGCTTCTTCAGCCAGAATCTGAGCAGGTTCAAGCTTCTCAAGCAGCTCAACCTCTTGTGCAGGCGCAAGCGAGGTTCTGTTTCCGGCTTCCTGTACACGGTCAGCGCGCTCAGCGACGGCGAGGATATGACCGCTGAAATCGAGATGGACATTGAGGATGCGAAGACTGCTTTTTCTGAATTGGAGAAAGAGGCGGACTCGTTTGTTGGCAATGAGTTCTCTGTCCGCATAAAAGCGGCAAACGCGCAGGCATTCTCCTCCGTTTTGTTCAAAATGAGGGATTTGCAGAAGGCTGTGGCGAAAATAGTCACGTCTGTGCGCACGGTGCTCGACGGAATCGACGATGTGGACAAGGACGAGGCCGCTGTCTGGGAGACGAAGTCGATTTTGCGCAGGTTGGATGCCTGCGTGACCGTCTGCCAGAACTATTGCGAGTGGGAGAACCATCCAGAACTCGTCTTCTGGCTCCAAAAGTCAAGGCTTCCTCCGGCTCTCGCGGCATCTTCCGACTTTCCATTCTATTTCCAGTTCGTCCAGACTCCGCTCGACATTTCCCCTCTCATGAACGAGGGGGTGTTCGAGCCGATGAAGTCTGTCGTATGCACTTCGGCGACGCTCGGAATCGAGGGGAAATTCGATTTTTGGGAGGCCAGAACAGGCGTGAAGTTCGTCGAGCCTGGGCGCGTTCTGCGGGGTGCATTCGATTCTCCTTTTCCCTATGACAGGAACATGGTTTTCGCGGTTCCATCGGACGCTCCCTTTCCCGACAACCAGCAGTTCCAGCCGTTTGTCGACATGAGCGTTTCCCTGCTTGTCCTTGCGGCGAACGGCAGGACTCTCGTCCTTTTCACGTCCTACGATATGCTTCGGAAGACGTTCGACGCTGTGGCTGAGTCTGTGAAAGGTTCGGGGATAACGCTCTTGAAGCAGGGCGACGACGACAGGTTCAAGCTGCTGTCGAAATTCAAGGAGGACACGGCCAGCGTCCTGTTCGCCACGGATTCGTTCTGGGAGGGGGTCGACGTTCCGGGGGAGTCGCTTCGGCAGGTCGTGATTGTGAAACTGCCTTTCGGCGTGCCTTCCGACCCGGTTTTTTCAGCCCGCTCGGAGATTGTAGAGAAAAACGGCGGAAATTCGTTCATGGAGTTGAGCGTTCCAGAGGCCGTCATCAAATTCAGGCAGGGCTTCGGCCGGCTGATAAGGCGGGGGGACGACAAGGGGGCGGTCGTTGTCCTTGACAGGCGCATAATAGAGAAGCGTTACGGTTCAATTTTCCTCGCCAGCATCCCAAGGACAAAGCGCGTCTACGAGCCGCTGGAAAATCTGCTTGCGTCTACGAAAGCTTATCTATGATTTTCGACGCGTTTTCGAAAAAGATGTCCTCGATTGCTTCTGGAATGTCCTCTTTCAGCTTTCTGAGGTTTTTCATCAGCTCCTCGAACGTGTCCCCCGTCATTATGACTTCCGCATATCCGACTTCGCGCTTCTGTGTCGCCGCGTAGTTCTCTATCTGGGTGACTTGGCTCACGAAGCTGTAGCCGCTGATTTTTTTCATAAGGGCTTGTGGGAGCAGGGGAAGCTTGAAATTCATGACTTTCCGCATCTTTTCGGGGGGCACAGGATTTTCTTCCTCGAATGCGGCTTCCGTTATGGTCTCCACCATTGTCTTTCCCTCGGCCGCCGCGTATGCAGACGTCATGCCGGAAATCCGCGGGTTCACTTCGATTATGTACCATTTTCCGCCGGAGAACACGAGGTCGACTTGAGCTATTCCTGAAAGTTCAAGCTCCTCGGCGAGTTTCTCCAGCATCGCCTTCAATTCGTCTGTCTTGTATTTTTCGTCCGCCACTGGTCCGATTTTGACGCTCTGTTTCGGGCTTGTTATTCCGTATTGGTTCACGCTGAACATCATCGGTGGCAGGATTTTGTAGTGCCCTTTCGTTCCGTGAACCTCCGCTCCGAACTGTTCTCCTTCAATGAATTCCTCCACGATTCTGTCGGAGGAGTTTCTCCTTGAGTGGAGGAACCTGTCGGCTTCCTCGTATGTCCCGACGACCTGCATTCCGTAGGAGCTGAGTCCGACCGTGTCCTTTATGATGACGGGAAATCGCATCGAGCGTATCTTTTCCATGACGTGCTCCTCGTAGACGTTTTCCCTTACGACTCCCTTTGTTCCAGCGCACATGAAGAGCCAGTGGTGCACGTAGACGCTTTTCGCCATCTTGAGTCCGATTTTTTCCATGAGCGTGTGAGTCCTGAATTTGTCGAAGCAGTCGATTCCGGCTTCTGTCGGGTGCGCGATTGTCTTGATGCCCATCTCCCGGAGTTTTTCCGCGACCATGCCGTCCTTTACGGAAAGCCAGTCGAACGGGTCTACCCAGAATGTCGCGGCTATCGCTATGTCGGGCTTCTTTTCGGCGATTATGTCGGCGATTTCCTTTGGGGAACTTTTGTCGTCGGGCACGAGCGTGTATTCGACTTGCTCCGATTTTTCCGCAGGCGTGTCCCCTTCCAGGTCGAGAAGGAACGTTCCCGGAAGCTGCGTGACTATGGAGAAAGAGCAGGCTCCGTGTTTTTTGCAGAGTTCGTCGAGTTGTCCTTTGCAGGTTGGGATGTTCTTTGTTGATATCTTTTTTCCGTCGAAGTGGTTGGAGTTTGTGCTGAAGATTACGATTCGCATTTTTTTTCCGGTTTAAAAGCAAAACACCTTCGAAAAGCGAAGTGCGCACTCGCAATCGAAGGTGTTTTCTAAAAGATTAAGGCTAACTCAGTCTCTCGATAAAGAGCTTAGTTTGCTTTGAAGTCTTTCGGGCGGCGCTCAGTTCTCTTGCATTTTGAGCACTCGGCGATGTTCCTGAGTCTTCCGTTCTCGTAAAGAGTCTTCATGTTGATTTCTCCACCGCAATCAGGGCAGATGAACTTCTGTGTCGCGACTGTTGTACGAGAGTTCTTACTTGCTCCAGCCATTTTCTAGCCTCCAAAAAAATAATCGATTATTTATCCGTCCCAAACTGAGCCGAATCAAAAAAATCCATTCAGCTTGCAAACCGAATGGATTTTATCGGGATGACAGGGATCGAACCTGCGACATCTTGGTCCCAAACCAAGCGCGCTACCAGCTGCGCTACATCCCGTGACATTTGGGCAGTGAGAGACTCGAACTCCCGACAACCTGGGTGTAAACCAGGGGCTCTACCAACTGAGCTAACTGCCCTTGCGAAAGTGAATCTACTATATCAAAAAACACCGCATCATGTCAACCGACACGGTGTTTTTTGAACTCTATTCCTAAAATTCCTGCTTTATCTGCTCTTTTTCCTTTCCGTTGTCCTTTTCCCTGATTTCGACACGCCTGATTTTTCCAGAAATCGTCTTGGGAAGCTCCTTCACGAATTCGAAAATGCGGGGGCACTTGTACATGGCCGTGTTCTTCTTCGCGAAGTCCAAAAGCGTCCGCTCCATGTCCTTCGGGTCTTTTTCGTCGTAGCCCGGCGAAAGGACAATCGTCGCCTTCACTGCCATTCCTCTCTTGGAGTCTTCCACTCCTGTGACCGCGCATTCCATGACTGCCGGGTGCTGCTGGAGAATCGACTCGACTTCGAACGGGCTGACTCTGTAGCCTGCCGTCTTTATGATGTCGTCCTTCCTTCCGATGAACCAGACGTAGCCGTCCTCGTCCATGTACACGTTGTCGCCGGTGTGGTAGACGCCTCCGTCGAATGCGTTCGCCGTCAATACGACGTCCTTGTGGTAGCCCATCAAAAGACCGAACGGCATTTCCTTGTCGACATGTATGCAGAGTTCGCCTACGTCGCCTGTTGGAACCGGCTTGTTGTTCGCGTCGAGAACCTCAACATCGTAGAGCGGATTCGGGCGTCCCATAGAGCCTGGCTTTATAGGAGAGTATTCGAGGAAATTTCCGCAGATTATCGTCGATTCTGTCTGTCCGTATCCTTCAAAAATCTTCTTTCCTGTCTGTTCGAGCCACTTGTTGTAGACTTCGCCGTTCAAGGCCTCGCCTGCTGTTGAGAAACGGACGCACTTGCTCAAGTCGTACTTGCTCAGATCCTGCCTGACGAGGTACCTGTAGACCGTTGGCGGCGCGCAGAATGTGGTCAGTCCGTATTTCGAAATCATCTCAAGCATCTTTGCAGGTTTGAACATGTTCATGTCGTAGACGAAGAGCGCGGTGCCGGCAAGCCATTGTCCGTAGAGCTTTCCCCATGTGGACTTCGCCCAGCCGGTCTCGGCTATCGTCAGGTGAAGCCCGTCCTCGACGACGCCGTGCCAGTATTTCGCCGTCATTATGTGCCCGATTGGATAGTCGTAGTTCTGCAGAACCATTTTCGGGTAGCCGGAAGTTCCAGACGTGAAGTAGAGAAGCATCGGGTCTTTGTTGTGTGTCGCGGCCTCTCCGACTGGGCGGGGGAATTCTGCAGGCATCTTCTCGTACTCTTCGTGGAAGCTTATCCAGCCGTCCCGTTTTTCCTTTCCGACTGTCACAAGATATTCCACGCTCGGAGACTTCGGCATCGACTTGTCGACTTCACCCTGAATGATTGGGTTGTCGTACGAGATTATCATCTTCACGTCGGCGGCTTTCGTCCTGTATTCGATGTCCGACTGCAGAAGCTGGTCGGTCGCGGGGATGACGATTGCGCCTATCCTGTGCAGAGCCGGCATCAAAAACCACCATTCGTAGCGGCGGCGCAGAATCAGCATGACAGTGTCGCCTTTCTTGATTCCCTTCGACGTGAGCCAGTACGCGGCCCTTTTCGATTCCCTTGAGATGTCGTCGAATGTGAAAGTTCTCTCTTCCTTGTTGTCGTCAATCCAAACGAGCGCTCTTTTTCCTGGAAAATCCGTCGCGTATCTGTCCACGACATCGTATGCGAAATTGAAATCCGGTTTTGTCTTTAGTTTGCAGTGCTTCTTGAAATCGTCGTAATCTTTGAAATCCCGATCTTCGACCAAATACTCATGGTATAAAGCAGACATTAAAATACTCCTTGATTTTTTCGGACGAATGATGTTTCATCGCTCCATTTTTTGCCATTTCGTTTGACATATATTCTGACACGAAATCCTGTGTTTTGTTTCAAAAAAATAGCACAAAAATTCGATTCTTTCTTGGAATATGGCATAATCCCTCGAAATATGAGAAAATAGAAAGAATTTTTTATAAAAAACGAGGGACTATTTTGTATAAATCAATCGATTCAAAGGCCGACTTCCCCAAGCAGGAAGAGGAAGTTCTGAAGTTCTGGCAGGAAAACAACATCTTCCAGAAATCGATTCAGCAGAGAGACAAGGCTGAAGAATTCATTTTCTTCGATGGACCTCCATTCGCTACAGGTCTTCCGCATTTTGGACATTTTATTCCATCTACTATAAAAGACATTATTCCGCGTTACCAGACAATGAAGGGCAAGAAAGTCGAGCGCAGGTTCGGCTGGGACTGCCACGGTCTTCCCGTCGAGAACCTCATCGAGAAGGAGCTGGGGATAAACTCGAAGCATGAAATCGAAGCGTACGGCGTGGCGAATTTCAACGACAAGTGCAAGGAATCCGTCCTCAAGTACACTTCCGAGTGGCGCAAGACAATCACCCGCATGGGGCGCTGGGTCGACTTCGACAACGACTACAAGACGATGAACCCGGACTTCATGGAGTCGATTTGGTGGGTCGCGAAATCCCTCTGGGACAAGGGCTTGATTTACGAGGGGCAGTACATTCTTCCGTATTGTCCTCGCTGCGCAACTGTCCTTTCAACTCACGAATTGGCGCAGGGCTACAAGGACGTGAACGACCAGACCGTTACCGTCCGCTTCAAGATTCTGAAGGCTCCCGCCGCCATCGACGACAAGGACATGGAGAACGGAAAGACTTATTTCCTCGCGTGGACGACGACCCCGTGGACACTGCCTTCGAACGAGGGAGTCTGCATGGGGCCTGAAATCGACTATGTGAAGATATTGGACAAGGACTCGGGCGACTTCTACATCATGGCCGAGGCCCGCCTCTCCGCTTATTATAAGGAAGAATCCGACTACGAAATCATCTACAGGCGCAAGGGAAAGAACTTTGTCGGCGCGAGATACGAGCCTCTCTTCCCTTATTTCGCTAACCTTGCCGATGCGAAGGTTTGCTCTGAAATCTCCGGGCAGAAATGCGAAGAGGGCGCGTTCAGGATGTTCAACGCTGACTATGTTTCGACAGAGGACGGAACCGGAATTGTCCATATCGCGCCGAGCTTCGGTGAGGACGACAACAAGATTTTCCGCGGGACTGGCGTGCCGAACGTGCAGCCGATCGACGCGGAGTGCAAATTCACGAAGGAAGTTCCGGATTATCAGGGAAGGTTCGTGAAGGACTGCGACAAGGACATCATCAAGAGGTTGAAGGAAGAGGGCAAACTCGTCAAGACGGCGCAGGTTCTCCACTCGTATCCGCACTGCTGGAGATGCTCTTCTCCGTTGATTTACCGCGGAATCGGCTCTTGGTTCGTGAAGGTTGCAGACCACCACGATGCCCTTTTGAAGTCGAATTCGCAGATAAAGTGGCAGCCTGCCCACATCAAGGAAGGCCGCTTCGGAAAGTGGCTCGCTGGTTCCAGGGACTGGGCCGTTTCCAGAAACAGGTACTGGGGAAATCCGATTCCGATTTGGCGTTGTGAGGACCCGGACTGCAAGCACATGATTTGCGTCGGCTCAAGGCAGGAACTCAAGGACTTGTCAGGCGTCTATCCGGAGGATTTGCACAAGCAGTTCGTGGACAAAATCACGATTCCGTGCCCGAAGTGCGGAAAGACGATGAGAAGAATCCCTGAGGTCTTCGACTGTTGGTTCGAGTCTGGTTCGATGCCTTACGCCCAGCAGCATTATCCGTTCGAGAACAAGGAATACTTCGAGAAGCATTTCCCAGCCGACTTCATTTCCGAGGGACTCGACCAGACACGCGGCTGGTTCTACACGCTCACGATTTTGGCGACTCACCTGTTCGGAAGCCCGGCTTTCAAGAATTGCGTCGTGAACGGTCTCGTTCTTGCTTCGGACGGAAGGAAGATGTCGAAGTCGCTCAGGAACTACACGGACCCTGTTGAGGCCATCAACAAATTCGGAGCCGACGCGCTCCGCCTCTTCCTCACTCATTCCGCTGTCGTCAAGGCCGACGATCTGCGCTATTCGGACGACGGCGTGAAGGAAGTCGTGAAGAACATCATAATCCCTCTCTGGTCAGGCTACTCGTTCTTCGTGACTTACGCGAACATCGACAAGTACACGGCCACTGGGCACGCGTTCGACTCGAAGAAGCCTTCGAACCCGCTCGACGCGTGGATTGTCTCTGTTTCTCAGAAGATGATAAAGGACGTGACGGCCGCCCTCGACGACTACGATCTGAGCTCGGCCATCGACCCTCTCATCGACTTCATCGACCAGCTCAACAACTGGTACATCCGCCGCTCGAGAAGAAGATTCTGGAAGTCAGAGAACGATGCCGACAAATTCGAGGCCTACGAGGCTCTCTACTACGCCCTCAAGACGTTCGCCTTGTGCGCGGCTCCGTTCGTTCCGTTCATTTCAGAGGAGATGTGGCAGAACTTGAAGACCGCAGACGACAAGGAATCCGTCCACTTGGCCGATTTCCCTGTCTACAACGAGAATCTCCGCGACGAGGCTCTCGAATTCCGCATGGCGACCGTGCAGAAGGCCGTTTCCATGGGACGCAACTTGAGGAACACATACAACCTCAAGAACAGGCAGCCTCTCCTTTCCGTGCAGCTCGTCACACGCAACGCCGAGGAGCGCAGGGTTCTTGAGGATATGAAGACGACGGTCGCAGAGGAGTTGAACGTCAAGAGCGTTGAATTCCACGACCAGGAGTCCGACCTTGTGGAGTACAGCGCGAAGGCGAACTTCAAGGTGCTCGGAAAAATTCTCGGCGGCAAGATGAAGAGCGCGGCCGCTGAAATCGTCAAGCTCGATGGGGCTTCAATCGCGAAGATTGTCGACGGAGGCTCTGTAAAAATCACTGTCGACGGCCAGGAAGTCGAGTTGAACAGCGAGACCATCATCGTCGAGAGAAAGGAGAAGTCCGACTTGAAGGTGACGAACGACGGCACTTTGACTGTCGCCCTTGAGACGAAAATCACCGACGAACTCAAGAAAGAGGGCTATGTCCGCGATTTGATTCGTGGAATCCAGTCTCTGAGAAAGGACAGCGGCTTCGAGGTCACGGACAGAATCAACTTGACTGTCTTCGGCGACGATGAACTCAAGTCCGCTTACGAGATGTTCAAGGATATGATTGCTTCTGAAACTCTCTCCGCTTCCGCTTCATGGAGCGACAGCGCGAAGGTCGAGGTCGAGTCCGAGGACAAAAAATGGAGTATTTCTGTTGTTAAGGCATAACGTACAGAAAAAAATTGCTGTGGCGGTGCTTGCCGCCATGGCAATTTTTTTTGAATTCACCGCGATATCGTGTAAATCAACGTCCAATCTTTCCTCTGTGGAGCCGATTGAGCTTTTGAGCGTGGGGGCGGACGCGTATTTTTCGATACCAGTCCAGAGCAATTTCGATTTTTCCAAAAAACTGGTGAAATCTGTCGCTTCCGACGGAAGCATTTCAGAGAAGGATATCGTCAGAATCCTTGAGCGCGTCGACACAATCTATGCCGGCATGAACCTTTCAGGTTCCTCTTTCGAGATGTCGGCTTCCGGCGACTTTCCTGTGGCTCTGTCGAAATTTTTCCTCACGGAGAAGAACGGCTGGAAGAACCACAAATTCAGCTCCTACAAGTACAACGAGCACATGGATTCGGGACTCGCCCTCTCGTTCCTCTCTTCGGACTTGGTCTGCATCTCCTCGTCTCCGAAGATTGTCGAGGGGCAGCTTGGAAAGTGCGACGCCATAATCTCCAAGGCCGATGTACAGAACGTGTCGTTCGAGACTTCTGCTTCCGACATCTGCTTCTTCTTCCCGAAGGCGGCCGACATCCTTTCGATGATTGTCGGGAACAACGCCATGCTCTTGTCCTGCTTCAAGTCCGCTTACGGAAGCCTTCGGCAGGTTCCGGGCAGCGAGGACTTCGATTTGAAGCTCACGCTCTCGCTCGCCGACCCGCGCACAAGAATGGCGGTCTCTGGGATTCTGCGTCTTGCGTTCCTTGGGACGTCCGTGGGAATTTCGTCGGCCGAGGATTCCGTCACTTTGACTGGGCTTTTACTCGATTGGAACTCGATTTTTTCCCTTGTTGCATCTTCTGGGGCGATGTGAAATGAGAAAGGCTGCTCTTCCGGCTTTGCTCTGTCTTCTCTTCCTCTCTTCGTGCGAGTCCACTTTCAGGATTCCGGGGGAGGAGAGGACGATTTTGAAGAACATTGCCGCGGAATACTACAACATCGCGGAAGGGTATGTGGGCGTAAAGAATTATTCGAAGGCCGCCGAGTACTACAAACTCGCCATGCGCGACCCTGAAATCTACCAGCAGTCCTACTACAAGCTTGCGCGTGCCTATGCGCTGGCGCAGGACTGGGATTCGGCAAAATCCTGCTATGAGGCGATGCTTGAGAAGGACCCGGAGAATATGAACCTGAAGCTCTCTGTCGCCTACATAACGGCGATGAGAGGAGAGAGCGATGAAGCCATTAAGATGTTCAAGAAGCTCAACGAGGAGAACCCTCATGTGCAGTCCGTTCTTGAGAACTACATAGCGCTCCTTCTTTTCGTGGGCAGGGCGGAGGATGCCGAGCCTCTTTATTTTTCGCTCAAGGAGAAATTCCCCGACAGTTCGAAAATCAAGGATTTTTCCAAGCAGCTTTCAGAGTCTGTCGACAACTTCGTGGACGATGACGGAAAGGATTCCGGGAGCGATGGGACTGGGAATATGGTTCCCGCAGCAAGATAGAAGGCTGCTGCTGTAATAAATTCATGGGCATTTAGAAATCTGCAAGGGCGAAAACCGCAGTCACGTCGCCTTTTCCGAGAATTGCCTTCAACTCAGTCTGAGTCACTTCCGTGACTTTTCCAAGGCGGGTAAAATTCCAGCTGTTGGTGTCGTAGTAAATCGTAATCTGGTTTCCCTGATAGAGAATGATGTCGCCGGCTTGGGTGGTAATCTGACTGTCCGTGCGGGGAAGGCTTGTTCCCAGAAAACCGACTTTTTCAAAAGAGCCGTAGTCGCTCATGCTGACTGTGACAGGGCCTTTTTTAAGCAGTTCCGCAAATGCAAGGGCGGATTTGTTCTCTGCAAGGGTGGCATTCAGCGTGTGCTCCCCGCTGTCGCTGGTGATTTTTATCTTGATGTTCATGGATTCTCCTTTGCTGGCATCGCTTGCACAGGCGGTCGTCATGCAGAAAACTGCGGCCAGCAAAAAAAACAGGTCTTTTATTCTTTTCATGAAGACATTCTACATCCCTGTGGAGAGGGGAGCCAATACTTTATTCTTATGACCAGAAATGTTTTTTGAGCATGGTGTGGGAGCTTCCGCAAAAAAAGGCGCGCTCCATGCAATGCTTTTCTGGAGCGCGCCTTTTTTGCTTCTGCCTATTCCTGTTCAAGCTCGTTGCCGATTTCCTTCTTGTAGAGGTCAGGATTCGCCTTGAACGCTACGATTGGGTTGTCCGGGTCGGACTCTGCCTCCTCAAGCGCACCCTTCGCTTCTACCATGATTCTGTCGGGAGGAATCGCTCGGTAGTTCATCGCGGATATTCCGATGTGGACTTTGTGCTCTCCTTCGAGCGAGCCGAGAACTTCCTGTATCGCCGGAAGTATCTTCTCACACTCGGCTATCGTCTCCGTGAGGTCTGTTCCGTTGAGCACGATTCCGAGCGTGTTCGGGATGTCGGCCTTGTAGATTTCCGACGACTCCTCGAAATTCTCCTTCGCGAGCGCGATTATCTCTTTCGCTTTCTCCTCGGTCTCGTATGCGTCCCAGTCGAAGTCCGTGATTTTTATGAGCGCGAGCGAGATTTCCGTGTAGGTGTTCTTTCGGAGCTGCTCGCCCAAATCCTGGATGAACGTCTTTGGAGAGGCTATGTCCGTTCCTATCGTTCCAAGGTCGCCGTCCTTTGTGAAAGTCTCTTCGAGCACTGGTTCCTGGAAAACGCTTTCGGTTTCGTTTTCCTCTGTGTTGGCGTTTTCGGAAATGGTGGACTCTTCCGTCTCCCCGTCTGTGTCATGCGCTTCGCTTGTTGTTTCTGCTTCCGCTTCCGCATCTGTGCTGGATTCGCTATTCGCTGTTTCTGACTCGGTTTCGGAGGCGTTTTCTGTTTCGCTTGTTGTTTCTGCTTCCGCTTCCGCGTCTGTATTGGATTCGCTTTCCGCCGTTTCTGGCTCGGCTTCAACTTCAGTTTCTGCCTCGGCTTTTTCGGTGTCGCTTGCTTCGTCTTGCTCCTGCTCTTCGACCGCCCTAGGCTCCGCTCCGCTTTCCACGCCCTGCTCCATTTCGTCCGTGAACACTATTGTGTCCTCGAATGACTGTTCCTGGGCTGCAGGCTCTTCTTCCGCGTCTTCCGCTGTGTACGCGCCCGGTTCCTCTATCGTCTCCTGGTCGTCGAATTCGTCGTCGTCGAATTCATCGTCCTCTATTCCTCCGTCGTATTCCTGTTCCCGCTGCGCTTCGAGAATCCTCTGCCTCTCTTCCCTTATCTGCTTGAGAAGCTCCTCCTCGCGTCTGAGCCTGGCGTCGTTCTTGCTGGTCGCCTTTACTTCGCTGTTTTTCATGATTATGGCTATGACCGAGAGAATCGTTCCTGCCAGCGCGATGAAAAACGCTATTTTTGCGTTGTTGTATATCGTGTTCTGCTTGATTTTGTATATTCCCGTCTCCAGCGTCAAATCATAGCTCAAGTCCTGCTCGTCCACCGGAGCCGAAACTATGTTCTTCGCGGTGGTCGTCGACCTTTTTTTGCTTATGAATTTCTTGTTCTTCTGCGCCGTTCCAGAAAGCTTGTCTTCGAGAGGTGGGTAGGAGTATATGCATGTTCCGTCGATGGACAGGCTTATCTCGCTGAAATCCGAGAAATCACCGACCGCGTTGAAGAAGTCGCTTTTGAATTCCGCGGATGTGATTTTCGATGTCTCGGCGGAATTTTTTGTAGCCAACAAGAGCGTGTCGAATCTAGTCTTTGTCTCTTCCTCTCCGACTTTGTTCTCCTTGTAGACTCCGTATCCGAAGTATCCGATTGCCGATAAAAAACATAATGCGCTTATTGTAGATATGACTCTTGTTTTCATAATTTCTCAGTATACTCAAGACTTTTTGCGTGTGCAAGAATTGGAGATTTCATGTGCGCCGCGAGAGGAAGTATCGTCATCATTTCCGGTGAATTCTCCTCCGGCATATTTTTCATCTTGCTTCTGTAGAATTCGACGAATTTCCTGTAGTCGAAGTCCGAAAAGTTCCAGTCGGCTTTCGCGCTTTTTCCGGCCGTGAAAATCTTGGTCTCTCCGTTCTCGATTCTTTTGAACCCCCTGGTTTTGAGAAACGATTCCATTGATTCCGAATACGATTCGAGGATTTCGGTCGTGAATTTCCTTTTCCCCGTTTTTTTCAGTTCTGTCCTGAACATGAGTTTGTCGAATCTCGTTTCGAAGTTGTCGAGCATTGTCTCGTCGCTCCTGTAGATTCTGTCGAGGTATGTTCCTTTCGCGTATGGAAGTCCGTCCACATACGAAAAATCCGCTCCGAAAAATTCCAGATGCGTGAAACCCGCCTTGATTGCGAAATCTGCGGCCGCTATCGTGACCGTTCCGCTTCCTGTCTCTATGACCGGGAACGCTCTTCTGCCGGTGTATGTCGAGGCGTACCGCGCGAGGGGGTGCCCGCTTTCGGTGAATATGGCTTTGCCGCCCGCTTCCACGACTTTTCGCGCCGCGCTGGAGTTCGCGCACAAATCGAACACGAATATGGTGTCATTGTCGATTGCGTGCATGAAGTGCGCGTGGGAGACGCTTTGCCCATCTACGGACACTACGCAGTCCGCTTCGATTTTCCTCTCTTCAAGTGCCGAGAACGCAGTGTCTGTCGCGATGACGAAGTAGGATTCCCTGTCCTTCCTGATTTTCTCCACTGTCTTGTCGAGGGTGGGGCCTGCCGCTATTATCGCCGCCGTCTTTTTTGATGGAATTCCGCTGATTGTCTTTTTGATGTCGGTGTTCGATTCCGAAGCGGATTTCAAATTCTCGAATATGTTCTTCTGCCAGATTTTTCCGAAATGGCTCTGCACCGAATAGTCCGCCGACACTTTTTTCAGCGCGTCCTTGATTTTTCCGACAATCGCTTCTTTCCTTTCCTTGAAAATGTTCTCCCACGACCTCAGGGCGCATATCGTCATGTCTCCGTGCAATGCTGGCTTGTATGATTCCGTTATCGCGCTTTCTATTGATTCCTCTGACGCGAATCTGACCCTTTTGTCATTCCCAAGCTTTTCGACTTCCGGGATTCTCTTGAGGAATTCGATGTCGGCTTTTTCCGCCTCGACGGCGACCACTTTCGATTGTGGATGCGCCTGAAGCAGCGCCGAGATGTGGTATCCTCCTGCGATTCCCAGGACTACGAAGAATCCGCCTTTCTTGAACTGGGCCGCGAACGACTGCGCTTCGCGTTTCGGGTTGTACTTTGAGTGGAGGGCGTTCTTCCCTATGAGCGGTATCGTCCTTCCATCTTTCGATTCTGTTGTTTCCGTGTAGTTCATTTTTCAGCTCTGCGAACTCGTCTTCAATGTTCTTCCGATTTCAGAGACAAGTTTCCGCTTTTTCTCTTCCAATGCTTGTTCAGCTGCGTTCCGTTTTCCGAAGTCCTTTTCGCGTTTCATGAGCAGCGTCTCCAGAGGAAAGACTTCGCTCAGGAATTTCTCGTTTGAAAGCGAGCGTTCAAGCTCCTCCTGTATGATTCTTCTTCGCTCCGGCAATGTCTTTCCGTTTTTTTTCGGAGTGTCCATGAAAATTCCTGAACTGCGTCCTTTTCCCGTGTCGCGGTCGTTCTTCGGCACCAATCTCTCGAATCCGTCCCAGTTTATGTCCCGTATCATTCCGAGCGGGAATTCGAATTTGAAGTTGGAAGACAGCCTGAAAATCCTCTCTTTCGGCGAGTTGAACCTTTGGGAATTTGAGACGAACCAGTTCCTGTATATCTCAAGCGATTTTTCCGAATTGAATCTGGAGGCCGTCATCCTCGTTTCCTTTGTGGAAAGTCGATTGTCTGCCGATTCCGCCGCCGATTCGAGAGCGTTCGGCTGTGTGTGCTGGTAGCCGCCGCACGGAGCCTGGTCCAGTCCGCAGAGAAAAATCGGGCCGTCCGTCATGTCCATCGCAAGCTCCAGCGCGGTTCCGCTGACGGTTCCGTTCCTTCTGGCCTTCGCCGTATTAATCCCCAGTCTTTCCATGATTCTTCTTTGGAAATCGGTGGCGTCGTCGTAAAGGAGTGGAAGGATGCTCTTTTCTCTGAGGATTCTTGCAGGAGCGGCTCCTTCCAGCGCGAGGGCGAATGTCGTTCCGCTGTTCTTCGATGACGGGAATTCCAGGTGCTTTTTTGCCCAATACCCGCCGTCCGTGCTCACTACGAAATCGGCTTCGATTCCGTTGTCGAAAAGCGGCATGAAAGCGGACGAGACCGCCATAAGAAAGAATCTGCTCCTGTTTTCCCGGATTTTTTCTATTGAAGTCTTGAGGCTGCTTCCCGAGGCGGCTATCAGTATCGGGAACGATGTCTTTCCTTCGTTCCGCATCGCCGTGGTGTTCTCGACAAACGCCGCGAATATTGCCGAATTCTTGAGCCACCGTTTCGCGAAAAACGAGCGCGTTGCCATGACGTTCCGGCTTTTGACGACAGCGTTCCTTATCATGAGCCACGCAGTCTCCGATTTCTCCGGGAATGCGTTCTTGCTCGCCGTCCAGTCCACGAAAATCGACGAGCAGATTTTCTCTTCTCCGAACGCGTTGAACAAGTCGTCGTCCAGTTCTTCGGTTGCGTCGAACGTCTCGTCCCAAAGTCTGTCATTTTCCGAGAATTCCCTCGTGAACCGGATTGCGCACACTGCTGATTTTGGAAAACGCTTCCGCAGAAATTGAGCGCAGTATGAAAGAGCCGGTTCCAGCACGAAAACGCATTGAGGCTCAAAATCCGATTCGATTGCGTCCACGAATTTTTGAGCCTCCGCTGTAGGATTGTATTTTGAATGTAGGAATTTTCCGCCTGAGGAGCATGTCTTTTCTCCGTTCCTCGCTTCGGAAAACTGTATTTTTGCTTCCGGCATGTATCAGCCTTTCTGGAGGAACAGGAGCGTCCCTTTTTTGTTCGGGCAGATTCCCGCCATGAGGAGCAGAATCTGTTTGGAGCTTTCTTCTCCGAGAAGCTCTCGCAGAGTGGAGGCGATGTGGAACGATATGAGCTGGTCATCCGGCTCGTCCTTCGCGAATATGACGATTTTTATTTCTCCGTCCGTTCCGAGGTGTATGCAGTTCGGTGATTTGAACAGAGGCTCGATTATCGCGTATGCGGCGTGCGCCACCGAGTCTATGACTTTCTCTTTTATCTCGATTCTGTCCACCATGTCGAACTTTGAAAGTTTCCTTTCCACGTCGGCCCGTTGAAGCGACTTCTCCACGCATGTCTTGAGCGAGAGAATGAACAGGTGGGCAGGAGAAATCTGCAGTCCCTTGTCCAAATTCTCTTCGAGCGTGGAAATCTTCATGTCCACGTTTTTCTGCAGCTCAATCATATTCTTGAGCGTCACCGCGCTTTCCGTCGCCGACGGGAGCGTGATTGGCTCGTCGTCTTCGAATTCGGCTATGACGAAAATCATTGGCATTTTTTTGTCGTTGAACGGCAGAAAGTAGAGGGAATTTATCGAATCGCTTATTTTGTCATCGAAAAGCTCCAAAAACGGACCTAGTTCGTTGAAATCCTTTGAAAAACACTGCCACTCGAACGTCTTTGTGATTTTTCCGTGCCAAAAATCGCTCGATTCCACAGAGGAAGCGACCGTTTTCGCGCTGAGTCCAACGACGTTCAAGAGATGGTAGTAATTGCTGGATGTCTTTTCCGTTGTGCAAGGAACGAAAATGCCTGCGTGCTTGAATCCGTTCCTTGTCGTCCATACGTCGAATTTTGGTGTGACCTCGGCAAGGACGGAGACCGCCCTTTGCAGAAGTCCACTTCGTGCTTTTGTTTCTTCCATACCGTTCAACTCTCAAATTTTTACGCGAGACCGAGTTCCTTGAAAAGCTTCTTATATGTTTCGAACTGCTCCGACTGGGCGAATTCGGCGATTTTCTCTTCTGGAAGGTTTTCCAAAAGCTGGTCCATATAAGAAAGCACAGACTTGATTTCTGTCTTCAAGTCGTTCGGTATCGTTTCCTTCTCTTCAAGGCTCTCCTCAGTCTCAGGGGCTGGAGCCGAAAGGGCAGGGTCGGAATTGAGATAGTCGAGGTTCGAGTCTGAAAGAGCGTCGTCGATTGAAGGATCCGGTGTGAGATAGTCCGTGTCCAGTTCGTCTTCGCTTGTTTCCGAAACGTCCATGCCCTCTGTTCCGTTGTTTTCTGGAAGGTCGATGGAATCTTCCGCCTCTGCCGAGTCGATTGCTTCTCCTATCGATGCGAGGTCGTCGTTGTTGTCCGCGTCCACGATGAGGTCGTTCTTCAAGTCGGAGTCTTCCGTGTCGAACGAGAAGTCGTCCATCTCGTCGTCTTCGTCCATGTCGTCTTCGATTTTGTCGATGTCGATTTCGTCAGGAAGCTCTTTCGAGACTTCTCCACTGTCGATTATCGATTCGAGCGTGTTGTCCTCTATCGGAAGGTCGTTTCCATCGTCCATTTCGTCGGCGATATCGTCGGTCATGCTCTTCTCGATTGAGTCCGCTATCGAAGAGTCGAGTTCTTGGTCGATTTCCGGCTCTTCCTCCGAGTCCTCGTCCGAAGTGTCGTTGTTGATTACTGATTCGAGCGTCGAGTCCTCTACTGAATCCAGCGAATTCGTTTCGCTCGAAGGCGCGTCGCTTTCTGGATTTTGCTCTTCGGTCGTCTCTTCCGACTCTTCCTGCTGCTCTTCGCTTTCGATTCCGTTGTTCTCCTGCGCCTCCACGATGAAGTCGCCGTTGTCTTCCGTTATCTCAGCAGTGTCGAGTATGTTGTCCAACTCGTCGAGCGAGAGCGAGATTGTGTCGTCGTCGTCCGCGTTGTCGTTGAAGAATCCGCCTGAGCTTTCGGTCTCTTCCGCTTTTTCCTCTGCCTGCTCTTCGTTTCCATTTTCCTTTGTGGCGAGAGGTGCGCTCTTGATGCTTTCCACGTCGTGCTTGAGCGTCGAGATTTCGTCCTTGAGTGAAGAGAGCTGGCTGACAATCTGGTTGAGAATCGAATTTGTCTCCGATGCCGTGTTCTGCTGCTCGTCCTCGTTGCCCATGAGAGAAGCGGTCTCTTCGTCGAACGTGTCGGGAATTTCGTTTCCGCTGAATCCGTCCTCCGTCTCTTCGTTTACGACCGGCTCCTCGATGTCGTCCTCGGCATCGCTTTCCGTTCCTTCAATGCTCTCTCCGCCGAAGTCTGGCTCTCCGATTGAGTCTGATGCGCCTTCAGCCTCGGAGGAAATTGTCGGTTCATCGTCCGACGGCACCATCGGCTCTTCGATTGTCTCTGAGTCTTCGTCCGAAACGACAGGCTCCTCGATTTCCTCGTCCTCCGATTCCGCGCTCTCGTCTTCTTTGAAAAGAGGCTCGTCCAATGAGAATTCCTCGGCCGCGGCCTTGTCCTCGCTTGTGACTTCGAACGGGCTGTCTTCGTCTTCCTTTGTCTCCGTAGTGTCGTCGAAGCTCACGATGTTGCCGTTTTCGTCCTCCACGGAGTTCATTATTTCGTCCGCGTTGAACTCTGAATCGATGTTGTCGTTCGAAGCTGCCTCCTCGCTTTCGCTTGACGATTCCGCGGCCTCTTCCGTGCTTTCAAATTCGTCGTCGTCGTCGGCCACGACATTCATCTCGATGTCGCCTTCCTTTGATTCGCTTGTTGATGCTGAATCTGAATCCGAGTCGTCGTCGAAACCGAATTCGCTCAAATCGACGTCTTCCGTCTCGCTGCTCTGTTCTGTCGGCTCCGTGTCTGTCTCGACGCTTGGCTCTGAAGAATCCGAGTCGTCTCCGAAACCGAATTCGCTCAAGTCGACATCCTCCGTGCCGGAGTTTTCCGATGAAGACTCGACGCTTGAGTCTCCAGAGTCTGTGTCGTCTCCGAATCCGAATTCGCTCAAGTCCACGGATTCCGTTCCGTCGTCGCCAGATGGGCTTGTAGAGTCGTCGCTGAGGGAAAATTCGCTTCCTGATGGACTGCTGTCGCCCGTGTCGTCGAATGAAAGGTCTATGTCGATAGGGCCGTCTTCGTCCATGTCCGCGCTGGAGTTGTCTTTTATTATGATTTCGGAACTTCCGGCATCGTCGATTTCAGGTGCCGTTTCCTCGCTTTCTTCGCCTGCGACTTCGTTTCCTGAGTCGGAATCGCTGTCTCCGAATCCGAATTCGTCGAGAGAGACGTCTTCCATTGATGTCGATGACGAATCGAGATTTTCTTCGGCCGGTTGGTCGTCGACGATGCTGGAAAGTGCGGCGAGTTCGTCTGTTGAGAGGGCAGTGTCATCTTCATCTGAAGTGAGATTTGAACTCTGCTCAGTCGCCTCAAGCTTCGGTTCGTCCGATTCACTTGAATCGATTGTCCTTGGCGGTTTCTTGACCCAAACTCCGTAACTGTCGAGTTCATTTGATTTTTCAGAATCGCTCATATATTTCCTCTCTAAAAATTAATTTTTCATGAAAAATGAATATTTTTCTTTCTTATCGGTCTGTCGAGTTGAAAACTGTAGGTATTTTAGCCTTTTTGGCGATTCTCTGAAAGTCGCATATATTTTTGCTTTTGCCTTGTTGTAGAAATTTGGACTTGCTGCCGATACTACATTTGTTATGGCTAAAATGTTTCGTTTTTTGACAGCTGTATTGGCTGGTACGTTCTTCTATGTGTTGATTTCCTTGTCGTTCGGTAGGGACGGTCTCTGGGCAAGCGGGCAGCTCCGCGAGCAGAGGCAGATTCTCAGCGGAAGGGTCGATGAAATAAAAAAGATAAACAACAGTCTCGAACTTGAATACACCGCTCTCAAAAAAGATCCCGATGTCATAGCGGCTTTCGCCAGAAAACTCGGCTACGTCAGAAACGGAGAGAAGATTGTGAAAATCAACGGACTTGTCGCCGACGACCAGTTCTATTTCGAGACCGGCACTCCCATGAAGTATGTCGAGCCGTTCTTCGTTCCCGAGTGGTTCTGCAAATTCACAGGTTTTCTGATGTTCTTCGTCGTGTACGCGTACTTGTGTCTTGAGGACATCAAGCAAAAACTTTCGGATTTTCGGGACGTGCGCAGAGGGAGAGCCGTTTCCGGTGCGCGCGCGGCCAGATGAGGGGGGCGTATGATTTGTAGAAAGTGCGATGAGCAGTCCGCTCAGATTGCGATAGATTACATAAGGCGCGGGAAAGTCGTCGTGCTGCCCACTGATACCGTGTACGGTTTTTCGGGCATAGTCGACGGGCGGCATTATTCGTATCACACGGACGCGAAAATCCGCGAGTTGAAGGGCAGGGACGAGGGAAAACCGTTCATCCAGCTGATTTCAAGCCCTGAGGATTTGAAAAAGTACACGCGGGATGTCGTTCCAGATTCTCTCTTGTCGAAATGGCCTGGCCCCCTCACGATAATCGTCCACACTTTTTTGAAGGGAGAGAAGGGGCCTTTCACTACAAACGCGTTCCGCTGTCCCGGAGACGAATGGCTCAGGAAGGTGATAGCGGGGTGTGGCGCGCCAATATATTCAACTAGCGTAAACAGAAGCGGAGAGCCTGTGCTGGACAACATCGCTCAGATAAAGCATGAATTCAAGAGCGTGGAGCTGATAGTGGACGATGGAGACAAGAAAGGCGGAATTCCGTCCACGATTGTGAAGGTCGAGGAGGACGGCAGCGTGAGCGTCGTGAGGCAGGGCGCCGTAAAAGTAAGCTGATTTGTTGCGATGGTCGATGGCCTGTTCGGAGTTGTATGTGAATCGCTTTTCCTGAACGGGTCTATTTTTTTAGCCAAGTCGTCTTGAGAGAGCCTTCTTTCGCGGATATTCCGTTTTCCGCCAGCAGGAGGGTCTTTTTCGTCCCCGTCAGTTCTCCAGGCTTGATTGTGAAAGACCACGTTATCGGGGAGGCGGATGATGCGACGTTCAGTGCGATTTCCCGCGGAAGTTCCGGGAAGAACGATGCGTTTGATTTTCCGACCTGGCTTATCTCGATTTCCTTCACGTTGCCTTTCGAGTCCGCTTTCTTTATCGTGATTTTTATGTTCATCGTCGCGCCGTTCTTGAATATTATGAATCCGCGTCCGCCCCTGAGTATCATTATCTTGTCGGTGAACGGCTCTCCGTACCATGTTCCCGAAAGCGACTCTATGTCGATGTTTCCTTCGAACGTCTTTACCGGTGTTCCGTTGGCCGCGTCCCCTGCCGACTGCTGTTGCGTTTCTTCTTTGCTTCCTGTCCTGAAGTCCGCCAGCACGTCCTCTATCGCCGATTTCGCGCCTGAAAGAATCTTGTAGTAGGAATCGTATGTCTCGTTTTTCGTGTGGTAAATCCTGTCGTCAGGATCCATCGCGTTGAACCTGCAGTTCCATGTCTTCTGCAGGTCCTCGTTCGTTGTCTCGTCGATTTCCGCGTAGAATATTATCCTCGCGCCCTCAGTTGTGAATTCGGGGGTCGCCTTGAGTGTCTTTCCGCTGTCAGGGCGTTTGTCTTCGACCGAGATGTAGTCTATCGACTTCAGCTGCGTCAAAAAAATGTCCTGCGCCATCTTTATCATGTTCGAATCCGATGATGTTGAGACGACTCCGTAGTATTCGACCTTCAGCTGGTCTGCGTGGACTTTGGCGAATGTTGACAAGATGAATGTCAGACATAGCAGTGTTTTTCTCATGTGCGAACCTGTTTTTCCAGGGGGCATTGGAGCCTCCGTCTAAAATCTTATTCAAGTCCTTTTCTGAAGTCGCGCGCCATGTCTCTGTCAATGTCCCTCTGCTTTATCGTCTCTCTCTTGTCGTAGAGCTTCTTTCCTTTGCAGACTCCGAGCTTGACTTTGACCCGCCCGTTTTTCAGATAGACGTCCAATGGAATCAGTGTATATCCTTTTTCATCGACTTTTCTTTGCAGTCGCTTTATCTCTTCTTTGTGCAGCAGAAGTTTTTTCTTCCTGTCCGGATCGTGGTTGAAAATCGATGAGAACGAATATTCCGATATGTGGAAATTCCTGACCCACACCTCTCCGTTCTGTATTTCGGCGAACGAGTCGACATAGGAAATGCTTCCCGCTTTGACGGACTTCACTTCCGTGCCTTCAAGGGCTATTCCGCATTCGTAAGAGTCTTCCACTGTGTAGTTGAACCGCGCTTTCTTGTTCTGCGCTATTATTTTTACGTTCTCTGGCATAACTTCCGAGTATATGCGGAAAAAAGTCTCCTTGCAAGTCGAGGCGTGAACTGATATTCTGTCAAAACAATGGACAACAACATCTACGCAATTTCGTACAAGATGCGGCAAGAGCTTTACAAGCGCATCGTTTTCGTATTGAAGATAATTCTAATTTGTTTCGTCGTGATTTCAATTTTCATGACTTTTCTGCTTTACCCGGTCGTCAGCAGGTCGAATTCGATGGCTCCCGACATCTCCGCCGGCAATGTCGAATTTGTCGTTCCGTTCCTCCGCACTCCGGGCAGGGGGGATGTCGTCCTTGTGCAGAACCACGAGACCGCTGATTTGAATATAATCCAGCGTTTTTTGAACCAGTGCTTCCTTTTCGTCACGGCCAGGCAGTGGCAGCCGTTCGGCACCGAGAACCGCTCTGGGGCGTTGCCGATGGTGCGCCGCGTCGTCGGAATGCCCGGGGACACCATATACATCGACAAGTATGTGGTGTACATCAAGCCGAAGAACGAGAGCCATTTCCTGACGGAATTCGAGTTGATTGACAAGAAGTATGACGTGGAGATTTTCACGGCTCCGACCGGCTGGGACATAAACCTCGGAGCGAAATCCGGCACGAAGCCGATTGTGCTTGGCGAGGGACAGTACTATCTCCTCGGCGACAACCGCATGGAGTGCATCGATTCCCGCTTGTGGGGACCGGTGAAGAAGGACGCGATAAAAGGCCGGGTCGTGCTTCAGTATTTTCCGTTCAACAAAATCAAGGTTTTCTGATTTTGGAATCTTCCCTCTATATACACATCCCGTTCTGCCGCAAAAAGTGCTACTACTGCGATTTCTACAGTATTCCCGCGGCTGCGCGCAAGTCGGACGGCAAGTCGCTCCCCAACGACTTGTCCGACGCGTACATCGATGCGGTCGTGTCGGAGTCAGCTTTTTACGCGCGGCAGTACGGCATAGACCGCTGGAAGACGATATATGTCGGCGGCGGCACTCCGAGTCTACTTTCTCCGTCCCAAATCGAAAGCCTTTTTCATGGAGTCGGAAAGTCCGCTTCGTTCGATGGCGGAACCGAGGTGACAGTGGAGATGAATCCTGACGATGTGCGTCCCGATTTTGTCGAAGCGTGCGCTTTCTCCGGCGTGAACAGGCTCTCTCTCGGCGTTCAGGCTCTCGACGACAAGGCTCTGGCTGCCGTGCACAGGGGGTGCTCTTCATCGTCCGCCATGTCCGCCCTTGAATTCCTCGATTCCGTTTGGAAAGGCAGGCTTTCTGTGGACTTCATCGCAGGGCTTCCGTTGCAGACGTTCTCCTCGTTCAGAAATCAGTTCGGAAAAATATTCAGATTGAATTCTATTGACCACATCTCACTCTACACGCTCACAATCGAGGAGGGGACTCCTCTCGGAAAAATGGTGGATTCCGGCGAGATTCCATTTTCCCCGGACAAGGCCGACAGAATGTGGATAGAGGGCAGAAACATCCTTGAGAAAAACGGATTCGTGCAGTACGAGGTCTCCAATTTCGCGAAGCCGGGGTTCGAAAGCCGGCACAACAGCGTTTATTGGAAACTCCAAAACTATGTCGGATGCGGAGCTGGAGCGAGCGGGACTTGGTATGGCGGAAATTTCGACGACGGGTGCGCGCTCCGGTGGACGAACACGAGGTCAGTCCCGTCCTATGTCGATTTTTGGAGCGGTTCTGAAGTGGATTCCTCTTCGGTTCCGCGCGATTGCGAAATTCTGGACAGAAAGACCCTTGAATTCGAGTTTTTGATGATGGGGTTCCGCATGAGGGAAGGTGTCCTCTCTTCTGAATTTGAAAGACGCTTCGGGAAGAGCCTCCTTTCGTATGAGAATTCGTCCGGAAGAAAATTCGCGGAAATCTTTTTTGAATGGAAGGAAAAACGGCTCGCGTCGGTCCTCGAATCTCCAGCTGGAGAAATATATTGCTTGAACCGGCGCGGCATCCTTCTCCTTAACCGCTTCCTCGAGGAGCTTTTGTGAATGGTTTCCGTTTCGGAACAGAGCTAGTTTTTCACGTCCGCTTCCAACGGTATCTCTATAGTGAATTCCGTTCCGATTCCTTTCTGCGATTTCACGTCGATTTTCCAGCCGTGCGTCGTGACTATCGTCTTGACGACGGACAGTCCGATTCCCATTCCGCTTTCCCTTCTTGAGTTCGTTCCCCTGTAGAACAGGTCGAAAATCTGGTCTATGTCCTTTTTCTCTATCCCTGTTCCCGAATCCGCTATCTTGAGCAGAATTTTGCCGTCCGAGCTTTTCGCCGAGATGCGTATCGAGTCGCCTTCGTTCGTGTACCTCACCGCATTCGTGAAGAGGTTCTCCAACGCCCTCTGGAAAAGCAGCTTGTCGAACGGGACTTCGATGTCGTCTGGAATCTCTATGTCGCTTTCGACGTTCCTCTTGAAAACGCCGCCGATTGTGACGAATCCCTGTGCGAATTCCTTTACGGCTGGCGCGATGCGCTGCCTCTTCAACTGCTGCTGCCATTCCGTCTGGTTGAGCTTGACGAAATTGATGAGCGTGTTGATCATCGTCTCAAGCTGTTCGGTTTTGGCCGCGATTATCTCTATCGGTTTCTTCATCTCGTCGACCGTCTCGAATACTCCGTCGCCCATCGCCTCCGTGTATCCCTTGATGACCGCGACCGGCGTCCTCAAATCGTGGCTTATGCCCATTATGAATTTTGTCCGCCTCTCCGAGTCGTCCTTCAGGTCAAGCCTCATCCGCTCAAGGTTCTGGGTTAGCCTCGTTATCTCGTTGTCGTTCTTCTGGACTTTGCTCTCAAGTTCCACGTCAAGTTCCCCCGAAGCTATTCGCTGCGTGTGCTTTTCGAGCAGCGTTATCGACTTCGTTATCGTGGAAGAGATGTGTATCGTCATCGTGATGCAGAACGCCTCGCTGACCGCGATGAGCGCGACAAGCCAGAGGAAAACCTTGTCCCACCTCTTTCCGTGCTTCTGTTCGTCCGTGAAATCCCTGTCGACCCGGCTTATCAGAAGCACGTCCGCGCTGCTGTCTTCGAGCGGGGGGGAGACAATCTGGTAGAAGTAGTCGCAGCTCGTGTCCTTCATGTATTCGAATATCTGCTCGTCCGTCGTCCTCTCCAGCCCCTCGAATTCCTTGAAATTCGTGGTGAGGATTTCTGAATGGTTCGCGATAAGGATGAATTCGACGACCGGCGGAAATGTCTTCATTATCTGCTTGAGCACTTCGATGTCCCTTTCCGACATGTCGAGTTCGGACATCTTTCTGATTCTCTCGGAACCGTTCATGAGCATTTTGTCCGGCCTCGTCAGGTAATGGTGGATGGGCAGGAAGAGTGTGCACATTATCGGCACCGCTATTATTCCAACGAGGAAAAGCCGCAGCTGGTTTTTTATTTTCATTTCCGTTTCTTCCTTGAAAAGAGCATCAGCCTCTTGTGAATTTGTAGCCCATGCCGAATTCAGTCTTGAAATATTTCGGAGATGCCGGGTCGTCCTCGATTTTCTTCCTCAGCCGCTGTATGTAGACAGCCACCGCCGTCATGTCGCCGAATTCGGACTTCCAGACTTCCTTGTAGATTGTCTCGGGCGTGAGCGCCTTTCCTTCGTGCTGTATGAGGAATTCTAGCACCTTGTACTCTTTCGCGGAGAGCGGAATCTTTTCCGCGCCTTTTTTCAGCACGCAGCTGTTGAGAAGAATCTTGTACGGTCCGAACGAGTATGTGTCCTCCGCCGCTGCCGAAACTTCCGAATTCCTCCTGAGGTTCGCGTTGACCTTCGCCACCAGCACCCGCGGGGAGAACGGTTTCGTCACGAATTCGTCCGCTCCGACACCGAGTGCCTTTATGATGTCCTCGTCCTCGTCCCGCGCTGAAGCCACTATTACGGGAACCGTGGCTGTGTGGCCGTTCCTGAACTTTTTCAGAAAGTCGAATCCGCTCATTCCGGGAAGGTTGAGGTCAAGGATTATCAAGTCGGGAATGTCCTTCTCTATGATGTCGAGTCCTTCTTCCGCGCTGCCTGCCGTCTGCACTGCCATTCCGTCCTTCGTCAGGTACATTGCCACCAGTTCGGCCATCTCCGGCACGTCTTCTATCACCAAAATCTTTGCGCTCATGATTTTCTCCTTCGCTTTTCCTTTTGAAATTACAAAATGATTTTAAAAAACGCAAGAAAAAAAAAGAATCTAATAAAAAATTATAAAATTAATTCCGATATTGTAACCGGGGATTTTTTGATTTTTGATGTCGCTTGACTTCAATCAAAATCAAGGGGAAAATGAGAAAATGATTTCTGTGACAAGATTGGACGGAAAAACCTATTGGCTGAATCCGCACATGATAGAAAGCATGGAGCAGACTCCGGATTTGACAATCACCTTGTTGTCTGGAAAAAAGATTGTCGTTCGTGATACTCCTGACGAAATCATTGAACGAATCGTTTCCTACCGCAGCCGACTCGGCATACGAAAGCAAGAAATCTAAAAACAAAGCATTAAATAAAAAAAAGAAATAAATGTAGGGAGACTTTATTTATGGATATAGCGTCATTGATTGGTGTTATCGGCGGTGCTGCCGTAATCGTGCTTGGTGTTGCGACATCTGGTGGTTCGCTCGGTGGAATCATCGATGTTCCGTCTTTGTTCGTGACAATCGGAGGTTCTTACGCCTCTCTGTTCATCGTCGCACCGATGAAGCAGGCGCTCGGTTTGTTCAAGTGCATGGGACGTATCTTCAAGACGTTCAACTACAACGAAGAGGAGATAATCAGGACGCTGTACAATCTGAGCGAAAGCGCCCGCCGCGAAGGTCTTCTTGCGCTCGACGACAAGTTGAACGACTTGGAGGACAAGTTCATGAAGGAGTCGTTGAAGATGGTCGTCGACGGCACCGACGCGAACGTGGTCCGCGCAATCATGGAGGCCGACATGAGCCAGTGCGAGGCGAGGCACATGTCCATGATAAACATCGTCAACCAGTGGGCAGGTTTCGGTCCTGGTTTCGGAATGATGGGTACCGTTATCGGTTTGATTGGTATGTTGAACAACTTGGAAGACAAAAGCTCCCTCGGTCCTAACATGGCTGTCGCTTTGATTACGACACTGTACGGATCCATGCTCGCCAACTGGCTTGTCGGACCTGTCGCCCAGAAGCTGCTCGCGCAGAACAGCAACGAGATGGCTGTGAAGGAGATGATTATCGAAGGCGTCCTCTCGATTCAGCTCGGAGACAACCCTCGCATCCTCGCCCAGAAGCTCGTCACCTTCCTCGATCCGAAGCGTGCCGAATCAATCAGGGCGGAGCTCATCAAGGACTAGTTTTTCGTAGCGGGTAGGTGTTGCAATGGCTAAAAAAGAAAAAAAAGAACCGGAAAAACCGTCAACCGCCTGGCAAGGTACTTATGGAGACATGATTACGCTCATGCTCTGCTTCTTCGTAATGTTGTACGATCCGTCCGAAATCGACATCACCACGATGTCCCAGATTCAGGCGTCGTTCGATATCCAGGCCGACTCGGTGGAGGCGCAGTCAAACGGTGGAGGTGGCTCTCTCGCGGCCGGCAAACTCGCCGACTTGGGAAACTCCGTCAGCACTCTTCCTTCTGCGGAGCGCGGAAAGACGCTCGGACTTTCAAAAAAGAAGGCCGTCAGCGTGTTCGCCCCCGAAATCCACTCGTCGAAGATAACTGTTTCGAGCGACGAAAGGGGATTGGTCATAACTCTCGCCTCCGATGTCTTTTTTGAAGCAGGGAGCGCGGAGCTCGACATGAACGAGACAAGGGACGTGCTTATAAAACTGTCTGATTTCTTTCAAGATTCCAACTTGAAAAACCGAAGATTTAGAATAGAGGGGCATACGGATAGTGAGCCAGTTCCCGAGGATAGCAAATTCGCTTCGAATTGGGAGTTGTCTGCCGCCCGCGCGGCGAATGTTCTTCATTATCTTTCCGATTTCGGAGTCGATGAGAAGAACTTCTCGATTGCCGGTTACGCTGACACGAGACCGATTCGCCCGAACGAGCCTCGTGAGGGGCAGGCCTACAATAGGCGTGTCGACATCGTGATTCTCGATGAGGGACACTTTTAACAAGGTTTCATTGAAGCCGGTTCGCTGGCTTCTTTGTGATAACAAAAATAAAATTAGGAGTTTGATATGGCAGAAAATACTGAAGACGAAGTTGGAGCTGAAGGCGAAGGAGCGGCTCCAGCTGCAAAATCTGGACTCATTCCGGGTCTCTTGAAATGGGTCGCTATTGGACTTGGCGCCGTAATCCTCATAGTCACAATCGTTGTCGTCACCGTGAACATAATGGGCGGTTCCAACAAGCAGGTTCCTCTCCAGGCTGTCGAGAGCGAGCTAGGAAGCCAGAAAGAGGTCTTGGACTGGTACCAGTCTCTCGGCGTGATCCGCACGAAGACGAGCGAAGTCAATCCTGCCTCGGTCGTTGTCGAGGTCGTTCTCGGATACAAGAAGGACGAGAAGACTACTTCTACGGAAATCACTCAGCGTACAGTCGAGTTGAAGGACTACTTGCGCCGTTTCTTCACTTCAAAGACGGCCGACGAGCTTAATCCTGAGAACGAGGAGAAACTCAAAATCGAACTCAGAAACAGCATCAACGATAGTATCTTGAGCAGCTCTAAAATCAAGGACGTCAGATTCATGCAGTTGGATGTTGTGAAACAGCAGCAGTAGTTTCTGTTTTTGTTATAAAAAAAGGGTGGAAGGCATGAACGAAGTTCTATCACAAGATGAAATCGATCAGTTGTTGACGACCATGAGCAATGGTGCGCCGGCTGACGCTTTGGATGAATTCAAGCCAGAGAAAGAAACTAGAAAGATAAAGATTTATGATTTCAAGCGTCCGGACAAGTTCTCCAAGGAACAAATCCGAACGATTTCAATCATGCATGAGACTTTTGGACGTCTTACTTCCACGAGTCTTTCCGCGCAGCTGCGTTCGATGGTTCATGTGCGTCTCGCTTCTGTCGATCAGCTGACGTACGAGGAGTTCATAAGATCTATCCCGACTCCGACTACGTTGGCCGTAATCAACATGGACCCATTGAAGGGAAACGCGATTCTCGAAATCGACCCTTCAATCACGTTCCGAATCATCGAGCACCTTTTCGGTTGGTCGGACAAGAATCCAATCGAGAGTGCGAAACCTGCAAACAGGGACTTGACCGATATCGAGCAGTCTGTAATGGAAGGCATAATCGTCCGCATTCTCGCCAACATGCGCGAGGCGTGGACGCAGGTCATCGACCTCAGGCCTCGACTCGGACAGATTGAGACGAACCCTCAGTTTGCGCAGATTGTTCCTCCTACCGAAATGGTAGTCCTCGTGACGCTCGAAACTACAATCGGCAACGAAGAAGGAATGTTGAACTTCTGCATTCCGTATTTGACAATCGAGCCTATCATTTCAAAGCTTTCTTCGCAGTTCTGGTTCAGTTCAGTGCGAAGAAACTCTACGACGCAGTATTTGAACACTTTGAAAGAGAAGTTGTCGGATGTCGACATGGATGTTGTTGCCGAGATTGGAAGCATCAACTTGCCAATCCGAGATGTCCTTTCTCTCCAGGTCGGCGATGTCGTCAGGCTTTCGAACACGAAGGTCGGAGATCCGCTCGTCTTGAGTGTCGGAAACAAAAAGAAATTCTACTGTCAGCCAGGTATCGTCGGCAAAAAAATGGCAGTTCAGGTTATTGAAAAAATAGATAACGGTGATTCTGATGAGTTTGAGGAATTGTCGGTAGAAGGAGATGAATCTTATGAGTGATGTCAGTGGTACAATTTCACAGGATGAAATCGATGCTTTGCTCGGTGGTGTTGGCATTCCCGTTTCTGATGTGGCGATTGATGTAAGCACTCTTCAGAATTTTTACGATGGAATGAAGGACAAGGTTCTCGCGAACCTCAACGGACTTTCAAATCAGAACTTTGAGGTTTCCGCCATCGTCGTGGAATCCCTCAAAAGAGACCAGCTGTTGAGCAGGCTTTCTGTCGATGTCGTCTCCGTCTATGTCGATTTCAGCTCAGGCGTGTCTGGAAGCCATGCCTTCTTCATCTCTCCTGAATCGGCCGCGAAAATCGCAGGAGCGGACGCCTACAACGATGATGTGTCTGGAATGTTCCAGGAGTTGATAAACGGCATTTCCGGAGCGGAGATTACGAGCATCGGTTCGAAGCTGCCTGGTCTCGCCGCGAATCCAGCCTCAATCTCCAACGGGCCCTCGGCTACGGCCACTATTCCCGATGGAGTGTTCGCTTTGGCCACATACACGTTCACGTTGGGAGCCGACACTTTCAATTTGTACGAAGTTGTTTCGGCTAATGCTGCTAACGCGATAGCGACTGCGCTTGGTGGCGGTTCTGCACAGAGTGCTCCTGCTCAGCCTGCTCAGCCTGCCATGAACCAGGCTCCACAGATGCCGATGGGGCAGATGGGACAGCCTATGATGAATCAGATGCCGATGGGGGGAATGCAAATGGGCGGTATGCAGATGGGCGGTATGAATCCGATGATGGGAATGGGAACTCCGAACGTTCAGTCGGTTCAGTATCCGAACCTTATGGGAACAGGAGCTGCCGGCGAGCAGGGAAACATCGGTCTCATCATGGATGTTTTCATGGAGATGACCGTAGAACTCGGCCGTGCAAAGAAGCAGATAAAGGATATCCTCGGAATGGGCGAGGGAACAATCATCGAACTTGACAAGCTTGCCGGTGAGCCTGTGGACATTCTCGTGAACCACAAGCCTATCGCGAAGGGCGAAGTCGTCGTAATCGACGAGAACTTCGGTGTTCGTGTAACCGAGATTCTCGCTCAGAACGAGCGCGTAAGCGACATGCATTGATGTTTTGTTGTTTTTGATTTTGAAAAATGGCATCTGTTAGGTCTTTCGGCAGATGCCATTTTTTATTTATAATGGTGTCATATTTTAAAATCGGGTGGGTAAATGACAAAAAAAATATTGAAAATCGCCATAGCCTTTTTCCTTTTGGTTCCGGTTTTCCAGTCGTTCTCCGATGACGCGGTTCCTGTTGGTTCTGCTTCGGACGTGAACTATGGGCTGGACACTCCTGAGGAGAGCATAGAACTTTCGTCTCAGTCAGGCGATGCCGCTGCTTCATCCTCTGGACCGTCGACTGTTTGGGCGTTCGTCAAGATGGTTGTCGTCCTTTTCATTGTCTTGGCTTGCATCTACGGAGTCTTTTTCCTGTTCAAGAAGAACGCCCGCGTGGCCTCTTCTTCCGATCCGTTCCTCAGGCGTGTTTCCAGCATATCGCTGAGTCCCGGAAAGTCGGTGCAAGTCGTGACTTTGCTTGACAAGGCCTACATTGTGGGCGTCACGGACAATTCCATAAACCTTATTGGACAAGTCGACGACAAGGAACTCGTTGATTCTATGAACCTTTACGCCGACAAGAACGAGAAGACGGCGAAGCCTCGGACTTTCGCAGACGTGCTCGACTTGTTCATGCCGCAGGGGTCCCGTTCCGGGAATGTCTTCGCTTCGAGCGTGGACGATGCGGCTGGCGTGTTGAAAAAACAGCGCGAGAATTTCAATAATTCCGAAAGGGGAGAGTGATATGCCGACTTACAACAAAACATTGAAAGGGGCTGTTGGATTTTTCTTTTCCAAGCAGTTTCCCAAGATATTGGTGGTTGCGCTTGTGGTTTTGGCGTGCGTGGTTCCGGCTTCGTCCCAGTCGTCGTTCGAGCGCAACGGCGTTACAGAGATGGGCGGAAACGTGACGGGACTTTCGATTCCAAACGTGGACATCAACATAACCCAGCCTAGGTCCGGCGAGCAGGTCGCGTTCTCCGTCCAGCTGCTTCTGCTTTTGACGCTGCTCACGCTCGCTCCCAGCATTTTGATTTTGACGACGTGCTTTCTTCGATTCTCAATCGTCCTCGACTTCATAAAGCGCGCACTTTCCCTGCAACAAGTTCCTCCGACGGCAGTTTTGAACGGAATCGCCTTGTTCATGACGATATTCGTGATGTGGCCGGTCTTCAACCAGGTCTACACGAAGTCGATAAAGCCCCTGTCCGATGGGCAGATTTCCGTCGAGCAGGCTTACAAGGAGGCCGAGGGACCTTTGAGGATATTCATGTACAACCAGATGTCCGGCAAGAACGGAAAGACATACATCGCCTCGTTCATGAAAATGGCGAAGCTTCCGCAACCCAAAAACCTTTCTGAGGTTCCGACCTACGTCATAATTCCGGCCTACATACTCCATGAGTTGACCGTCGCCTTCAAAATCGGAATTTTCCTTTATATTCCGTTCATCGTAATAGACATGGTCGTGGCGAGCATCCTGATGAGCATGGGTATGATGATGCTCCCGCCTGTGCAGATTTCCATGCCGTTCAAGCTGATGCTTTTCGTCTTGGTGGATGGCTGGGGGCTTCTGACCCAGCAGCTTTTCGCTTCTGTCGCGCTTTGATATGTGTTTTTGGAGAGTTGAAAAATGTCAATAGGAATGTTGATTAACCTCATGCAGGGGGGAATCCTGCGTGTGATAATGCTGTGCGCGCCAGTTCTTGGTGCCGCCCTCATCGTCGGTCTCATCGTAGCGATATTCCAGGCCACGACTTCCATTCAGGAGCAGACTTTGACGTTCTTGCCGAAGATGATAGTCATACTTGTGATGCTGGCTTTGCTTAGCGGATGGATGTTCTCCGTTATGAGAGGGTACACTGTCGATTTGTTCAGCATGATACCCAGTCTCGCCCGTTGATTCCGCTCCAAGGTTCCTGTCTAGATGCTTGAGCAGATAGTTTCCCGCGCGCCTGTCTTCCTTCTTGTCGCGGTCAGGTGTTTCGCGTTCGTCATGTCGCTTCCCTTTTTCTCGTCTAGGACTTTCCCAAGAATCGTGAAGGTCGCCCTTGCCGGCTACATGGCGTATCTGATTTTCCCTCATGTCGATTTTTCGGCTTACACTCCGTACATACGCATTCTCGATGGCGGCGAGACGGATTTTTCGCTTGAATATGTCCTTCTGCTTGTGGGGGAGGGACTCATCGGCCTGATAATAGGGTTCTTCGTTTCGTTGATATTCGCCTCGTTCAGCTCCGCCGGCCAGTTTTTCTCGTTCCAGATGGGGTTTTCCGCGTCCGAGGTCTACGATGCTATGAACCAGGTCGAAAATCCTCTCATGGGACAGTATTTCAACCTTGTCGCGATGCTCGTCTTCCTGCAGAACAGGTGGGCGCAGCAGATTTTCACAAAGGTCGTCACGTCCAGTTTCGAGGCTTTCAACGCTTTGACGCTTGTGTCCGAGCGCGAGCGCATGGTTCGTTTCCTGCTCGGCGGGTTGACGCAGCTTTTTTCCGACGCGTTCGTCATATCACTCCCGATTATGGGGACGCTTCTTTTGATTTCCGTGACCATGGGAATCCTGTCGAAGGCCGCTCCCCAGATGAACTTGCTGTCGGAAGGCTTCCCCGTGATGATTCTCACTTCTTTCTTTATTCTGCTTTCTCTCCTTCCTCAGCTTTGTGAATTTTTCACCCACTCGTTCTCGTCTGGTTTTGAGGCTGTTGGACGCTTGATGAACGAATTCTTGAATTCAGGAGGTGGCTCATGAGTTTTTCCGATATTGATTTGCAGTGGTTCGCCGCCGAGGACGAGGGCCGCACGGAGGAGCCCAGCGAGTACAAGCTCAAAAAAGCTAGGGACGAAGGCCGTGTGGCGAAAAGCCCGGAACTTTCCGGTGCGCTTGTCATGTTCGTGACGGTTCTCGTGCTTGTGATATGCGCGAGGTTCTTCTTCCGCAACTGCGCTGAGATTCTCGTGTATTTCTTCACCAGATGCGCGGAGCCGACTCCGTTCCAGCGTCAGTATTTCATGGTCTTTCTGGTTTATCTGGCGAAGATGGTGCTTCCTCTCGTTGTCTCCGGCGCCGTAGCGGGTGTCCTTGCCAACATCGTCCAGAACAAAGGGTTCATATTCAGCACGAAGCCGATTGAATTCCAGTTCTCGAAAATCACTCCGAAAGTCGGCCAGTATCTTAAGAAGACGATGTTTTCGTTCGAGGGTGGTTTCAACATCTTGAAGTCGTTCCTGAAGGTCGTCGTCATAGCGATTGTCGCTTATTTGATAATCCGCTCGGACATGAAGGTGTTCCTTGAATTTTTGAACGCGTCGGACATATCCGCCGCTGTCGGAAGGGTCGCTTCTTCCGCGGCGAAGATTCTCGTAATATGCGCCTTGATTTTTCTCTTGATAGCCGTTCCCGACTATTTCGTCCAGAAGAAGCAGTTCCTTGAGAGCATGAAGATGACGAAGCAGGAGGTGAAGCAGGAATACAAGGAAATGGAGGGCGATCCGGAGGTAAAGGCGAAACTTGACCAGGCGCAAAGGGAGCTTTTGCAGAAGAACATGCCTCAGATGGTCGCAAAGAGCGATGTCGTAATCGCGAACCCGACCCATTTCGCTGTGGCTCTGCTGTATGACAGGAATGTGGCGGACGCCCCCCAGGTGATGGCGAAGGGTGCCGACCAGGTGGCTTTCAGGATAAGGGAGATTGCGAGGGAGAACGATGTTCCGATAGTTGAAAATAGACCTTTGGCTCGTGCTCTCTATGCAGAAACCGATGTCGGTGATATAATTCCTATTGAGTATATTAACGCAATAGTAACGATTTATACTCAAATTGATTATCTCAACAAGCGTAAAATTTAAGTTCGTTTGAGTTCGGGTGGGGAATAATGGCGAGCCGTTTATCTAGCTATTTAAAAAATGTACAGAACCATGCAGTCGCCGCTGCTGCGATTCTTGTTATCCTTATGTTGCTGATTCCTGTTCCGGGAGTCATGCTCGATTTGTTGATGATAGGGAACATCGCCCTTTCCGTCGTGATTCTCCTTGTCGTCCTTTACACGCCGAAGGCTTCTGATTTTTCATCTTTTCCTCGCGTAATCTTGTTCGCGACTCTTTACGGGTTGGCTTTGAACGTTTGTTCGACGCGATTGATTTTGACGAAGGCGTTCAAGTTCTCATACGACAAATTTCCGGCCCAGATGCTGAAGGCGTTCTCTTCCATAGTTACAGGAAACGCTGACAATCCGACGACAGGTCTTGTCATCGGTATGGTGATTTTCATCATCCTGATAATCATCCAGACAATCGTCATCACGAAGGGTGCCAGCCGTGTTTCGGAGGTCGCTGCCCGCTTTTCTTTGGACTCCATGAACACCAAGTTCTTCGCCGTGGATTCCGAGCTTTCTTCCGGCTACATAACGGACGAGCAGGCCCGCGAGAAGAAGGCTTCCATGCAGCGCGACATCGACTTTTATTCGAGCATGGACGGAGCCTCGAAGTTCGTCAGCGGAAACGTAAAGGCAGCCATTTTCATCACGGTAATCGATTTGGTGGCCGGCATCATAACGGGTGTCGCCATCGGAGATTTGGATTTCGGCACCGCGGCGAACATATATTCGCGCTTGACAATCGGAGACGGTCTTCTCGGCCAGCTGCCTTCCTTGTTGATTTCTTTCGCCACTGGTCTCATCGTTACTGGAAACTCGTCCGAGGAGAATTTGGGCGACCAACTCAAGAAGCAGTTCACTTCGGACGGCCATGTGTACATCATTTCCGGCGCGACGCTCATATTGATGGCATTGATACCGGGCTTCCCCCATCTGCTCCTCGTTATCTTTGGCGGTTTGATTGTCGCGTTCGGATACAACATCATGAGAAAAAAGGAAGCTTCTTTCGCGAAGAAACTCGAAGAAGAGAAGGCTGCGAAGGAAAAGACCCAGAATGGCGGTTCCGGCGAAGAGGTCAGTCCCGTCGTGCCGTTGGACGATCTTTCCCTGGAACTCGGATTCGCCCTCATTCCTCTTGTCGACCAGCAGAAGGGGGCCGAGCTTCTTGAGCGCGTGAAAAGAATCAGGCGCGAGGCCGCACTCGACTTGGGACTCGTCATTCCAAAAATCAGAATCGTTGACAACATGACGCTCGACGCGAACGAATACAGCTTCAAGATACGGGGAATCGAGGCCGGCAGAAGCACGATAAAGCCTGGGTTCTACATGTGCATGAACACCGGTTCCGTCGCTCCGGGGGACGAGATAAAGGGCGAGGCGACTGTCGATCCGACTTTTTGCGTTCCTGCTATCTGGGTCAGCGAGGATCAGCGCGCCGATGCCGAAAAGGCCGGCTATGCGGTCGTCGACCCTCCGACTATCATCGCGACTCACCTCACCGAAATCATCCGCTCTCATGCGGCCGACATACTCGGTCGACAGGAAGTTTCGGCCATCATATCGAAAATCAAGGAGACGAACCCTGTCGTCGTGGACGAGGTTCTCACCACTTACAAATACACATACGGAGAAATCGAGAAAGTCCTTCAAGGGTTGCTCAAGGAGCAGGTTTCCATCAGAAACATCGTCGCTATTCTTGAAACGTTGGCGAACTACGGAATGTTCCCGCACAATCCGTGGGTTCTCATTGAGAAGGTCAGGGAGGCTCTTGGACTTCAAATATGCCTTCAGTATGTCGATCAGGACAGAAAACTCAGTGTTCTGCAGCTTTCGCAGTCCACGGCGGAGAAGATTCTCCAGCACGAGGTCGATCCAAAGGACGGCAGCGAGCCGTTCGTCGCATTCGACCCTGTAGACGGACGCAATTGGATTTCGTCTGTGAGCGCTGCATTGGCCGCTGTGCGCGACAAGAATTATCTTCCTATAATTCTTTGTCCTGGAGAGGTTCGGCATCTTGTCCATTCCTCAATCGACAGGGAAATGCCGGGAACAATTGTCATTTCGATCAACGAAGTTATGACAGCTGGAAATAACATAAAATTGGAAATACTTGGAGAAATAAATGCCTAACGATTTCAATGATTTGAATGCTCCAAATAGAAACGACATTAATCCGTTGGCGGCCATGATGAGCGACAGTGAGCCGAAAAAACTTACAGGACGGAACGAAGACGACTGTAAGCGGATGTTGTTCAACATGTTCGGTTCCAGATACCAGATAATCGGTGCGCGCACGATATTGAAGGGCGGTCTGTTCGGCTTCGGGCAGAAGGAATACTGCGAGGTCCGGTACATCGTGAAGCCCGGTCCTTTGTCGTCGTCGGAGTCTTTTGACAAAAACAGGCAGGAGTTGATTGACAAGATAACGGGAGGGCCGGGAAACGCTTTGTCCTTGAAGCAGCTTGCGGCAATCGACAAGAAACTTGAGGAACTGCAGGATTCTGTCAATTCTAAACTGTCGAACCTTTCTGTCGCTGCGTCTTCTTCCGAGCACCAGTCGATTCAGAAAATCGAGAATCTTCTTATCCAAAACGAATTCTCTCTTTCTTACATAAATGATATTAAGAATCGGCTGAAAGGCGAGTTGTCTGTCGAACAGCTGGACGATTTTGAATTTGTCCAGAGGACTGTCGTCGATTGGATCGGAAAGTCCATTGCCATCTATCCTGAGACCAAGCGCAGGGCGCCCCATGTGATAATTCTCGTGGGACCGACTGGTGTCGGAAAGACGACGACGATTGCGAAACTCGCGGGAACCCTTTTGAAGAACGCCAACCTGAAGAAGCAGCCGAAACCGTCAATTCGTATGATAACAATCGACCACACGAGGGTCGGTGCGGAAGAGCAGCTCCGGCGTTTCGGTGTCTTGATGGATGTCGCTGTTGACAAGGCCGAGAGCGCCGCTGATGTGAAGCAGATTTTTGACACATACAGAAATTCCTTGGACGTGCTTTTCATCGACACTCCTGGATACAGCCCGAACGATTTCGAGAGCATTGGAAAGATGCGCGGCATATTGGAGATTCCTGGGATGAACAAGGATGTTTACCTCACGATAACCGCTTCTGTAAAGGCTCGGGATTTGGTGTCGATAATTCAAGTATACGAGCAGTTCAAATACGACTCGGTGATAATAACCAAGTGCGATGAGACGACTGCGTTCGGAAATGTGCTGAGCGTTCTTTCTGAAAAGCACAAGCCGATAGCGTACATAACTGATGGACAGCAGGTTCCGAAGAAAATCGAGCGTGCATCGGTTGTCAAGTTTTTGACGAATTTGAATGATTTCCAAATCGACAGGAATCATATCGAAGAAGTGTTTTCTGAAAAATCAGAATCGTAATTAAATAAAATAGGATGTTTATTATGGAAGATCAGGCGCAGGAACTTCGCGAATTGATGTCTGGACACAAGACGAAAATAATAGCTGTCACAAGTGGAAAAGGTGGTGTTGGAAAGACCAATATCGCAGTGAACATGGCTATTGGATATGCCCAGCAGGGAAAAAAGGTCATATTGATTGACGGCGATTTGGGATTGGCCAACATAAACGTGCTGTTGAATGTCGTTCCTCAGTACAACCTCATGCAGGTCATAAACAAGCAGAAATCGATGCAGGAAATCATAACCGACACGGAATACGGCTTCAAATTCATCGCGGGCGCTAACGGTTTTTCAAAAATCGCGAACCTTTCCGTCGACGAGCTTGACGATTTCGCCGAGCAGTTCAGCCAGTTGAGCAATGCCGACATCATAATCGTGGATACGGGAGCCGGAATCGCGAACAACGTCCTGCAGTTCGTGGCCGCTGCGGACGAGGTTTGTGTCGTCACGACTCCGGAGCCTACCGCCATAACGGACGCATACGGAATGATAAAGATAATAACCACCGAGTATGTCGACCGCGAGATGAGCATAAAGCTGCTTGTTAACAGGGTCCATTCCGATGCGGAGGGCAAGCGCGTGTCCGAAAGAATCGTCAGCATAGTCTCCCAGTTCTTGAACTACAAAGTCGAGTATGTCGGATGCATCTACGAGGATCCTGTCGTTCAGGCATCCGTCAGCAGACAGAAACCGTTCATGTCGATAAATCCCAATTCCAAGCCGTCCTTGTGCGTGAAGAACATAATCGCGAAAATTGACAAGCAGGAAGTTGGAAACGCGGAGGGGGTTTCGTCGTTCTTGAAAAAATTTCTTAAGCGCAACTGATTTTTTCACAGTTTTTGAATTTTCTGCTTTACAATGGAAGAGTGTCGTTGGAAAATAAAAACTTGACCTAACGTTTTTTTTATCTTAATCTGAAAATTGAGGGAGGAAGGGGAATGATAAACCCGAAGTATATAACCATTGCTGCGATAGTAGGGTTTTGTCTATCTTTTTTTATAGGGCTTATTTCTGGAGTCAATTTCGGTCACATTCTTTTGCGCGCTTTAATTTTTGCCGTGGTTTTCTCTGCCATTGCGGTCGGTGTGTCTTTTGTATATTCGTTTTTTTTGTCGTCGGCAGGCGCGCCGTCAGACATTGACTCACCGGCAGGAACGAGCGGCTCCGTCGTGAACATCACGGTGGATGACGATGTGCTTCCAGATGATGAGTATTCTCCAAAATTTTCAGTCGAAAACAACAGACGCTCTTTGGGGGCGGATGCTCTGGCTCGTGCGAATGAGGCTGCGGAACCTGCTGCATCTGCCGCCCCTGCGGTTTCAGAGCCGGCAGATGGCGAAAAAAGCGAAACTCCTTCCAGCGATGACGAGCCAGCTTCGGCTCCAGCTTTCAAACCTTCGAATTTGGGTGATATGACGAAAAAATCTGAGCAGTCACCTGAAGATATTTCCGATTTGCCACCTATAGACGATTTGTCGCCGGAGTCTTCCGGTAGTTTTGAGTCTGTGGATGATGTCAGTTCTGGAAGTTCATCCAGCGTCAGTTCAAGTTCTGCAGCCATTCCTGAGCAGAACGCGCAGCTTATGGCGCAGGCCATATCGACGATTTTGTCGAAGGACGATGAATGATTTTTTATTCAAATAAAAAACGGGCTTCCAGTTAGTTAAAAATAAGTTTGCAAAAAGGGTGTGGGGAAATGGATATTGCAAAGTCACAAATCATAAATGATGAAGAAGAAGACGCTCTCTGGGTTCAATTCGCAAAAAACAAGTCTCCGACTTTGCGTGATAAAATCATCAGAAAATATATGCCGCTTGTGAAGTATGTCGCTGGAAAAGTTTCGGTCGGGCTTCCTGCGAGCATGGAATTCGACGATTTGGTTGGCTTCGGACAGTTCGGTTTGCTTGATGCTATAAACAAGTATGATTTGAGCAAGAAAGTGAAATTCAAGACTTATGCCGTCACCCGCATCCGTGGGGCCATTTTTGACGAGATGAGGCAGCTCGACTGGGTTCCTCGCTCCGTCAGGCAGAAGACAAGGGAGATTGAGGATACGATAAGCGAGTTGGAGGCGAAGCTTTCCAGACCCGCTACCGATGCCGAAATCGCGAAAGAGATGAACATCACGGAGGAAGAGTATCAGCACACCGTGATGAAGATTAGCGGAACAAGCGTGTTGTCGTTGAACGATGTCTGGTATTCTGGCGACGACAGCGACCATGTTTCGATAGGGGACAGCATAGAGTCTCCGCAGAGCCTGAATCCTGACGTGCAGGTCGAGCGCGACGAGGTGAGGAAAGTCATCATCCAGGCGATAAATGAGTTGCCTGAGAAGGAGAAGATGGTGATAGTTTTGTACTATCATGAGGATTTGACTTTCAAGGAGATTGGCCAGGTGCTTGATGTCTCTGAGTCGCGGATTTCCCAATTGCATTCGAATGCGAATCTTCATTTGAGGGCGAAGCTGACCAATTTCAGAAAGGGTATTTTTTGATGCGGTTTTGGCGGCTTCTTGTGGAGTTGCCAGATTTTTATTTGCCGGGACTTTTGAGAGGATTGTATGGTAAAAATTGATAGGATTAAAAAGGATTTGGCGGAGATGCTTTCTGTCGACAAGGGCATCGAAAGCATCGAAGTCAGGGCTGACACTCTTGACGAGGCTCTTGCCGATGCGGCTGTCCAATTCGAGACAAAAGTTTCAAATCTTGAGTACGAAGTCGTAGAGCGCGGTTTCAACGGTGTTCTCGGTTTCGCGAAAAAGCCGTGGGCCATTCGCGTCTACCAGAATCCGACTACGGTCGTCAAAAAGCACCACTCAAAAGTCGCGGAGGCTGCAGGCGGTTCGGAAGAGTCGGAGAGCAAGGAGAGCAACATCATCAACGGCGTGTACTATATACACCGTTTCGCTTCGGACATCGCTTTGAAGGTTGTTCTTCCTCAAAATGGCGGCTCGAATGTGAAGGCTTCCGACATAATCAGCGACTTGAATTTCCGTTCGGACACAGTTGAGTTCGACAAAAAGAAGATTGAAGAATTGGCAAAAACAGGAACCGACGATACCTACGAAATCATCGGAAAATACAACCACATACCGGCCAACGACACTGTTTTCGTTGTGGACATCGCAAAGGACAAGAAATCGGTCTTTGTCACGGTTACGCCTCCTGATGTCGGTGGAGCCGACATAACTTTCGAGCAGGTAAGAAAGGCAGTCGAGGGGCAGGGAATCCTTGCCGGAATATCGGACGAGAAAATCTCCAATCTCGTGGACATGCCTGTATACAATGCGCCTGTCGTGGTGGCGGAGGAGATTCCTCCTGTCAACGGAAAGGACGCTTACATCGTTTATGACTTCGAGACGGACAAGTCAAAAATCAAGGCTACTGAGAACGACAACGGACAAATCAACTTCAAGGAGACGAACAGAATCCAGAACAGGGTCAAAGGCGACAAGCTCGCGTGGAAGGTGCCGGCTGAGAAGGGAAAGGCTGGAAAGACTTTGTTCGCGGAGTATCTTGAGGCTTCCGACGGAAAGGACATCCCGCTTCCCGTCGGAAAGTGCACGAGGGTCGGAGACGACGGCATGTCGATAATCGCGGACGAGAACGGCCAGGTCCTTCTCGTTAACGACAAGGTTACGATTGAGCCTGTCATGGAGCTTGCCGCTGTCAACTTGAAGAACGGCGGAAACGTGGACTTCAATGGAAAGGTCGTCGTCAAGGGCAATATCGAAGACGGATTCTCGGTAAAGGCTGCCGGCAACATCGAGGTTTCTGGAAACGTCGGAGCTTGCCACTTGAAGTCTGACGGAAACATCATCGTCTCCCAGGGAATCATCGGACGAGACGAGGCGAAAATAGAATGTGTGGGAAGCCTTTGGGCTAAGTTCATAGAGAGCGCGGAAATCCACGTCGATGAGAACCTGATTGTTCAGGAATCGATAATGTCCAGCGTTGTAAAGGCTCAGAAGAAGATTGTCCTTACAGGAAAGAAAGCGCACATCGCTGGAGGTCGCCTCTCGGCCACCGAGATGATTTCCGCGAAGACCATCGGTGTCGCTGGAAAAACGACGGAGCTTACTGTCGGTGTCGACCCGAAACTCAAGGAGCGTCTTGAGAATCTCCAGTCCCTGCAGAACGAGAACATGAAGCGCATGGACGAAATCGATGCGAACATCGTCGCTTTGGAGAACCAGAAGAAGATGAGAAAGGCTTTGCCGAAGGAGAAGGAGGAGAGCCTGAAGGCGTTCATCGCGGAGAAGGAGACCGTCACGGAGCAGAGTTGCGAGTACAACGAGGAAATCACCCAGATTCAGAACAAAATCAAGCAGCTCAGGAGTACTGGACGGGTTTATGTCTCTGGAACTCTTTATTCAGGCGTGACAATCTACATAAGGGACGAGAAGAAGGAAATCCATTCCGAGGTCAAGGCCGCCATGTACGAGCTTGATCCTGAGACACGCCTCGTGGAGCGCAGAAAATATGTGCAGCCGGATTTGAGCGACATGAAGGGACCAGACGGTTTCAGTTCGGATTAGTTCCAGCGGTGCCGGAAATATGGCGTTCCAGGTCGATGCGTCTTTGCGATTGTGTCGAACTGGAACGCTTTTTTTTCATGGAATGAGCTTTCTTGAATTTTGTGGTGTTCAATTCTCCTTTTTCCTTGTCCGTGAGAGCGACGTGTTCCGCTCCCAGAAAACACCGTCCGAGTATCCCTGTATCGACTTGTCCGAATCCGCCAGAAGGAGCCTTTTTTCCGCCCAGAGACAGTATTCCTCGTTCTGCTCTATTCCGCAGTAACGTCTTCCGAGCTTTTTCGCCACTACGCTGGCCGTGCCGCTGCCGAGAAAAGGGTCGAACACTATGTCGCCTTCTCTTGTCGAAGCCAGTATCAGCTTTGCGTAAAGTTTCTCCGGTTTCTGGGTCGGATGGTCAGTGTTCTCCGGCATCGACCAGAACGGAACCGATATGTCGTCCCAGAAATTTGAAGGGCAGGTGAGCCTAAAATTTCCCTCTGCGCTTTCGCTCCAGTCTTTCGGTTTCCCGTCTATTTTGTACGGCGCAATCACTTTCCGCTTCATCATAACGGCATCCACGTTGAAAAAATAGTTTTCTGGGTCTTTCACCGCGAACCAGATGTCCTCCATTCCGTTTTTCCAGTTCGATTTCGCGCCGCGTCCCTTTTCCCTCTGCCAAGTTATCCTGTTCATTATCGTAAGCTCCCTTTCGATTGTCCTCTGCATAGCCGACGTGCATTTCCAGTCGCCGCACATGTAGAGCGAGCCGTCGCTCTTGAGCTTCCTGCAAACGGCAGGGAACCATGTCGAAAGGTATGATTCGTAGTCGCTTTCTGCCCTTGCGTTGAATCTCATGCCGTTGAAGTTTTTTGAGAGGTTGTAAGGGGGATCTATTATGATTAGGTCAGCGAATCCGTCCGGGAGGCGCTCCATTATTCTCGTCGCATCTCCGTTGAGTGTCTTTCCGATTACATCGGTACAACTCGTTATGTCCTCTTCTCTCAAAAGTCGCGCCTTTAGCGGGGCGATTTCCTCCGGTAGTAGAGAGAGTGTCCTGTTGTTCGCTGCCCTTATTTTTTTCCCCATTTCTTGATTATCTTTCGTTTGGATAGCGCTGTCAAACTTGTTTTTTGTTGACTATTTTTCATTTTGTTGTTGATTATGTTTGAAACAGAACTGTAAGACGTGTTAAAATAATTGGTGCTAACATTGAAAATCTTGGAGAATTTTTTTATGAAGAAGCTTTCGAAGCGTTTTTTGTTCGCTGTTTGTGCGGTCGTTCTGTTTGTCGCGGATTTGTTCGTGGTGACCAGGCTTGCGAGGAAGAATTTCAAGGATGACATGGACGAGCGCATGAATCTTCATTCGCGTCTTCGTACTCTTGAATTCGATGCGAACATGAGCGAGCAGCTGACCCTCGTCCGTCAGATGGTCAAGTCACCTTCAATCGTGAAGTATCTGGTCAATCCGAAGGACGAGGATGTCAAGCCTGCCGCATGGAATGATTTTTTGGCGTTCCAGGATTCGTTTTTGAGCAAGTCTCTTTACTGGACCAGCGATTCCGATTTGGAATTCTGGAGCGGCATGAAGTATTCATACACTGTGAATCCGTCTGCTCCGTCGGACTACTGGTACAACATGACTTTGTACGAGACGGAAGAGTACAACTTCAACATAAACTACAACGATGCCCTGAAGTCAACGTCGCTTTGGGTGAATGCGGTCGTGCGCGACAACGGGAAACCGGTCGGAATGGTCGGCACTGGAATCCCCCTTCAGCAGTTCATCGACTTGATGTACAAGGATTTGGACGACGGAATTGTCATGTACCTCTACAACGACAAGGACGAGATTACAGGCGCCGCCGATTCGAGCATCCTCAAGGACAAACTGAGCATTTACGACAAGCTTCCGTTCTTGAAGAAAATCGACAGCAAGCCTTCCTCTATCAAATTCGAAAGCTCCGTCGCAGGAGAGTACCTCCTCGCGCCCCTTGAGCTTGTGAACTGGCACATTGTTCAGTACGCTCCATTCACTACGGCGAAATTACTCAAGTACTCGCTCGTTCCGTTCGCTTCCATAACAGGACTCATCGTCCTCATTTATTTTCTTGTCATAGCGATACTCAGCATCGTCTCCAGGCTCCGTGTCTTGAAGAACGCTGTCTCGGAGCTGTCTTCAGGGAACGCGGATTTGACGAAGAGGGTCGAAGTGAATGGCGGAAGTTCGTCGTTCAAGGTTTTCGACGAGCTTGTGGACGAGGAGAACAAGTTCCTGCAGAAATTCCAGGACATAATCGGAACCGTGAAGAATTCAGAGAAGAGGCTTTCCACTGTCGGTGTCGCCATGACGGCCTCCATCGACAACACTGCAAGCTCAATTTCCCAGATAATCGCCAACATCGACGGCGTGCACGAGCAGATTGCGGTCCAGACGGGGAACGTCTCGGCCACTTCCAATGCGGTCGACGAGATAACGTCGAACATCGACTCTCTTGAGCGCATGATAAGCGAGCAGTCCGAGGGGGTCGCCTCCGCTTCGAGCGCGGTCGAGGAGATGGTCGCCAACATCAGGAGCGTCAACACGTCCGTGGACAGCATGGCGTCGTCGTTCACGTCGCTTGAGTCCGAGGCTCAGACAGGGCAGACCAAGCAGAAGGCCGTGAACGAGAAAATCGAGCAAATCGAGGAGATGTCGAAGATGCTGCAGGAGGCCAACACGGCCATCGCCAGCATCGCGAGCCAGACGAACCTCTTGGCCATGAACGCCGCTATCGAGGCCGCCCATGCGGGGGACGCTGGAAAGGGATTCGCGGTCGTCGCCGATGAAATCAGGAAACTTTCGGAGACTTCCTCCGCGCAGTCCAAGACAATCGGCGAGCAGCTGAAGAGCATCCAGCACTCCATCGTCGAGGTCGTGAACGCTTCGCAGGAGTCGAGCAAGTCATTCAACGCCGTGTCGAGCGAAATCATGAGGACGAACCAGATTGTGAAGCAGATAAAGCTCGCCATGGAGGAGCAGAACGAAGGCTTAAAGCAGGTGATGGAGACGCTGCCTTCCATGAATGCGAGCACTCTCGAAGTCACCGAGGCCGCGAAGAAGATGACAGAGGGGAACAAGCTCATATTGCAGAACATGAATGGACTTCAGGATTCAACAAGGTCGATGAAGGAGTGCATGGACGAGATGTCTTCAGGTGCGAAGAGAATCGATATGTCCGGTTCGGAGCTTTCTGATATATCCGTGAAGATGAAGGATTCGATTTCTGAGATTGCGGAGCAGATGGCCCAGTTCACCGTGTGATTTTTGGAATTCTTTTCAAAAGGTTGTCACTGTGGATTTTCCTTCGCTGCCGGATTGAAGTCCCGCGTTATGTTCTTTAGCCATTTGCCGCTTCTGTAGTGGTGGACGATGAAAGGCATCTTCTCGAATTCGTCCAGGAACATGATTGCGTACACCACGACCGGCGGCAGGTGCAGGACGAAAGCGCAGACGAGGCCGAGCGGCACTGAAATGCCCCACATGCACGCGCTGTCCACAATCAGCCCGAACTTGGAGTCCCCTCCAGCGCGGAAAATTCCGCAGATGAGCACCGTGTTCACCGTCGCGCCGAAAATGCTCGCTCCGTTCGAGAGGAGGAGCCATCTGAGCATGGAAACTGCTTCCGGGGAGAGTTTGTCCATGCGCGACATGATTGGGAAACTAAGCGCGATTACGAGTCCGCCCGCCAATCCTGCAAGCGTGGTGCTCCGCCAGAGCCTGCCCGCGTCCTTCTTCGCTTTTTCCAGGCTGCCTCCGCCCATCTCCTTTCCGAGCAGAATCGCGCCTCCGTACGCCATTCCGAAGCAGAGGACGCTCGCGAGGTTCCTCACCACGCCGACTACGGAATTCGCCGCCACGATGTCCTCTCCAAGATGGCCGAGAATCACAGAGTACATGGCGTAGGCCGCTCCCCAGACGAATTCGTTTCCGAGGGCGGGAAGGGAGAACTTGGCGAAATCCCTCAGCAGGTCACTATTCTTCCTGAACAATATTGAAAGATTCAACCTGATGTCCTTTATCCTGAGCGAGACCCAGATGCAGGCCGCCATCTCGATGGCGCGCGCGACGCTCGTGGCCAGTGCCGCGCCGCTTGCGCCCATCGCTGGTGCCGGCCCCAGTCCGAAGATGAAGACCGCGTTCAGTACGATGTTCATGAGCAGCGCGCCGATTGTGAGCGCGGTCACGGTCTTCACCCGCTCGATGCTCTTGAAGACAGTCTGGAAAACCTGGGAAACCGACATGAAGAAATACGAGGGAGCTACGAACCTGAGGTATTTCGCGCCTTCCTCAATCATTCCGCTTTTGTCCGTGAAGATATGCATGATGGCCGACGGAAAAAAGAACGCGCCTGCCGAGAAAATCAAGCCTGCCGTGCATGAGAACTTGAAGGCGATGCCGGTGAGTGTCTCTATCGAATGGGCGTCCTACTTTCCCCAGTACTGCGCCGTGAGCATGATGAGGCCGCTTGAGAGCCCCACGAAGAAGAGCAGGAGGACGAACTGCACTTGTCCCGCCAATGAGACCGCGGCAATCGATGTCTGGCCGACCTTGCTGAGCATTATCACGTCCGCCGAGTTCACCGCCGCCGATATGAGGTTCTGCAGCGTTATCGGAAGGACTATCTTGAAAAGTGATTTGTAGAAGATTCGTGTTTCGTTTGGGAGAATTTCTTTTGAGAGCATGGAGCAAGTATAGCACAATTGACTTGTTCAGAAACTGGAGTTTACAAACTGGTCTAATCGAAAAAAATCGTAAAATTTTCAACCAAATCAATAAAATTCTTCATGTACTTCTGCTTTTTGTGGCTGTATCGTAAATCTAAACATGTTCCAAAAAGGAGGAAACACATGAAAAAATTGACAAAAGTCGCAGTTGCGGCAGCCGCAGCTTTGTGCGCGGCATTCGCGATGGGGTGCAAAGAGAAGAAGGCGGAGACGGAGACTCAGGCTCCTTCCGCTTCCACAGAGAAAAAACTGATTACAGTCGGCTACGCCCAGGTCGGAGCGGAGTCCGATTGGCGTTTGGCGAACACGGAGTCGTTCAAGTCCACGTTCACCGAGGCGAACGGCTACAAGCTGATTTTCGACGACGCGCAGCAGAAGCAGGAGAACCAGATAAAGGCAATCCGAAACTTCATCCAGCAGGACGTTGACTACATCGTCGTGGCCCCTGTCGTTGAGACTGGATGGGAGACTGTCTTGCAGGAAGCCAAGAAGGCTGGAATACCTGTCATCTTGTCGGACCGCCAGATGAAGGTCTCCGACGACAGCCTCTACCTCGCGTGGGTCGGCGGAAACTTCCTCAAAGAGGGACAGGACGGAGTGAAGTGGCTCGAAGCCTACTTGAAGTCAATCGGCCGCGAGAACGACACAATCAACATCGTCGACTTGCAGGGAACGATTGGAGCGTCCGCCCAGATTGGAAGAACACAGGGCTTGGAAGAGGGGCTTCAGACACATCCGAACTGGAAACTCGTGGCACAGCAGACTGGAGAGTTCACGCAGGCAAAGGGACAGGAAGTCATGGAGTCGATTTTGAAGTCGACACCGCAGATTGACGTCGTGTACGCCGAGAACGACAACATGGCGTGGGGCGCAATCGACGCAATCAAGGCCGCAGGAAAGGTTCCAGGCAAGGACATCATCATCATCACGTTCGACGCTGTGAAGGAGTCTTTCAACCGCATGATAAACGGCGACGAAATCAACTGCGCCGTTGAGTGCAACCCTCTCCACGGACCTCGCGTGGCGGAAATCATCCAGAAACTTGAGAACGGAGGCACCCTCGACAGCAAGATTCAGTACGTCACTGAGCTTGTGTTCGACAAGAACGGTGTAGGAAACGCGCTCAAGGCTGCGGACGAGCTTCCAAACCGCAAATACTGACACCGAAGACTGCATCGCTTTGTAGTCGAAAACAGGACCTGTTCGATAATCGCTTTGTCGGGCAGGTCTTGTTCATGTAGAACTGGCGCATAAAAAAATGAGAGGTGAGCATGGCAGACGACGTACTGCTTTCAATGAAGAACATAACGATGACTTTTCCGGGTGTGAAGGCGCTGCAGCATGTGGATTTTTCCCTTGGCCGCGGTGAAATCCATGCCCTCATGGGCGAAAACGGCGCGGGAAAGTCCACATTGATAAAAGTCCTCACAGGAGTCCACATCAGGGACGAGGGCGAAATCTTCCTCGACGGGGTTGAAATCAACAACCATTCGCCCAAGGAGGCGCAGGAGAACGGAATCAGCACTGTGTTCCAGGAAGTGAACCTGTGCACGAACATTTCCGTGGCGGAAAACATTTTTGCGGGACATGAACCGCGCAACCGTTTTTTTGCGATTGACTGGAAAAAAATGAACGAGCAGGCGAGGGCAATCCTCTCCTGGGTCGGTCTTGAAGACATAGATGTGAAGCGCAGCCTGGGCGAATACTCGGTCGCGATTCAGCAGATGGTGGCGATTGCGCGCGCCGTGCACTTCAACTGCAAGGTGCTGATTCTGGACGAGCCGACAAGCTCCCTGGACGACCAGGAAGTCGAGAAGCTCTTCAACGTCATGAGGCAGTTGAAGGCGGACGGAAAGAGCATCATCTTCGTCACCCACTTTCTTGAGCAGGTCTACGCTGTCTGCGACAAAATCACTGTCTTGCGGAATGGAGAACTTGAAGGCCAGTTCACAACGGCGGAGCTTCCGCGCTTGAAGCTCGTGCAGGCAATGCTCGGCCACGAGGTCGCGGAATTGGACAACCTGAGGAACGAGAACAGCGTCGAGAACCGTGACGATGTGCCTGAAATTCTCAAGGCGGTCGCCCTCACGCACACGGGCACAATCAAGCCGTTCAGCGTGACGATAAAGAAGGGCGAGGTCGTGGGTTTGACAGGCCTTTTGGGAAGCGGAAGAAGCGAGATGGTCAGGGCCATATACGGAGCGGACCAGCCGGATTCGGGAGAGCTTTATTTCAACGGGAAGAGGCTTGTCGCGAAATCTCCGCTCGACTCAATCAAGAGGGGCATGGCGTATCTGCCGGAGGACAGGAAAGCCGAGAGCATCATCGCCGACCTTTCGATAAGGGAGAACATGATGATTGCCCTACAGGCCAAGACCGGCGTGTTCAAGCTCCTTCCGATGTCCAAGCAGATTGAGCTTACGGAAAAGTACATCAAGGAACTCAACATAAAAACACCGTCCACGGAAACGCTCATCAAGCAGCTTTCAGGCGGAAACCAGCAGAAGGTCATCATCGGCCGCTGGCTTGTCACCCACCCGGATTTTTTGATTTTGGACGAGCCGACCCGCGGAATCGATGTCGGAACGAAGACCGAAATCCAGAAGCTCGTCATAAAGCTCGCCCAGGAGGGCATGACGGTCGTCTTCATCAGTTCTGAAATCGACGAGATGCTCAGGACTGTGAACCGGTTGTGCGTGCTCCGCGACGGCGCGAAGGTCGGAGAGCTTGTGAACGACAACCTGACGCAGGCCGACGTGATGGCGGCGATTGCTGGAGGAGAAAAAAATGGACAATAACAAAGAAAAGTTCTTGAGTCGGCTGAAGAGAAACCAGCTTCTCCTTCCGATAACCGCGTTGATTGTCATGCTGATTGTGAACGTGATTATCACGCCGAATTTCTTCAAGGTTTCAATCAACAACGGAGTCCTCTACGGCTTCATAATCGATATCTTGAACCGCTCGTGCGAGCTAATCATCCTCGCCGTGGGCATGACTTTGGTCGTGGCTTCCTCCCGCGGTACCGACATTTCCGTGGGCGCGGTGATGGCTGTCTCCGGCGCGATTATCGTCCGTCTCTTGGGCGGAAGCTACGACGGCTACGCGATGTTCCCCGCCCTCGCGATTTTCATCGGCTTGTTGGGCGGTGTCGCCTGCGGAGCGTTCAACGGTCTTTTGGTCGCGCGGTTCAACATCCAGCCGATGGTCGCGACCCTCATCCTGTTCACGGCAGGACGCGGAATCGCCCAGCTCATTTCTTCCGACCCTGTGAAGCATGCTACCGGCGTAATCCTCTATGTGCGGCAGGAGTCGTTCAAGTGGATTGGAGGCTTCATTCCCGGCTGCGTCATTCCGACCCCGATTTTCATCGTCATCGCCTTCGTGCTTTTGACGCAGCTCTTCCTCAAGAAGACCGCCTTCTCCACCTACATCCAGACTGTCGGAATAAACCCGAAGGCCGGTCGTCTCGTCGGAATCAACTCCGTGCTGGTGGTCTTCTGCTGCTACCTCTTCTGCGGGCTCAGCTCCGGCGTGGCGGGCTTGATTGCCTCCAGCCGCATCTATTCGAGCGACGCGAACAACATCGGCCTGAACCTTGAGATGGACGCCATTCTCGCGGTGGCCTTGGGAGGCAACAGCCTCGGCGGCGGAAAATTCAACATGGCCGGTTCGATAATTGGAGCGATTACGATTCAGGCACTCACGACAAGCCTCTACGCAATCGGCGTGTCTGCCGACCAGCTTCCAATCTACAAGGCCGTGGTCGTCATCCTGATTGTCCTTTTCCAGTCGCCAGCGTTCGCGAAATACAGGGCAATGGCGGCTCTCAAAATAAAAAACCAGAAGTCAGGGGTCTCAGGAGGCGTAAAATGATTGACATAAAGACAAGCCTTGCGGCTTTGAAGAAGAAGCGGCTTGACAGCTCCAATTTTCTGCTGTTCTTTACGATTTGCCTGTTCGTCGTGATGTACCTCGCGGGTGTCATCGTCTACCATGAGCAGGGATTCGGCAGGATGCAGACTTTCCTGAACATGCTCATAGACAACGCCGGTCTCTTGGTGGCCGCTTCCGGCATGACACTCGTCATGATTGCCGGCGGAATCGACATTTCGGTGGGCTCTGTCGTTGGACTGGTCTGCATGATGCTTTCGTTCTCGATGGAGCGGATGCACATGAGCGCGGGTCTTGCGGTCGTGCTCGTGCTTCTCTTCGGAATCTTTTTCGGCGCGTTCCAGGGCTGGCTCATCAGCTACATGGAACTGCAGCCCTTCATAGTCACACTCGCGGGCCTCTTCATGTGCCGCGGCTTGACCGCCATCATCAGTTCAGAGCAGATTGCAATCAAGGCGAACGAGTTCTTCCTCAAAATCGCCAACGCCAACATCAACATCCTGCTCGGTTCCACGGTGAACAAACGCGGTGTCCGCATGTATCCGTTCATCCATCCGAACGTGGTGATTGCGATTATCGCAGTCGTGGTCATCTGGTACGTTTTGAAATATACAAGGTTCGGCCGCAACTTGTTCGCTGTGGGCGGAAGCGAGCAGAGCGCACTCTTGATGGGAATCAACGTGAAGCGCACGAAATTCATCGCCTATGTGACGGACGGCTTCCTGGCCTCCCTCGCTGGCGTGGTCTTCTGTTTGAACACAACTTCGGGCTTCGTCGAGCAGGCGCGCGGCTTCGAGATGGAGGCGATTGCTTCCGCCGTCATCGGAGGCACCATGCTCACGGGCGGTGTCGGAACTGTCGCCGGCACTTTCTTCGGCGTTCTGATAAAGGCGACAATCGAGACCTTGATTCGCTGCCAGGGAACTCTTTCTTCCTGGTGGAACAAGATTGTGCTTTCGATAATCCTCTGCTTCTTCATCGTTCTGCAGAGCGTGTTCGTCATCATCAAGAACAGAAAGAAACGGTAGAAGATTACCCGCTTGAGGTCGAGACTGGGCAGGGCGCTTTTCGTTTGCTCCCTGCTCGGCCTTGAGCTATAATTTTTTTATGTTGAAAAAGTTTTTTCGTCCTTCGTTTGCGCGCGCAGTTTGTGCGCTTTTTTCTGTCTTCCTTTCTATATCAACTATTTCTTGCGCAAAGAAGAATCAAAACACAAGCGCGTCGAGTCCTCTCTTGGTCGGTTTTTCCCAGATTGGAGCGGAGAGCGCGTGGCGGACCTACCATTCCAAAAACATCAGGGCGGCTGCCGATGAGGCCGGAATCCAGCTTTTGTTTTCCAATGCGGAGCAGAAGCAGGAGAACCAAATCAAGGCGATACGCTCGTTCATCGCGTACCGGGTGGACGTAATCGCCTTTGTTCCGATTGTGCAGGACGGCTGGGACACTGTCCTTCGGGAGGCGAAGAAAGCCGGCATTCCCGTGATTGTCTGCGACAGAAAGATTCGCACCTCCGACGAAAGCCTGTACGCCGCCTACATCGGCACCGACAGCATGGAGGAGGGACGCAAGGCTGCCCGGTTCCTGCAGGAGAAATATTCAGAAAAGATTGACGATGCGGATGACTCAACTTCCTCATCAACGAACAGACCACTCAACATTCTGGAAATTCGCGGTACCGACGGCTCTTCCGCAAGCGACGACCGAATAAGGGGCTTCCACGAGTTGATTGACAAAGACCAACGTTTCCGCGTGCTTGAGAGCGTGCAGGGAAATTTCATGCGGAGCCGGGGACGCGAAATCGCGGAGAATTTGCTGAAGGAAGGCGGGGATGAGCTGACGGTCGGTGGAAAGCCGGTGGACATTCTGTTCTCCGCGAACGACGGCATGACCCTGGGCTTCATCGAAGTGCTTCGGAAGCACAACATCGCGGCCGGGAAGGATTTGACAATCGTGAGCTTCGACGCGCAGCAGGAGGCGATAGACGCGCTCAAGAATTCTGAAATCAACTGCGTTGTGGAATGCACTCCGAACATGGGACGGAAGATAATGGAATGCGCCAAACTCCTCGCATCCGGAAAAACCGTTCCGCACTTGACCCACATCGACGAGATGGTCTTTTCCGAGGGCGACGACTTGAGCGAGCTTCCTCCCCGCGGATACTAGGCTGGCTGGACATGAGCAAGAAGAACATCAGAAAGAGCCTTGAGAAATCCTACCTTCTCATAACATTCGTGATGCTGATTCCGATTACCTATTCGATTCTTGTGGCGAGGCTGCACACAAAATGGTACGACACAATCATCAGCAACGTGAGCGAGGCGACGGAACTTGGGACAATCGCCAAGCAGGAGCTCGTGGACGAAATCTGGAGCATAGTTTCCGGGCAGAAGAACTTCAACGAGGGATGCCAGTATGTCCTGCTTCGGAAAATCCGGACTGGAATCTCAAACATGGATGTCTCCCCCGAAAGCAAAAGCCGCGGCCTGCTCGATGTCGCATCCCGCACCGAGAACACCCTCCGCTACTATGTGGACGCCCTTGAAATCCAGATGCAGAACGGCTCGACCGTGGCCGAGAACGAGGCCGCCATGGAGGACATCAGGAGCGTGGCTTCCCTTTTGTACGACATAATGCAGGACTTCATTGTGGCGGAAGTCGAGAACGCGAGCGTCTCCAACACTAGAATCAGGCATTCCTTCGTCTTCCTGACCATGATTCAGATAGCGATTTGCCTCTTGATTCTGGTGACCGCCATGCTGACACTGCACAATGTCACCCACAGAATCGCTTCTTCCATAAGCGACATGTCCAAACTCTCGAACCGCATCGCTGGCGGAGACCTGGCGGCGCGCTCGCTTCCCCCAAAGGTCGAGGAGCTGGAGCCGCTCGCCGCGAACCTTGACATAATGGCGGAGAAACTGCAGAACCTCATCGACGAGAACATACGGGAGCAGAGGGATTTGCAGAAGGCCGAGATGAAGGCGTTGCAGGCGCAGATTACCCCGCATTTCCTCTACAACACTTTCGACACGATAATCTGGCTTTCGGAGGCCGGGGAAATCGAGGAGGTCGTCAGGGTGACGAAGGCCTTCTCCCAGTTCTTCCGCATTTCCTTGAGCCGGGGGCACGAATGGATTACGGTCGCCGAGGAAATCGAGCATGTGGAGAGCTACCTCACGATTCAAAAAATCCGCTACGCCAACATTCTGGACTACACGGTTGAGACCGACTCTGGAATCGAGGGCGTGCCGATTCTCAAGCTGCTTTTGCAGCCGCTCGTGGAGAACGCAATCTACCACGGCATAAAGAACAAGCGGGGGCGTGGAACCGTGAGCATCACTGCCAGGTGCGTGGAGGACAACGGAATCCGCTTCACGGTGAAGGACAACGGAATCGGCTTTGAGAGCGACAGGCTGGCGAAAGTCCTCTCTGAAATCAACGGAGAGGCTGGGGCGGAGAAGCTTTCCGCCGCGTACGGCCTCTACAACGTGAACAAGCGGCTCTCTCTCTACTACGGCGACCAAGTCCGACTGAAAATCCAGAGCGTTCACGGAGAGGGCACGGAAGTGTCTTTTACGATACCGAGAAAAGTCGAAAGCGGAATTGATTGATTTGCGTGGCGGACGAGAGTGACGGAAAAATTCGAGAGGTAGGTCAATGTACAGTGTTTTTATTGTCGATGATGAGATAATCGTGCGCGAGGGGCTCAGGAACAAGCTGGACTGGGAATCCAACGGCTTTACGTTCGCCGGAGAGGCCGAGGACGGTGAAATCGCCCTTTCCATGATACAGGACATAAAGCCTGACATTTTGATTACGGACATCCGAATGCCATTCATGGACGGGTTGGAGCTTTCAAAGTGCGCGAAGAAGATTCAGCCGTGGCTCCGCATAATAATACTTTCCGGGCACGATGAATTCGACTATGCCAAGCGCGCCATATCGATAGGCGTTGAGGACTACATTCTAAAGCCCTTCACGCTTGAGGAAGTGACCGCAAGCCTTGAAAAAGTGGCGCGGTCTTTGGACATGGCCCGCTCGAACTTGCTCGACCTGCCGCGCGCCAAGGAAAAACTGGAGTCGGTCGCATCCCTTGCCCGCGCGAGCCTGCTTGCCGATGTCGTCTACGGCACCGAAAAGGCCGAGACCTTCAACACGTTGGCTCTTGAGCATGGAGTCCTGTTCGATTCCGCCTTCTACGCCTGCACGATAAGCGAACTTCATTCCGAGGGCGAGAACAAGGATGCCCTGCTCACCGCGCAGACCGCCGCATTGACGCTGGAGACCCACGAGGCGAACTGCATGGTCTTCATGCTTTCTCCCGCGAGTTTCGCCGCAATCATAAAAGGCTCAAAGCATGAGAGCGCGGAAGAGCGGAGCTTCGCGTTCGCGAACATGGTCCAGCACGAATTGAGCGCGAACGGAGTCACTGTCGTGACCGCAATAGGCACTGTGGTTCCGAACAAGGAAGAGCTTCCCGAATCCTTCAGCGCGGCGAGGGGCATACTGAAAGAAAGCCGCTTTACGGGCACGAACCGCATCTTGAGCCAGGGCGACTTGAAGCACGGTTCCGACGGCTCCATAGTCCTCCAGGAGAACGACCCGCTTGTGGACCGCCTCCAGTACGCCGACGAGAGCGAAATCGACCAAATCGTCTGCGAATACATCAACCTGCTCGGCGAGAACCGGGCGCACTTTTCCGTGATAGCGTCCTACTTGCTGGTCGACGTAATCATGGCCGTTTCAAAAGTCATCGAATGCGCCGGCGGCGACGTGAAGGAGGTGATGCCCGAAATTCTGAGCCATTCGTTTGTGGACAGGGCTGTGGAGAGCGAGGACGTCTTCATCCGCGAAGTGCGCGTTGTTCTGAAAAAACTGATTGCATACCGCAACGAACACATGCAGGGCAGCGCCGATGTGATTCTCTGCGCCAAACGCTATATCGAACAGAACGCCGCTAGCCCTGACATCTGCCTGAAGAGCGTGGCGGAGGCTGTCGCATTGAGCCCCAACCATTTCAGCACAGTTTTCAGGCAGGACTGCGGAGTCACTTTCATCGAATACCTGACCCATGTCCGCATCGACCGCGCGAAGAAGCTGCTCGCCACGACGGACAAGAAAAGCGCCGACATCGCCTACGAAGTCGGCTTCAACGATCCCCATTACTTCAGCTTCATCTTCAAGAAGACGGAGGGCGTGTCTCCAAGGGAATACCGGGCGGCAAGATAGTGCGGTTCCATTCTCGCATTTGAGAGCAGCCCGTTCCGAAACTGAATCTCCCGAACGGGTTTTTCCCTATTTGTAGTTCCTCTTGTTCCCGAAGAAATATTCTCCATTTGCCTTCGAATCCCTCTCCGTGCATATCGAAGTTATCGTAACTGTGTCCCTTCTTGTCCTGTCGAGACGCGAGAAATCTGTGGCGTAAAGGGCGAATCCCTCGAATGTTCCAATTCCATCGAGACTCACTTTTATGGACATCGTGTTTTTCGGGCCGTCGTCGTTCTTGTAGAACGTCCATTCGCCCGTGTACGCGCCGGAAACGGTTCCATCGTTCTCAAGGGTTATTCTTTCGCTCTGCGTCGCCCAACCGTCGCTTTCGCTGCGCTCGTCGTCCGATGTCGTGTCCTCGAAGGAGGAGCCTGCCTTCACGTTCGGGCTTCTCTTCGTTATGACCACATCGTAGTCTCCCGGAATCCTGCTCGTCAGGAAGAAGCTTGAAGCCTCCGTTTCAGGGTCGAATTCGTTCTGGTTGAGCACTGGCCATGCCGATTCCGTGAAGAACATCTCGTGTATCTGCAGATAGGAGTGGTCGCTTGGAAGAAAGTCCGTGCGCGTGTGGTTCGCGAACATGATTCTCCCGTCCTTCGTCCTGATTATTGACTGTCCTCCGGGAGATCTCCAGCCTCGTTCGTCCTTGAGCCTGTGCGCTCCAATTATTTTCGAGCCTACGTTGTGGTAGAAGTTTTTCGAGCCGGGCGTGGAATCCACTTCGCCCATGCTTCTTCCGCCAGCGTCCAGATACGGCCCCTCGATTTCCTTTGAGCGGCCGACTCCGACCCTGTATTCGTATGTTGGGTTCCCCATCGAGACGAACATGTAGTAGTAGCCGGTGTCGCTGTTGTAGACAATCTGCGCCCCTTCGTACTCCGCTCCCTCTCCGCCGGCTATCCTGACTCCGAACGCGCCTTCGATTGTGTCGAGCGGAGCGTCAAGGACGTGCCTTTCGCCGCTTTTGTCGATGTATGTGGGCTTGAATGTCTCCGAATCGACCGTCACGAGCGCGATTCCGCCTTTGCCCGAACCGTATGTCATGTAGTAGTCGCCGAAGCCGTTCGCAATCGCTTTTCCCGTTGTCAAGTCCGTGACGAATTCTGGATCTGCGCAGCCGAATCCGTATGCCTGCGGGGCTTTGGATTCTGTCTTCTTCCCTTCTGAGGTGGCGGTGTCGAACGAGGACGTGTTGAATGTGTCGAAAATCTTGTCCGTCGTGAACCGTGTTCCCTTCGCCGTGTATATGACGCTTCCGTTGCTCTTCACCTGCACCGAGCAGCTTCCTTTCTGCCAGTCGTACTTCGCTTTCACGACCAGATCCATATTGTCGCTGTACAGTGCCGAGGCTTCCTTTTCATCTTTCGGCTCGTATTCCACGTTCGCGCCGAAGTCCGAGCCGTACATGTTCGCGGCGGCTCCCGTCTCCGTGGCGTCGCTTGTGTGCGAGTCGCACCTCAAGTACCATCCGTCGCCTGTCTCCTCGTCGTAGAGCGCGAACGCCCATTTATCCCGGTCGTTGTCCCCTATCGAGTCGAGCCGCACACGGAATTCGACATTCCAGTCTCCCGTCAATCCCGATACTCCCGTGTACGAATTTCCATGCAAATCCGTCCAGTCCCCTTTTGCGAGTTCGACAGGAGTTTCCAGCGTGTTCTTCCCTCCGTTCACTCTTATGCTCTTCACCGTCATTTTCTTCATCTCGCCGCCGATGTAAGCCTGGAACCTGCTCTTCTCGTTGGGAATGAACTGTATGGGCTTGTCGTTCGATTTCCACGCGTAGCGCACGAGCGCGGACTGCTTGTATGTGCGCGGATCGTATTTGTGCGCAGGCTCGAACGGGCCGAAAGGGGAGTCCGCTATGGCAAGTCCAATCCACGCCGTGGGCCATTTTGACAACGCTCCGTCGGCCGCGAGACCGTGGAACATGTAGTATTTTCCGTTCTGCTTGATTACCGTTGGCGCGCTCGTAGTCGCCGTTTCCGGTGTCTGGTCCAGCCAGTAAAGCATGTCGGTGTCCCAGTTCACGATGACCGGCTCCGGGTGCGCTTCCCACGTCAGGAGGTCCTTCGATGTCCGCACCTGAAGTCCCCTTTTGTGCTCGTTTCCGATGCTTGCGTCCGTCGAGTACACGTAGAACGTTCCGTCGTCGTCTTCGAAAAGCTTCGGGTCTTGCGTGTTGAGGGCTTTCCATGCCGAAATCCTGTCGGCGTTTTCCGTGTCGGCTGTGTATTTCGCGTATGTCGTGTAGGACGCGCACGACATGAAGGCGAAACTCGATGCCAAGAGCAAGAGGTGTGTCGTTCTCATTTTTTCTCCAAATCGGGTTTTGCCGCTAGAAACGGAAGCACATCGCGAGGGGAACCCTGTATCCGAACGCCTTCGTGCTTTCCTCCGCGTCGAAGAGTGTGAGCTGTATTTCGACTCCCGTCCTCAAATATCCGTTCCTGAAAGTCCTCTGGAAATACGGATACGCGTAGAGGCTGTGGTAAGTTCCCTTCGAGCCTGCCCCCGGATCGTCGGCGAACGGCATCCAGTCCACTGTCATCGCAAGGTCGTCGCTGTAGTTTCCCTGGACTCTGGCGTCCGTGCCGAACAGAGAGCCGTTCCCGTCCTTCGCCATCGCCCTCACGATTTTGAGTCCAGTCTGGAAGCTCGTGTTCGGAATGTCGTATGTGGCGCAGAGGCCGAGCGTCTCGTAGAAGAGCCTTTCGTCGAGCGCGACATAGTCCTCCGACGCGTATGCGAGCCTGTATTCGGCGTTGAGCGTGAAGTAGTCGGTGAGGCGGATTCTGCTGGAAATCCCCGCATAGTGCATGAACGCTTTCTTGTCCAGTTCTTCGACGTCCCTGTACCGGAAGTCGTAAGTCGCGTTCCATGCGAAATTTTCGGAAGCCTTCGGGGAATTTATCTGCATGAACGCCTCGGAGAAGTAGCTGTCCTCTGAATAATTGGACGTTCCTTCGTAGTGCGTCTCAGGCCTGAAGCCTCCGGCGACAGACGCTCCGTTGTCGAGCTTCCATTTCGCCATGATTTTCACTTTTTTCGCGAGGTTCTTCCATTTGTTGTGCTCCGCATAGTCAACTCCGTTTCCGCTGACAGGAAGAATCGGGAAACCTCCGATTATGCTGAGCTTCCTGATTCCGTATGGAAGGATTTCGATTCCCGCGAAGTGCTGCCCCTGGTCCTTGTCCGCGAGGTTCCTTACGTTCTGACCTTCCATCACATATCCGTCCGCGACGTATCCGCCGTTCCAGTCGTCGAATTTTCCCGCAAGGACACGGAACTGCCCCTTGAGCAGGTCCACCCTCACGTTTCCCTGGTGGAAGTATGTCGTGACTCCCTCAAGTCCGCTGTATTCGTCTGCCGTCTTGTAGTCCTCGTTCAACGAGCCGAGCGTGGCGTTGAGCTTTATTCCGAGCGCGAAGTGGAAATTCGCCATGTCCACGAACGTGTTGAATTCCGTTGTTCCGTTGCAGAACGAGCCGAATTCCGCCGACGGATCCGTGTGCGATTTTTCGCCTTCCGCATCCTTGGAGAACGTCTGCGCCAAAGGGTACATCGAGTAGTTGACGTATCCGTGGAACGTGACCGTCTGCGAATGAATAGCCGCCGCTCCCGCCAGAACCGCCAGGGCCGTGATTGCCTTCTTGAGTTTTCTGATTGCCATCTTCTTTGTCCTTTTTCTTTTATTGATTTTCGGCTTGTTTATTAAAAAAACTATAAGTGTTTCATTTGTTGTCTGTCGTTCCGCGAATGTATAAAATAGGTCATGGAGTTTTAAACGAAATGATATCGAACAGAATGAAGAACCTTCACCCTTATGTTCCTGGCGAGCAGCCGAAGGACAGGGAATACATCAAACTGAACGCGAACGAGAATCCGTACAAGCCAAGCCCGAAAGTCGTCGAGGCCGTCGTCAATGCCGCGACTAGTCATTCCGAGAGGCTCGGCCTGTACCCCGATCCCGACTCCAACGAGCTGAAATCCGCCATAGCGAAAATGCTCAACGAGACAGGCGGTGTCCTCTGCCGCGCGAATGTCGCCTCCGACGGAACGGTCTCGCCTTCCGAGTCCGACAGAATCCCTTTCGAAGTGACGAAGGACATGGTTTTCTGCGGAAACGGCTCCGACGAGGTTTTGAGCTTCGTCTTCTATTCGTTCTTCGACGGCGACAGGGAACTTGTGCTTCCTGAGCATACGTACAGCTTCTATCCCGTGTACGCCGGATTCTACCAGATTCCACTGGACAAGGTTCCCCTCAAGGCAGACTGGACGCTCGACACTGAAAAGATGCTCTCCGACGCGAACGGAAAGGACTCCAGCGTGATTTTCGCGAACCCGAACGCTCCGACAGGGCTTTCACTCACGCGCGATGAGGTGCGAAGGATGATAGGGCGCGCTCCGAAGGACAGGATTTTCGTCGTCGACGAGGCGTATGTCGATTTCGGAGGGGAGAGCGCGATTCCGCTCATAAAGGAATTCGACAATCTCGTGGTCGTCAGGACGTTCTCCAAGTCGCTTTGCGGTGCAGGGCAGCGTCTCGGCTACATCGTATCGAACCCGAAACTCATAGAGTGCGTCACTACGGTAAAGAATTCGTTCAACCATTTTCCGGTTGACTTCCTCACCCAGACGGCTGGAATCGCCGCTTGCTCGGATGTTGCGTACTACGTCGGCTGCGCCAAGAAGGTCGCCTCTGTGCGCGACGATTTCGTCTCCTTCCTTCGCTCCAAAGGCTGGTTCGTAATCGACAGCTGTACGAATTTCGTGTTCGCTAAGAAGGACGGAGTGCCGGGCGAGGAGACCTACAGGGCGATAAAGGCAGATGGAATACTCGTGCGCCATTTCTCGACCCCCGGAATCGAGGAATTCTTGAGGATAACGATAGGAACGGAAGAGCAGATGGAAGCTCTCAAAAAAATAATGGAGAAGATTTAAATGAAATTTCTTGTCATCTCGGACATCCACGGAAGCGTCGACAACATCGAGAAGCTCGATTCACAGTTCAAAAGCGTGGACGCTGTCATTTTCGGTGGCGATTTCGCCGCGTTCGGCTCCCCGGAGACTGGGAAGCCTGTGCTGGACAAGCTCCTTTCCAAGCACGACACGATTTTCTCTGTCATAGGAAACTGCGACTCTCCAGAATTCTTGGACGCAATCGACGGAGCCGACATTTCCGTGGAGAACACGCTTACGTTTCATGACGGATTGGCGTTCGCCGGTGCCGGTGGCGGAACGAAATTCTCAGGCGACACGCTTTTCGAGCGGGACGAGGACGAAATCCTCTCCGATTTCTCGCTTGTCGATGCGTCCGCCGAGAACTGCGTGGACGAGAACGGAAAATGGAACAGCCTCGTCCTCGTAATGCACAATCCGCCGAAGGACACCGACTGCGACATGATTCCCGGCGGAATCCACGTAGGAAGCCAGAAACTCCGGGAATACATCGAAAAGTACGAGCCTCTCCTCGTAGTCACGGGCCACATCCACGAGTCTGCGGGCGTCTGCCGTGTCGGTTCGACGACCGTAATCAATCCCGGCGCGCTCCTTGAGGGAAAGTACGGAATTGTCGAGGTGGAGAAGGAAGGCGGCTCTTGGGTCGTCAAGTCCGCCGAGTTGAAAAAACTCTAGTTCGAGAGCGACCGGACGACCCTGAATCCCATGAAGTCGTAGTACTCGTTCGGGTCGTAGTGGTACCGGTCGCCAGCCGAGCTGAAAATCGTGAGGGGGCTGTAGCTTCCGCCCCTGCAAACGCGGTCGCTTCCGTACTCCGGGCCGGCCGCGCGCTTTCCACCCTGCACGGCCGAATATCGCGGCTCGAACCAGTCCCAGCAGAATTCCAGGACATTGCCGCCCATGTCGAACGCTCCTATGTAGTTCGCTTTTCCGCTTCCCGGTTCAGCGTCCTTCCTGCCAGTTCCCGCTGTCCCCACGTTCATCGTCCTGTTGGTGTTGGAGAGCGTCCACGAAACGTCGTCCTCGGAAATTTCGTCTCCGTAGACGTATCCGGCCTTCATGACCTGCCCCGAAACCAAATCCCCTCCCATGAATCCGTCCTCTATCTTCGTGGCTGCGTATTCCCATTCGGCCTCTGTCGGAAGCCTGTAGCCGTCCGCCTTCCAGTCGCAGTACGAGAGGTCTATCTTCGCCGTGTCGGTCGAGTCCGTCAGCACTTCCACTTCCTTCGTCTTCCTGTTCCTGTACTTGTAGCAAGGCTCCAGTCCGTGAATCTTCGAGAGGGCGTTGCACCAGACGACCGCGTCGTACCAGCTGATGAATGTGACAGGCTGGTACTTTGTCTTCTCGTCGATGTCAGAGCCTGTCTTTCCGTGGGAGCCTGGACGGCCTGGGTGCGCGAACACGAATCCTATGTGCTCGGCCACTTCCTTTGTCGAACGCCAAAGCTCGTATGTCGTCTCGTACTTGTTTATCTCGAACGGCTCTATCCACCTCTCGGCAGGGTACGACTGGCTTGAGTTCCCTATCGTGTACACGTCGTAGAGCGCGTCGTTCCTGTGCCTCAGCTCTATCATGTCGAGAGAGGTGAATCCTTCCGAAAATGACGGAATGGCCGCCGCCAAAGCAAAAACGGCGAGGATGATTCTCTTAGGCCGAATGCCGAGTTTATGCATACCGTAGTTGCCGAAACGCGCTCCCAGCGGGAACCCACAGCCGAATGCGGCAGTACCGCTTCGCGGTGGCTGAGTGCATTCGGCTGTGGAACCCCGCTTCCGCTCGTTTCGGCCATTCCACTGTAAAAACTCGACTTTTGACCT
>JAGBIY010000025.1 GCA_017934745.1 Treponema sp. | reverse complement strand
TCGAATGTCGAGTTTCTGCATATCGTAGTTGCAGAAACAAGCTCCCAGCGGGAACCCGTCCATCAAAACGGCAGTACCGCTTCGCGGTGGCTGAGTGTTTTGATGGACGGAACCCCGCTTCCGCTCGTTTCTGCCATTGCACTGTGAAAATTCGACTTTCGCCCTACTAGCAATACAAACAGCAAGGATGGAAAATCAATATGGTTGATGAATATTCAATAAGGAAAAAATTCTGGAAAGAGAGGCTGTCAAAAGCCCTAAAAGAGTACAAAATCAAAAGTGGTTCTAGGCAACAGGTAGCGGTTGACAGTGCAAAAGGGGAAAAATGTCTCAGCTTTCTGGAAAGATTTGTCGGAACAGTTGTGGAAGGAATATGCGAAACCGTGGACAAAAGCGAAATCAAAACAGAAATCAGAGAAAGCCACAACTGTTATCCAAAGTACACCAGAGCCACGATTTCTATTCAGAAAAATGGTGAAAGGAACACTTTTTGGAAAAATGTAATTTCGCCTCCAAAACTATCGCTCACAGTCTATGCAGATAGAGATTCATATTGCGCAATCGACTACGGAAGCGCAGAGTATGCACCACACAAACTCATTCACACGGCGCCCCCACGTGAAATCGGAAGATTGCTTGCAAGCTTGAGTCTTTCCTTCGAGCAGGATTCAGAAGACTGCGACAGGGAAGTCTTGAAGGCGAACAAGATTCAGCAGATTGCGATTGTGTCGTTCTCGTCTCTCCTCAGGGAAAAGCTCAAAGGCTCAGGAATGAAGTGGAGCGTAACCGGACAGAGCCTCAATAAGATTAATATTTTTGTGAAGATTGCCCCCAGACGAGTTCTTTCCATGACCGTAAAATGCGGGGACTGCGACGTCCAAAAAATCATGGACGCAATCGACGAAATCTATTCTTTCATCAATCGGGACAAAATCGACATGAAGATTACGGGCGAATCCAGACGAATCAACTGGAATGATGACGAGTGAGCTGTACAAAAAACGCCAATCAGACAAATCACTAAAACGCCGCCGCCCGCGAACGAACTTTTCGGGTGGCGGCGATTTTTTTCTCATTTCCGCTCCAAATGTGTTAAAATAGTAGCAATGCGCTTTTCAAATAATTTTTTTCGTATCATATATATACTCATGGTTTTGGCGGTGTCTTCGCTTTTCTATTCATGCAGGCCAAGCGATGAACCGCCGAAGCTCGTAATCGGAAAAGACTTCTACTATTGGGAAGCCACAGAGGAGGCGACGCTCGGTGACGCCATGAGGAATTCGATGAATTTCAAGAAGCTGGAGGATTTGTCGGAGAACAACCTGACGAACATTCTGGGACTGGACCCGGCTTATGTCTGGATACGCGCGGAGTTCGAGATTCCAAGGGAATTCAAGAACCAGCCGCTAGGTTTGGTGATTCCGCACATGCGCTTCGCCGAGCAGGTCTTCTGCAACGGAACATTCATCTCTCAATACGGAGCGTTTCCGCCGCACGAGCAGTCGACGCTGTTCAAGGCGCATTTCTTCAGCTTTCCGCTCGATTTGCTCGAACAGGAAGGCAGGAACGTGGTCCTCATCAGAATATTCACACAGGGCGCGAGCGGAATTTCGAGCCACGCATTCATCTGGCCGACGAGGTACGCTTATCCGGCGTTCGAGAAAATCAACTTCAACCACACGAGAATCTACATGCTCCTGTTCGGAATCATGTTCTTCACGGGAATCCTGTACATGAGCCTGTACTTCAATTTGAAGGCGTTCAAGGAATTCAGGACGTTCGCCCTGCTCAATTTCGTCACCGTCATCTTCATCTCGTATTTCTTCGCGACGGAGATTCCATTCTACACGAACGGCAACATACCGCACCTTCCGTTCACGAAATTCACGCTCTGCATACCGGCGTACCTGATTCTGTACTTCACGTCCATTTTCGCGTCCGAGTACTACGGCTCAATAACCCCGCTTCCGATACGAATCATCAGGCACGCGACAATCGCGCTGCAGGTGATTCCGACAATTCTGGCTCCGACATACAGCGACCTTCTCAAAATGTACCCCATGATGATTGCGCTGGTCATAGTCCAAATCGCGAACGGAGCGGTCGACTTCGCATTCAACATCACGAGAAAGCAGGCAAGGGACAGCGCGCTCGAATTTTTCTTCGGATTCATACCGGCGATAGCGAGCGGAATCATCGACACGGCGATAAGAATCCACGACCCCACGACGGCCTACCCGTACTTCATGATTTTCGGTTGGCAGATTTCCATCGTGCTCTTCATAATCCTTCTGGCGCAGAGATTCGGAACGATGTACAAGAAGAACGTGCAGCTCTCGAACCACCTAATCGAAGAAGTAGAGATGCGCACCCACGACCTGAAGGATGCCAACTACGAGCTGTCCCTCCTCAACGAGCGTCTTGAGAGGGACAAGCACAGGACGGACATGGACTTGGAGATGGCTTCGGTCGTGCAAAGGCGGTTCCTTCCCCACCCCAACAGGAGTTTCAAGCGGTGGGAGCTTTCGACTTGCTATCTTCCGCAGTCGAAGGTCTCTGGCGACTTCTACGACTACTACAGCTACAACAACACGCTGAACGGACTCACGCTCGTGGACGTTTCAGGGCACGGTCTTTCCGCGAGCCTCGTCACAATGCTCTCCAAGAACATCATATCGCGCCTTTTCCAGACGGGATTCAGGAAAAGGGAGAACGTCACGAAAATCATGAACAAGATAAACCACATGATAATCGTGGAGAAAGGCGACATCGAAAACTACATGACGGGAATCCTCTGCAGGTTCGACGAAACGGAGGACCACAGAGAATGCCGAGTGTCGGTCGGAAACGCGGGACATCCGTATCCGCTCAAGTACAGCGCGGAAGACGGCTCCGTCCAGGAGATAAAAGTCGAGGACAAGGAGAACCACTACGGAGCGATAGGAATGAAAGGGCTTTCCGTCTCATACGCCCAGTCGGATTTTTCGATGAAGACGGGGGACATGCTCATCTTCTACACGGACGGACTTACGGAAGCGGCGAACAAAAACAAGGAACAGTTCGGAAGCGAGCGCGTGAAGGAAATCGTCAAGAAGAACCACGAAAGGCCGACGAGCGAATTAGTCGAGCTAATCATGAAGGAAGTCGACGAGTTCACGGAGCACAACCTTTTCGAGGACGACATCACCGTCATAATCGCGAAGCGCACGGATGAGAGCGAATTCGTCGAATACGAAGAAAAGGAGGAGGATTTCGACAGCCACATCGAGGAGCTTGAGGTGATAGAGGAAGTGCAGGAGAACGGAACAGAATAGGGAGAGTTCCTCCGGCGCACGTTACCAAGCGGCGATTTTCATCTATAATTTTCCCATGGCTGATTATCACGTTTTCGATTCCGCCCCAGAGGGCACTCCTGTAGCAAATTTCGTACACTTGCACGTACATTCCGATTATTCACTTTTGGATTCCTGCGCCAAACTCGACGACCTCGTAGCGAAGGCGAAGAAGCTGAACATGCCCGCGTTGGCTCTGACCGACCACGGAAACATGTTCGGCGCGCTCAACTTCGAAAAGCTCTGCCACGTCAACGGCATCAACCCGATTGTGGGCGAGGAATTCTATGTGGCCTACGGAAGCCACCTCGAAAAGAACGACGTCCCCTACTCAAGGAAGGGCGAGGACGGAGAGAGGCACGCCCACTACTTCCACCTGATTCTCCTCTGCGAAAACCAGACAGGATACAAGAACATGTGCTGGCTCTCCTCAATCGCATACCAGGAGGGACTCTACTACGGAAAGCCCAGAATCGACTACGAACTGCTCGAAAAATACCACGAGGGCTTGATTTGCTGTTCCGCCTGCATCGCCGGGGAACTTCCGCAGCTCATTTTGGCGGGGAAAGAGGACGAGGCGAAGGAGATGGCTCTCAAGTACAAGAACCTTTTCGGACCCGACCACTACTATCTTGAACTCCAGGACCACGGAATACCCGAACAGAAAATCGTCAACGACAAGCTCATAGAAATGTCGAGGGAGCTGGACATCCCGCTGGTTGTTACGAACGACATCCACTATGTCGAGAAGGACGACGCGGAGGCGCAGGACGCGCTCAGGTGCATCGGCTTCAAGAGGCTTCTGGACGAGCCGCACTCCAAGATGGGCGTGGAAGGCAGGGACGAATTCTACTTCAAGACGGAGGAGGAGATGCGGCTTCTCTTCCCGGAGCTTCCAGAGGCGTACGCCAACACAGTCAAAATCGCGAACATGTGCGACCTGACAATACACCAGTACAAGACGCAGGAACTCAAAGCCTGCCTCCCCCGCTTCACTCTGCCGAAGGAATTCCAGAAGCACGACGACTACACGAAAAACCAGGACGACTACGTGCGCTACCTCGTGGAGAAGGGACTCCGCATGAGGTACAAGGAGATAACGCCGGAAATCCGCGAACGCGCCGAATACGAACTCGGCGTAATCTTCCAGATGGGATTCTCAGGCTACTTCCTCATCGTCTGGGAATTCATCAACTGGTCGAAGTCCACATACGACAACGTGAACGACAGACCCAAGCCCTACATTCCAATCGGGCCGGGACGAGGCTCGGGCGCGGGGTCGCTCGTAGCCTACTGCATGACAATCACTGACATCGACCCCTTCCGCTTCAAGTTGATTTTCGAGCGATTCTTGAACCCTGAGCGCGTCTCCATGCCTGATTTCGACGTGGACATGGACTTCGACTACCGGCAGGACATCATCCAGCACACGCGCGACCTCTACGGAGACCCGCAGGTCGGGCACATCGTCACGTTCGGAACGCTCAAGCCGAAGAACTGCATAGCCGACGTTGGGCGCGTCCTCGGAATCCCGATTCCCGAAGTCAACATGCTGAAGTCGAAAGTCTCGGAAAACCTCAAGACCAAGCTCAAGAACTGCTTCGAGCCGCCGAACGAGAAATTCCCGGACGGAGGACAGCTCGCCGAATACAGACACGACCCAAGGTACGAGCGCCTCTTCGACATCGCGCTCAAGCTTGAGAACTGCAAGAGGAACACGGGTCTGCACGCGTCGGGAATGGTAATCGGGCTCACGGCTCTGCCTGATTGGGCGCCTGTGTTCAAGGACTCAAAGACAGGCGAAGTCGGAGTTCAGTACACGATGGACATCATCGAGCCGTGCGGACTCGTAAAATTCGACTATCTCGGACTCAAGACGCTTTCGCTCATCCGCTACGCCGAGGAAATAATCAACAGGCACAAGAAGCCGGAGGACCCGGTTTTCGTCTGCTCGAAAGTGAGCGAGACCGACAAGAAGACGTTCGACCTCTTCAAAAGGGGCGACTCCGTGGCAGTCTTCCAGTTCGAGTCCCCCGGAATGCAGAAAATCCTCAAGCAGTTCCAGCCGGAAAAACTCGAGGACCTCGTAGCGTTGAACGCCCTCTACCGACCAGGCCCGATGGACTGCATCCCCGACTACATCAACGGAAAATGGAAGCCGGAGACAATCCACTACCCCGACCCGTGCCTGAAGGGAATCCTCGAAGAGACGTACGGCGTAATGGTCTACCAGGAGCAAATCATGCAGGTCTCGCAGAAAATCGCGGGATTCTCGCTCGGTGGAGCCGACATGCTCAGGCGCGCGATGGGAAAGAAGAAGCCTGAAGTCATGATGGGAAAGAAGAAGGAATTCGTGGAGGGAGCCGTAAAGCAGGGGTTCGATGCGAAACACGCGGAGGACATCTTCGAAATCATGATTCCGTTCGCGGGCTACGGCTTCAACAAGTCGCACGCGGCGGCCTACTCCGTTCTTGCATACAGGACGGGCTGGCTCAAGGCGAACTATCCGGCGGAATTCATGGCCGCCAACCTGAGGAACGAAATCAACACGACGGACGGACTTCCGGCGTACATCGCAGAAGCCCGAAAAATGGGAATCAAAGTCCTCGCGCCGGACGTGAACAAGTCGGACGTCTACTTCGACGTCGTGAACGGTGAAATCGTCTTCGGACTCAAGGGCGTGAAGGGAATCGGAGAGGGAGTCGCGACCGCCATCGTGGAGGAGAGGACAGAGAACGGGCCGTTCAAGGACTTCATGGACTTTTTGATGAGGATGATGACGAGGCACGACAAGATGGGGAAACTCTGCGTGAACAAAAAAGCCGTGGAAATCCTCATCAAAGTCGGGGGCTTCGACAAGCTCGACAAGAACAGGCCGACGCTGCTCGCGAACCTTGAAGGAGCCTTCACGCACGCGGAGAACGTCGTGAACGGAGCGGGCGACAGCGACTTCGACCTCTTCGCCGACACAGACGAGAAGACGGTCTCCGACTTTGTTTTCCAGGAACTCCCCGACATCTCCAAAATCGAGAAGCTCAACATGGAAAAGGAGCTGATTGGCATCTTCGTCTCCGGTCACCCGCTCGACGACTACGAAAAGGCATTCTCCAAGGCCGACCTGAACTCGCAGAACATCGGCATGATAACGCAGGCGGAGAAAGCCGAGAAGAAGCGGCTGCAGGATAGCGGAGCGAACCTCTGGAAGATGAAGGGGGAGGAGAAGAAATACACGGCAGTCGGCATGATTGAGACCGTCAGAGAAATCACGACGAAGACAGGAAAGAGGATGGCGTTCGCGAAAGTGAAGGACTTCTTCGGAGAATTCGACCTGACATTCTTCGAGAGGACATGGCTCGAAGTCAAGGAGCAGATACAGCCGGAGAAAGTCTGGGCGTTCATCGGCTCCGTCGACTCGAACCCGAACAGGGACGGCGCTTCGTTCCTCGTGGATTCCATAATCGACCCGGAAAAAATACAGGAGAAGGCCATCTCGGAAATCCACATCCAGCTCGACCCGAACATCCAGAACGACAAGAACCTTTTCGACCTGAGGGAATTCTTCTACGGAAACCAAGGCGCGTGCTCCATCTACCTGCACATAGACGCGGACGGGAACACATACACGGTGAAGCTCGGCTCGCAGGTGACGGCTCCGCCGACGAAGGAGTACCAAGAGGAGCTGAAAGGCCTCAACCTCGTGAAAAATGTGTGGGCGGTTTGACGATTTTTGATTATTCATTAGTGAATAGAATTTTTGATTTTTCAAGGAGGCTCCATGCCAACAATTTTGCGCCCGACACTTCAAATAGCGGCGACAGTCGTCTCAATCTACACGCTCGTATGCTTCATCCGGGTGTTCCTCACATGGATTCCAAGCGCGGCCTACAGCCCGTTCGGACAGTTCCTCGCGCGGATTTGCGACCCGTACCTCGACCTCTTCAAGCGGCTCGGACTCCGAATCGGCAGGCTTGACCTGTCGGCGGCCGTGGCAATCTGCGCTCTCTGGGGACTCTCGTACATACTCACGTCCCTCGCAAGCGGCCAGAGGATAACTGTCGGAATCATCCTGTCGCTTGTCGTGGGAATGATTTGGAACATTTTCTCGTCCGTCTTGGGCTTCTTCATCTTCCTTTTGATAATCAGGCTCGTCGTCCTCCTCGTCTCGAAATCCACATACGGAACAATCTGGGACTCAATCGACAACTCGATTTCCCCGATAATCTTCGCGATGACCTCGATGTTCTACAGGGGACGCTCGATTTCGTTCAAGGGGGCGGTCGCAATCGCCTTGATTGAAAGCGTGGTTCTTTACGCGCTTGGAAAAATCCTCGTAGAGGGAATGTTGATTCCGATTCTGATGAACATCGGCATCTAAGAAAAACTGTTCGGGAACTGAAGTTTTGCATGAAAATCTCCAAGTTTCCGAACAGTTTTTTTTGCAAGTTCCATTTTGCACAAAACGAAAAATCTTCGATAAATATAGTATATGAAGACATCAGAAATCACGAATTCGATAAACACCTTGCCGAAGATAGGACCCGCGAAAGCCGCCCTATTCGCAAAGTTGAACATATTCACAATCGCCGATCTTCTTCAATACTATCCGCGGGACTACGAAGACAGAACGCAGAAAATAACATTGCACGAGTGCCTGCAGGCGATTGCCACGAACGTACAGGCGAAGGCGCACACTATTGTGCAGGTCATCAAGCACGACTGGTTCGGCTACGGCAACATGAAGACGCTGAAAATCATCGTCACCGACGGAACGGCCTCGGCGGAAATAGTGGCTTTCAACCGCCCCTGGCTCCAGAATTCAATGAAAATCGGCTCCATTTTCGCTTTGACAGGAGTTTTCAACAACAAATACGGAAATCTGCAAACTTCACAATACGACACGGAGAAAATAGCGGACACGGGAAAGCTCAAGGACTTCATCAACATGCCAATCCCCAACAGCAAGGTCTTCCCGATTTACAGGCAGACGGAAGGGCTGACGAGCAAGCAGATAAACGCCGCAATCGAAACAGCCCTCAAGCAATACGCGAAGGGAATTGAGAACGACCTTCCTGACAGTCTGATAGAAAAAAAGGGGCTTCTGCAAAAAAACGAGGCCCTGCAGAAAATCCACCTTCCAAAATCAATCCAAGAAGCGACGGAAGCCCGGCAGACGCTCGTCTACGAGGAGCTTTTCCTTTTCCAAAGGGCAATGGCGCAGCGTTCAATCGACCACAAAGGCTTCGTCCCGAAAGTGAACGCGGAGACAGGCGAAATCGAAGCCGAAGTGCAGAAATCGTTCACCACCGAAGAATTCGAGAAGACGCTCTCTCCAAGGCAGAAGCAGCTCCTCTCCCGCCTCCCCTTCCAGCCAACTGACGACCAGAAATCCGTGATAGCGCAGATGAACATCGACATCGACAGGAACTACGAGTCCGCGCGCGACAAAAGCGGAAAGAATTTTTCCATGCGCACACTTCTCCAAGGCGATGTCGGAAGCGGAAAGACGCTCGTGTCATTTTTCGCCGCGCTCCGTGTGATAGACTACGGAAGCCAATGCGCGCTGATGGCTCCGACAGAGCTTCTCGCCCGGCAGCACGCGGAGAACGCGGCGAAAATGCTTGAATCGCTGGACGTGAAAGTGGCCTACCTCACAGGCAACCTGAACGCGAAGGGGCGGAACAACCTTCTCTCCGCGCTCAAAGCCGGTGAAATCGACTTCGTAATCGGAACCCACGCGCTCTTCTCAAAAAGCGTCGTCTACAAGGACTTGGCGTTGGCGATAATCGACGAGCAGCACAGGTTCGGCGTCCTCCAGCGTTCGGCAATCCTTGAGAAAGGGCGGACAAGCGCGGACGCATACGTCCGGGAGCCGAACCTCCTCATGATGAGCGCGACCCCGATTCCTCAGACGCTCGCCCTCACAGTCTTCGGCGACCTCGACGTCCTTTCGATACACACGATGCCGAACGGACGCAAGCCCATAAAGACCTTCCTCGTCCAGGGAGGCCACGAGAGCAACGCCTACGAAGCCGTGCGAAGCGAGCTGAAAGCCGGTCACCAGGCCTATTTCGTCTATCCGGCAATCGAGAACAACATGGAGGACGGAGATTTCGGAAGCAGGAAAGGCATGAAAAGCGCGGAAGAGATGTACGAATTTCTTTCGAAGCAGGTCTATCCCGAATTCAAAGTCGCCATGGTGCACGGAAAAGTCAGCGAGGACGAGCAGACGCAGATTCTCGAAGATTTCAGGCAGAACAAGGTGCAGATTCTGGTGGCGACAACGGTCGTGGAAGTCGGCGTGGACGTGCCTAACGCAACCTGCATCGTAATAGAACAGGCGGACAGGTTCGGACTGGCCGGACTACACCAGCTGCGCGGCCGAGTGGGCAGAGGAGAGAGCCAATCGTACTGTTTCCTCGTCTACAGAAAGGATTTGACCGAAGACGGAAAGGCGCGCATGAAAGCCCTGCACGACACCACGGACGGATTCAAAATCGCCGAAGAGGATTTAAAACTAAGAGGTCCCGGAGAAATAACCGGGACCGCGCAAAGTGGAGAATTGACATTCAAAATCGCAGAGCCTGTTCGTGACGAACAGCTCATGATTCAAGCGAGAATCGACGCGTTCGCCTCCCTTTCAAGTCAAGCGACATAAGCGGAAAGCTTTTTCACCCTCGACGGGAGTCTTATCGTTGAAAGGGCGTGCTTCTCAATCTGCCTGATTCTCTCTTTGGTCAAGCCGATTTCGTCCCCGACTTCCTTCAACGACATCGAATCTTCGCCGTCGAATCCGAACCTCATGCGGAGAATCTTCGCCTCTTTCGGGCTGAGCTTTGAAAGAGCCTCCTCCACATCCTCATGAAGGGAATTCTCAATCGCCTCGGCTTCCGGGTTCTTGTAGCGCGAATCGGAAAGCCTGTCGCCAATCGAATCGGAAGAAGCGTCGTCGCTGGCAATCGGGCTGTCGAGGCTCTTCATCTCGCGCGAAACATCCATGAGGTTTCTGACGACATCCTTGCTCATACCAAGCATGGAGGCGATTTCCTCGACCTGGACGTTCTCAGGCTTGTCGGCGACAAGTTTCCTCGCCTTCTCGATGTTCACAAGCTCGTTCGCCCTGTTCATCGGCAGGCGGATTTCGTGGCCGTGCTCGTAAAGGGCCTTCATTATCGACTGGCGAATCCACCAGACGGCATAAGAGATGAATTTAACACCGGCCTTGGAATCGAAATGGTTCACGGCCTGCATGAGGCCCGCGTTGCCCTCGTTTATCAAATCCTCGAATTCGATTCCACGGTTCATGTATTCTTTCGCGATTTTCACGACAAAGCGGAGATTTGATTCGACAAGCTTGTTCTTGGCCGACTTGCTGCCTTCCGCAGCTTTTTTCACGAGCTCAAGTTCCTTATCCGCAGTCAAAAGCGGAATCTTGTTGATTTCATCAAGGTAAATTGAAAGGCTGTCTTTTTCCATAGTGAATCTCCTGTAATTGTTTTTCACTAATACATAAGCAAATTCCGTGCCAACTTTTTCAATCTTGCCTTTTTTTTGATTATCGAGAATTGAATCATTTTTTCTTTGCCGATTTCACCAAATTTTATTATTTTTCTAACTGAAGAAAGAAACTGAATGGAAATTTTGCCACACGCAGATTTTCATCTCGATTTTTCTGTGTCATTTTGACACAAATTCAATCAACATATTTTCGGAGGCATCCATAATGAAACTCAAACCATTGGCAGACCGCGTGCTCCTCAAGCAGGAGAAGGCCGAATCAAAGACCGCAAGCGGAATCATCCTTCCAGAGGCGGCCCAGGAAAAGACCCAGACAGCGACAGTAGAGGCCGTGGGACCAGGAACAGAGAAAGAGAAAATCACCGTTAAAGTGGGCGACAGGGTAATGTACGACAAGTATTCAGGCACGCAGGTGAAAATCGACGGAGAGGAATTCCTCATCGTGAAGAACTCGGACATCATCGCCGTCATCGAAGCATAGTGTCAAAATGAAACAAAAAAGCTGCCAGGAGAATCGCCGTGTGACGAAAAATCTTGGCAGCTTTTTTTGTCTGCTGCTTCCCTCCCCGAAAAGAACTCACTCCATGTCAACGCACTGTCTTTTTATCAATCGCGCGTCGGCGTTCTGAGGATCGAGGGCTAGGCTGTAGTCGATTGAAATCTTCGCGTTCCGCAAATCGTTTCTCTCCAACTGTATCTTTGCGATTCTGTGGAGTATTTTCGACTTGACGAAGACATTCTCGCATTTTCCAGAAGCGAGTCCATAAAGAGAAAGAGCGGCATCCTTGTCGCCAAAACTGCTGTAGATCATGGCGAGATTGACGGCAGAAGACGAAGAAGCCACCGACGATATGTTCTCGAAACTGCTGTTGTAGTCTCCGACAGTGCTGTTCACCACATCTCCAGACTCGAAGAGCACATACTCATACAGTTTTTTCGCGGTCTCGATGTTTCCGTCCACCAGCGCAAAATAAGCGGCCAGCTCAACTTCCCAAATGTTCATCGAAGAAGCCGATTTCGCGACCTCTTCTCCAAAAGCGAGCCGAACGACCGATTCAGGCACTGCATCAGCCTTCACCACACGCTCTCCACCGAATATGTCTATCTCGACCTTTTTGCCGGACTCGTTCACCTCTACATTCTCGCTGTAACGCTCCGCAGAGTCCTCCTTGGAGGAATTCATGTACTTCGCGTTGACGAAATCCATGAACAGTCTGTGAGCATCGTCCGGGAAACCGTATGAAATCAGCTTCTGGACGGCGAAGCAGACAAGCTTTGAAGGATAAAGGTTCACACCCGACTCGTTCGCCTCAAGCGTCCTCCAAATCTCCGAAGTCCTGGCGTTTATCGGAAGCTCGCTGTTCGTCCTAAGGAAAAGGGAAAGCCTCTCGACAATGAGGGAATCTATCTTGTCGATGATGTTCGAGTCGTTCCTGTTTTCCCTCTGCTCTTTCTGGTATTTTTCCTCGACGCTTGAAATCATCGAAATGGCGTCCGAAACAAGGAAACGGGGACGCTCATCCTTTTCTTTCATATAGGAAGTCCTGAGAGTCGTAGTCTCCCGGACAGTCTTCTCCAAATCAGATTCCGGAACGGGAAGCGAATCCAGCCAGGAAATTTTTCCATATGTTAGCAAAGCCGGCTGGCATTCTGGATTCTCGTCGAGAACTCCCTTCAAAAGCCGGTAGGCGCGGGCGTACTCCTTGTGGTTGTAGGCCCAAATCGCGCTGTTCACGGCGACAGTGTCGGGAACTTCCTCGTCACCCAGTGAGATTATGTATTCGCGGACCTTCTCGGCCTCCTCGTCGTCGTTCAGCTTCCTGTACGAATCAGAAGCCAAAGCGGCGGCTGTGGCCTTGAAACCGGACGCAGAGACCGACTTGGCGTTTCGTATGCACAAATCGTAGTTTCCAGCGTCGAACTGCACAAATGCCCAAAAAAGAGCCTCCTTGGAAGGAATCTTGCCGTTGGTCTTGAGAATGTAATCCTGGAGATAGGCGGCTCTTGAGTAATCGCCGTTCGCCAAATAGACGAGAGCGGCGTTCACAAGCCAGTTCCTGTTGGAATTCGTCGAACTTGCGAAGATGTCCTCGTAGACTTTCGCGAAATTCAACGACAGATATGTGCTCAGAGTGCCGGAAGAATTCTTCTTCAACACAGCCTCGGAATGGATGGAGCCGTATTTTGTGCCTGACAGGATTCGGCTGGACTTCTCCGCCTCGACAATCCTGTCGTTTCTGAGAAGGAAATCTGAATACACGGCGGCTATCTGAATGCTGTCTGGAAATTTTTTGGCCGCCTTTCGGAGAGTCTTCTCGCAAAGGGACTTTTCGCCGAGCGTCTTGTAACGCTTGAAAAGACTCAGCCTTGAATCAGGATTCGAAGCGTACCGCTCGGCCTTTCTCAGCAAAGACAAAGCTTCGCCGACTTGATGGTTCCGAATCAGAACATCAACCTCGTCGATTTTTGAACTGAAAGAGTAGGCAGTCTCTTCATTCGAGCACGAACAGAGCTGCCCACAAACAAGCATGACTCCCGCAAAAAAGAGAGCCACGGCAATTTTTGAAGTCTTTGTATTCGCTGAAAATTTCATTTTACCTATATCTTCGATTCGTTCGTTTTGTTTACGTATTTTTTTATATTATCGAGAATCGCATTGACAAACTTGAACGAATCAGACGGTCCAAATGATTTTGCGAGATGAATCGCCTCGTCAATGACAATCGAAGGCAAAAGCTCAGGCTGATACTTCAACGAATAGACGCTCATGCGCAAAATCGAAAGGGAAACTTTGTTGACCCGCGAAATATCCCAAGACTTCAAATGCATCTTGATTATCTCGTCGATTTCACCCAAATGCTCCATCGTGCCGGAAACCAGCATTCGGGCATAAACGATGTTCTCGGAAGGGATTTCCTCCTGAGACTTTTCTGAACCGGAATTATCAGAATCCTGCTCCGACTCAAGTTGACTGTTGTTCCAATCGAATCTCAACACGTCTTCAAGGGAATTGTTTCCAACTTCTATTGAATAAAGTCCCTGAAACGCCAAGATTCTGCTTTTTCTTCGTGACATATGATTTTTCCGTTACCAATTCAAGAGTTTGTCGAGGGCATCGCCCGTCTTCTTGCGCTCCACATTCTCAGGAGTGTCCAGCGACTTAGTCAAATCGTTGACAGCCTTCAAAAGAGCGGCCTGCTGCTTCTGATTCGTCAAATTCTGCTTTATGTAGTCGTAGACTGTTATTGTCGTCTCAGGCTGCACGACATCGCCGATTGCGAGCATCTTCGCGGCGTACTTCTGGCGGACAGCGTAGAACTGGAAGTCGTTCTTCGTCTCGTTCAACTCGGAAATATAGCCCACGCTTCGTCCAAAAAGCTCGTTCAAATCGTTCGCCGTTATTCCAAGCTGCATCGCGTGCTGCGCCGTCTTCTGGATGAGGAGGTCCCCGCCCTGATATGTCTTGTCGTTCGCGGCGTTCGCCTTTATCGAGTCGAAAGTGATTTTCTTGTCCTTCAAGTCGTTCAGCATCTTGTTCGCCTTTGTGCGGGCGGCTTCGATGTCGTTTCCCTTCGGCACGACGACCAGGAAGACCTTGGCCATGTCGTTCTGCACGAACGAGGACTTGTTCAAATCATAGAAATTCCTGATTTCCGAATCGGTGGCGGCGACCTTCTTGACCTCCTCCTGCACGTTCTTCTGCTGGAGGACGTACTGCTGGGCGACGAGCTGGTTCTTGAGGTACGCCTTGTAGTCGGCCACGTTCATTCCGACCTGCTGCTTCATGAAGTCGTCGAGGGAAAGGCCCGTGTTCTTCTTGATGATTTCGGCGAACTCGTTCTCCGTCACCTGGCGGCCGACCTGCATGCTCAAGCTCTGCAGGAAATACTGGTTCACCTGGGTGTCCGTGAGAGAAAGACCTGCCTTGGCGGCGGCCTGCCCAATCAACTTCTCATCGATTATGGCGGCGAGAATCTCCTTCTTCTGCTCAATCGTGAAGGTCTGGATTTTGTTCTGCTTTTGATACATCTCAACTCTTGTTTTGAGCTGTTTCAACGTGATTGTCTCTGATTTGTTCAATTTTACGACGGCGAGCGGCTGCAAATCGGCTTGGGCTGCCACTGTCGTCACAAAAGCCAAAAGCATTGTTGCTACAAGAGCGAAACGTTTCATCTTTATTACCTCTTTTTCAGATTAAATTTTCAGGCGAAAAAATACCTTTGATTTAATCTGAAAACATTTTTTTATATTTATAGTTACGATTTTTCAACCACAGAGAATTGAAAAACTGCCATCATTGAGGATCGAGCGGCAACCCGCCGGAAATTGTCGCGCGGATTCTGCGGACACCTGCCGAAGAAGACTGCTCCTTCTCGATTTTGAATTCCCCAATCTGGGCCGTGTGCTGGACGTGTGGTCCACCGCAGACTTCCTTGGAGAACCAGTCGGTCTTCGGGTCGCGCCCGATTGTGTAGACTTTTACCTGCTCGCCGTACTTGTTCGAGAACAACGCCCTCGCGCCTTCCGCCTTCGCTTCGTCCAAAGTCATTATCCTCATGTCCACAGGCAAGTCTTCCTTGATTTTCTCGTTCACGATGTCCTGGACTTTCTGGATTTCCTCCTTCGTCATCGGACGCTCGAACGTGAAGTCGAACCTCATGCGCTCATTGTTGATGTTGGAGCCCTTCTGGGCAACCTGGTCGCCGAGCACGTCCACGAGAGCCTGCTGGAGCAGGTGCGTCGCCGTGTGGTACTTTGTCGTCACATCGCTCTGCTCGGCCAAACCGCCCTTCGCCTTTCCAGCGTCGAGGGACTTGGAAGCCTCCTGGTGCTTCTTCTCCGCTTCCTTGAATCCTTCCAAGTCGACTGTGAAGCCGTTCTCGGCTCCAAGCTCCTGTGTGAGCTCCACAGGGAAACCGAACGTGTCGTAAAGCCTGAACGCGACCTTGCCGGAAATCTCTTTCTTCGGGTTCTTCATCAAATTCGGGAGGAGCTTCTGGAATTCCGCCTCGCCCTTCTTGAGCGTGAGGCGGAATTTGTTCTCCTCGGCGGTGAGTTCCTTCTTTATCTTCTCGGAATTCGTCTCAAGCTCCGGGTAGGCGATTTTGAAGTTCGCGATTACGGCGTCCGCAATCTCCGCCAAGAACTCCTTCTCGATTCCGAGCTTCATTCCGTGGCGGACTGCGCGGCGAATCAAACGCCTGAGGACATAGCCCGCTCCGACGTTCGAAGGAGAGACGCCCTTCTGGTCGCCCAAGATGAACACGGAAGCGCGGGAGTGGTCGGCGATGATTCGGACGGACTTGTCCTTCTCCTCGTCAGAGCCATACTTGTAGTTCGAAAGCTCCTCGATTTTCTGGATAATCGGCTGGAAAACCTCGGTGAGATAGACACTGGTCTTTCCCTGCAAAATGCAGTTCGTCCTCTCAAGTCCCATTCCAGTGTCGACATTCTTCTTCGGAAGCGGGACGAGGGTCTTCTCGTCGACCCTGTTGTACTGCATGAAGACGTTGTTCCAGATTTCCATCCAGTTGGCGGAATCGGTGCCCTTGTTCGAGCCGACAGGAGGAAGCCCCTCCCCTACCCAGTAGAAAATCTCTGTGTCGGGACCGCAAGGACCGGTCGGACCCGCGGCCCACCAGTTGTCGGAAGCAGGAAGGTAAGCGATTTTGTCCTCCGGCATTCCGTTCTCCTTCCAGAAATTCGCGGCCTCTTCGTCGCGAGGAGCGTTGTCATCTCCTGAGAAAACCGTGACGGAAATCTTTCTAGGGTCGAGACCGAGCCACTTTGGGCTTGTCAAAAATTCATACGAGAACGCAATGGATTCTTTCTTGAAGTAGTCGCCCAAAGACCAGTTTCCGAGCATTTCAAAGCAAGTGAGGTGGGACGGATCTCCAACCTCGTCGATGTCGCCGGTGCGGACGCATTTCTGGTAGTCGGTCAAGCGGGTGCCCGAAGGATGCTTCTCTCCCAAAAGATAAGGAACGAGCGGATGCATACCGGCTGTCGTGAACAAAACGGAAGGGTCATTTTCTGGAATCAAAGACTGTCCAGAAATCTCAGCATGATTTTTCGATTTGAAGAACTCAATGTATTTTGAGCGTAGTTCGTTAGCAGTCATAATTCATTCATTTTATTGAGAGAGAATGTTTTGTTCAATGTTTGCGGATTTGAAGTCCACGGCTTTACTTGACCAATATGAAATCGACGCGCCTGTTCTTCCAGCGGTTCTCCGCGTCCCACGACTTGGCAACGGCGTACTTGCTTCCGTTTCCGACAGCCGAGAGCCTGTCTGCGGAAATGCCGTCTCGCACGAGCCAATCCATGACGAACTGCGCGCGCTCCTTCGACAGCCCCGTGACTTCCTCCTCTTCCTTTTTCGTGCCTGACATGTTGTTCGCGTTTCCTTCGATGCGGACGTTGTAGTCCTGGAATTTCTTGAGGATTTCCGCGACACGCCCAAGGACGCGCTCGTTGTTGTCGATTGTGGTCTGACCAAGACCCTTGCTCTCCCCGTCCCACTTCGGGTCGGCGCGAACCGCTGAATCAGACAAGAAGTCGGCATGGTCGCTTCGGAAGATAATCGAAGGAACCTGGATTTTGAGGCGGCCGTTCTCCGGAATGACGAGGATGTCGACCTGCACGACGCCCTCCTCCACGCATTTTGTTCCGTTCACGTCCTCCAGCGTGAAGACATAAGGATAATCGGTCGCGGACTGGACAAGCTCGCCCGTGGAGCTTTTTCCGTTCCAGACGATTTTTCCGTCGACAGACGAAGTGCCGCTTTTCGACCAGAAAGTCTTTTTTCCGTCCTGGTTCTTCACGACGAAAGACCAGCTCTTTATCGCGGCCTCGCTTTCCACGTTCAAGAGGACGTTCAGCTCATCTCCGCTGCCGTCGCCGTCGGGGCTGAAATATCGCGGAGAAATCCTGACAGTCGCCTTCGGAACAGGCAAATCCTTCTCCGCATTCTTCGCCATGACGACCTGGGACTTGGACTCCTGCGTCTGGAAATCGCCCTCGGCGTCGCTCTCGGAGACAGTCTCCGCCACAACGGCTTCGTTCGTAAGCTCGACATGCTTCTTCAGCACAATCGGAGCCGTCTGCTCTGGATAAAAACCGTCGGGGCTGACGGCGACCTTCTGCAATGTCACGGTCTCCCCGCCCTCGCCGTCGTCCGCGCTGGAAGGAAGATAGCTTCCAGAAAGGAAGACAGTCCCCTTCTCCGACCTGAACTGGATGAAAGTCTTTCCGAATATGTCTATCTGCGTGTAGCGGCCCTTGTCGCTCACACCGTCCTTTTCTATGCTGTACGTTCCGTTGCCGAAGTCTATCACGCTGCCGTCAGCCGAAGCCCACTTCTCCTCTTTCACAAGCTTCTCGACATATTCGCTCACGCGCTCCCTGTTCGGCTCGCTTTTCTTTGTCGTGACGACTTTCTTGTACGCGCCGTCCCACAAGTTCTCCTCGCCTATAAGCATGCGAACGTCATCATGGATGAGCACACGGATTTCATCGAGGCTGACGAGGGAGATGTCGAATTTCCGAAGGAGGTTCTCTATCGACTTGTTCACGGAGGAGAAATAGATGCCGTTGCGCCGGAGATTGCTTTTGAGCCAGCTGTAGACTTCCTCGCTGTCCTGATAGTAGAAGACGATTTCCTCGTTCTGGTAGTCGAAGAAGATGTACCTGCGCTCTTTCGAGTTGTCGTTCTTGTACCAGAGTCCGTCAAGGAATTTCGAGAAAGAAGAGACAGTTCCATCCTGAATCTTGGCGAGTTCCTTCGCGGCTATTGAACTTCCAGCCACGTGTATCGACTTCGATTCGACATATTTTTTCTCGGAAGGGCTCCAGTCGTACATCGTCTGTATTTGGTCGAGGCGGGTCGAGTTTGATGTGCTATGGGACTCGGAAGTGTACACCCAGACAGGGAAACTCTCCCCGCTCGACTGCGACATCTCGTATCCTTCGCTTCTTGGATTCTGCTGGATGAAAATCGTGCCCTCCGCGCTGAAATCCCCAATCAAATCCATCTTGAATTCGGAGTCCGAACCGCTTCCCTTCACCGCAGAATAGATTTTCATGACGGATTTTCCATCGTCGGCGATTCCCTGGTAGACCAAAGCGTTCTTGTGATTGCCCACAACATCCAGAGCCGCGCACACGAACGTCCTGACCTGTGAAATCTCCGTCTGAATGGTATAGGAACGCTCGTATTTTGAGGAGGCGGAACTGAAAAGGGCGACAACTATCTGCAAAGCGGGAACGGACGCGCTCTTTATTATGTTCACCTGGTCCTCGAACCCGTCGTCGTCGATGTCGGACTCGACTGTCGAAATGAGAGTCTCCTCGTTCAAAAGCGATATGAATGACGTTCCGGCAGCGGACTCCGAAAGCTCGACATCGCTTCTAGAATCCCCCGACGTTGGAACGACGACCTTTGAATGGGAAACGGCAGCGCCCTCGCTGAAAAGATTCTTGCTGAACACAAAAAAAGCGAGTACGACCGCGACGAGCACAAAAACCAGTGGAATAACTTTCTTCATAGGAATATAAAAAAACGCACCTTCGAAAGATTACTTGCTGGCGTCCTTGAACACGCTTCCGAAATTCTTGACGTAGTCCAAAAACGAAGCGTAAGAGAAGACGACGCAGAACACAAAAAAGCCGAGCGACACGCGGTGCAGAACGACAAGAAGGGAGTCGAGAGACTCATTCTGAAGGATTCCATGAGAAACGAGACAGTCAGCGATTCCAGTGCGCACGAAACCTTCTATGGCGAGGGCGACAAAGCAGCTGACGACATAGAAGACCGTCTTGAATTTTCCGCCTTTCCTGGCGGCTATTGCGGTCCCCTGCTTGGCGGCTATCATGCGCAAAAAATTCTGGGAGAATTCCCTGTACAGAATGAGCACGAAGCAGACCGCGGGCATGTACCCGGAGAAAACGAAGCAAGTGAAAACCGAAAGATGAAGGAAAACATCCGCGAACGGGTCGAACATCTTGCCGAAATCGCTCACCTCGTTGTGCTTCCGCGCGAAGTGTCCGTCCCAGTAATCGGTCAGCTCCGCGACAATCAGGAGAGGCACGAGCATACAAAAAGAAGCGATTGAGACCACGCTGCCGTCTGGAGAGGAAATCCAATCGGGAAGAAAATATATGATGAAAAAGATGGGTGCAGCTATGACTCTGAAAAGCGTGAATTTATTGGAAGTTTTCATTCTTGAAGTATCGTTACGGAAAATGAAAAAGTCAATAATGGCTAACTTAAAATCAGACCTGTCGGCTTCAGAGAGTGCGGGAGACGGAATAGCTGAAATCATCAAGACCTCTCTCGAATTTCAGCATGAAAAGAGCCGGATAGACCTTCGCGGACGGAAGCTCAAGGCGGATTTCCTCCACATCGCCGAAAATCCACGAGGAGAATCCAGACTTTTTTTCCTCTGCAGCGACGGCCGCGGAACCGCCACCATCGTCGTCTCCATCCACTTCGACCTCGTAGAAGAAGCGTCCGACCGGCAAGAGAAGTTTCGGCGGAATTTTATAGACCCGGATTCGGACACAGGCGGAGTCGGACGGAACAGAAAGCGGCGACTGGAGAGAAAAAGACGGGAACCTGTTGTCAATGAGCTTCGACGTGTGCACGGAAACGGCGACAAACGCGATTAAGGCGGGGGCAAGCGCGAATTTCCAAAGCGACGAGACGACAGTTCCGAGAGAAAAAAGCCCGGCGAAGAACACAACATTGTCGGACGAGGAGAATGCGCTCGAAAAACTGAACCTTCCTTGCACGAACACGGCGAAAGCGGCCGCTGAACATACTGCAAAAGCGGAGAAGAAAAGCATCAGAGAGACTCGGCATTTCAAGAACCGCTTTCCAAAGAGCTTGGCGAAGACGATGCACAGGACGCAGCCGAACGCGGAGCCGAGGAAGAAAGAAGAAAGACCTATCGAGAGAGCCGCCGAGAAAATCATTGCTGGTACGCCTTGTAGTCCTGGACGACGCTTATCTCCGATTTCACCGAGAATTCGGGAAGCTCGCACGAAGCAACCTTTAGAGCGCGCTCGACCAATGAGCTGGAGGACGCGATTCCATGCAGAGTGACGGTCTTCTTTCCGCCGAACGAATCCGAGAGAGTCGCGCGCAGATAGTTTATGTCGATTTGATACACGAGGACGAGCAGATTCACGATGCGCTGCCCTATCAAAAGCTCGTCGACTCTGTCCATTCCGGCGCGTTCGCGTTCGCTCGTAATCATGCTCTTGACACCGACCGCTATCATTTCGGCAATCGTGTCGACATCCACCGCCGAGGAATTCATCAGGAAATTGAATATGGTAGGCTCGGAAACATCCACGTTGAAGTAGCTCTTCAAGAACCCCGTACGTTCGGAATCGAATTCCCTTATGCGCTTTGACGCGCTTTTCTCGTCGAGCGAGAATTCGTCCATCACACGCTTCACCCGAACCCGCTCGTCCGAGACGAAACGGCAGGAAACGTGGTTGGCCAGGTCCTTGAGAAGAATGAACGAGCCTCGCCCAATCAAAATGCAGTTGTTGTTCGAAGCAAGCTCAAGCATCGCGGTCTGGAGATAGTCCAAATATTCGTCCCTGTCCCGAGTGAGCGACGCGAAGAATCCGGGTTTTCTCTCGTCGAATTTCTTCAGCTTCGATTTCGGGAATCCAAGCTCCACGATTTTCTCCTCGATGTCCCTTCTTCCGAAAAATCTGTAGTTCAGCTTTCGCGCTATGGACGCACAGATTTCATCACCCAACGAAGCCACCTGCCTAGAAACTGTCAAAATCGCCATAGAAACTCCTCGAAAAAAAATTGGACGCTATTTGAAATTTACTTGTATTTTGGGCTAAAATCAATGCAGAAAATCTGTTATTATGTTTTTAATAAAAACAAGGAGCGAACAATGGGAAACGAGAATCTCGAATGGAACGAAATCGGAAAAGAGGAACTTTTGAAGACACGCGTCATGACAGTCTGCCAGACCACTTCGGTTTCGCCGGATGGGAGGAAGGGACACTTCATCGTGAACGACGCGCCGGACTGGGTAATCGTCATAGCCGAGCGCGGGGAGAATTTCCTGATGGTGAAGCAGTGGAGGCACGGGGAGAAGCACCTGAGCGTAGAATTTCCGGGAGGAGTGATAGACAAGGGGGAGACTCCGGAGGAAGCCGCAAGACGGGAACTCAAGGAAGAGACTGGATACGAAGCGGGAAAACTCGAATACCTTGGAAAAATGAACCCGAACCCGGCTCTTTTCAGGAACCACAGCCACATATTCGCGGCTTCAGACCTCTCTCCCTGCGGAAAGCAGAATCTGGACGACGACGAATACGTTGAATATTTCGAGATTCCCAAAAAGCGTGTCATAAAAGACATGGGAAACGACGACTACAACCACGCGCTGATGGCCGCGGCTCTGCTCCGGTACATCGCGACGAGGAACATGGTCTGAAAACAGCAAAAAAAATGCGGCGCACTCCACAATCGCGTGCGCCGCATTTTTTCCGGGAGAAAAAGCCACTCCCGGAAGCATTGTTCGACAACTCAGTTTACGAACAGGTTCTATCACCTCTTCACAGAATAAGGCTCATACTTCTTGGACGGGCTGTAGACCCCATCCCTGTATTCGCCCGTGAGGCTAGGAATCTTCATCTTCATGCCGGGAAGAATCAAATTCGGGTCGTTCGGCTCAGGCATGTTCTGCTTGTTCGCCTGGTACAAGTTCTCCCACAAAAGAGGGTTGTTGTAGACATACGAACGGCCGGAGATGTTCCAGTAGCAGTCCTTCGAATCGGCCCAAGGACGGACGACGTAGTAAAGAGGAAGCGGCGTGACTTCGCGGATTTCCGCAAGCGAGTCGAGAACCTGCTTTGCATAGTCGGAAGCGGCGCCGTAGTCCTGTTTGTCGTATGCATCCTTCGCGGCCGCATAGGCTTTTTCCGCGGCGGAGAACGCCATCGGGAAATTCTTGTCGGCATCGATGGACTTCGCGTATGCGATTCTGTCGGCGGCATTCTTCATCACATCGTCGATTTCGGCTTTCGCGACTCTGTTCTGAATGAATTTCTGAGAGAGAATTGCGTTCTCTTTGGCTTTTTTGGCGCATTCGATTGAAAGCTCGTACTCTCCAGCATCGTATGCCGCGCGGGCCTTTTTCGCGTACTCCTCGGCTGTTTTCTGATAAACGTTCGTCTTGTAGCTGACAGCGAAAACAGAACCGCAGAAGAGCAATGCGGCAGCAATCAAAAGGTTTTTCTTCATCATTTTCACCCCTCCTTATTTCGCATCGACAGTCGAAGCGTCTGCGTTCTCGATGCGCTTCTGTCCCTCGCGGCTGTTGTCCGCCAACGGCCCCTTCGTCTCTTCGGAAGAAGCCGGCAGAGCCTTGTTCTCGCTCTCGTCGGAAGGAAGCTCGTCAACCTTGCCGGAAGACTTTGGCTCTTCGCCAGAATCCGAACTGACAGTGGGCCTGCTGGAAGTCTTTTCCTCACGAGGGGCGTTCAGGTCGATTATGAAGTCTTTCGGATCCGCAAACTCGTAGTCCTCAAGCATCTTGGCGTCCTCGTCCTCGATTCCGGGTATTTTTTCCGTGAGAGGAAGGATTGAATCGGCTTTGACAGCGTAGGAAGCGACATCGGAGATGAATTTCTCGGCGTCCTCAATGTACGACTTGGCTTCAAGGCGCTTTTCCTTGGCGGTCTCGTACTGCTCCATGTATGAATCCTTGGCGGCCTTGTAGCCATTGTAGGCGGCTTCCTTGTCGGACGCGGAATCCAGGTCAAGCGCGTTCCAATAAAGCTCGGCGGATTCCTTGTACGAATCCCTCGTGCTCGTGTAGACCTGCGCGTTCTCACCCTCGGCAAGTTTTTTCGCGTCCGCGACGTTGACTTTCTCCTGCTTCACAAGTTCAGGGTATCCGTTCACCAGAAGCGACGAATAGAGCTTGTACGCCTTCTCCGCCTGTGAATTGAGAGTCGCGCCAGACGCTTTCGTGCCGAGTTTGGAATACTTGTCCAGCTCCGTGGCGGCTCTCTTGAATTCGTAAGCGAGGGACGCGCTAGAAGAAAGAGGAGAAAGCTGCTCCTTGAGGTCAGTCGCTTTCGAAGCGGTCTCTACAGAATTGTACTTGGCGACAAGCCCGTTCAAAACTGCCAGATTCGGCTTCTTTGAAGTGTCCTCGCTGTCCTTCTCGAACTTCGCGACAGCGGCATCCTTTTCTGCGTCAAACGCCTTGAAGTAGTCGGGATATCGCTTGTCGGCGTTCGCCGCGAGAGCGTTCTCCCTGGCGACCTCGACTTCGGCTATCTTCATCACGCCCTCAATCGGAGCGAGGATGTCGATGACCTGCTGGGCATCCTTGGACGCGCTCTTGTAGCCTTCCTCTGTGTCCAACGCGAAATTGGAAGCGGCTGACGAATAGGCCTTCTCCGCAGAATACAGGACTTCGCGGTCGATTTTGTCTCCGACACGCTTGGCGATTTCTATCCTGCTCGAAGCCTTCTTCATGACATCGACGGCCTCGTCCCTGGCAATCATCTTCTGGACATACGCCTTTGAAAGAGCTGAATTCTCTTCAACCTTTTTCGAATATTCGATAGAAAGCTCGTACTCACCGGCATCGATGGCGTCCTGGGCTTTCTGAGAATATTCATCGGCGAGTTTCTGATAAGTGTTGTTTTTGTAACTGACTGCATAGAGTGAAAGACAAGCCACCAATGCAGCAGAAGTCAAAAGAATTTTTTTCATACCCTACTCCGATTATTTTGCGTCGATTGTAGAAGCCTTAGCCTTCTCAGCCTCCGCTTTCGCCTTGGCCTCGGCGGCTCTCATTTCCGCGGCAGCCTTCGCTTCTGCGGCCCTGACCTCGGCGGCGGCTTTTGCCTCAGCGGCAGCTTTCTCGGAAGCGGCCTTCTCAAGAGCGGCGGCCTGAGCTGCCTGCGCCTCAAGTTTCGCCTGCTCGGCGAGAGCGTCCGCCGCAATCTGGTCGACCTCGGCAGAATCGACATTTATCACAGAATCCTCAGGGTTCGCGAACGTGTCCTTCTTCAACAATGTCGTCTCTTCGTCCTCGATTCCGGCGACCTTCTCGGTCAACGGATTCGTCGCATCCGCGGCCGCAGCGAAACTCTCGGCATCGCGCTTGGACTTCTGGGATTTCTCCTGGGCATCAACAGCCTCGCCCTTCGCCTTTTTGACAGTCTTGTACTGTTCGAGGTAAGACTCCTTGGCGACCTTGTACTCGTTGTAGGCATCCTCGTTCTTCTTGAGCTTGAAGTTGACGTCAGCCTTCTTGTAGACCTCAGTGGCGGCCTTGTAAGCGTCCTTGGTGAACTTGTTGACCTGTGCCTTCTCGGACTCAGCCTTCTTCTTCGCGTCGACAGCGGCTTTTCTCTCGCGCACGACCATTACAGCGTATCCGGCCTTCACGACCTCGTCGTAAGATGCATACGCCTTGTCGGCCTGGGCAGAAAGGGCTTTTCCGTCAGCGGCAGAAGAAAGGGAGACATACTTGGCAAGCTCAGAATCTGCGTTCTTCATCGCAGTCTCACTAATGTCGGCAGGATCCATCGCATCGGCCTTGTTCTTCAAAATCCTAGCCTGTGAAGCGCGCTCCAAAGACTCGTATTTTACGACAAGCTCGGAAAGGACTCTTGTGTAGTTTCCTCTCGGGTTGCTCTTGAAGTTGACCTTCGTCGCATCCCTTCTTGAATCGAACGAAGAGAGGATTTCCGGGAAATAGGCTTCCGCACCGGCGGCGACGGCCTTTGTCCTTGCGTTCTCAACATTGTCGAGCATGGCCTGAGTGTAAGAGGCCTTCTCCAAAACCTTGTAGCGTTCGATGAGGTCGTTGAGCTGCTCGGAATAGTCTGTAGAAGAGAGGTCTCCGAAACTTTCCTGGACAATATCAGACTTGACATCTGTTCCGGGGAACGAAATGTAGCTTCCTTCTTTTGAAAGGACTTCCCTCTCCTGAAGGTCGCGGGCTTTCGCTTCGGCGGCTTTGTATTCTGATATGAGGGAATTCAAGTTGTCCGCATAGTCTCCGGTTGAATTCTTGTCGAATTCCACGCGGATTTCATCCCTATGGGTATCGGCGGTCGCTAGCATGTCGGGAACGTAAGTGTCGGCTTTCGCGTCGATGGCGTCGGCCCTGGCCTCTTCCGCCTTGGAGAACTTCATCTGTGTGTAGGTGGCCTTCTCAAGAGTCTCGTAGCGAGAGATGAGATCCCTGAGGACTTTCGTCTGGTCGACTGTCGGCTCGTCCTTCATGGTCTGGGCGGCGGCGTCCTTTCTCTCGTCGGTGTTTGTCAGGGAGATGTACTCCGACTCGCCCTTTCCCAAATTCGAAACGAACGAGACCTTCGCGTTGTTGAGGTAATACTCCGCGCCTGCGTTGACGGCCTTCTCGCGGGCTTTCTCGACAGAAGCGAACAGACTCTTGTTCCTTGCGGGAATGTTCTTGACAGCGGCCTGCGCGTTTCCGCCCATTGCCTCGTACTCGGCGATGAGGGCGTTCAAGCGCACATTGTAGTCGCCTTTCGGCTCTGAATCGAACTCGCTCTTCACGGCATCCCTCTTAACGTCAGCCTTGGCGAGCGCGCTTTCAAAGTAATACTCGGCGCCAGCGTCAATCGCGGTCTCGCGGGTAGTCTCCATCTTGTCGATCAAGGCCTGCGTCTCGGAAGCCTTCCTCAAAAGCTTGTATTTCTCGATGAGGTCCTTCAAGTCGGACGAGTAGTCTTTCTTCGGGCTTTCGGCGAAGGACTCCTTTACGGAATTCCTCTTCTCTTCAGTATTCGAGAAGGAAACGTTCTCCTTGCCGTTCGGTGTCGCATAGACGAGAGTCGTGTTCTTCCAATATGTCTCGGCTCCGGCCTTCACAGCATCCTCCCTTGTGTTCTCGACTTCGGCGAGGAGAATCGTGTTGCTGTCGAAAATCTCCTTGGACCTGTTGCGGGCATTCTCTTCCAAAGCCTCGTACTCGACGATGAGCTCGCTCAGCCGGTCCGAATAGTCGACTTTCGGATTCGAAGCGAATTCGCTCTCGATAGTGGACTTTTTGTTGTCGCTCGATGCGAATTCCTCAGGGAAGTAGCTGTCGGCTCCAGCCTCGATTGCGTTCGCGCGGGCTTTCTCCGCCTCCTTCAACATGGCTCTGGCGACTTCCTCGTAAGAACCGTAGAAGACCTTCGCTTTTTTCCAATAGACATCGGCACCGGCCTTGATGGCGTTCAACCTTGCCTTCTCGACCTCCTCAAGCAGTTTTTTGTTGCTCTCGGAATAATCCTGAGAAGAAGTCTTTACAGGCTCGCTCTTCTCTTCGACGACAGCCTCCGGCTCTTTTGCGGGCTCTGTCGTTTCCTCGACCTTGGTAGAACCACAAGACGCGAGGAAAAGCGACGAAGCCATGCAAAACAATGCAAAATACTTGACTTTCATTTTGTCTCCATTCGCCCGCCAGCTCCGAACTGCCGGGCATTTTTATATATTTATCAACGATTGACTGTGTACGGATCGTATTGCTTGTCCGCGCTATATACGCCTTCCCGGTATTCGCCCGTTATGCTCGGAATCTCCATCTTCATTCCAGGAAGAATCAAGTTCGGATCGTTCGGATTCGGCATTTTGGACTTGTTGGCCTGATAGAGGTTCTCCCACAAGAGCGGATTGTTGTAGACATAGGAGCGACCGGAAATGTTCCAGTAGCAGTCCTTAGTGTCTGCCCACGGACGGACGACGTAGAACTGAGGAAGAGGCGTGACCTCCTTTATTCCGGCAAGAGCGTCAAGAACCTGCTTGGCGTACTGCGCGGCGGTCGGATAGTCTTCCTTTTCATAGTAGTCCTTGGCGGTCGCGAAAGCGGTAGTGGCGGCGGAGAATGCCATTGGAAAATTCTTTTCGGCATTCATCTTCTTCGCCTCGGCTATCCTTGCGGAGGCCTTCTTCATCACCTTGTCGGCATCGGCCTTCTCAAGCATCTTCTTGACATACGCCTGGGAAAGGGCGGCGTTCTCCTCGGCCTTCAGCGAATACTCCACGGAAAGCTCGTACTCACCGGCATCCAGGGCGGCCTGGGCTTTCCTCATGTACTCATCGGCAAGCTTCTGGTACGTGTTGTTTTTGTAGCTTATTGAAAAAATCATTGAGCCGGCAAGAAGAGCGGCGACTGTCAAAAGAACTTTTTTCATTTTTCATCTCCGTTTTTTTACTTCGCATCGATTTCGGAATTCTCGGCCGCCATGGCATCGTCCGCAATCTGCTCCGCTTTTTTGGCGACATCTCCGCTTTCAACGTCGCTTATGGAATCTTCAGGATTTGCGAACGTGTCGGACTGGAGAAGGACAGCATTCTCGTCCTCGATTCCGGCAATCTTTTCTGTGAGGGGGGCTGCGGAATCAGCGGCGACGGCGGTCTGCTCGGCGGCGTTCACCTTCTCCCGTGCGGCGGCAAGCCTGGCCTCGGTCTCCTCCCTGTCCTTCTTGACGATTTCGTACATCTCGGAGAACGACTCCTTCGCGGACTTGTATCCGATGTACGCTTTCTCGATATTCTTCACTGAATAGTCGCTGTCGGCCTTCTTGAACGTGTTGGAAGCCGCCTTGTAGGATTCCTTCGTTTTCTTTGCGACCTGGGCCTTCACGCTCTCGGCGTTCTTCTTTGCTTCCAGGGCGGCTTTCCTCTCGCGTCCCGCCATGGCGATGAATCCCTTCTCGACAAGTTTTCTGTAGGAGTCGAGCGCGATTTTCGACTGCTTGTACAAATCAGAAGACGAACCTTCCACGCCGAGAGAGTCGTAGGCGACGAGCGCGTCCTCGGCAGTCTTCAAAGTGGCCGCGTCGATGTCGGACGAATTGAGCTCGGAGAGTTTAGACTTGAGCAACTGTGCGATGGACGCGTTCGTGAGCGAATCGTAGAGCTGAATCAAATCGTTGGCTTCGGCGGAATAGTCAGTCGACTTGTCATGGGCGATTTTCGATTTCAAATCGTTGTGTTTTCTTGTGGCCTCGTCGAAAAGTGCCCTGTAATACTTCGGAGCCTCAGCGTCGATGGCGTTCTTACGGGCCTGCTCGACCTTCTCAAGCACGGCCGCGTTCGCTTCCGAAAAATCCTTCTCGGAAGAAGCGGAATCGGTCGAATCCGAGACCTGCTCTTCTGCGGCATTTTCCGTGCTGTCGGAAACATCCTCGACTTTCGTGGAACCACAAGCAACAAGAAAAAGCGATGAAGCAGCAAAAAGAACGGCAAGCGAGTATTTAATTTTCACTTTTTTCCCTCCAAAACAAAACTTTATGAATTAATTTTTTTTCATCAAACCTGTTCGGAAAATTCAATTTCGGAACAGGTCTATTATAAAAGAGAAACGAGTCACAAGCAACAAAATAGACTTGCCCAATACAGGTGTTCGGAAACTTCAGTTTTCCGAACAGGTCTAATTTTCGTACGAAGGCACGTACTTCACGCATGCGGCTCCGTTTTTCATGACTATTGAATAGACGAGCAGGAAAAGGTTCGTTTCGCCGAGGGAAGTGCTGGAAGTGCGGATGTCCATGTCCGTCGCCGAAATCAAGGCTATTATCGCAGAGGTCTGCCCGAACGACCAAATTCTTGAAGCCCTCTCGTATTGGACTCGCTGTTTTCTGCTGGTGAACCCGTTTTTCTTCAAGTCGAACTCGCCCACATACGCTCCACCCGAATGAATCGTGTGCCAAACGGAAAGGCGTCGGAAGCACGAGACAAGGCCGGCGAGTATCGCGACTGGCGAGGAATTCTTCGAACTGGAGCGTGTTATCTTCTGCAAAATTGAAAGGGCGTTCTCAAGACGTTTTGCGGGAGGATTGTCCACCTCGGACATGGCGTCGAAAAGGGTGAACGCCGACTCCTCCCTGTTGTGCGCCAAAATCTTCTCCACATCGTCCGCGGTGACGACGTGCCCTGCGGGGAAACACAAGAAGAAGCGAGAGCATTCACTGCGCAGCGAGGCAGTATCCCCATCGACCAAATCGAGGATGAGGGAGACGGCTTCGTCCTCGACACCAAGAGAGACTCCGAACGCCCCTTTCTTCAGGAAATTCCGAATCCACTCCTCTTTTCTGTTCTCGTCCAGCCCCCAAAAGACTTTCTTGTTCTCAGGCGGCACCAGCTTCTCAAGCTTGGAATCGACGGAATATTCGTCCGAAACGAGCACGAGGACTTTGCTGGAATCCGCCTCTGGAGACGAAATCCATTTCGAGAGAGACTCCAGCTCTTCCTTTTTCTTCACAAGCTCGGCTTCCCTCAAAACGGAAAAAGTGGCGGAAGCGAACAGTGAACCGGACTGCAAATCCGAGACGACGGAATCGACAGACGACTCGGACGCGTAGTAACGGTAAAAATCGACTTCGCCGAACTTCTTCTTGAAATCGGCCTTCATGGAATCTATCCTGTCGTTCTTCTCGCCGAATTCAGGACCGGTGAACAGATAAACGGAAGCTGCCATCTAAACCTGTCAATACTGACGAACTATGCTCGAAAGGATTCCGAGAATCGTCACGTTGTCGCTGTAGATAGCGGAGAATTCCGGGTTCTCAGGCTGGAGACGCACCCTGTCGGTCTCTTTGTAGAAACGCTTTATCGTTATCGCTCCGTCGAGCAAAGCCACCACAATCTGACCGTCGACCGCGCTCGAAGCCTGCTCGACAATCGCAAGGTCGCCTTCGAGGATTCCCGCATCCTTCATGCTCGTGCCCCTGACCCGGAGCGCGAAATAGCTTTTTCCAGGACGGACGAACGGCTCGACGAGATTCACGCTGCCGTCGAAATTCTCCTCGCTCATTATCGGCTTTCCGGCGACTACGTTGCCCAAAATCGGCACCTTCACGAAAGACGAATCCGAATCCTTCTTGGTGTCCACAAGAACGCTTATGGAGCGGGCGCGCTTTTGGCTCTGGGAGAGATACCCCTTTTTCTGCAGGGCCGCTATGTGGTCCTGCACGGCGCGGAGCGATATGCCGAAGTTCACCCCGATTTCACGGACTGTCGGGGGGAATCCATTTGCCTTTATGAAAGTCGAGATGAAATTCAAGACTTCCTTCTGTCTCTGTGTGATTTCTTTCATTTCTTCACCAAATATTACAAATGCTCAAAAAATTCAAAAACAATTGGGCTTAAAAATCAGTCTTCGTCGAATTTGCTCTCGAACAAATCGAAAATCGACTCGACAGCCTGCTTTTCGTCCGGCCCTTCCGCCCTGAGAACGAGAACCGTGTTGTATCCTGCGGCCATCGTTATGACCCCCATTATCGACTTCGCGTTCACTGTCGTGGAATCCTTCTCAATCGTTATTTCGGAAGAGAATTTGTTCGCGGTCTGAGCGATGAGAGCTGCTGGACGGGCGTGAATGCCAGCGCGGTTTTTGACGGTCAATGTTTTTTCTGTCATAAGAAACTTCCTTGGGGTCTACTTCCCTGTGTTTATATTCATTAGCTTCGCTAATTTCTCAATAAGAGTCGTCGCTTCCATAGTAAGCGGAACGCGCCTCGCCAGTCTCAATCCACTTGAGGATGTTCTGGTTGAAGTCGCGGGCTGAATCGTATCCCTTGTTCTTCAAACGCTCGTTCATGGCTGCGGCCTCGATTATGATTGGAACGTTTCGGCCCGGCTTGACAGGAACCTCAATCATCGGAACCTTGACGCCCAGGATGTCGATGGTGTCGCTGTTCGTTCCGATTCTGTCGTAAATCTTGGCGGAATCCCACTCGGCAAGCTTTATGACGAGCTGCACCTCCTTCTGCTCCCTTATGGAGCCGATTCCGTACAGCTGGGAAACGTTTATGATTCCCAATCCGCGGATTTCCATGTGGTGGCTTATGAGGGAATTCGCACCCTGCGCGAGCACGGAATTTCCGTTTACGCACCGCATCTCAACGATGTCGTCGGCGACAAGCCTGTGCCCGCGCTCGATAAGCTCAAGCGCGCACTCGGACTTTCCGACACCGGAGTGGCCCGTCAACAGGATTCCGATTCCGTAGACTTCGACCATTACGCCGTGCATCGTCTTCTTCGGAGCGAAGATGTTCGAGAACACGCGCATGAGCCTCATGGAGAATTCGGTCGTCTCCAAATCGGAGAGGAGCACGGCGCACTCCGCCTCCTCGGCTATCCTCATGAATTCGCCGCTCACGTCCCTCGGAGAGAGATTGTGCGTGAAAACGACGCATGGAATGTCGAACGAGAACATCTTGTCGATGGTGTCGGTCCTGCTCTCAGACTCAAGTTTTTTGAGGTAGGCGACCTCCCCAAGCCCGAAAAGCTGGACGCGGCTCGACTGGAAAGCGTCGAAAAACCCTGTCAATGCGAGTCCCGGACGGTTTATGTCGGGAACGAGAATCTGCTTGGACAGCCCTTTCCTCCCACCTATACATTTGAGGTTCAACGAGTTGCGTCCGGGCAATTCCATATCTAGCAAATCTAGCACTGTAAAGGATTTATCAGCCATAAAAACGACTATACACACAAACGCTCATATTGACAAGCATTTCAGAGGGACAAAAAAAACGACCGCGAGTGAAAGCACCCGAGGTCGTCCATGAACCAGAGGAAAAGAACGGTTATTTCTTCTCCTGCACCTTGTCCTTTTCCTTTTTAATCTTCGTGTCGAGGACATCCATCATCTTGTTGAGGGCCGCTCCGAAATCGAAATCCTCCCCCGAAACATGCGCCTGCGTTCCCCACTTGAAGTTCACGTTCGCATCGAAGACATAAGCCTTGTCGTGCTTTACCTTGACGATGAGGTCGACAATCAAATCCTCTGCATATTTTACACGGTCAATTTTTTTCTCAATCATTTCCGACTGTTTCTGTTCAAGTTCAAAGCCGACGGCGCTAATTGATTTAGTCATAGTGTTCACCCCTTATCTAAAATTCTCTCACTTCTAAAGCAACTTGTTGGAAAACCGAAGCTTCCGAACAAGCTTGTTGAATATATGATAATACAGAATTCCGAAATATGCGAATTTTTTTTACCGAGAATACGACGAATCTATGTTCAGCTCCAGCCTGTATTTGGCGACAGTCCTTCTGGCGACCTTTATGCCGCGTTCCATGAGGATGTCCGATATTTTCTGGTCGCTCAACTGTTTTTTGTCGTTCCTGTGCTCCTCCAAAAGCTTCGCTATCTCGAATTTCACCCCCTCCTTCGAGACAGGTGCCGAGCCGCCACCGGAAAGCCCGCTCGTCTTCTGGTTCCTCACAGTCTCATCGTTGACGGCGTTCGTGAAGAAATACCCGAAACCGAAAGTCCCCCAGTCGCAAGAAAGGAACTTCTCGTTTGCCATGCGGGATATTGTCGAAACGTCCACGCCCAAAGCCTCGGCGATGTCCTTCTGCTTGAGCGGAGAAAGGAAACGAGGCCCGTTCTGGAAAAACGGAAGCTGCCTCTTGACGATTTCGGAAGCGGCGCGCGCGAGCGTGCTCTCCCTGAAATTCACGCTGTCGATGAAGACGCGCGCGCTCTGGATGGCGTCCCTCGAAAAATTCGCCTCGGCCTTCTGCTTTTCGCTGCGCTCGTCTTCTGGAATGGAATTCATCTTTTGTGAAAAACGCTCGTAGCTCTCAGACAACCGCAGAACTGGAATGCGCTCCTTTTCGATTACGACGCGGAACGGAACATCCCCATCGTCTGACTCCGCGACCGGGATTTTCTCCACGCGGACATCGGGAGTCACGAAATTCGCTTTTGACCAGCCGAAATTCCTCGCGGGGAACGGGTCGAGGCTTTTTATGAAGGTGAGCGCGTCCGCTATGTCCTCCTCGGAAAAAGCATTCGGCAAGGCTTCTGTTTTCTGGGACTCGTTGGCGAATTTCAGCCCGCGCTGCGACTCTATGTATCTGTTCACTTTCCTAGTGATTTTCTGGACTTGCGGCGGGTTCAGCATCTCGAAGCGGCCGTTCAATATGAAGAGGGCGGCTTTTGGGACGCGCATCTCCTCTGAAGCGATTTTCGCCTGGACGAACAGGCTCTCCTCATAGTTGGCGCAGCATGTCCCGACAGGATCGAGTCTTTGGACTATGTCAAGGCACTTCTCCATGAACGCCCTGCTCATGCCCTTGAAAATCGACTCCACGGCCAGGATATGGAAGCCGTTGCCGTCCAGGTTCTCGATCAATCTGCGGCAGTACTCGCGTTTTTCCTCAGAAATGTCCATTGAAAACAGCTGGTGGAGCAGGTGCTCGGACAGGGTCTCCCTGTCGTCGGCGTTCGACTCAAGCGCGGCCTGGAACATGTCGCTCTCGTCGTCGCGGCCGGAAGAGGAGGAATATTTCTCATAGTCGGAAAATCCGTCAAAGCCGTGCGATTTTTCCACGCCGACATCACCGGCGGACTCCGCGCCCTCGACTTCCAACGCGGGATTGCGCTCGGAGAACCTGCCGATTTCTTCGACAAGCTCCTCCGTTCCGAGTGAAAGAAGGCGCAGCGACTGAATCTGCCGCTGGTTCAGCCGCATTGTCTGGGTCTGGGCCATTCTCTGGTTCTGATTCTGATTCTGGCGTTGTGAAAATCCCATCTGCATGAATTCATTTTATCAAGAAAACGTAAAATCGGGCGAATGTTTAAATGAAATCCGATAAAATCAATGCATTATGAAAACATTCACGAAATTCGGAGTGCAGATTCCAGAAATCTTGCTCCCAAAAAACATCGATTTGAAAACATGGTCCGTGATAGCATGCGACCAGTACACACAAGACAAGGATTATTGGAAGAAGGCGGAAGAGACGGCAGGCTCCGCTCCTTCGACGCTCAACCTGATTTACCCGGAAGTCTACCTCAACGAAAGCGACAAGGACGAGAGAATCGGGAAGATACAGAAGACGATGAAGGAGTATCTTTCGGACGGCATCTTCAATTCCGAAGAGGAGGCCGTCTACATCGAGCGCAAGACGGAGTACGGAAGGACGAGAAAAGGTCTCGTCATAGCCGTCGATTTGGAGAAGTACGAATGGAAGCCTGAATCGAAGGCGTTCATCAGGGCGACGGAGGCGACGGTGCCGGAGCGAATTCCGCCGAGGATGAAGATACGCACAGGAGCCGCCCTGGAGCTTCCGCACATAATGCTCTTGGCGAACGACGCGGAGGATGCGCTTGTCGGCGGAGCAGGAAAAATCGCGAAGGAAGCCGAGCCAATCTATTCAGGGGAGCTGATGCACTCGTCAGGCTCGATTTCCGGTTGGAGAGTCAGCGGAGAGAAAGCCGAAAAGGCGATAGAGGCGGCTCTTGAGAAGCTCGCGAAAAACGGAACCGACAAGGACGGGAACACATTCCTTTTCGCGGTCGGCGACGGGAACCACTCGCTCGCGACAGCAAAGGCTGTCTGGGACGAGCACAAGAAGACGCTTGGAGAAGACGAAAGAGAAAACAGCCCTGTCAGGTTCGCGCTCGTGGAAATCGTGAACATCTACGATACAGGCTTGACGTTCGAGCCGATACACAGGGTCATCTTCAACCAGGACGCGGACAAGCTCATGGCGTTCGTGAAGGAGAGTCTCGGCGGAGAGACAAGGCAATTCGGCTCAGAAGAGGAATGGGCGTCGTTCGTCGGAGACAAGGGCGCGAAGGGCGCAAGATACGGATTCTTCGCGAACGGGAAATGGTCGGTACTGGAGACTTCGATAACGGACCTCGCGATAGCCGCGCTCCAGCCGGTTCTCGACAAATACCTCGACGAGAATTCGAAGGACAAGAAGAACGACATAGACTACATACACGGAACGGAGGACGTGGTGAAGCTCGGAAAACAGCCGAACGCCATCTCGATTCTTCTTCCACCGATTGCGAAGGACTCGTTCTTCCAGACGATAAACGGAAGAGGCCCTCTTCCGAGAAAGTCGTTCTCGATGGGAGAGGCCTCCGAAAAAAGGTTCTACGTCGAAGCAAGGAAACTCTTCTAAGCGCAAGTCCTGTTCAGGAAAAAATTCCGGGCAGGACTACAAGCCGGAGACAATCGAAAGAATCTCGCCGCCGTATTTCTGCGCCTTCATCTCGCCAACTCCGTTGCATTCGAGAAGCTCGTTCAGCGTGCGGGGTTTCCTCGACACGATGCTCAGCAGATGGCGGTCGTTGAAGATGATGTACGGCGGCACCCCCTCCTCCGAGGACTTTTTCCGCCTCCATTTCTTGAGCGACTCGAACAAATCCTCGGAAGCGGTGTCGTCCCCGAAATCGACATGATGGCCACCGGCTTTCTTCTCCGGCTTCGGGAAAGCCACGACACCTTTCCTCGAAGAAAGCCGCCTCTCCTCCGCCGTAGAAACGGCAATCCTGAATTCAAGCTCTATTTTCGACCTTGAGCGGAGAAGTTCCAGACCCTTCTGCGTCATGTTCAATATCGAATATTCCCCGACCTTCACCAAAAGACCGTTCACAATGAGAACCTCCGTCAATGATTTCCAGCCGTCGGTGTCGAACTCCGTCCCTATTCCGTAAGTCGAAAGCTTGTCGTGGCCGCGCTCGGTTATTTTCTTGTTTTTGGAGCCGACGAGCACGTCAATCACATAGTTCGCTCCGAATTTCGCCCCAGTCCGTATTATGCAGCTCATCAGTTTTTGTACGGGGACGGTCAAGTCGCGCTTTGGAGCCGCGCCCATGTTGCAGAGGTCGCAGCAGCATTCGTTTTTGCCTGTGTATTCCTCCCCGAAATAGCGGAGAAGCTCCAATCTGCGGCACGACTGGCCGGAAACGTAAGTCTCCATTCCACGGAGGAGTTTTTCCGCGCGAGGCCTGTCCACGCTCTCGCTCTCGTCGAAAAGGAAGCGGATTTTCGCGCCGTCTCCCTTCGAATGGAGAAGAAGAGCCTCGCTCGGAAGCCCGTCACGGCCGGCGCGCCCAATCTCCTGATAATACTGCTCGATGGACTTGGGCATGGTCTGGTGGATGACGAAACGAACATTCGGTTTGTTTATCCCCATACCGAACGCCAAGGTGGCGACCATGACAAGAACGTCGTCGTTTATGAACCGCTCCTGGTTCTCCGCCCGCACGGCAGTCGAAAGGCCCGCATGGTAGGCGAGAGCCGAATATCCGAGGGAACGAAGCTCGTCCGTGAGGTTGTCCACGTCTTTTTTCGAAAAACAGTAGACGATTCCAGATTCCCCTTTGTGACGCTCAAGGCATTCTACAATCTGCTCTATGCCGTCCTTCTTTTTCTGGCGCACGGAAAGGAAAATGTTCGGTCTGTCGAAACTGGAAAGCAGAACGCTAGGATTGTCCAGAGCCAAGCTGCGCACGATGTCGTCCCTGACCTGAGAAGTCGCGGTCGCTGTGAGGGCGAGGCACACGGCGTTTTTGAACTGTTTTCTGACAGAAGCTATCTCAAGATAGTCAGGCCTGAAGTCGTGTCCCCAGGAGGAAAGGCAGTGCGCCTCGTCGACCGTTATGCACTTGACGTCCACCTCGTGCAGGAGGTCGTTTATTCTGGAAGTCGCAAGCCCTTCCGGCGAGACGTAGACGATTTTCGTCGTTCCCGCGCGTATGGAATTCATGGACTCCAAATACTGGCTCCAGTCGACGGAGGAATTGAGGAACACCGCGTCCACGCCGACATTCTTCAGCGAAGCCACCTGATCCTGCATCAGGGAAATGAGCGGAGAGACGACAACCGTCAGCCCGTCGAAAATCAGCGCAGGAACCTGATAGCAAAGGGACTTTCCCCCGCCCGTCGGCATCACAGCCAAAGTGTCCTTCCCGTTCAGTACGTTCTCTATCACCTGCTTCTGCAAAAGCCTGAATTCATCATATCCGAACACACTCTTCAATACATATTCCGGGCTTTTCCCGACACAATCAATCATTTTTCCCCCAAACAAATCGCTATGGCTTCTAGAATACAGCAGAAAAAAATAAAAATCCCCCTTGCACAAATTTTGTCTTTTTTGATATACTATTCCCCATAATGCCGGGTTGGTGAAATGGTAGACACAACAGACTCAAAATCTGTCGCCTTCACGGGTATCTGAGTTCGAGTCTCAGACCCGGTAAAAAAAGGAATCGCAAATGCGGTTCCTTTTTTTTGTCCATCACTGACATGGCCAGGACGACAAAACAGCAACTACTCTCCAGAAAAAAGCTCCAACGCGCCGACATTCGACCTGAACGACACTGCTTCCTCAACATGGCAACGGAGAATCTTATCCGAAGAGTCCATGTCGGCTATCGTCCTTGAGAGTTTCATTATTCCGCTCACAGCCCGCTGGGAAAAATCGCATTCGGAGACGGCATCGTCCAGGACTTTCTTCGCGTCCGAATCAATCTCGCAGAATTCAAGTATGTCCTGCGGAGTCATGCAGGCGTTCCTTTTTCCGCGCGTTCTCTGGATTTTGACCGCCTCGGCGACGGCGACACGCAGCTCGGAGGTCGAACGAGAAGGCTCTTCCACGTCCCCCGGCGAAGACGAGACGCTTACGCGGATGTCGATTCTGTCGAGCAGAGGCGCGGAGAATTTTCTCCAGTACTGCTCGACGGATTTCGCGCTGCAGAGGCATATCTTGGATGATGAGCCGTAGTTTCCGCACGGACACGGGTTCGTCGCCATCAAAAGCTGGAATTTCGCGGGATAGGTAGTGGAGCGGCCGGCACGGCTCAGCGTTATGCAGCCGCTCTCAAGCGGAACACGGAGCATCTGGAGCACGGACGAGCGGAATTCGGCGGCCTCGTCCAAAAAGAGAACGCCGTTGTGGGCCAGAGAAATCTCTCCGGGTCTGCATGAAGGGCCGCCCCCGCAGATTCCTTCTATCGAGGCCGTCTGGTGCGGCACGCGGAACGGAGGAACACGGAGCAGCGGCTGGGAAGGAGAAAGAAGACCTGCGAGGGAATGGATGCGGGTCACGCTCTGGGCCTCCTCCACAGTCAAAAGAGGGAGCAGAGCCGGGAAACGCTGCAGCGCGAGCGTCTTGCCGCAGCCGGGAGAACCGAATGCGAGGAGATTGTGCCCGCCGGCGGCCGCTATCTGCAATGCCCGGACGAGGCGGCTTTGGTTCTTCACGTCGGAGAATTCCATGCTCGAATCCTCGGCGGGGAAAAGGACACCGGAGACTTTGACGCAGTTTTCCGGCACGAACGAATCGGAATCGTCGACACCGCCAGTGAAGAAGTCGGGATTCGAAAGCGACTCGAAAGCCTCTCCGAGATTGGTCGCTCCGAACACCTTCATGCCGACGACTTCCCTGGCTTCGGCGGCGTTCGCGCTTGAGACAATGCACTTGCGGATTCCGGCCGAGGCGGCAGTCGCTGCGGCGGCGTGGACACCCTTCACAGGGCGGAGCGCGCCGGAAAGCTCAAGCTCCCCCATGACGAGGATGGGCTCCGGATTCATGTCGAAAGAGCCATCGCCCTTCCTCATGTCCGCCTCAAGGACGGCCAACGCCAACGCCAAGTCGAACCCCGCCCCCTCCTTCTTCAAGTCGGCGGGGGAAAGGCTTATAAGGACGCGCTCCATCGGAAACTCGAAGCCGCTGTTCCGTATGGCCGACTTCATGCGCTCCCTCGACTCCTTCACGGCTCCGTCCGCAAGGCCTATCAAATCTATGGCCGGAATTCCTCGCCTCAAGTCGACCTCCACAGTGACGAGCGAGCCTTCATAGCCGAACGGAGAAAACGAAAATATCTGCATAAATCACCTCAAACTGTGTTTGAAAATTACTTATCCCGATTTTTTCGTTTTCTGCAAAAAAGATGAAAATAAAACAAAAAATTATTTTGAAAAACGCTGTAGTGTCACCCCGCAAAAAATTCAGTCGACTTGTAGTCGAACGAACCGCCGAGGGCCGGAAGAAGTTCTTCGTCCCAGAACCGGTCCTTTATCATCAAATCGCCGGCGGTGAAGCCCAGGTGCCTGTCCGCGCGGACGCCCTTGCCGTGGAAGTCGCTTCCGGCCGTGACGAACATGCCGAACTTTCTCGCAATCTCCTCTAGGCGCGCGCCCTCGTTTATCCTGACGCACGGATGGTAGGCCTCCAGCCCCAAAACACCGCGCCTGTGGACATCCTCGATTATAGGCTCGATTTTGTTCAGGGAGACGTAGATAGATTTCGGATGCGCCATGACGGGGATTCCGCCAGACGATTTTATGGCGGAGACGGCCGTGTCCAAATCCTCCCCGGCATGACCGACGTAGAACGGCCTTCCGCTTCCGAGAAATCGGTCGAACGCCTCCTGCGGCCGCTTCACGATGCCGGACTCGGCCATCATGCGCGCGAAATGGGGGCGGCCAATCTGCTTCGTACCGAATTTCTCTTCCATTTTTTCCACGTCGAATTTCACGCCGAGGGATTTTTCAATCATGTCCGCCATGCGCTCGTTCCGCTCACGCCTGTCCTGCGAAAGATACTCGATTGTGCTTCTCAGCTCGTCGGAGCATCTCCTAAGCCCAAGCCCAAGCAAGTGGAATTCCCCCGTCGGCCACGCTATGTTCAATTCGATTCCAGGAACGAAAACAATGTCGCCCCCCTCCTCCGCGCAGACGGAGGCAGCCCCGGCAAGACCGTCGACGGTGTCGTGATCGGTCAAAGCCCAGACCCGTAGCTTCTTCTCAATCGCGTAGCGCGCGGAATCGGCAGGACTTCTCGCTCCGTCGGACGCGGACGAATGGCTGTGCAAATCAATCATTTTTTCAATATCCTCATGTTTTTCCATGAAGAATAGCAAATTAGCGTCGCAAATGGAATTTAAGCAGAATCTGTGGTATCATTAGTTTATATTCTCGATTCAATGAAGCCGGAAGGAAAAGCGAATGCCAAAACTCATAAACTACAATCAAGGTTCCATAATATATTTCGAAGGCGACAAAGATGGCAAGGTCTACATTCTGCAGAAAGGCCTTGTCGTTCTTTCAGGAATAGACATGGAAACGAAGCAGACGACCAATACGGTGGTCAAGGAAGGAGAATTTTTCGGAATAAAGACCGCCCTGGGAAAGTCGCAGAGAGACGAGACCGCGACAGCCGCGGCGAATTCAGTATGCATCGTCATGACCCTTCCCGAGTTCGAAAGCTATTTCGTGACGAACAAGACGCTCATAATGAAGATGCTCAGGATATTCTCGAAGGAATTGAAGACAGTCCACGCAAAGACAACGAAAATCCTGAACATGCACAAGGACGAGGACGACATGGCGGTCGGCCGGAAGGAGCGCGTGAAAGACGGACTGTTCGCGGTTGCGAAGTCGTTCTTCGAGGACGAGAAATGGCAGAGCTGCATCGGAGCGTGCGCCAGACTCGTCAAACAGAACCCCGAATACACCAAGAACACGGAAGTCGCCCAAATGCTCAAAAAATCCATGGCCAACGCGACATCGGCTAAGAAGAAGGAGGAAGCCGAGAGGAACCTTCTCATAAGGTCAGGAGAATACAACCCGCTCGGCAACAACGGACTTCCAAGCGACTACCAGAGCGACTCCGCAGAAAAGGCGTTCGACCTGCCCGCATTCTCAAGGTTCGCGAAGACATACGAGAACGGAGAAATCATCATCGCCGAATTCGAGAAGGGCGAGACGTTCTATCTGATACAGCGCGGAATCGTGCAGCTCACAAAGTGCGTCAACGGGACGAACAAGAACCTGGACATCCTGAATCCGGGAGAGCTTTTCGGGGAGATGGCAATCCTCGACAACTCGCCGCGCTCGGCAACCTGCGTTGCGAAAGGCAGGGTGGACTGCCTCGAATTCAACAAGGAGAACTTCGAGATTCTCATAACGGGAAATCCGCAAATCGCGCTCATGCTCCTCAAGCTCTTCTGCAAAAGAATCTCCGACCAGACCAGAAGACTCAAAATTCTCACGTTCGACGACAAGCAGGCGCGTCTCGCCGACCTCATGTGCATGTTCGACGAAACAGGCTCTCTTCCTCCAGTGACGCTCGAAAGCGACGCTCAAAGCGGGAAGGTCATCCCGAAGGACAGGAGGGTTTTCCCCCTCACGGTCAGCGACATCGCCCATTGGGCTGGTCTTTCGGTGGATGACGTGAAGAACGAGATGGCGAAGATGACGAAGAACGGACTCATCAAGGCCGCGGACAACTACGTCATAATCAACAACATAAACGACATGAGGAGAACGGTGGAGAACAGGATAAAGATAATGAACATGCACTCCCCGAACAAAAATCGAACGCAAATCTGACATCATCGATTGAAACAAAACAGGCTGCCCGCGAAAAAAAGGACAGCCTGTTTTGTTTTTCCGGGAACGCAAAGAAAGGAGGTCTACATGAAAGGCTCGTTCACAAAAGTGAGGACGGATTCGCTGAACCCGAAGTGGAAGCAGGCAACAAAGAGGGAGAAGGAAATGTACGGCAGGGGCAACGACCTGCGCTCGGAATTCGAGAGGGACTACACTCGCCTGCTCCACTGCAGGGCTTACAGGAGACTCAAGAACAAGACGCAGGTCTTCTTCGACCCGAGCAACGACCACGCCTGCACGAGAATCGAGCACGTCGGCCACGTCGCGTCCGTAGCCGGCACCATAGCGCGCACGCTCGGACTGAACGACGAGCTGACGCAGGCGATAGCGATAGGGCACGACATAGGCCACGCACCCTTCGGGCACTCCGGGGAGACTATCCTCAACTCCATACTCGGAAAAGAGGAGAACGAGACGGTGCCGAAAAAATTCTGGCACGAACGCAACTCGCTCTTCTTCGCCGACTACATAGAGACGCTGGACGACCCGAACGGAATCAAGCGGCCGCTGAACCTGACATACGCCGTGAGGGACGGACTCATCTGCCACTGCGGGGAAATCGACCAGCAGGGAATCAAGCCCAGGAGCGAGGCCATCAACCTCTACGACATAAAGAGGCCGGGCATGACGCAGCCGTACACATGGGAAGGATGCGTGGTGAAGCTGAGCGACAAGATTGCGTTCCTGGGAAGGGACATAGAGGACGCGAAGATGTACCACCTTTTGGACATGGGAAGCTACAGGCAGATGAGGGAAATCGTCATGACGACGCTCGGAATGAGGGCGGAGAGGACAAGGAGCGGGGAGAGAATCGGCACGGTCGCCCACAGGAGCGGCAGGGCGGTGAACACGACGGTGCTCATCAACGACATGATTGTGGATTTGTGCGAGAATTCGTCGCCCGAAAAGGGGCTCTGCTTCTCTGAAAGCTACGCGAAATTCATATCGGAACTCAAGTCGTTCTGCTTCAAGAACATCTACAACAACTGGCGCCTGCAGGAATTCCAGAACTACGCGGACAACGTGCTCAAGACGATATACCGGACGCTCATGAAGGCGGAGCCGTTCGCGAAGAACGGACGAATGCCGTTCAACGCGGTAGACTTCCCCATGCTCGCGAAGGCGTTCGAGGAATGGCTCATCTGCCACTCGAACTACCAGAAGGCCGGCACGGGCGAAAATTTAAGGAAGAAGATGAGATACGACACAGAGACGATTTTCGACGTGCAAAACGAGGCATCGTTCCAGAAGTGCGTTATCGAATTCATCTCGGGCATGACCGACGACTACGCAATAAAGTGCTTCAACGAGATAATCTCATTCTAGGGGAATGGAGAACCGAGAACTGAAAAATGGAATTTTTTCGACTTTCAACTCTCAATTTTCAATTTTCACTTTCCTCGATGCGCTTGTTCACGATTTCCCTGCGGGCGCGGAGGTAGGAAGCCCAGTCGGAAAGCTCCGTGCGGTCTAGCGCGTCCAAAAACGAGTCGTCCAAAAGCTTTATGACGAACTGGTGGCTTGGGGCGATATAGGTCGTGATGAGGAACGGCTCGGTCTTTTCGATTGTGATTTTTCCGTCCGCCGTCTTCTTCAATTCCATTCTTAGAAAGAGGCCCTCCCCCGTGTTGTCCCAGTCGGTCTCAGGCTTCTTGAAGCTCGGCTCCTGCCTCTGCGCCGATATCACGTTTCCGTTCGCGTACATGATGAACGCCTTCCTGCCAGACTGTTCCGCGTACGAAGTCGAAGGCTCCACTTCCTCGTAGCCCTTCACGACATGCGGATGGTTCGCCCATACGATGTCGACTTTGCACTCCTCTATCAAATCCCTGTAGAATTTCTTTCTCGCTTCGGTCACGGAAAGGACGTACTCAGGCTCGTCGGTGTGCACGGAGAGCACGAACAAATCGCAGCCGCTCTTCTCCTGCAGCGTTTTCAGCTCGGACGAGAGCTGCACGCGCTTTTTCTGCGTCGACGGATAGTAGTCGATGTAGGAAGAGGCATCTCCCCTGTTCAGAAGCTCGGTAATCGCCACGAAGAGGATTTTTAATCCATTCTTTTCTATTATTTTGTGAGAAATCGGGTCGCTTGGATTGTCCTTCAATCCGCACGCCCAAATGCCCTTCCTCGAATCGAAATACTTCTTGGTGTCTTTTATGCCCTGGAGGAGCTGGTCGTTCGTGTGGTTGTTCGCGAGCGAGAACACGTTGAAGCCCGCGTCAATCGCCGCCTCCACATACTCCGAATGCATGTTGAACTGCGGATATGTGTTCCAGGGAATCGCGTCGGAAACAGGAGCCTCGATGTTCGCGAACGCGAGGTCGGCCGTCTTCACGAGCGGAGCGACGTCGCGCCAGATGCGGTCGAATTTTCCCGGACGGTAGTTCGTCGCGTGCGCCATCACGTCCCCCGCGAACAAAAGCGTTATCTTGCTGTCGGGAACGGCCTCTGGCTCCGCTGTCTTGCTCGCGGCGGCCTGCCCCTCCCCGACCGGCCGCTTCTCAATTTCTCCAGAAGAAGCCGCTCCGTCAGAAGGAACGGACGCGCATGAAAAGAAGAGCGGCAGAAAAAGGGCCGCGGCGAAAAACGCAACGCATGATTTTTTTAAAGAAAGCATGAATAGATTCTACAGCAGAAAAGCGGATTTTGTTGAGAGCGTGAAAGAGGGGGCATTTGACACATAGAGTCACAAACAGTGTTTGGCTCTCTGTGTCGGCCATGAACCCATGTTGTGCGCTATCACATCTGCATCAGCGCAGAATAATTTAAATTGTGCTCTCTTGCGTAGGCAATAAAATCTTTTTCCTCTTTTGTCACGCGGATTTGAAATTTAAGCGGCAGCGCAAATTTTTGTTTTCTGCCTGCATTTTCTCTTGCGCCACCGTGACCAAATTTCTTTTCATAAGAGGAAAGTCCTGAGATTTTCATATATTCTTTTTCAGAGATGATTTTCTCATCAGGAGAAACTTCTGATTCTAATTTCTTGAAAACATACCCTTCCGAATCTTTTACATAAACATAATCCATATCAGACCTCCTTCAATCTCTGCTTTGCAAGTTTTATCTTTTCTTTCGGAGTTTTCTGTGTTTTCTTTACGAATACAACTCCAATTACAATAATTTTTCCTGCTTTTTTGAACTTCATAATAGCATGATAAAATGACAATTTGAAAATGTCAACAAAATCAAAAAAAACTAGAAAAAGTCCCACTATCGTTGTATTTCACGACACAAGTCTTGAAATCGCCGTATGGCACAAATATAAGCATTATGACTTTTTGCTCCAAAAGCAGATTCTTCTCCAGATTCAGAATAACGATTTTCTATTTCATCTATCCGATTACATAGAACGTCCGCCTAACTAGCGTTTTAAACCGTAAAAACGTTTTTTGCCGACGTCAAAACTAACGCAAAATTTGTGATTCAAGCCCATATTATATACCACCATATAAATATTTGACAGTATATTCTTGAGAATATATACTTTATTGTAAGGATTTTTTTATGGGGAACACTGTAATAAGCGATGACGGTCGCTTTGAATGGGATGAGGAAAAAAACGAAATAAACCGAAAAAAACATGGTTTCGGATTCGAGGAAATAACGGACGTCTTTGACGATCCCTATTTTCTTGTCCGTTACAACAGAAAACATTCTATAGATGAGGAACGATGGAATGGCATCGGCTGTATAAATGGATTGTTGGTACTCGTAACAACTTTTACCGAGCGGGAACGAACTAGAATTATATCGGCACAAAGAGCAGACAATGATTTGAAGGAGGTCTACTATGATTACATCAAAAAAATTAACGGCTGAACGAATAGCAGAAATTGAGAAAATCCCTGTTACTTATGATGAAGATTCTCCCAAATTCACAAAAGAGGAATTGCAGGAATTTGTTCCATATCATAAAGAGTATTTTGATATAACTCCAAAAAAAGTGATGATTTCATTTAAAATCGATGCAGATATTCTTGCCATTATGAAATCGACAGGAAAAGGCTACCAAACAAGAATGAATAAATGCCTTAGGGAAGCGGTAACAGAAGGCAGATTTTAACCAAACAAGAAGTCGAAGATGCAAATTGTTTTTCGGTTCAAGCAATTGTATTGTTTTCAAACTTGATGTTTTAATGGGGAGAAATTCAAAAAATGAAATTTTTCGAGATTCCCTTTAGTACTCAAAATCAAAAACAGGCATTTCATCGGGAAGAAAAATCAAGAATTTCTGATACTTTTCAAGCCATTCTCCGCCTTCAACCCACATGGGAGATGTCATCAAGACATAAAGCCACTTCCCCCTTTCTCCATCGACAGTATCGTCTTTTAAAATCTCCATCACAACGACTTTCATTCCGCCCTCGTGATTGAGTGTCCTGTATTTTACAGGGGCGGAAATATTTTTTCCTTCTCGCAGTTCTATTGTTCCCATTATCCTGAAACGTGAAAGTTCCTTAATCTGAGAATGGTCGGTCAACGTAATGCCATGCGCAAAAATCAACAATGGAAAAATCGACAAGAATATAAAAACACACAACCTTTTCATTTGACAAAACAATCCAATTGCAGCACATTGTAATCGGAGGTAGTAAACATGACTCCCTTACCGATTATGCGTTGAACTCATTGTGAATCGTATCTGTAATCGCCGAGATGAGTTTCGACTCAAGAAGGTGCTTTGAAAAATTGCCTGATGATATGTCCGCCGGTGAATTTCGCGGTTCAAAAAGCACTTTGTATTCGACTCCAAGCGCGGATGCCAACTTTTCTACAATATCAAGCGACGGTGTTCTTTTACCGACTTCGATTTGCGTGATGTAAGGCGCAGAAACCCCAGTCTTCTCTGCCAAAAATTCCTGGCTCCAGCCCAATTGCTTCCGAAGCGACTTTATATTTTCCCTAATGACAGTTTCAATCGGTATTTCATTCATCTATCTTAAAATATTGCTAAAAGCTACTGTTGACCATAAGCGCAGTGTTAGTTACAGTAATAACAATTAGTTACTTTTTATCATTGCGGTAAGTAAGGAACAGCGAGCGCAAGCGGAGGGCTATGGTATACCATAGCAATGGAATTGACAGATTCCATTGCCGCAAAACATCGCTTCGCTCGTTTTGCGGCAATGGCGATATTCGCAATCAATCTTGGTGCAAAGAATGCAGAGGAGAAAAATAAAATGGCAACAGTAACAGTAAGTACAAAAGAAGAACTCGAAACAGCTGTAAAAAATAACGCTGATAAAATTATCATAACAGGAGATTTAGCTCAGAAAATTATCTCTGGTAGAAGAAAAAATCTGTAGCAAAAAAAGTTGGAATCGGAGGTGCCATTGCTGCTGGACTGGCAACAATAGGAGGAATAGCTGCCGCCCCATTTACTGGTGGAGCAAGTGCAGTTGCAGGTTTATCTTATGCTGTGACAACAACAGTCGGAGGCACAGTTGTTGCACTTACAACAACAGAATTAATTGCAGTATGTGGAACAGTACTTGGGGCATTAGGAATAGCAGCTAGTGTTATCAATACAATTTCAAAAAACTACAATGTAAAGGTTTCTGCTGGAGCAACAACAGTTGAATGCACAAGAAAGTAATGTTTCCGTTTCAAAGAGAACCATATCTGTGTTTTTGCAATGATTGCAATTACAGTTTTAGTTCAAATAGAATTCCTTTACCAATGAAAAGAAAATTGTTTGGACGAAAAGGAAATGCATTGATAAACTCAGACGCAAAACATTGCGTTCAAGTAGATGATACAGATTTAAAAAGTTCTGTAAGATGTCCAAAATGCAACGGACGTCATATAATTCTGCGTGCAATTGAGGATTAAATACTTGGTATGAGGAGACGGTTCGTACATATCCATATACAACACACAGAATTTCAAAATTATCGAAAACTGAGAGTGAACTTTTGTGGGATGCACTCAGCGACTACAACTACTCACCTGGAGACATTTATGTTGTTACTTTTCGAGAATACAGTTCATCTTATGCTGTCACACTTATTTGTGTGATAAATGCAGACGGAAGTTGTAATTGGGCAGGGGCTACTACTCGCACCTACTAAAAGAGAAGCATTATTCTCTAAATTCCCCTCACACATCATCCGCTCCTCCCCTCGAAATCCTGTCGAGTCCTGAGCACGGCTTCAATGACAATTGCAAAAAGCAGTCGAATCAGTTTGACTGCTTTTTTCTATTCAATCAGAATAAACGACCAATGGCGAATAGTGTTCAAATTTGAGAATGTAGTTGCTGAAAATGTCAGAATCGCAGACATACACATACGCTTAATCGACTACCACAAAACAGACATGCGAAAGAATTGCGAAGCAATTCTTTGCGGCGGCTGCATCCAACTAGCAACGACTAGGACACAAAAGACCATGGCAGCGCACTCGTGCGAAAGAATTGCGAAGCAATTCTTTGCGGTGGCTGCATCCAACCAGCAATGCTTAGGACACAAAAGGACCCCTGCAGCACCCTGCGCAAGAATCGCCCTAGCGATTCTTGGCGATGCTGCAGCCAACCAGCAATGCTTAGAATTCATTTGGACAACGGCAGCGCTCAGTTGGCACAATATGTCTGCTTGTACGGTTTCTCCGGGTTCGGGGAGAGGACAACGAAGTCGGATTCGACAAGCTCCTTCAAGTCCACGTCGTCGAAGTAGGAGCAGAATTGTTCAAGGTAGCTTTTGATTTCGGCGATTTCGCTTCCATGAAACTTTTCCTTGACGATGTACTCAGGGACTTCTGGCTCCTCGTTTCCGTGCAGGCGGATGTAGATTTTGCCTCCGTGCATTCCGGTTCCGAGGAAGTCGCCGATGTCCGGGCGTTTGTAGGGATGGCCGGCGTAGTCCCTGCCGTCGAGCTTTTTCGGAAGGTCGAGGCCGAGCACGATGATTTTTCCGCCCGCCTGGTATTCGCCCAGGAAAGAGCCTGCTTCGCCGCCGATTACGATTACGGGCTGCTGTTCCTTGTACGCCTTCATGTGGATTCCGGCCCGGTAGCCGGTGTTTCCGCGGATGTAAATCTCGCCCCCGCGCATGGCGTAGCCTGTAGCGTCGCCGGCGCAACCGTGGACGATGATTTTTCCGCCGTTCATCGTGTCGCCGGTGGCGTCCTGCACGTTCCCGACCACGTTGATTACGCTGTCGTTCATGTAGGCCCCAAGCGCGTTTCCGGGGATTCCCTCGATGTCGATTTTCTTCCCGGAAAGACCCGCCGCGATGTACCTCTGACCGACGCAGTTGTTGATTTTTATCTGGCTGTCGGTGGAATTCCTTATCCTCTCGTTCAATTCCTCAAACGGAGTCGTATAGTCTATTTTCAGTTCCAGCATTTTTTCCAATTCTCCTTAAATTTCCTGTCCGAAAACTCCACTTTTACGGACGGGCTACTCTCCAGCGTGCTTGATTCCCAAAATCTCAAGCTCTTTTTCCGAAAAACCGACTCCACGGAGCATGAGCCTGTTGCCGCGGAGGGCCTCCACGGAGTTGATTCCCATTCCGCCCATCATCTCCTTTAGCTCATGCGTCCACGCGTTCACGAGATTCACGAGCCTTCTGCTTCCCCATTCCGGGTCGAGCCTTGAGACGAGTTCCGGCCTCTGGGTCGCGATTCCCCAGTTGCACTTTCCGCTTTGGCAAGAGCGGCAGAGGTGGCAGCCCATCGCCATGAGCGCGGCGGTTCCGATGTAAACGGCGTCTGCTCCGAGCGCGATTGCCTTGAGCAAGTCGGCGGAAGAGCGGATTGAGCCGGAAGCGATTATCGAACAGTTTCCGCGGATTCCTTCGTCCCTGAGCCGCTGGTCGATTGAAGCGAGCGCAAGCTCAATCGGGATTCCAACGTTGTCCCGGATTCTGGTCGGAGCGGCTCCTGTTCCGCCCCTGTAGCCGTCGACAGCGATGATGTCGGCACCAGAGCGGGCGATTCCAGACGCGATTGCCGCGCAGTTGTGGACGGCCGCGATTTTCACGATGACTGGCTTCGTGTAGCCGGTGGCTTCCTTGAGAGAATAGATGAGCTGCCTCAAATCTTCTATTGAATAGATGTCGTGGTGGGGAGCCGGGGAAATCGCGTCGGTTCCCTTCGGAATCATTCTGGTGGCGGAAACAGAATCGGATATCTTCATGCCCGGAAGATGGCCGCCGATTCCGGGTTTCGCGCCCTGCCCCATCTTGATTTCGATTCCAGCACCCGCCATGAGGTAGTCGTGGTGCACGCCGAAACGCCCCGAAGCGACCTGCACGATTGTGTTCTCACCGTAGGCGTAGAAATCCTCGTGGAGTCCGCCCTCGCCGGTGTTGTAGCAGATGCCCAGCTCCTTCGCGGCCTTGGCGAGAGACGCGTGGGCGTTGTAGCTGATTGCTCCGTACGACATCGCGCCGAACATTATCGGAGTGGAAAGGCAGATGTGCGGAGGAAGGTCTGTCTTTATGGAGCCGTCTGCGTTCCTCTCGATTTTGGAGGCGCGCTTTCCGAGCATGACTTTCGTCTCCATAGGCTCCCTGAGCGGGTCGATTGGAGGGTTCGTCACCTGGCTTGCGTTCACGAGAATCCTGTCCCAGTAGACAGGCTGGTTTCCGTTCGGGTTTCCCATCGAGGAAAGCAGGACTCCGCCGGTCGCCGACTGCTTGTAGATTTCGTTCATCGTCTGCGCGCTCCAGTTGTCGTTCTGCCTGTACGAATTCTCCGACTTCCTGATTTTGAGGCAGTGCACAGGGCAGACGGCCACGCATCTCTGGCAGTCCACGCACTTGGACTCGTCCGCAATCATGACCTTCCTCTTCTCGTCGAATTTGTGCACCTCGTTCGCGCATTCCCTTTCGCATTTCCTGCAGTTAATGCAGTTTGCTCCCCTGATGATTTCGAATTCAGGAGCGATGTAATCAACAGCCAACATTCTTCTTCCCCTCCTCGTTCAGCATCACGACAATCGGCTCGCCTCCGCGCGGCGACCAGATTCTGTCCAAATCGTTCTCCAATACCCTGATGGCGCACTCCTCGCTCGCGAAATAAGTGAGGGTTTCCTTCTGCGCCGCCACCATCGAGCGGAGCTTGAGCCTGTCGTTCAACGCCATGAGCCCGCCCTCGAATCCGAGTATTATGGAGAACGGTCCCGTTATGAGTAGTTCCGAGAACTGCCGCCTGAGGAATTCAATCTGCTCCCTCTTCTTTTCTTCCTTTATGTTTCCGATTGTCTCCCAGAAAGGAGCCGCTATCACGCCCGCGGTCTCCTCAAGTGTCAATTTCTGCTTCCTCACTAGATAGTCGATTATGTATGTGATTACTTCCGTGTCTGTCTGCAAGGTGCATTTGTAGCCGAACATCTCGACGTACCTTCTGTTCGCGTCGTAGCTTGAGATTTCGCCGTTGTGGACGACAGTCCAGTCGAGGAAGGCGAACGGATGCGCCCCGCCCCACCAGCCGGGGGTGTTCGTCGGATAGCGTCCGTGAGCCGTCCACGCATAGCCCTCGTACTCCTCAAGCCTGTAGAATTCGCCCACGTCCTCCGGGTAGCCCACAGCCTTGAATACGCCCATGTTCTTGCCGGAAGAGAAGATGAAGGCGCCTTTTATGTTCGAGTTGACGAAGTTGACCGCCTGCCCCGTGTACTCCATCTCGTCGAGCTGGCTTTCGGAAAGCCGCGTCTGGAGAGGAGAGACGAAATATCTCCAAATCAATGGAGCGTCCTTTATCCTCGGATGCTTCCGCACAGGAATTTTTGAAAGGTTCACGATGTCGAATTTCTTCTCCAGAAAAAGCTCCGTCTCGTGCTTCGCGTCCAGTCCGCTGTAGAAAATGTGGAGCGCGTAGTGCTGCTTGTACTCAGGATAGATTCCGTAGCCGGCGAAACCTCCTCCAAGACCGTTCGAGCGGTCGTGCATCGTTGAAATCGAGCGGATTATGCTGTCCCCCCTCATCCTTTTTCCAGATGCGTCGAAAATCCCGGAAATCGCGCAGCCAGACGGAATGCGCGTCTCCCCTTCCAAAAGCAATGCCATTTCTTTGTACCCCCGATTGCCGAAAAAAAAATGGCGCCGCCTTAAAAAGGGCATGATGCCCCCAAAAAGCGAACGCCATCGTTCTGCCAGGACAAAAAAAAACGTCCGACGGAAAAGCGCAAACGAATTCACGCGTTTCCGTCGGACGTCATTGTCCTCTCTTCCGACATATTAGAATGTGCGCCGAAAAAAATCAAGTTTTCCCTTCAAATTCTGTTAGGTCGAATGTCGAGTTTCTGCATATCGTAGTTGCAGAAACAAGCTCCCAGCGGGAACCGCAGCCTGCTTGCGCAGTCTTGCCCAAAACGGCAGTACCACTTCGCGGTGGCGTTAACATCGCTTGCGATGTTTAGTGTTTTG
>JAGBIY010000050.1 GCA_017934745.1 Treponema sp. | reverse complement strand
TACTGCCAGCCAGAGCAAGAAACCCAGTCTTAGTTACGGGGAAAGCCCCAAGGAGGTGGCGGGTTATCGGGTCATATATCACGGGTATACTATCCCAAATCGAATAAGATAATTCAATAACATTAATATACGAGGAGGTGCATTTTTTATGGAGGGGGGGGATTTGAATCACATGGAAGAATGACTGAATCCGTCAAAAAACTTTCTTCATTGATTTTTCCAGACATGGTGTATAATAGATGTTCCATTTGCCATTCCGGCGAACAGGACTGACCAAAAACGGATAATGAAAAGGAGACTCCAATGCCACTCTACGACATGCTGCTCTGCGTCCAATACGCGGGAATCGCCCTAATGCTTTTCATGTGCGCGTACATATTGAAAAAATGGAAGAGGCCTCTGCACGGCTGGCTTTTCTTCTATTGCGCGGCGACGCTCATAAACAACGCCGGGTACCTCGCGCACATGCTGTCCCGCACGGAAGAGGCTTCGATTCTTTCGAACCAGTTCTGCTATCTCGGCCGAGTCTGGATTCCGTTCTCGCTTTTCCAGTTCGTCCTGATTCTCTGCGACAAAAGATTCAGGCCGTGGATTTCGAATTCGCTGGCGTTGCTGCATGCGGCCACATACGCCGTAGTGCTTTTTCCGCAGACCAACGGCCTGTACTACAGTTCCATGTCGTTCAGCGAAGAAGGATTGTTCCCGCACATAGTCCACACAAACGGAATCTGGCACATCGCATACGACCTCGTAATCATCATGTACATAGTCTACGGAACATGGAGCCTACTCAAGGCGATAGGAAAAGCGGCTGAAGGCAAGAAGAGAAAGCAGCTCGTCCTCATTCTCATGGCGATAGTTTCGGACAGCGCGTTCTTCATCATGCAAATCATCGATGTGATTCCTGGATACGACACAACGGTGTTCGGCTATACAATCGCGACTCTGTTCCTGTACCTGGCGGTGTTCCGGTACGACATACTCGGAGCGAAGGAGCTTGCGAGGGACTTCATCATGGAGAACGTCGCAGAGGGAGTCATCGTCTCCGACGAAAACGGAAACGTGGCAGACTTCAACAAAAGCGCGCTCAGGATTTTTCCCGAAATCGAGACCACGCCACATGACGCTCTGGTCCTGCTCGACCGCCTCATAGCGGAGAACAGGACGCTCGACATCGACGGAAGAAAATTCACGCCGAAAGAGAAGACGCTGACGGACAACAAGAAGACGGCGGGTAAAGTCTACCTGCTCGCCGATGACACCGCGCACTTCGCAAGGACGGAGACGCTCATCAGGGAGATGATGACGGCTCTTTCAAAGACTGTCGACGCGAAGGACCACTACACGAACGGACACTCTCAGAGGGTCGCGCTCTACGCGAGGGAGATAGCCAGGAGACTCGGAAAGAGCGACGAGGAACAGGAGATGATTTACGAAGCGGGCCTGCTCCACGACATAGGGAAAATCGGGGTGAGCGAGGAGATAATCAACAAGACGAGCAGATTGACAGACGAGGAATTCGCCGCCATAAAGACGCACACTGTGACAGGATGGAACATCCTGCGCCAGATTTCGGCGGTCCCAGAGCTTGCGCTCGGCGCGAGGCACCACCACGAGCGATACGACGGACGCGGCTACCCGGACGGACTTTCAGGAGAGAGCATTCCCGAAAGCGCGCGCATAATCTGTGTGGCCGACTGCTACGACGCGATGACGAGCACCAGGACGTACTCGAAGCCGAAGGAGCAGTCCGTTGTCCGCGCGGAAATAGAGAGGTGCGCGGGAAGCCAGTTCGATCCGGCCGCGGCCGAGGCAATGCTCTCGATGATAGACGACGACAAGGAATACAGGATGAACGAGGGCGGAGGCTGGGGCCGCGAATAAGGACTATCCTGATTTACTTTTCCTTCCAGAAGAGCAGCAGGAACGCGCTCACGACCACGAGCACGGAGCCGCAGTTGTGGAATAGCGCGCCCCAGACCGCGTTCAGAACTCCCGTGATGGCGAGGACCACGGCGATGAAATTCAAGACCAGGGAAATGCAGAGATTCAGCGTTATACGGCTCTGCGTCTTCCTCGCAATCTTGAACAGGTACGGAAGCGCGTCGAGGTTGTCGTGCACGATTACGGCCTCCGCGCTCTCTATCGCGGCATCGCTTCCGATTCCGCCCATGGCCACGCCCGCGAACGCCGCCCTGAGCGCGAGGGAGTCGTTCACGCCGTCGCCGAACATTGCGACACGAGAGCCATGCGCTTCCATATCCCTGATGTAGGCCATCTTGTCTTCGGGGGTGCATTCGGCTTTGAAGGCGTCAATCCCCAGCTCCTCAGCGACGAGGCGGGCGGTCTTTTCGTTGTCGCCCGTGAGCATGACTGTTCGGATTCCGAGTTCTTTCAGCTCCGAGACCGCTTCCGAGGCGTTCTCCTTCACAGAGTCCCTCAAGCAAACAGTTCCAAGAAGAGCCGACTCCCGGTACACTCCCACGAGCGTGAAGCCCGCGCTCTCTTTGTCCACTTTCCCCACGGAACAGCGTTTTCCGTTGATTTCGAATTCTATTCCCCAGCCCGCTTTTGTGGTGTGGTTCGAAATCTCGTATATTCCGTTCCCGTCAGAATTGTTGCGCTCCACAATCGCCTTCGCAAACGGATGGTTCGAGGCAGCCTCTCCCGAAGCCGCGATTTTGAGGACTTCCCTTCCGTCGATTCCGCTTTCCGCCTCCGCTTCCACTTTCACGACAGAGGGCTTTCCGGTCGTCAAGGTTCCCGTCTTGTCGAAGACAGCCACGTTCGACTCTGCAAGCCGCTCCAGCGCCTCTCCCGACTGGACGAGGACTCCGCGCTTGGACGCGTTCCCGATTCCGGCCGAAATTGCTGTTGGCGTGGCGAGGACGAATGCGCACGGACAGAACACGACCAGCACCGTCACGGCACGCTGGAATCCCAAGTGTCCGTCTCCTGTGGAAAGCGCGATGGCGATTCCTGCGGCAACCGCAGTCGCCAGCGAAACCACGACGAGCCATGCCGCCCACCTGTTCGCCTTCCTGACGATTTTCGCTTTCTGAGCGTCGGCGGAGCGGGAAAGCGAAATCAGACGCTGGAGGGAGCTGTCGCCGGCTGTCTTTGTCGCCTCCACAAGAACCATTCCGCTCTGGTTCAGCGTTCCGCTCATCACAGTGTCGCCCACGCCCTTCTCCACGGGGACAGACTCGCCAGTCATCGCGCTCTGGTCCAGGCTTGTGCTTCCTTCGACGATTATTCCGTCAACTGGAACAGACTCGCCGGCCCGAACCTGTATTATGTCTCCGATTTTCACTTCGTCCGCGTCGACGACTTTTGATTCTCCGTCCATGTACAGGTTCGCCTTTTTGGGACTGAGCTTCACGAGTTTCGAAATGCCTTTCTTCGCCCTCTCGGATGTGAAGTCCTCCAGCATGGAGCCAATCTGCATGATGAACGCCACTTCCCCGGCCGCGAAGAATTCCTTGAGGAAAAGGGAGCCGATGAGCGCGAGGGAGACAAGGACATCCGCAGTGATGTCGCGCTCCTTCACGACGGCGAGGAACGCCCCCGCCACAATAGGAACTCCACAAAGGACAATCGCCATCCATGAGGGGTCGAACGCTCCGAGCGCGCCTGAGTTTCCCGTCCAGTCCATGACGAGAGACGCGAGAAGCCCTATTCCAGACACAATCGTGAAGACGAGCCTGATTCTGTCGCTGTTTTTTTCATACCATGCGGAAATGTCATCCATAAAATCTACCCCTTGAAAAAGAAATGTGGTACAGTCTATCCAGAAGCGGACACACTGTTCGCCAATGAATATATACGCAGGAAAGTCCAATTGTAAGAACAGAAATCGGAACTTGTCCGAAAGCGGATAAAAAACTGAATTTGTACGGAAAAAAACATGGACAGAAGGGTCGAAAAAACACGGAACGCGATTGTAGGTGCGCTTGAATCGCTCATGAGCCGCAAGGAGTACCAGAGCATCACCGTGGCGGACATAATAAAGAAGGCGAACGTAGGCCGCTCGACTTTCTACGAGAATTTCTTGAACAAGGACGAGGTGTTCGACGAAATCCTCGAAAGCCTCATCCACCACGTGTTCGACGAAATCGAGCACAAGGACGGGCACGCGTTCCAGAACAACCTGAAAGGCGAGATAACCCACATGTTCATCCACATACGCGACAACGAGGGCAAGGCGAAGACGTTCCTTCTGGGGAAATCCGCCGACGTCTTCTACAAGCGCATGGGCGAGAAGGTCGCCCGAATCTGCGACGAGAAGCTCGACGCGACTCCAAAACTTCCTCCCGCGCTCGTGCACGCCCACATCTCCTCGACTTTCAGCGACGTGCTCAAATACTGGTCCGGCTGCAAGTTCACCGACAGCCCGGAGCAGGTCGCGTCATATTTCATGATTCTGGCGGAGGAAATCCTCGGGTAATGGAAAAACTGCGGTGCGAAAAGACTCGAAAAAGCGATAAAATTTTTTTTCTTCTTTGTTTTCAAGCGCGCTTGGCAAGCGAATATAGCACCGCGTTCAGGATTGCGGCGGCGATTGGGCTTCCGCCTTTGCGGCCTGAGGCGACGATGGAGTCGAGGGGGCTTTCAAGGATGAGGTTCTTGGCGGGGATTACGTTCACGAATCCGACGGGAGCCGCAACCACGAAGGCGGGACGGAAGACACCAGCGTCGAAAAGCTGACGGATTCTGACAAGGGCCGTGGGGGCGTTTCCGACTGCGAAGACGACAGGGCGGCCGGAAAAAAGGGAGACGGCTTTGTCCACGGAACAGACCGCGCGTGTCAGTCCGCTCGCTTTTGACGCGGAGGCGACTTCTGGGTCTGCCATGAAGCAGACTTTCTCGATGCCGAATTTTTCGCAAACAGGAGCCGAAATCCCGGAGAGAGCCATGTTGGTGTCGGTCACGATGACGGGACGCTCGTGTGCGAGAATCGAAGACAGTTTTCTGACCGCGCCTGAGGAAAACACAAGGCTCCTCGCGTAGTCGAAATCGGCGGACGCGTGTATGCACCGGAGGACCACAGGCTCGTTCTCTTTTTCGACGGATATTCCCATTTCGGAAAGCTCCGACATTATCGTCCTCATGCTCGCGGATTCAATCTCGGAAGGAAGATGATGCTCTATCGAAGAAAATTCAGGAAGATTCTCGTACAGTGTCAAAATTCCACCCCCTTTCTGGCTTCCACTCCGTTGTCGAACGGATGCTTCTCTTTTTTCATCTCCGTCGCGTAATCGGCCATTTTCAGGAAAACATCTGGCGGATTTCGGCCGGTGAGGACGATTTCCACATTCTCAGGGGGATTCGTCACAAGATATTCGACATCCACCTTGTCCACCATGTTCGAGTTCCAAGCGGCGCATATCTCGTCCAAGACAAGAAGGACGCTCGACTTTCTGGAAAGCTTCAAGCACAACTCCATCGCAGAATTGAAATTCCCGATTGAAATGCGCCTTGTCTCCCGCTTCTCCTCGTCGCTCATTTGGAACGTGAATTTCCCGCACGACTTTCCGCGGAACAGTTTCGCTCCCATTTTCTCAAGCATCCTGATTTCGCCGACATCCCGCGACTTCAGGAACTGGACGAAAACGACGGGAATCCTGTTCCCCAACGACCGCACGGAAAGCCCAATGGCGGCGGTCGTCTTCCCTTTTCCGTCTCCGTGATACAAGTGAACCATATCTCACACCTTCCTGTCGATTCCCATAATCTCGTAGAGTTTTCCAACGTCGACACTCCCGCGCACGATTCTTTCGAGCCGGTCGAATTCGGCATCCTTCTCCGTCCTGAAATCTCCGAAAGGGGGAATTTCAACACCCCTCTTTTTTGCCAGCGCGCAGAGTATTGAAGAGACAATCTCGGAGGAATCGAAAAATCCGTGGATGTATGTTCCAAGAACGTTTCCTTTCGAGAGGATTCGGATACATCCATCATTTCCTGCGATTGACGTGCTTCCCTGGTGTATTTCATATCCGCAAGCCTTTTTACCAGAAAGGAACGAGAAGAACCCGTCCAGCGGAGGAAGATTCTCGGAGACAAGGACCCTAATTTTTTTTGAATCAAAGAACGTGCGCGTCGGCAGAAGGGAAAGTCCCCTCACCTTCTTTGCCGAAGAGTCCTCGTTGCCGGCGGAATCGTCGAGAATCTCGCCCAGAAGCTGGAATCCACCACAGACACCGACAACCGGCTTCCCGACGGCGAACGAACGGATTTTGTCCGATATTCCACTGTCGTCCAAGAATTCCATTGACTTCACTGAATTTTTGCTTCCTGGAATGACGAGCAAATCCGCGTCCATGTCGAATGCGTCTGCGGAATCGAAGAATTCGACGCCGACGAACGGAAGCCTTGCGAAACTTTCCAAATCCGTGAAATTCGAGATGTACGGAAGACGGACGACCGCTATTTTCAGAAGTTTTTTTTCTTCTCCACATTTTCCAGAAAGAGAATCGGAAAGGGAATCTTCGTCGTCAATCCTCAAGCCGCTCATGTACGGAACGACACCGAGCACATCCCTGCCCGTCAAATCCCTGAGCATTGAAAGCCCGTTCCCAAGAAGCGAAACGTCGCCCCTGAATTTGTTCACGATGAAGCCCTTCACGAGATTCCTCTCGCGTTCCTTGAGCAGGGCGAAAGTTCCGTAAAGAGAAGCGAAGACCCCACCCCTGTCTATGTCGCCCACAATCAGCACAGGCGCGCCGATCCGATCCGCAAGCCCCATGTTCACGATGTCGTTCTCGCGGAGGTTTATCTCGGCGGGGCTTCCGGCGCCTTCGATGACGATTATGTCGTTCTCCTCGGAAAGGGACTCGAACGACTCCATTATCCGCGGCATCAGTTCTTTCCGGTATGAGAAATAATCCTTCGCGGACATCGAGCAGAGAATCTCCCCGTCGACGATGACTTGGCTTCCTGATTCCGAATTCGGCTTCAGGAGAACCGGGTTCATTCTGACATCAGGAAGGGCGCGTGCGGCCTCGGCCTGCATTATCTGTGCGCGCCCCATCTCCTTCCCGTCCGCTGTCACGCCAGAATTCAACGCCATGTTCTGGCTCTTGAAAGGCGCGACTCGGAACCCGTCGTTCCTGAAAATCCTGCAAAGAGCCGCGACCAAAAGCGACTTCCCCGAATTCGACATCGTCCCCTGCACCATCAGGCACTTCGCCCTCTTTTCGCGCCGGATTTCCTCCCGGTTGCTTTCTCCGAACATCCCGCCAAGACAGGAGAGCATCAAGTCGTTCTCATGGACGCTCTTTATGGCGAGCCTGTGCCAGTCCTCTCCGAGCGACGGGAAATCCGCGCACGACCGCATGATGACGGAATCGATTCCGTCGAAGGAGCTTGTTGAACGCGAGAAAGCGGCATCGCCGGATTTTTCCACGACGCTGCCTTCTTCCCGCACGAAAGCAGAAGGCGGAAAACGGAACTTGAACGAGATGAAATTCGCCTCGGACTTCACGAATTCGACTCCGCACCTTTCGAACAGCGTCTCGAACCGCCTGCGCTCGGATTCGACATGGGCGCGCATCATGAGCGTCCACGACGACGGGGGGCAAAAGTCGGTGCCTGCAATCTCGCTTTCCAGAACGGCCTCTCCGCACTTTTGCGCGACATAGCCCACCGACCACGGAACAACCGAGGAACGCAGCGTTGCGGAAGTCCCCTCCGAAAAGCAGAGCGCGTACCCAAGCCTGATTCCCGCCATTCCATAGAATTTCGTGAAAGCGTTCAGGACAACGAGGTTCGGGAAATCGTCCCTGCGCTCTATGACGCTTCTCAAAACGTTTTCCGCGCGCTTTGAGAACTGGCAGAAGCAGGAGTCGAGAACGAAAACGCTACCTGTGCGCTCGCACTCCTTCTCCAACGAGAGAATCTGATTGAACGAAAGAACTTTTCCCAAAGGGTTCGACGGAGAAGCCGCGAAGAGAACCGAATTTCCGGACGGAAGGCTGATACTGGAGAACGACGCTTCATCATCATAATCCGCGAAGATTCCTTTCACGGAGGCTTTTTTCATGTTCTTCTTCGCCTTCCCAAGCGAAATTCCGTATTCGGAAAAGGCCGGCTCCAAAACGGAAGCGGTGCCTGAAAAGAACACGCCGGAAACAAGATGAATCAACTCCGAGGCTCCGTTTCCGCATATTATGGACTCCGGGGGAAAAGACCAGAATTCCCCTAGCAGACTCCTCAATCCAGCGCATTCGGAATCGGGATAGGCGGCGGCTGCGGAATCTTCAAGAGAAACGCGCGCCAACGCCCGTGAAGAAGCAGGATGCATTCCAAGAGGGCTGGTGTTCGCGGAAAAATCCAAAACACGATTGGAAACGGAACCTCCGTGCCTTTTCCCAGAGAAACAAAAACCGCTCATTTTCGGACGACCTCCCAAAAAGACGACATGGACGGATTCCCGGCCACAGCGAAAAACAAAACGGACAAGGCGGCTACGAACAACGCCGAAGAAAAATACATCACGGAGACGGAAATTTTTATGTCGGACACGTCAGCTTCCCTCGTCTCGTCTCCAATGAATTCCTTTTCCTCGATTTTTCCTTCATAAACTGCATTCCCTCCCAGCCGGATTCCCAGCATTCCTGCGGCGACGCTCTCAGTCTGTGCGGAATTCGGACTGGAGTGTCTGTACCTGTCGCGGAGAAAGACCTTCACAGCCCGCACGGGATGGAGATTGCGCATGAAGAACGCGCCACGCAGCACGAAAACGGAAAGAACCATGAAGAGAGCCGCCAGTCTTGCAGGAATGAAATTCAGCGCATCGTCGAACCTTGCAGCGAACGAGCCGAAAAAAATGTACCTGTCGTTTTTGTAGGCAATCATGGAATCCATCGTGTTGACAGCCTTGTGGAGCATCGCGAGTGGCGAACCTCCAAGCGCATAGAAAAATAGCGGGGAGAATATTCCGTCTGTCGTGCTTTCGGCGACGCTCTCGACACAAGCCTTGACGACACCCTCACGGTCGAGACGGGAAGTGTCGCGTCCTACGATTCTGGCGACTGCGGAGCGGCCTTCTTCAATTGAAATGGAAAGTTTTTCCGCGATGTTGGAGGCCTCGTCAGAAAGGCACCTGGCCGCGACGCACTGGTATCCCCAAAACAAATCGAGGATGAAGAAAGCCGACACGGCGAGTGCGGACAGAGGAAAATCAAAAGAAAAGAGGCGGAGACTCCTTCCCAGGCAAAACGACGATGACGAAAATGCGAGGATGCAGAGGAGCACGGAGGCTGGAATCGCGAACGAGACGGAAGAGACAACGAGAGCGAGAACCGAGCCTGAAAAACGCTCCCTCGCCTTCCTGCTTCCTAATCCTTTTCCGTCCCCATTTTCCGAAAAAGGGCAACCGAACATGACACGCAGCCGCTTTTCGAGACGTGAGACCGCCCGCCCCATCAGGACGACCGGATGGACGATGAAAGACGGCTCCCCCAGAATGAAATCGACGAGGAAAACAAGGGGGAGACGGAAAAACACTGTTGAAAAATGGAGCAGAAGATAAAACGAAAGCATGGCTTCAACTCAAGAAAAGCTCCGTGGACGGCCTACTTCAACTCTCCAAACCGGAACATGGCGTTCTCGCTCTGCCAATCGTGCAGATTCTTCAAGAATCCGCTCTTCGAAAAGCGCATCTCGCAAAGAGACATCTGGACGCCACCGTGGGCCACGATTACTGGAATCTCATCTTCATCAAGAGACGCCCTGATTTCATCGAACGCCGCTACAGTGCGCTTGACGAAGTCGTCCTGGGACTCGCCCTTGAATCCGGCGGACGACGGGGTCGCGAGTTTTCCCTTGGAGTCGAGCCAGCGTTGATAGACGGCGGCGTTGTCCTCGGACACGCTCCCGTCCGCGAATTTTCCGGCAGAAAGCTCCTCGTGGGTCATGTTCTCGAAAAGCCCCATCCTCATCTCGCGGATGTCCTCCACGACGACTTTTTCGGCATCGGGAAAAAGGATATCGGCGGTCTTCCTCGCGCGCACCATCGGAGAGACGAAAACGCGCCTGGGATTGAGGATTTTTCCGCGGACAAGCGTCTGGAACTTCGAGAAAAGCTCCGGCATCCGCTCCCTGGTTTCTACAGCCTGCATCTCGCCAAGAGCCGTCAACGGAACGTCAGAACCGCCGCCCGCGAACTGCTTGTTCACGTTGGAGAGAGTCTGCCCGTGTCTGAATATCACGGCGAACGACGAAAGCGAGAACGGAACGCGCTTTGTGTCGAGAGTTCCCTTTATGACGGTAGGAATTCCAGAATTCATGAGAACGACGGTGGACGCGACTGACGAAAGGGCGATGTTCAGACGACCGTTCGCCTCCCGAATGCGAGACTCGGACTCGGAGACGGGAACGACACCGCACCCCATCTCGGTCGCGACAACGACGGGAAACGAGGATATCCGCTCGACAACGCGGGAAAGCTCTGGGATGATTTTCTTTTCGGTAGTTTCATTGAGGAATTCCACGGCATCACCGTCGTCCACCTTGTGCACGAACGCCATTCTCTCATCCTCCGTGGAACCGGAAATCGAAGAAACAAGCTTGAAAGCAAAAGAACTGCGCCCGGAAAAAGCGCCACCTATCAAAAGTATCATTCGTCAATATTATCAGATTTCAGAGAATTGTTCTCCAATTCCTCCAGCGGTGCCGCCGGCAGTTTTGCAGCCGCCGCATCCCCCGCATCCGGGGCCGCCGTTCCTGGAAGGGCAGGTCGCGCACCCGGAGCAGCCGCCGCACAACTTGGAGCCAGACGCAAAGTCAGAAGCCGAGACGGAAGCGTGGAAAAGAGCCGCATCCACGAAGTTCTCCGCAACGGATGGATTCGACGGAAAATACAGATGCGGAAAACCGGCCACGATGTTCTTCTCGATTGACGGTAACTGGACTCCGCACCCTTTTTTCACCCTGCACTCAGGAGATGCGATCTTCTCGCAGAGCCACGTCTTTCCGTTCGGCTTCGCCGCCTTGAACGACTCCCCGTTGTCGGTCGAGTCGAAATAGTGGAACTCGTGGCCGCGCACCTTCTCCCCTTTTTTGAGAAGGAAACTGTCCTCCAGCGCCTCAAGCTCCACATAGCCGAACCTGACGAGCCTATCCTTCTTCTCGAAGCTTCCCGGCAGGACTCCCAGCATCTGGAGATACATGAATCCGCCGCATTCCGCGAAGACCGGCGCGCCGGACAGGCAGAACCTCCTTATGGAAAAAGCGGAAGCGCGGCTGTCCAGCAGTGTCGACCAGAAAAGCTCTGGATATCCGCCGCCGATGTACAATCCGGAGCAGCCGTCCGGCACAGGCTCGTTCCTCAATGGAGAGAAAAAACTCAACTCCGCGCCGAAAAAGCGCAGCATGTCGAAGTTCTCGCGGTAATAGAAGCAGAAAGCGTCGTCCCTGGCGACGGCTATGCGCACTGACGGAACGAACGACACGGGAGGAACGAACGAAGCGATTCTCTTGCGGGAAAGCTCCTCCTCTTCGTTCACCGCCTTTCTGTCGGACAATGGAACGGAACGGCGAGCTAGATCAAAGAGGCGCGCGAAGTCGACGGTGCGCTCGACGGAAGACGCAAGAGCCTCAATCTTTCCATCCAGGCCATTCACGGCGTCGGGAGTGACAAGCCCCAGATGGCGGGAGCCGATGAAAAACGCGGGATTGTCCTCCACGAACCCGATTGTCTCCACTCCGCACACTTCAGTTATCTTTTTGGAGAGAGAGTCGAACGAACTTTTCGAGCACCGGTTCAAAAGCACCGCGAACCTGGACTTTGGAATCAAGTCAAGGAGATTTTCCTCGAAGCTGCGCTGAAGATCGATTATGCCCTTGACTTCGGCGCAGATTGAGACACCCTTCCCCTTCGCGTCGACGACAAGCAGGACTGGACATTCCAAAGCCTGAGCGACACGGAAAGAGCTTGCCTCCACGGAGTTCGAGACACCATCGTAGAACCCCATCGCCCCCTCAAGAAGCGCGAGGTCGGAGCCGTAGACATCCCTCTCGAAAACCGAGACGGCATCGGGCACGGAGTTGAAGAACAAGTCGATGTTGCCGGTCCTCGCGCCCGCAACCTTCGAATGGAAAAGCGGATCTATGTAGTCTGGACCAATCTTGACTATCGATGTTTTTTTCGAGAAGAGACGGCCTATGGCCTTCGCCAACGCACAAACAACTGTCGTCTTTCCACTTGAAGAAGACGTTGCGGAAACCAAAACACGCGGAACCATACAAAACCACCAAAAGAGCCTACAGCTCCTCAAGAATCTCTTCTATGAAATCGCTAGACTTTTTCCTTTTCAGAACGATTATGGTCAAATCGTCTTCACGGGGAACGCCCGAAGAGAATAGCATCAAATCGTCTATTATCTCCTCCAAAATGGACTGGGCATCCATCTCGGCGGAACGGCTCAGAACCTGCTTCAGCCTGTCGGTGCCGTATTCCTCCCTGTAGCTGTTGAACGCCTCGACAAGCCCGTCGGTGAAGCAGACGAAGACATCACCCGGAACCATCTTGAATTTTATCTCCGGGAAGGACACCGCTATCCCCTTTATTCCGATCGCTCCGTACTGGTTGAACGACACATCAGCGTTGACCACCTCCGAGACCAAACCAGTCACCGAAGAATACAGAATTGGATGAGGATGCCCCGCGTTCGCCATCGTTATGGAGCAAGCGTCGTCTTCGTCGAAATCGGCGAAATGGAGAAGGATTCCCGTCAGATAGTTCTCTATGTCGCCCTTCGCCTCCAGAATCTGCTCGTTCACCTTGTACAAAGTGTTCGACACCGACTTGAATTTTTCGAGCGACTCCTTGAACGTGTTGAATATTATCCGCTTGGAAAGCATCGTGATGAGCCCCGCCGCTATTCCGTGGCCTGAAACGTCGAAAATGGACAACCCCTCAAGGCATTCGTTCCTCGTGTAGTAGTCGTACAAATCGCCGGAAACCTTGGCGGCGGGCTGGTAGCAGATGGCGACGTCCCAGCCCCGGAAAAGCTTGTCCGGCGGGGGAAAGAACTTCTGCTGAACGATGGCCGCCATCTCAAGGTCCTGGTTCTTCCTGACCATCTCCCGCTCAAGAACCTCGTTCATCTCCTCAAGGGCCTTCGTCTTCCCCTCAAGGCTCTCGTTCACGGAACGCAGCTCCTCGGCCTGGCTGGCAAGGCTCTCGTTCGCGACATACAACTCCTCGGACTGCATGATGAGGCTCTCGTTCGCCTCGGTCAGCTTCTGAGTCTGAATAGCGACCTCCTTTTTCAGGCTCGTCGTCAGATACTCGTTCTTAGCATAGACCTTGTTGTACCGCATCGAAAGGATGAGTATGAACATGATTATGGCCAACTGCCATCCGAAAATCGAAAAATACGGATTCGCCGTGTTCTTCATGATTCCCCTCATCACGACATCGCAGAGCATCGCTATGAGGACGGGAGAGAAACCGAACAGAATGAAAAGCGCGCTCTTTCTTTTCTCCTTCTTGAAGAGGCACGAGAAGAACGCCTTCAACGCGAACCCCAGCTGTATGAACATGGCGAGCAGGAACGGCTTGCAGACGGACATCAGGTGGTTGTACGAGGGAACGGCCAGCGTGACGGCCGTCGGAACCAGGAGCAGGGCGTACATGGAGAATTTCGTCCATGCAGGAACCTCGACATGGAGGAATTCTATTATGAAGTAGGAAACGAACGTTATGAGGAAGTAGAAGCTGACGCACAAAGTGAGCTTCATGAACAAAAGATACGAAACGGAATCGGAAAGATAGAACGGAATCTCAGGGGCAAGGAAAGGCGCAAGGAAAAAAATCGTGCAAAGGTTCAGCAGGGAGAACGCCAAATGGGACCTGTCCTTGCGCCTCCAGATGTACATCATGAAATAAAGCACGAACGAGCAGAACATCGCCCCCTGGAAAATCAGGTACATCTTCGAATTCTGGAACGAGAGCCTGTTGTACTCCCGGTACGCAGTGTCGTAGTCGCTTATGAAAATCTCGTCGGACACCTCGCTCCGCCCGTGCGCCCAGACTTTTATCAAAATCGTGTTCACCCCGTTGTTCTTCACGACCCCGTCGGGGAAGAAGTAGAAGTGCGACATGAAAAGCGCGCCCTTCTCGTTCGGGGGGAATTTCCCGGAACTTCCGATGTACGAGTTGTTGAGCCAAACCTTGTCCGCGAACCTGAGCGAGGAGACGACGAAACCGAGGCTGCGGTATTTGAGCGGATTCGGAACGGTGAACTCAATCTTAAGCCAGACATACGCCCCCTCCATTCCGCAAATCTCCTGGAGGTTCTTAGACTTGTGGGTGTCTAGTTTCTCGAAATCAAGCAGCGCAGTAGAATAGACTGAGCTTGCGGCATCGGTCTTCGCCCAATAGACGGACTCCGAAAGGTCTATTATGCAGTCGGGACTGTCCACAATGTCCAAGACACTGCGCTTTCCGCATGATGTCGCGGAGAAGAAAAGAAGAGACAATGCCAGAAAAACAAGAAAAGACCTAGCGCGCATACACTCTGAATTATAACATAAATTCCGCAATCGAAAAACAGAGGGAATCACGAAGGAGCCTTGCGCATTAAAAAAAGCGTCACAGGGTTCTCGGCCCTCATCAAATGTGACTTCCCGGCAGGGAACGACGAAGTGACGGCGATTTCAGTGGCCTCCACCGACAGTCCAAGCCTTTCAGAAATCTCCACGCATTGGGAAAAAGTCTCGACAGTGACGGAGGGGACGAGCACCCGCGCCCTAGGGTTTTTCCTGAAGACGACGAAGAGAATCTCCGCCAACCGGCCTCCGCTTCCGCCGACGAACACGGCATCGGGAGGCGGAAGGGAAACCAGAGCATCGGGGGCCTTTCCAAGATGCAACTCGACATTCCACGCGCAGAACCGCGCCCTGTTCTCCCTCTCAAGCTCGAACGCCCACCGATTCTCCTCGACCGCGAAGACACGGCACTTGGCCGACAACGCAATGTCGACAGAGACGGCGCCCGTTCCGCAACCGACATCCCAGACAGTCTCTCCGTCGGAGACCTCCAATATGGAAAGGACAGACGCGCGCACAATCCGCTTCGTCATGGGAACCACCGCACCAGACACTCCGCGCGAGCCACGAACGAAAGCGTCGTCCCTGACGGCCGGACGCATGGACGAGAACGGAGTACGGCAGACGCTCCTGTCGACAAGGACACAAGCGAGCCTCATGGAACAGATTCTTTCGATTTCGGATTCCGAGAAGGAGCCTTCACCGCCGTCTCCAAAAAGAATACGGTCGACTACCGCCTCGTCACCGTAGCAGAGCCTGTCCGCGGCCACGAACCGGCAGGGGACACTGTTCTCCAAGACGAAATCGGCGATGGTCTTGGCGGAGGTCTTTCCGCCTGTCAAGAAGAACACGGTCTCGCCATGGGAAATCTCGGCGGAAATGTCGCATTCGACACCGTGGGCGGACACGAGCGTCCAGTTTCTCCAGTCGAGGCGGAGTCTGGACGCGAGCACTTGCGCCGACGACAGCCCCGGAACGAACGTGACATGCCAGCCGCTCTTTTCAAGCAGGGAGGCAAGCTTCCCGGCCCCGGAGAAAAACCCCGTGTCGCCGGAGAACACCGCGCAGAAGTGGAAAGGATGGCTAGCGACCTTGAAAGCCTCCCGCTCCATCTCTTCGGCTATCGACGAAGAGTCGAACGAGTCGAAAAACGGGCATCCGAAAGGCACAATCGGCTCCACCGCCGAAAGAAGCCGGGAAGCCCCAGCGACGAAAGAAGCCGACCGCAAAAGGTTCTCAGCCTCGACAGTCATCCCCTCCAAGCTTCCCATTCCGATTCCAATCAAGTACGCGTCCTTCATCCAGCCTCCCAAGCTCCTTCTCCAATTCTCCGATGTCTTCGAAGACATTATACCCCTCTTCGACGGGCCTGCGCACGGAAAAAACCGCCATTCCGCACTTTTTGGCGGCCGAGACCTTCTCGAAAAAACCTCCGTTCCGCCCCGACTCCTTCGTCACGAGCGCGCCCGCCCCCGTCTCCCTGAACATGGCCTCGTTCATCAGTTCGGAGAACGGTCCCTGCATGGCGATGATGTTCTTCGACGGGACTCCCCGCCCGAGACACGCGCTTATGGAGTCGACCGAGGGAAGGACACGGAAGTAGAAACGATCGGGGAACATGGAAAGGCGCTCGAAGCACGAAATGTTCTTGCTTCCGGTGGAGACGAAGACGACGGGAAGCGGAAGCCCCCTCTCCAGCCGTGATTTGTCGAACGCGGCCAAATCGGCGCACATGGCGTCCATCGAATCCGACTCGAAGAAGCATTCCCCCTTCCCCGATGCATGGCCGTCCAGGGGGAAGGCGGTCTTCTTCCTGAGCAGGCGGAGGCACGGTTTTCCGACGGCGGCGCACGCGCGGGCGATGTTCGCGGTCACCTCCACGGCGAAAGGATGTGTCGCGTCCACCACGCAGTCGAACCCCAGGAAGACGCGCTCCATCTCCTCCTCCGAGAGCCTGTTCTCCACCACCGTAAGCCGCCCGAAAGAACCGGCAACATCCCTCTCGGCCATCTCCCTGCCGTATCCGCTGGCGACGGAGACGGTCGTGTCGAACCCCAAGGCGGCGCACCTTGAGGAAATCTCGCGCCCCTCCGTGGTGCCGGAAAAAACCAAGACCTTCATACCGCCACCGCCACAGTCATACCGTCGAAGGCACGCTTCCTCGCAATCAAGAATTTCTTCTCTGACGCGGCGACAGCGCAGCGCTCGCACACGCAGTCAACGCCGACAGTCTCCAAGACGAACGGCGACGACGAGAATGAGAGGGACGCGTCCAAAGGAATCCAGTCGCCTATCCCCAAAAGCTCCTCCTTGGAGAAGAACGAAAGCTCAGATGAGGCCGCGCGCGCCAAATCAGCCACGGCCTTCTCGTCCCGCTTCAAATCGATGGAAGAGATCCTGCCTATCATCTTGAACGGAATGGATTCCGACTCGAAAAACGACTCGACGAAGCCGATGAGCTTCTCCGACTCGCACCCGCGCCTGCATCCGACACCGACGGAGAGAACCTTTCTTGAGGAGAGGGACGACGAATTGGCGAACCTGACGATTTCGGAGAGCCTGCCGGATGAGCAAGACGGGGAAAGCGAAGAGGAGAGCGGGCCGAGCGGGAACCCTTTTTTTTCGGCCCATACGTCCAACGCCCACGCTCCGTGCAAATCGGTGGAGGTCGTGACGACAGGGACCGCCCCCAGCGAGGATGCGACGGCCCTGGCGGCTTCGTTCGCGCCTCCGACATGGCCGGAGAGGACGGGTACCACGAAGGAGCCGGCATCGTCGACGCAGATTACGGCGGGATCGGAGAATTTGCTCTCCAGGAACGGAGCGATTTTCCTCACGCAGATGCCGAGAGCGCAGACGAAGACGAGGAGCACCCTCTTCCCAGAACGGGACTCGGAAAACGCGGACTCGATGACTGAGGCGGAGCCGTTCTTCAAAAGACGAACGGAAGACAGGGGGAATACGGCAGAGACTCTGCCGGAAAGGGCTTCCCCGAATGGCGAGCAGCTGAACACCAGCACGGAATCGAACGAAACAGTCATTTTTCCACGGCCTTCCTGAATTCCGTCGAGAACGACTTGTCGTAGAGCAGGCTCTTTCCGTAGGAACCGCCAAGGAAATCCCCCACAAGGACGAGTGCCGTCTTTTTTATTCCGGCGGCCTCCGCCCTGTCCGCGATGTCGGAGAGCGTCCCCTCCACGATTCTCTCGTCCGCCCACGTCGCCTTGTAGACCACGCAGCAGGGAGTGTCGGCCTTGTACGCGCCGCCCTTCAAAAGCTCCACGCAAAGCTCCCTTATCATGCCGCTCGAAAGGAAAAGGACCATGCTGGCTCCGTGCCTTGAAAGCTCGGCTATGCCCTCCCTCCGAGGCACGGGCGTCTTCCCCTCCATCCTCGAAATTATGACGGTCTGGGAGACGCCGGGAACAGTGTACTCCCTCTTTATTGCCGAAGCCGCCCCGCAGAACGAGGACACGCCCGGAACCACGTCGTACTCCACGCCGAGCCTGTCCAACTCCTCCATCTGCTCCCTTATAGCCCCGAAAAGGCAAGGGTCCCCCGTGTGGAGCCGCACGCACACCTTTCCGCTCCTGTCGGCCTCCGAGAGTATGGCGGTCGTCTCTTCGAGAGTGAGCCTTGAGCTGTCGTGGATTTCGCAGCCCTCTTTGCAAAGCCCCAGAAGCTCCCCGTTCACGAGGCTCCCCGCCCAGACCACCACGTCGGCCTCGCCAAGGAGTCTCGCCCCCCTCACGGTTATCAAATCGGGGGCGCCGGGCCCCGCTCCTACAAAATGAACCATATCCTAAACCTCCATTTTTCCCATTAGACGCTCTTTATCAGCAGGACGCTCATGTACGAATCCTCGAGCGGACTCGGAAGGCGGGAAAGCTCGTCCCCGGAGAAAATCCGCTGCCCCTCCCCGCCGGCCCTCTGCACAAGGCACGCCCTTTTTGAAAGCCCCGAAGACACAACCAGCTCCACGATTTTCGATAGGTGCCTCGGAGACTTCATTATGACTTTTGCGTCATCGTCCGCTATGAAAGACTGCAACCGCCCGGACTCGAACGATTCGTCGCCCGGCACAATCCTGATTTCCCTGCCTGCGGACGCCAAATCCATGGAGCAGGCGCAGGCCGCGGCCGAGAACGAGGTGACTCCGGGGACGAAGACGCACTCGAAGCCGAGGGAGGAGACGAGGGACGAAAGCCTCGCCGCGGTCGAATACACGGAGACGTCCCCGATGGACACGAACGCCACGTCGCACCGGGAAAGCTCGGACGCCACCATGCGGGAAATCTCCTCGTACTCGCGTCCAGTCCTTTCTTCGTCGCGCGTCATGGAGAAGCGGACGGGGACGCACTTCTTCCCCGACAGGTCCACGGCATCGCGGACGCAGTCGAAGGCGATATGCGACTCCACGCCGCCTGATGAAGTCACTGGATAGAACACCGCTCCGCATCCAGACAGAACCCTCACGGCACCCACAGTCATGAAGTCGGCTCCAGCCGGCCCTGTCGACACTGCATAGAATTTGAACGCCACGAAAACCTCCTGAAAAACTTTTTTGCTATTTCTTTTTTCAAAAGTCGAATATAAAATCGACTCATGCCACTTTCTATAAAATACACAGACGATTCACTTGCAAGAATCTCCGAGCACGTCCTCCTCCTCAAAGGCTCGACGAACATCGGAGTGCTGGCGGTGCCCGAAAGAAAAGAACTGTACCTGATAGACTCCGCGAACGACGACTACACGGTCGAGAACATTGTAGACTTTCTCATGACTAAATTCAGCGGATATTCGATAAAGGCCGTGATGAACACGCACAGCCACGCCGACCACTGCGGCGGCAACGACTGGCTCGTGAGGAACATGGGCTGCGAGATTTGGTGCCCCGAAGGGGAGGCATCCCTCATGGAGTACCCGATAATCGAGGCGGACTTGATTTGGGGCGGAACCCCTGTCCACGAGCTCAGGTCGAACTTCCTCCTGGCGAAGCCCTGCAAGGTGGACTATGTGCTGAAGGAGAAATTCAGCATATCCACGGAAAAGCTCGAAAGCCCCTTCGAACCCGAATCCACAGAGACGGAAATCCAGATAGAGCCGGTTCCGCTTCCGGGGCACTACCTGAAACCGGCGGGCTTCCTCATAACCGACACGGACGGAACGAAATCCTTCTTCCTCGGAGACGCGATTTCGGGGAGGAACGTCCTCAATAAATACTGGATCCAGTACCTGCTCGACGAAAGCCAGTCGAAAGAATCGATAAGGAAAGTCGCGGAAACGGAGGCCGACTTCTACATCCCCGGCCACGGCGACATGGTGACGGAGATAGAGGGGCTGGCAGAGCTGAACATGCTGGCCGTGCTCGAAACGGAGAACCTCATCCTCGACGCGCTCAAGTCCGGTCCGAAGACGCACGAGGAAATCCTCAAGGAAGTGGCCGACAGGAACGGAATCCGGCTCGGAGTCAGCCAGTTCTTCCTCATCGGAAGCACGATACGCTCCTACCTCACGGGGCTATACGAGGAGAAGCGCGTCGCCTTCAAGCTCGTCAACAACCAGATGAAATGGGAGCTGGCGAAGAAGAAGGAGGAGCCGCAGAAAGATGCTCCGGGCGGCTCCGGGACTGAGGCTCAGCTCACAATCTGAACGCCCGCGGAGGCCCCGATTCTGGAGGCTCCGGCCTCCACCATCGCGACTGCCTCGTCGAAGTTGTGCACGCCGCCGCTCGCCTTGACCTTGAGCCTGTCGCCCACGGTCCTCTTCATCAGCTCGACCGCGTGGACGGTGGCTCCGTTCGGGAGCAGCTTTCCGTCCTTGCCCTTCAGAATGGCGAAGCCCGTGGAGGTCTTCACGAAATCGGCCCCAGCCTTCTCGGCACACTCGCAGGCCTTCACAATCTCATCGTCCGAAAGGTAGCAGGTCTCAAGAATCACCTTCACCACGATTTTCCGCGTTTTCCTCTCGTCCGAAAGCTCCACGGAGTTGGCGGCGTCCACGACGGCGGCAATCTCGTTCTCAAGCTCGTCCCACTCGCCCTCCTTCACGAACGAAAGGTTCAGCACCATGTCGATTTCATCGGCGCCCTCGTCCACGGCCACAGCCGCGCTCGCGGCCTTGTTGTCCACGGTGTCGGCTCCCAGCGGGAAGCCAATCACGGTGCAGACCTTGACGGGGGTGCCCTTCAGCTCGTTGTAGGCGAAATTCACGAACGACGGGTTCACGCAGACGGAGGCGAATCCGTACTCCTTCGCCTCGGAGCAGAGCTTCCTTATGTCCTCCCTCGTCGCGCAGGCGCTCAAATTCGTGTGGTCGATCAAAGCGGCAATCTCTTTCTTTGTCATTGAAAAATCTCCTGTATGAATTGTTTTTTTGCTGAGTCAATTCTAGCACGCATGGAGGGGAATTTGCTCGATATTTTCAGCAAGCATTTCAAAACTTTGCGGTATTTTCAATCAAACTGCACTATTTTCTAAAATCCGCAAAAAATGTAATATCGAAACAGGGACAGAGACCTCCGTCGGAGGCTTTGATTCCGGGAACAAAAAACAAATCCAAAGACTTGATTCAAAAGGACAGGTACTTATGACGACACTCGATTTCGCGGCCTACAAGAAAGACGGCAGGAAAATCTCGATGGTGACCTGCTACGATGCCACATTCGCGAAAATCATCGACAAGACGGACATCGACACGATTCTCATCGGAGACTCGGCCTCGATGGTGATGCACGGGGAGAGCACGACAATCCCCACGAAAATGGAATGGATGGAGGAGCACACACGCTCCGTCAGAAACGGAACGTCCAAGTTCATAGTCGCGGACATGCCGTTCCTCACCACGAGGAAGGGGCAGGACTACGCGACGGACTGCGCGGGAAGGCTCCTCGTGGCCGGGGCGAACTCGGTGAAAATCGAGGGTGTCTTCGGACAGGAGAAAATCCTCGAGCACCTCACGCTTTCGGGAATCCCAGTGATGGCGCACCTCGGACTCACGCCCCAGTTCTACCAGGCGTTCGGCGGACACAAGATGCAGGGGAAGACGGAGGAAGCCGCGGAGAAAATCATAGAGGAAGCGAAACTCGCCGAGAAAGTCGGCTGCTTCTCGCTCGTCCTCGAATGCATACCGAAGGACCTGGCGAAGAAGATAACGGAGTCGGTGGGAATCCCGACAATCGGAATCGGAGCCGGAAGGGACTGCGACGGGCAGGTGCTCGTGCTGCAGGACATGCTCGGAATGAGCGGCTTCAAGCCGAGGTTCGTCAAGCAGTACATGGACGGGCTCTCGCTCATCACGGGCGCGCTCAACGAATACGCGAGGGAAGTGTCGGCTGCGGCGTTCCCGTTCGACGAGAACATCAGCAGATAAGGCAAGAGACAAGGCAAGAAAGAGAGAAACGGAGAATCGAAAATGAAGATAATCAGAACAGTTGAGGAATGGAAGAACGAGAGGAAGAATTTCGCCGACAAGAGAATCGGCTTCGTGCCGACGATGGGAGGGCTGCACAACGGCCACCTCTCGCTCATGAAGAGGAACAGGGCTGAGAACGACATCGCGGTGGCGAGCGTCTACCTGAACCCGACGCAGTTCAACGACAAGAACGACCTCGCGACATACCCGGCCAATTTCGATGACGACGTGAAGCTCCTCGAAAGCGCGGGAATCGACTACCTCTTCGCCCCGACCTACCAGGTCATGTACCCGGACGACTACAAGTACAAGGTCATCGAGACCGACTTCTCCAAGACGCTCTGCGGGGCGAAGCGTCCGGGTCACTTCGACGGCGTGCTCACCGTCGTCATGAAGCTCTTCAACATCATCAGGCCGACGAACGCGTATTTCGGAGAGAAGGACTTCCAGCAGTTCAAGCTCCTCAAGGGCATGATAGAGGCGTTCTTCCTCGACATCAACATAATCCCCTGCCCCATCGTCAGGGAGGAGAACGGACTGGCGATTTCAAGCCGCAACAGGAAGCTCTCAAAAGAGGGGCTTGAGAAGGCCCCGAAACTCCACGAGATTCTCGTCATGAAGAATTCAATCGAAGAGAAGGAGAAGCTCCTTTCGGAAGCCGGCTTCACGGTGGACTATGTGACGGAGATGGACGGCAGGCTCTACGCGGCGGCCTTCCTCGAAGGAGTCAGGCTCATCGACAACGTGGACGCGGAGAGATAGGAAATGATTTTGACACTGGATGTCGGCAACTCGACGATGACGGGCGGAATCTTCGACGGAGACAAGCTTGTGCTGCAGTTCAGGCAGACGACGAACAAGAATTCCACGTCGGACGAAATAGGAATATTCCTGAGGAGCGTGCTGAGGGAGAACGGAGTGGACAGCGGTTCGATAGAGGACAGCTGCTGCTGCTCTGTCGTGCCGCCCATAAACTATTCGCTCTCAAGCGCAATCAAGAAGTATTTCAACATCGAGCCGCTGTTCATCCAGTCTGGAATCAAGACCGGTCTCAAGCTCAAGTACGCGAACCCGAAGGAAATCGGCGCGGACCGAATCGCGGCGGCGATTGGAGCCGTCACGAAGCATCCGAACGAGAACCTCATCGTCATCGACATGGGAACGGCGACGACAATAGACGTGGTGACGAAGGGGAAGGAATACCTCGGGGGCGCGATAATGCCCGGACTCAAGATTTCCATGCAGGCGCTGGCGAGCGGCACTGCCAAGCTTCCGACGGTCGAGATTGTGCGCCCGAACAGGATATGCGGACAGTCCACAATCGAGGCGATACAGTCGGGAATCTTCTACGGAAACGCAGGCTCCATAAAGGAAATCTGCTACCAGTACCAGAAGCAGATTTTCAGGGGCGAGAGGACTCTCGTGGTCGGAACGGGCGGATTCGCGAGGACGTTCGAGGAATACGGACTTTTCGACGAGATAGTGCCGGAACTTGTCCTCCTAGGCGTGAAGAACGCGCTCGAGATGAACAGGTGACAGACCGGCGGAATCGGAATCAGAAAGCGGACAAAGTAAAAAACAATCAACAAGGCAGGAGAAAAACATGCAGATAGAAGTGCTGAAATCAAAGCTCCACAGGGCTACGGTCACGGACGCGAAGCTCAACTACGAAGGCTCAATATCGATAGACACCGACCTCATCAAGGCGGCCGGAATGCACGACTACCAGAAAGTCGACATCTACAACATCAACAACGGCGCAAGGTTCTCCACATACATAATCCCGGGGAAGAAGGGCGAAATCTGCCTGAACGGAGCGGCCGCGAGAATGGCGCAGGTCGGGGACAAAATCATCATCGTCACGTTCACATGGATAGACGAGGAGAAGGCCGACGGCTGGCTCCCGAACGTCGTCCTCCTGGACGATGGGAACCGGATAAAGGAAAGCGGCAAGCACGCAATGGTCTCGGGAACGGTCGTCGTCTGAAAAAGCGGAGAAAGTTTCAAAAGAAAAAATGAAGCCCCGGACACGAAAGGCATTCACGTCCGGGGCTTCATTTTTTTTCGCGATGAAAAACTACAGCGTTCCGATTTTCTTCAGGTAGTGGAAGACGGTCTCTCCCGCGGTGAAATGCGCGCAGCCGGCGAAGATGAAGGTCTCCCCGCCCTCGTCAAGGTACTCCGTGATTTTCTCGGCCCAGGCCTTGTTCCTGTCGTTGTAGAGCATCCTGTCGTAGTCCTTGTAGATTGCGCTCCTCTTCTCGTCAGCCTTCATGTTGTCGAGGCAGATTTTCCCGACGGCGGCCACATCGTCCTTCAAATACGCCTCGTAGAGCGACATCATCATCGAGTGGACTTCGGTCGGGTTCGAAAGGTCGTCGAGGAGGTCCTTCAGAATCTGGAGCTGGGTTTCGTAGTCGCCGTAGCGGAGGATGTCGAGCTGGGTGGAAAGCGCGTCGAGCCCCTCGACCTTCTTTCCGTTCTCAATGGCGTAGCCGTATATGCTCATGTCCACTCCGTATCTCGCGTCGAAGCCGATTCCCCCGAGATAGGCATTCTGGCAGGAAGTCGTCGACACCCAGGGCTTGAAGCGGCTGAGCGGTCCGAGCTGGTCGCCGAGTATGCTTCCGAGCATCGACCTCTGGCTTTCGCTCAGGTCGGAAAGGATGTCCTTGCCGTCGGGGAGCACGTCCTGCGTCATCGCCTCCATCACGGACGACATCAGGTTCATCTGGATGTCGTCGAGCGAAATCTCGGCCACGAGCCTGTCCGCGGTCGTGAAGGACTCTATCACCTTGTCCCCCAATGGGAACACTCTTTCGTCGGCGGCGTGGATTGTGCCGAGTATGTGGACATGGGAAGGCTTTCCGTTGGAATCGGTTCCCGTGATGGTCCAGAACATCCTCTCAGGATTCTTCGTCAATACAGCCTTTTGCTTCCTGGCGGAAACCGACGAAGAGCCGTCGGACGACGGAGCCGACGCGCACGAAAGCACCGACAGAGACAGCGACAAAAGCAATACCGCCGACAACGCCGACAGAATCTTCTTCAAATTTTTCATTTTCAAACTCCTGTTCCGTGAAAATGCCTCGATTATACAAAAATTCATGAAAACATTGTATAATAAAAGAATGATTCAACTACAAGGAACCGTCTTGAACGGAAGCAACAACACATTCGAAATAGAATGCGACGACGCGAATTCTGACCAGCCCCCATCGGACGACTCAGGCAATTCTTCAAAGAAAATCAGGTACTGCACATTCAAGAGCAAACGCCTCAAGCTGGACACGGACTACTACAATCCGCTGGCTCCGGGCGACAGGGTCGAAATCGAAATAGAGGACGAGGACGACGACAAGGGGCAGATAACGGCGTTGGTCCCGCGCAAGAACGAATTCGTCAGATGGAACGTGAAGGGGCGCGCCCCCCAGCTTTTGGCGGCGAACCTCGACTACATAATACTCGTCACGACTCCCGACGAGCCTCCGTTCCGCCCGAAATTCATAGACAGGGAACTGGCGCAGGCGGAATACGAGAACCTCACGCCGATAATCCTCGTCAACAAGTACGACCTGCCGGCTGCCCAGGATGAGGAATTCCAGAAGCGGCTCTCGATATGGGAGGACATCGGCTACAAGGTGCTCAGGGTTTCGGCGAAGACCGGAGAGGGGCTTCCGGAACTTGCGGAAATCATAACGGGAAAGCTCAGCGCGCTCGTCGGACAGTCGGGAATCGGGAAAAGCTCGCTCGTGAACGTCCTCGACTCCACCTGCGTGCTGAAGACCGGCTCCCTGTCGCAAAAATACGGCAAGGGAACCCACACCACCACGAAGGGAAGCCTCATGCACATACACCTGAACGAGTCGATTGTTGGAGGGCTTCCGAACGTCTACGCGTCCATAATCGACACGCCGGGAGTCAGGAGGTTCTGCCTCGACGGAATCGCGGCCGAGGACCTGCAGCTCTACTTCCGGGAGATAAAGCCGTTCGTGGGAAAATGCAAGTTCGGAATGAGCTGCGTCCACGAGAACGAGCCCGACTGCGCGGTGAAGGAAGCCGTGGAAGCCGGAGCGATAAGCGAAGAGAGATTTGAAAGCTTTATGAGAATCAAAGAAGAGATAGAGACAGGCTCTTGGGAGGACTAGAAAATCCACACGGACAGAAAGGGCGGAAGCTTTTGGAAGTCCGTGTAATTTTTTTTCACATCATGCACAAGAAGACATTGGAAGATTTGGCTTTCTACAGAATAAGGGAAGAGATAGCGGGGAACTGCGCGAGCGAAGAGGGAAAGGCGGAACTTTTGAGAAGGGAGCCGCTCACGTCGGGGAAGAAGGAGCTGATGGACGAGTTGAAGAAGCTCGGAAGCCAGTGGCAGAAGGCGATACAGTCGAAGAACCCGATACGGCTGCAGTCGTGGAACGAGATTGCCTCGTTTTTGAAAGAGCTCAAGGCGGAAGGCTCCACGCTCGAAAAAGACCAGCTCCACTCGCTCATGATTTTCTCGAAGTCGGCTCTGGACATCTACTCCTCAATAAAAACGGCGTCGAAGGAAATCGCCATGAAGAACCTGGCCGACAAAACGGAGAAGCTCCCCTACTCGGAACTCCAGCAGACCGTGAACGCGATTTCAAGGGTCCTGGACAACGACGGAAACCTCAAGGACATCCCGATAATCCGTGAAATCAAGCAGAAAATCGCAAGCATAAACGCGGAAATCAACTCCGCCCTCAAAAAATACACGTCGGATCCGAGCATGAACCAGGTGCTCTCGTCGAACGTCCCGGCGTTCAAGGCGGACAGGCAGGTCTTGGCGGTCAAGTCAAGCCAGAGGCTCAAGGTTCCGGGCATCGTGCACGAAGTCTCAGGCTCAGGGCAGACGATGTTCATCGAGCCGGAGGAAGTCGTCAGGAAGAACAACGAGCTGATTCAGGAGGAATTCCACCTCGCGCAGGAGACGAGGAAGATTTTCACGGAACTGACGGCGCAGCTTCATCCGCATTTCGAGCAGCTGAAGTGGGCACTCAAGATAATGACAGAGCTGGACGCCACATACGCCGCCGCCAGATGGGGAGCGGCGAACAGGGGAATCTACGCGCTGGACACGGACGAGGAGACGGCCCCGGAACTTCTGCAGGCGCGGCACCCGCTTCTCGGAGAAAAGGCGGTCCCAATCGACATCAAATTCCTCGCCGGAAAGAACATTCTCATCATCACGGGCCCGAACACTGGCGGAAAGACCGTCACCATAAAGACGTTCGCCCTCTTCGCCATGATGAACCAGGCGGGCTTCCCGCTCCCGGCGGCGGAGGGGACGAGGCTCCCTGTCTTCGACTCGATTTTCGCCGACATCGGGGACGAGCAGTCGATTGACGAGTCGCTCTCGACCTTCTCCGCCCACATGAAGAACATCGCGGCGGCCGTCAAGCACGCGGACGAAAAGTCGCTCGTGCTTTTGGACGAGCTTGGAAGCGGAACGGATCCGCAGGAGGGAGGCGCGATTGCGATGGCGACACTGGACGCCCTCATCGAAAAGAAATCGTTCGTCCTCGTCACGACCCACCACGGAATCCTCAAGAACTACGGCTACACAAACGAATTCTGCGTGAACGCCTCGGCGGAATTCGACACGGACACGCTCTCCCCGACATACAGGCTCGTGATGGGCGTTCCGGGAGAGAGCCACGCGCTCGACATCGCGAAACGCTCCGGGCTTCCATCGGCCACCGTGAACAAGGCGAAATCGTACATGACGAACCAGCAGGCGGACGTCTCCACGCTTATACGGGGGCTCACGGAGAAACACGCGGAAGTCGCAAGGCTTGAGAAGGAATTCCGGCAGACTGAGAAGGAGCTCAAGGACAGGATTTTCAGGTTCGAGCAGAAAGAAATCAAGATGCGGCAGTGGGAAAGCGAACTCAAGGAAAGGGAACAGCGGAGCGAGTCGAGGTTTCTCAGGGAGACCCGAAGCCAGCTTGAGAACCTGGTCAGAGAAATCCGGGAGGGAGAGCTGACGAAGGAGAAGACGCAGAAAGTCAGACGCTTCATCGACGATTTGACAGAGGACGTGAACCTTCAATACGAGGACATCGAGCTTGAGAAGGAAAAAATCGAAGAGGACAAGAAGGAGCTGGAGAAGAGAATCGAGGAGGACGCGAGAAAATCCAACTCAATCGAATACGAAATCGCCGAGAACGGCATGAAAATCATCAAGTCATCGGAATCCAAGTCGAAATCGACGAAGAAGACGAAGCGCAGGCTCTCAAACAGGGAGGCTCTGGCGACCGCGCAGAACACATACTCTGCCGAGGAAGTGCTCGCGATGTCCCCCAAGCAGAAAAAGCAGAAGGCGGACGCGCCGAGGGTCTTCGAGGAGGGCGCGGAAGTCCTCACGAGGGCGACGAAGATGAGGGGGACGCTGGTCAGGCAGGAGAAGGCCGGAGTCTGGCTGGTGCAGCTCGGGAATTTGAGGATGTCGTTCAAGGAGAAGGACTTGATGCTTCTGGGGCAGCCGAACATCACTGCGAAACCGGACTACACGGTGGAGCTTTCGGGCGGGGAGTCCGGGGAGAACGCGATTTTCACGAAGGAGGACAGCTCGCCGAAATTCGAGCTCAGGCTTCTGGGGATGTACGCCGACGACGCGATAAAGGCCCTGCAGAGACAGCTCGACCTCTGCGTCATGCAGAACTTCAAGAATTTCAGCGTCATACACGGAAAGGGGAACGGAATACTGCAGCAGGCGGTGCAGGACTTCCTCTCGCACTACCCCGGCGTGAAGAATTTCTACTTCGCCCGGCCGGAAGACGGCGGTTTCGGAAAGACATACGTCGAAATGATGTAGGAGAAGGAAAACGCGCCTAAAAAATGCGGAATATTGAAATCTGTTCGAAAATTCAAAAATTCCGTAATAGAATAGAGAGGAAAGGCAATCGCCAAATTTCAGCGAAAAGCGATTTTTTTAGTTGGAGGAAAAATTATGGAAAAAATCACAATCACTTTCCCGAATGGAACGAAGAAAGAAATACCGGTGAGGACAAGGGGAATCGACATACTCGAATATTTCGGCGACACGATAGACAAATCGAAAGTCATAGCGTTGAACGTGAACGGAGAAGTCGTATCCCTCTCCCGCCCGATAAAGGTCTCGGCAAAAATCGAAGCCATAACGGCGGAGAGCAAGATGGGCGCGGAAGTCTACAGACGCTCGCTCTGCTTCCTTTTGGCGGCGGCGGCGAACAAGCTCTACCCGTCTTCAAGGCTGCTCGTGGGCCACTCTCTCGGATTCGGCTACTACTACACGCTCGACGGCGACACTCCGATTTCCACATACGAAATCTACGAGCTTGAGAAGGAGATGAGGAACCTGGTCCGCGAGAACCACCCGATTTTCACGAAGCATGTCTTCTACGAGGAGGCCTGCGAGATTTTCGAGAAGCTAAAGCTCACGGAGACAAGAAAGCAGCTCGAATACAGGTGCAAGCCGCGCGTCCTCGTCAACAAGCTCGACAGCTCCGAATTCGCCGACATCTATTTCGCGCCGCTCGTGGCTTCGACCGGAGTCCTCAAAGTCTTCGAGTTGAAGCCCTACGGAGAAGGCTTCCTCCTCAGGTTCCCGGAATACGGAAAGCCCGACACAATCCCCGAATTCCACGACAACCCGAAGATTTTCGAAATCTACAAGCAGTACAAGGCTTGGGGAAAGAGGGTCGGAGTCACCAGCGCGGCCAGCCTGAACGAGCTTATCGTGAAGGGAAAAATCAACGACTTCATCGACATCACGGAGACGTTCCAGTCGCAGAACTACGCGAAAGTCGCGGAGCAGATTGCGAACAGAGGCAACGTCAAAGTAGTTCTCATTGCGGGCCCGTCATCGTCCGGCAAAACGACGTCGGCCAAGAAAATCGCGCTCCACCTGCAGGCTCTCGGCTACAACCCGCACGTCCTGAGCCTCGACTCCTACTACGTCGGCAGGGACAAGAACCCGAAGGACGAATTCGGAAACTACGACTACGAGTGCCTCGAAGCGCTGGACATTCCGCTCTTGAACCAGAACCTCGTGGACTTGTTCGACGGAAAGACGATAGACGTGCCGAGCTACAACTTCGACACGGGAACGAGGTTCTACACGGGCGAGAAAATGACGATGCACGAGAACGACATCCTCATAATGGAAGGAATCCACGGCCTGAACGACAAGCTCACGCCTCTCATCAAGAGCGAGTTCAAGTTCAAGATTTACCTTTCGGCGTTGACCCAGCTCAACCTCGACGACCACAACAGGATTCCGACGAGCGACAACAGGCTCATACGAAGAATCGTGCGCGACGCGAACTTCAGGGGCAAATCCGCGGCCGGCACAATCAGCATGTGGGGCAACGTCCAGAAGGGAGAGAGGCTCCACATCTTCCCGTTCCAGAACAACGCGGACGCGGTTTTGAACACGGCGCTCGACTACGAGCTTCCAGTCCTGAAAGTCTACGTGGAGCCTGCCCTCCGCGCCGTCAAACCGAGCCAACCTGAGTACACGGAAGCCTGCCGCCTCCTCCGCTTCCTCGCCCAGTTCGACGCGATTTCGTCCGACTACGTTCCGAAACAGTCGATAATCCGCGAATTCATCGGCGGCTCGACGTTCAAATACTAGGGCACAACGCTCTAAAAAACGGGCATCTCCAGCGAACAGCAACGTTCGGTCTGGAGATGCCTGTATTTTTTTTCAGGCGACCAGCTTGCGACGCAAACATCGCTTTTAACATTTCAGAATGGTTAATATCGCTATACCATAAACTCAGCCACCGCATTTCTTACTTGTTTGACATTCCTTCTTGGTGGCTTATAATGCTTTTATCAGCGAGGTGTTTTTATGGGAAGTAAATGGAAATGGTTTGCGGCAGGGGCTTTTACACACTGGCTTTTATCGGGTAAGAAGCAAGATGATGCTGAGTATCAGGAAAAACTTGAAAAAGCCAAGGAAGAACAGACGAAGGCATTTTTTGAAAATCCAGATAAGGCAGCTACGTTATATATTGCGCTCGGATTGGTAATGGTGGCTTTCTTTATTTTTATGCTGATAAAATTTAAGCAATGGGGACTATTCTAATTTATCAGCAATGATGCGATGTGTTTTTTCGATGCCGGATGTAACGTATATTTACGATATTTTCTTTTTTTAGTTCCCAAAAAGTTGCCTGTATAAAGGGACAGTCTTTAACATCAAAAATATATTCCCATGATTTTTCTTTTTCTATCCTTTTCTGGTGGTCGCTTAGTTTTTGGAACCATTCTTCGGCTTGCTCAAACGTTAGTTCTGATTTGTACTTTGTGTTGAACCAATCATTGAGAACATAATGCCAGTCTTCTTCATTGCTTAAAAGGACTTGTCCATCAGGAATTTCAATTTCCATACACACGCTGTCTGACTCTAAATGCCGAAATTCCGTCCATCGCAAATCTGGTTTTGAATGTCTGCCGTAAAGTGTATGCCATGCCCAGACAGGATACTTTATGTTTGCAGGTCGTTTACCGATACGTTTCTCCATTTGGTTGCAGAGCCAGTTATAGGGAATGTAAAAATCTAATTCTGTAAGGCAAATAGAAAGGTCTGGATTACAGATATATGTACCTGTTTCTTGAAGTGTGTTGAATACTGCTTTTGTCTGAATTGTCCAAAGTCTCATATTTTTAAAATAAGTGCGTGGATAAAATTTGTCAATTGAGAATGAAAGGATGAGGCCGCTTCTAACTATTTGCAAACTTATACTTCTGCCACAATGTCTGGAACATAAGATTTATCCATTTTTCTATACTAGCCTTAAAGTGGATATTTGATAGACGATGAAATCCTAAATGAAGAGATTCCGTATCAAGCAGGTTAATTAATTCATTTTTTCTTTCTTGAATTTATAATATTTTCAACTTTACACTCATTGTGAATATTTTTTATGATTTTTCCACCAAATTCCAGATTCTGTTATTCTAAGTTTCCGAATCTTATAATCTGCAAGATGCTTTTTTATTTTTTCAACATTCATAAGCTTTTTCCTCCAAGCTCCCCAGTGCGGGCGTCCACATAACAACGGGTTGTACCGCAAACCTGCCTGACAGTTTTGTCGTCTTTGAAGCTTTGTTATGCTTTATTTCTTAAAAATATCGCTGTGAGTTCCTGTATTGACCAATGTCAGGACAAGAACATTTTTCTTTATCTTGTCGTCATATTCTTTCAAATAAAATAAAAGCCAGTCGGGCTGAATATGACATTCCCAAACATCCTTAAAGTTGCCTACAAGCTGATGATTATGATATCTTTCTTCAAGAGGTTTATCTGTCATCAGTTTGTTTACGACATCCTCAAGAAGAGAAATGTCCAGACCACGCTTTTTAGCAAGCTTAAAACTTGCCTTGAACTGCGAAGTTTTCTTTAAAACACATTCCATTACTCGCAATCCTCAAAAAGTTCTTTTACACTTGAATATGATTTTACACTTGAATCTTTACTGATTCTGCGGGCTTCATCAATTGCCGCAAGAGTTTCTTCTGAAAAATTGTATTTTGGCGGAACGATATCAAATGGAATCCTCTGCTGATTTATAGACTGTCGCAAAAAAAGCCTGATGGCTGTAGTAATATCCAATCCTAATGAATCAAAAAGAGATTCAGCTTCTAATTTTGTTTCTGCATCTACTCTTGTCTGTAAAACTACTGTAGCCATAATATACCTCCATTCGAGTTATTTCCAATACAAATATAATACAAATAGAGTGTATTTGCAATTAAAATATACAAAAAAGCAAAGGCTTGACCTTTGCTTTTTTTAACTAATCCCCGATAAGCCAGCCATCATCTGTAAGAATATCAAACTCGGCAATACAAGTATCATTATATTTTGAGCCGTTAAAAAGTTCCGTCGAACTTATATCTAATAGCAAATTTGATGTAAATAAATTTGTCTCAAAAGTTTGTATATTCAGAGTTTCTTTTAGATTTATAATTATCTTTTCTGTTTCACTAACTTCAAGATTTAAACTCTTAACCCTATTATTCTTGTAATATAAATCCTCAGACTGTGCATATCCATTTATTATTTTTATTTTCTTAATAGATTCTCCAGGATAATCAAAATTGAATCTCAAATAAATATTATCATCTGTCTCATCCTCAACAAACGAAGTTTCAGGATTATTATCAAACATATTTATTATTGAATATCGTGAATAATTTTTTTCTATGAGTGGAATTCCAAAACAAGAAAAACAATCATTATAACGTTTTCCATTACTTGTATTTATTTTCAAGTAATTTGCAAAGTCAAATGTAGCATTAAGGGTAAAACTATCTTTCGGTTTATTATAATAAGCTAGTCCAGAACTATAAACTTTACTTTCAAAATCATTAAATACAAAATTTGAAAATGCAAAATGATTTGAATCAAGTATGTCAAAATTTCCATATAACTTAAATTTAAAGGTATAAGGTTCTGGTCCAGCTGTATTAGTTTCCTGCATCGAATATGTTGAATGATAAACTGTTACAGAACTATCGTCTTTAAAATAGATTTTCTGGAAGATGCTTACCGGGTCAGTATTATAAATCCATGAAGGTAAATTGCCATTTTTTACCTCATCAGGAATAATATCTTCTGCTTTATAAAAAGCTCTATAATATACTTCATTCTGAACTTTCTGAATAAAGATTGCAGCAAGTTTTACATAAGGTTTAATTCCATCATGGAATTCACAGTCATAAGTAAACTCTTTTTCCAAGCCAAGTTTTTTTGCAGCATCAAAAAGAAACTGGGGCGGTATCATTCTACATTCGCCTGTTACGTATGTAAACTTAAAGTTATTGCTCAATGGCTTCGGCCAGTTCTGCGGCGCAGGTGTGTTTTTTAAGCTGTCATAATCAAGAATACCCGCCAGAAATTCCTTGTCGGCATAAGCAATCGGCTATTTTGAATTTACATTGCCACCAGCTTTGTTTTGTGCGTAAAGTGAACATAAAATAACTGAAAGTAAAAGTGTTGAAATTATCTTTTTCATTTTTAAATTTCCTTATGCGCCTCAAGTAGCGGGCGTCCACATAACCTTTGTTATGCTTTATTTCTTCTTTCCAGGAATTTTATATTCCTTACACTTTTCTTCTAATAACTTAAAATCATTACAACGCTGGCTAAGTTTAGATTTACCGTCATTTGTCATTTTATGATTATATACAGCTTTTGCATTGGTTATAATCTGTTCTTCTTTTTGTCTTATAATACGAATTTCGTTATTAAGTAAAGTTTTATATTGAATATCAGACTCTTCAACCGGATTTTTCAAAGAAAATACGCCGTCTATAACTGGAAACATATTGTTCAAATTAATAACAGCCATATCTCCGATTTTTATAAAATCTACAGTTTCGGATAACCTTTTATGTTTAGGCTTAAAAGATGAAAGAGGAGCAAAATATTTTAAATCATTAATTTCAAAGAGAATCCCTATATATTTTCTTGTATAGGTTTGAGTTATTTTAGCATTGTGAAACAAATGCTCTGAAAACTTCGAGAGAAAATCTATATATTTGTTGTCAATTTCGTAGAAAAGTAACTTGCCCATAAATAAAAACGAGGCCGTAAGAAACTTACGACCTCCGTATAACACTCGCGATTAAAGGCGCGATTTCCTTATAATTGGAATTTATAATATTTTCTTTCAGATGTCAATGAGAAAAAAAGCAAAGGCTCGACCTTCGCTTTTTTATACCTAAATTTCTATAAAACTACCAGCCCAGTGGGCGTGTGAGCATGCATAACTAACGTTTAAAACCGCACAGGCCTTGAGCCTGTATCGATTTTGAAAACCAAGTTAGGTTAGAATCTACCTTCTGTGACTGCTTCTCGAAGGCACTTATTCATTCTTGTCTGATATCCTTTTCCAGTTGCTTTCATTATTGCAAGAATGTCTGCATCGATTTTAAATGAAATCAATACCTTTTTAGGAGTTATGTCAAAATATTCTTTATGATACGGAACAAATTCCTGCAATTCTTCTTTTGTGAATTTCGGCGAATCTTCATCATAAGTAATTGGAACTTTCTCGATTTCTGCAATACGCTCAGCCGTTAATTTTTTTAAAGAGCTTGAAAGGGCGCTGGCTGTTTATGCACGGGAGGCATTCGGTTCTCAGATTCCGGAAAAAGAAGTCATAAAGATTGACGGGAAAACGATAAAACGCTCCGCATATAAAAATCACAACGATGACTCGAAATCCCACAAGGCGGCCCATGTCGTTTCTGCATTTGCCAGCCGAAAATCAACGCCTTTTCCCCCATCATACCGCAAAAAAGGCGGGCAAGCCTACGACCCGCGCCCGCCTGTGGCGTTCTGCCTCACTCCAGATAGCCCCCGAAGCACCAGCCGACCGTGCCGCCCTTAATCGGCTTTCCGTCGCGGTCTTTCGCGCCCTGCTGAACTTCGACCTTCACCCAGTTTGAGGGAATGCCGTCGATTGTCTCCGCCCAGCCGAGTTCGAGGATTCTTACTTTCGCGCCTGCGGACATCACGGCAAGGACTTGGGTTGAAGTGGCTTCGCCGGAGCGAAGTTTTAGATTTTCATTAACTGTCATTGTTTTGTTTTTGATAACGTTTGTAGAAGATGTTGAGTTTGCAGTTTGGGTCGCAGCTGTTGTTTTAATTCCATCGAAATCACAAGAACCGTCTGCATGATGCGGCCAGTTAACTTTAGACAATTTTCTTTTATTATTTCTAAAAAGTGACTCAATTTCATTTAGCAAAGAATCTTCGACATAAACCAATGTAATTATATGATTACCATTCGAACAATCGTTAATTGTTAAATAATCCCCATCAATTTGAAAAGCAATCTTATCAAGACCATTATCTGGAGTGTTTCGTAGAATGCTAGTCCATCTGAAACAGTCAAAATCATAAGAGGTTTCATCATAATCACCTTTTGCAATACCTTCGATTTCGTATAAATTTTCATTTTTCTTTGTGATATTTTTAAAGACAAATATGTTTTCTGAATAAAAATAGATTCCACAATTGGAAAGATTATTGCAGATACCATTACCTGAAAAAATACCTATTTCACTGGCTGCATATTCAACAGAAAAATGTTTCTCATAATTTTCCAATTTACTAAGATTTCCATCTTTTAAGATTTCTAAGTAGTAAGCTGGAATTAGATTTTTAATCCGTTTACTTTGGTCATGTGTAATCAAATTTGTTGATAACACACTAGAGGTATTTATTGGTTTAGCAAAGAATACAGGAATGTAATAATCTTCTTCTGCCTCATTATTCAACAATATTGAATTTATTTGAGGAAAATCACTTTTATAGAGTACCGATGATAAAGAATTTGAAGTTACAATAGTTCCTTTTTGAATCTTTTTTGTTTTTACATTTTCAAATTCTCGATAATATTCTACAGCATCTTCTGTAATCACATAATTTAATTCAATATTCTGTGAAAAAGAAAACGCTGTAAAAAAACTTACTAATAAAGATACTAATAATTTGTTTTTCATTGTGATTTCCACCATCGTACCACAAAAAAGGCGGGCAAGCCTACGACCCGCGCCCGTCTGTGGTGGCTTCTACTTCTTGTCGCCGTTCAGCACACCCAGAATACGACCGCCTTGTTCGCGTCAGCCGCCTGCTTGTAGAAATCCCGCAGGACAAAGACATAACCCTTGATGTAGTCAAAGTCGCCCTCGGCATCGTCCTCGTGAACGCCGTACACCTCGTTCGTGACCAGAAAATCGTGGTCGTACATAGAGCGCAGTTTCACCTCATCGATGTCCGCAAGGTACGCCGCCGCTTCCCTGACCTGCGCCGCCGTAAGCCAGTTCGCGCCGTAGTCCAAGCCGTCGCTTTCAATGCTCTGAGCGCGGAGCAGCGGCACGACATAGCCCGCGGGAGGTTCGCCGTCGCCCGCCTCGTCAGTCAGCGTCCAGCCGATGAGCCACCACGCCTTGTCGATGTCGCAAGCCAACCGCCCTTCTTCGCTAGAGAGCGCGAACAAGTCCGCCTTGCCCTTCTTGATTTTCTTCAGTCCCTTTTCCTCTACCGCGATGTAGTTGCCGCACATTCCCATAGTGTTTCCTCCTTTCCACCATCATACCGTAAAAAAATGCGGGCAAGCCTATGACCCGCGCCCGCCCTTGTGCGACCGTGCTAGTTGAAGGCACGGACGGCACAAACTGATAAGTTGTAGCCCTTGTAGTAGCAGTCGACGAGGGTGCCGGCGTCGAACCTCACAAACCAAGCGTAGAAATTGAGGGAAGAACCCTGACTAGACGACCAGTAGCCCGTGTCCGCGATTTCCGTTCCGCCCGCCGTTTCGAGAGCTGCGTTCACGATGTCTTTTGCCCGGTACAGCATACAAAGTTCCGCAAGCGTGGGAATATACCAGCCTTGCGCATACTCGCCCGAAAGCGCGTTGTTCTTGGCGTAGGTGTTCACCCATTCCCACGCGGGATATTTCCCGCTCGTTTCCTCGTCGTCCACCGCATCGCAGAGAACTGCCCAGTTGTCGCTTCCGTCCAAGTCGCCCGTGAATGTCGCTGTCGCCGCTGGTGCGCTTCCCGAGTCTCTTGGCGTACACAGGATTGCGGTGATGTTCGTGCTGTTGCCCGCCGCACTGGATATTGCCCATTGATGCGTGCTGTCAGTTCCCGTGTTCTTCAAGCCCACGCCTAATGTGCGGCTCGCGCCGTCGTTGGAGCATTCTGTTCCAACATAGAAGATGACCGCCACCGCCGCCTTTTTCTGAGCGTCCGTGAGCGTAAGCCCCTCGCGCCACGCCGTCGCCGTGCCGTCTACAAACACGATGTCGCCCACGCTGTCGGGGCGGCTCTTCTCGCCGTAGGGTTTCGCAAACGCGAGCGACGACAGCACGACCGCCACCGCAAAAATCAGAAATATCTTTCTCATTTCCCACCCCCATGCTCCTGCAGATAGTTCAGCATGGCTTTGTTCTTGCTGTTCTTGATGCTTGCAATCATGCCGTCCGTAAGGGCAACGCCGTGCTCGAGGCAGTAGATTAAGACTTCCGTTCCTTTTTTGCTGTAGCTTGCAAGTTTCGCAATCTTGGTGAGGTGCGGAAGGTCTTTGTGCTTGTAGTCGGCGCAGTCAAGAAGCCAGAGGACATTCTCAAAATGCCCATAGTGCGCCTGAAATTCCGCAAGCCCCCAGTCTTTGACATCATCGAATGCAATAGGATATTCATCTGCCGTCTGGTTTATATCGACTCCGTGCGAGCATACCAGCTCCACAAGGGAAGGGAAAAGGCTCTTCTTTGTGCATTCCCCCATAAGGCAGTTTTGCCCTTGATTGTTCAGGATTGTCGGGTCTGCGCCGTGTTTCAAAAGCAAGCGGACTTTTTTTGTGTAGCCCTTATCACAGCAACGGTGGAGGGCGGTGTTTCCGTGGTTATCTACGGCATTCACATCCGCGCCGAGCGAAAGATACCATTCAAGGTATTTCATATCCCGCCAGTAGCACACATCCCAAAGCGCGCCGCACAAATCAAGGTCTGCGCCTGAATCAATGAGGAACTGAACCACCTTGTCCTCGCCTTCATGGCTCAGAGCCTCTTTAAGCGGAGTTCCGTCTATTTCATCAACGGCATTCACATCCGCGCCGTGGGCGATGAGCCATCTGAGCCGACCTATTTTTTCTTCCTCCGTGCCGCTTCTCTGGCACCATCGTGTCGGGTAGCTGAAAAGAGTGTCGGACAGGAAGAACTTGTCCGCAGGATTCCAGCCCTGCTTCAAAAGCGTTTCGTAATGCCCTATGGTGCTGTCGCAGTCGTCTGCGGTTATGCGCAGTTGCGGATTTTTGTCGAATGACATATTTTTGCTCCTTTCTTTATCAATAATTTGTGCGTTCCCCTACGCGGCAAGCCTATGACCCGCAGAAGTGCGCCATGTCGTAGGGATAATACTTGCACTCTTTGAGTTCCGTGTCGTCAAGTTTTAGTGCCTTTACCAAAGCCGCCGCCTCTATGCACCAGAAACCACGGTAACAACCTTCTTGTAAAATTACACCCTCATGCAAAGTCTTGAACCACTGCTTGTCAACGAATTTTTTGAGTCTTTGTATGGCTGCTTTTTTGTCGGTTTTGGCAAGCTCTATTACTTCTATAAAAGGCTTGCATTCTTTTGGCCAGAATAATTTTTTGTCAGTAATTTCAAAAGAATTATCAATGAACTGATATAATTGTTCCATATATGCATCCTGGTAATCCTTAATGCTTGTTATGATTTCTTTTATAGTATCCGTATATTCATTGAATCCAAAAACTATAACTAAATACAAAATATTTTCCAAATCGCCATAGACACTTCCATTACAGCCCTTTAGTCCATTTTCAATATACATCCTTAAATCAGGAATAAGCTCCTCATGGCTCATTCCCATTGTGTAACTCAGATAAAATCTATGAAAATAATTATGTGAAATACTGCTATAACAAGAAGGTATCGTTTTAAAATCTGGTCCTTTTAACTCAATGACTCTTTGAATTCTCCTTTTAGCATTTTCTATAAAATATGAATCCTGAGCATAAACTTTCTTGTAGAATTCCATAGTCTTTGTATTGTCTCGCATTGATTCTTTATGTTTCCCCTGCAACCCACCCCCGCGCGGGCGGAGGCTTTGTGCTTTTACTTTTTGTCGCTGATGCCGAAGGTGAGCCAGTCGTTCTTGTCCACGGCGATTTTGACCAGCTTTTTCATGGTCGCCATGCAGTCGGCGAGCCGTTTCTGCGCTTGTTACTTCATCTCATCGGCTTTTTTCTGATGCTCCGCCATTATGGGATTCCAGTAGTCGTGGTACTGCTTCTCGTATTTTGTGCCTTTGGCGGAAACGCCCGATTCGATTAACTCACTGATATACCTGGCGTATTCGCGTTCTTGCCAATCATAAAGCTTTTTAAAATAAACCTCATAACACCAGATGTACCAGTCTATCGGATTTCCCCTGCAGTTTGAGGCATAATAAGTCCACTCGTTTGCTCGGCGTGTAGGATAGCAATAATTCGTGCCGTCGCGTGTGTCGTAGTGAAACGAGCCGTCTTTCTCAAAAACAAATGTCAGTTCCCAGCTGCTGTCCTCTTCATATTCCATCACGAAACTTGTGTGAAACCGAACCGTGTCTTTTGAGATGGCTTTCCAAGTGCCGCCCTCGCCAATGCCGGAGCCGTCTTTTCCGTGCCGTTCGCTTCGGTCTGACTTTCCGTATTGTATGCCCCGCCATCGTCCGCAAATGCAAGCGACGACAGCGCGACCGCCGCCGCCAGAATCAGAATGAACCTTCTTGTTTTCATAATTCGACACCTTTACTTCCGCTAGTCATCGTCTATGTCAGTAAAAATCACCTCGTAAGTTTCTCCGCCGATTTCTACGGTGGCGTACAGGGAGATAGTTTGAGACTTTGCACCGCTGTAGTCGATGTCGTCAAAGCGAGGAAAATCCTTTGCGGACAGGATTTGCGCCCAGTTGCGTTTAGAAGAATAAGTGCGCATATTTTCTTTTGTGGGGCGACCATAGACCACATAGATGAAATTCGGCACATCGATTTCATTTCCACTGTTCCGTATGCGGTGGTAGTTAAACGGCGAGGTTTCGTTCGTGTCCACAAGATATGTGTTGCCCTGTGCGTGCAGATAGGTGTATCCGTCCTTCACAAAAGCAATGTCGCTTTCTTCCTCCGTGACAATTCGGTTCTCCCTCTCCACAATATCGGCAAGGATTTTTTGAAGCTGCTCCTCCGGCACGGGCGGAAGGTCGTCGGGATAGCCGTCGAAGAGTGCTTTCTCCGTCGTTGCGCACGACGACAGCGCGACCGCCGCCACCAGAATCAGAAATATCTTTTTCATATTCATTTTCTCCTTCATTCACCGCTGAACATGATATAATATTTTCCGTCAGGCACATTCTGTATATAAACCCAGCCGTGCTTGTCGGTCTTTGTGACGATTCTGCCGATGCCGTCCTCTTTGAGCAGATAAACGGCACATTCAGCGTTCGC
>JAGBIY010000049.1 GCA_017934745.1 Treponema sp. | reverse complement strand
TAGTTGCAGAAACAAGCTCCCAGCGGGAACCCGCCAACAAAAACGGCAGTACCGCTCCGCGGTGGCTGAGTGTTTTTGTTGACGGAACCCCGCTTCCGCTCGTTTCTGCCATTGCACTGTGAAAACTCGACTTTCGCCCATCTAGTTGAACTGTTTCGACCAGGTGTTCAGTCTTTCTTCGATTGTCTGGATTTTCTTTCCTTCCTCCGTTCTCGTCGCTTCCGATATGTACGGGATGATGACCCTGTTCTTCAGGCTGTTCCACCTTGGGGGCAGCGCGAACGGAGACTGTATCGAGCTTTCTCCGGGAAGGTTTCCGATGAGGTTCTTGTAGTATGTCGGAAAGTACCTCTCGTTCACGGTCTTCACCGCAGAGAATCCGTTGCAGATTCCGAACGTCTTCGTGCCTAGGTTCATCGTCTGGCTTCTGTCGAGGAGCCGCTTCTGGTTCTCGCTGTTCAAAAGCCACAGGAGGAATTCCTTGGATTCGCTCTTCCGCCTGGACTTCCTGTAGATTCCGGCCGTGGTGATGTCGTCCTCGGCGAAAATCATCTCCTCTTTCGTGAGCCACCTGAAGTCCGTGTCCTGGATTTGCTCCGGCGCGAGGGAGAAGAATTCGTCCGTGGTCGAATAGGAGAAGAGGCACCTTCCAGACGAAATCTGCTTGTAGCTCGGCGTGTAGAGGTATTTGAAAGAGAAGTCCTGTTCCGCGGTCGTCGAAGTGTTCGTCTTTTTCGTCCAGTCCTTCATGTATTCGATTTCCATCTCAAGCGCGCTGTCGTTCCATACTATCGAGTTGAGAGTCTCTCGGAAGTCGGCTCCGTTCATCTTCACGGCCGTGTAGATGAAATTCGCGTTCCATGACGGCGCGAACCCCATCTTCGAGTACATTCCGTTCTTGTTCTTCGCGTTGAATTTCGCGGAAATCTCCTTTATCTCTTCGAGTTCGAGCGTGTACTTGTCGGAAATGGCGCCCTTGTTCTCGTTCGAGAAAATCATTATCGGCAGATTGAAGCTGACCGGGAGGAGATACTGCCTGCTGTTGAATTTTCCGTAGTCGAGGAGCGAATTGTAGAATCCGTCCTTGTCCAGCCTGTTCTTTTTCAGCTCTCCCTTCTTGTTCTTCTCCCCAAGAATCGAGTCGAGCGTTATGAAATTCTTCTTCGTCAGCGAGTTTTGGAGAAGCGAGCCGATTATGATGTCTGGTTTCTTCTCGTCTTTCGCGGGCGGCAGCGATGTCGCGAGCGCGTCCTTGTAGACGATTACCGCCTTCACGTCGTGAGACTCCACGTTGAAAAGCTCTATGTACGACGCCATCTCCGCCTTGTCTGTCCAGACCGTTATGGTTTTCTGTTCGGTCCTGCACGAAAAAAGTCCGAACGCCAAGACAAAAGCCAGAATGAAAAAAAATCTTCTCATGTTCCCTCTTTTTTATTGAAAGTTTAGCAAAAAAAATCCGCAGGTAGAACTGCGGATTTCTGCTATGAAGAATGGCCGTAAACTAGAATTTCTCAGCCATTTCGTAAATCGCCGAGTACACGACGTCGATTTTGTCCTCGTCGAGGGAGCTGAACGCGACCCTGAGCGTCTTCGAGTCGATTGCGATGGTTCCGATTCCCTTCTCGTTCAAAAGCCTCTGCCTCAATTCCTCCGCGTCGATTCCGTTGAGCGCGAAGCTCATGAAGTAGCCTGAGTTGAAAGGAAGGGGTGTGAGCTTCGTCGATTTGTGGCTTTCGACGAATTTCCTCACAATCTTGTACCTGCTTTCGAGGACTTTCCTGTACGAGAGCTTCTCCTCGTTGAGCGTCGGCTCCTTGAGGGCGCGGAGCATGATGCTCTGCGAAGGTGTCGTGGAGCAGCTCACTGAAGAGCGGATGAGTCCCATGAGCTTCTTCACGAGCGCGTCGTACTGTTCGTCGGTCATTCCTTTGCCGCCGAACGTGATGAATCCGTTCCTGAATCCCCACGCGAAGTCTTCCTTCGTTGGGCCGTCAATCTTCACCGCGAGCACGTTCTCGTGGATGTCGCAGAGTTCCGCGAAGAGCGACTGCGGATAGATGTCCTCTTCATAGTTCAAGCCGAAATACGCGTCGTCGTCCCAGACGATGATTTTCGTGCCTTTCTCGGCTTCGGCCTTTATGGCGGCGATTATCTCCTTTGCTTCCTTGTTCGTCGGAGAATAGCCTGACGGGTTCTGCGGGAAGTTCAAAATCACGCGCACCGAGCCGGAGCTTTTCGCCTCGTCCGCCAACGCCTTCCTGAAAGAGTCTATGTCGAATCCTCCGTCCTTGAACATGTTGAACTGCCTGAGTTCCGAGTTGCGTCTTGTCTCGACTATCAATGCGTAGTTGTCCCAGCTCGGGTTCGCCGCCAGGAGCGGATGCTTCTCGTCCACGAACAAGTCGGACAGGAACGAGATTCCCGCCGTGAGTCCAGGAACGACTACCGGGAGCGAGACGTTCTTTCCCGCGAGTCCGGGGTTCTTCTGGAAAATCTTCTCCTTCCACTGCGCCCTCAAGTCCGGGTTTCCGGCTGTCGGCGCGTAAGACACAAGCTCCGCCGCTGACAACTCCGGCGCAAATTTGTGTACCGAATCCAAGATAATCGGTTTGCCGTTCTGCAGCGCCGTTCCGATTGTGGCGTTGGCCGTTTTTCCGAGTTTTTTCGCTTCCGCGCTCTGTGCGATGATTCCCTTCGGAAAGTAGATTCTTGTTCCGAGGTCCGACAAAAGAGAACCCGCTGTAGTTCCTGCGAGTACGTTGTTCAATTCTTGAGATAAGGTATTTAACATGGTAAATTCAGTTTACATTTTTGAATAATAATGTTCAATTATTGAGAAAAACCGATTTTTGAGAGGTTGATGAAATGAGCGACACCATTGACGAAGGCAGGTTCGAGATTTGCAAGAAGTTGATAGAGGCCTGCAGGACGGAGCTGTCGAAGAGGCTTGTGGGGCAGGCGGAGACCGTGGACGGAATATTGACGGCGGTTTTTTCCGGGGGACACATACTGCTTGAGGGCGTTCCGGGGTTGGCGAAGACTCTCGCCATAAAATCGTTCGCCGAGATTTCCGGGCTGGGGTTCAAGCGCATTCAGTTCACGCCCGATCTGCTTCCGGCCGATGTTTCGGGAACGCTCATCTACGAGCAGGGCACCGGCACGTTCAGCGTCAGGAAGGGGCCGGTCTTCACGAACATCGTGCTTGCGGACGAGATAAACAGGTCTCCGGCGAAAGTCCAGTCGGCTCTGCTTGAGGCGATGGCGGAGAAGCAGGTGACGATAGGTGAGAAGACATACCAGCTTCCGCGTCCGTTCATGGTGCTCGCGACGCAGAATCCGATAGAGCAGGAGGGCACTTACGATTTGCCGGAGGCCGAGCTGGACCGCTTTCTCTTGAAGGTGAAGGTCTCGTATCCGACTCCGGAGGAGGAAGTAGAAATCGTCAAGACGAACGGAAAGGCATCCGACGTTCCGCTCAGGCAGATTCTCGACGCGGACAAGATAATCGCGGTTCGTAAACTTGCCGATTCCGTCCAGTGCGACGACAAGATTGTGGAGTACATCGTTTCGATTGTAAACGCCACAAGGCCGGACAAGAAGGCGCAGAAAAGGCAGGGGGAGATTTCCAAGTACATTTCGTTCGGAGCGTCCCCACGCGCGGGAATCGCTCTTTTGCAGTGCGCGAAAATACAGGCTCTCTTCGCCGGACGCTCGTTCGTCCTGCCCGACGATGTGAAGAAGGCCGCCGTTCCTGTCCTTCGCCACAGAATCGTTCTCTCCTACGAGGCCGCCGCCGATTCCGTCTCGTCTGACGAGCTTGTTGGGAAAATCCTCGACTTGATGCCTGTTCCGTGATTTTTTTTGAAGGTGAGATATGCCAGATTTTTTCGATAAGAACCTTGCCGGCTTGTCTTCGAGGCTGAAAATCGCTTCCGCCGTTCTTGCCGAGAACATGCGGTCGGGGAATTTCAGGTCGATGACAAGGGGGCAGGGAATTGAATTCAGCGATGTGAGGGAGTACCTTCCAGGCGACAACGTGCGCTCAATCGATTGGAACGTGACCGCGAAGATGGGGAGGCCGTACATGAAACTGTACGAGGAGGACAGGGAGCTGAACGTCTTTTTCATACTCGACTGTTCGCTTTCGATGCTCTCCGGCTCGAACAACAAGTCGAAGATGCGGACCGCCTGCAATGTCGCGTCGCTGCTGCTCCTCGCTTCAAGCAACAATTCAGGGGCGAACGGCGCCGTCTTCTTCGACGGTGAGGTGTTCTTCTCCTGCAAGCCGAAAAGCGGAAAGGAGAACGCAATGATGATTCTCTCGAAAATCGACGGCATCGACTTTTCGATGGCGAAGCGCGGCTCCGCCCTTCCGAACGCGATAAAAGCCGCCGCCGCCATGCTCAAGAAGCGTTCCCTCGTGTTCGTCATATCAGATTTCCGCGCGGACGGCTACAGGACCGACTTGGCGTTCCTCGCGCAGAAGCACGATGTGGTCGCTGTGCGCATAAGCGATTCGAGCGACTCGGAACTGCCTCGGATTGGCACGCTCCCGTTCTCCGATTACGAGACGAGGAAGACGGTCCTCCTTCCGACGAATTCATCTTCGTTCGCGAAATCCTGGTTCGACGCCAACAGGAGGCGGCTTGAGTCGTGGAACGATTTTTGCGTCAAGCACAATGTCGTTCCGCTTCCGATTTTGACGGACGAGGATTTCGTCCTCGTGCTGACGAAATTCTTTTCCGCGAGGAAGAGGCATTCCTGAAATGAAAAAAGCACTTTTGACTTCCGCAATATCCCTTTTCTCGCTCTTCTGCTTCGCGCTGGACAAGGGAACGCAGTTCGTCCTCCCCGAAAAGGTCTATGTCGGCGACACTGTGGAAATCCGCTATCTCTTCCGCTCCGATGTAAACCTGCTTTCCGATGATGTTGGGACTGATTCTTCAAGGCTCGCTCTCTCTACGGAATTCAAGGATTTTGACGAGCTTTCCGACAGGTGCCTTGTGAAGGGGGCTTCAATCGAGAGAAACGCTTCCGACTACACGCTGTCGCTGGAGATTGTCGTCTGGAAGACAGATTCCCTGGACTTTCCTCCGTTCGACCTCGCGTCGCTCGTGAGAAAATCCCTCCCCGACGGAAAAAAGCCGAATCCCGGCGTGTTCTGGATTGATTTGGAGCCGATATCGGTGGATTCGATCGCAAAGGAGAACGGCGCCACGACTTTCTCTCGACACAAGTCTCCGCTCCTGCTTCCGGGGACGGGCGCGCTGATAGTCTTTCTTTCGGTTCTGTTCGTGTCCGCGCTTTTCCTCGTCTTCTTCTTGCTCATGCACATTCCGTCGATTTCCGATTTCGTCTCCCGCACTCTTGTTTCCGCCACGATGAAGAAGAATTCCCGTGCCGCCGTGAAGAAGCTCAAGCGGCTGCAGAAAAAGTCCGGGAGCCTTGACGATGCAGAGTTCGCTCTCGAATTCCAGAAAATCCTCCGCGCGTTTTTGTGCAGCCACTTCAAAGAGGATTTCTCTTCGTCCACGACATACGATTTGTCCAGGGCTTTCAACCGCATATTCCTTGACGACGTGCCCATCGAGTTCGAGCGTTTCGTCGACATCTTCGCGAGGACGGACTACATACGGTTCGCGCGCGGCAAGGTCGATTCCGAATTCCAGAAGGACACCGGAGTTGACGAGAGGGCGAGCCTCATCGACGAGGTCGTCTTCACGATTTCCGCGCTTGGAAGGGAAATTTCCGGGGATTCAGTCCCAAGCGTTTCGCAATCAGGAGGTTCGATGTGATTTTTCAGGACCCGGCTTCTTTTCTTTTTCTGCTTCTGATTCCAATCCTTTTCGTCTTGCGGAGATTCGGAATCTTCACGAAAATCTCTTTTCCGCTGACGATTTCTGACTGGAACGGAAAGACTTTCTCCCTTGACGGCTGGAACAGGAAGGTCTTCTTATTCCTCTCGTTCATGTCAAACTTTTTTCTTGCGTCCGCGTTCGTCTCGCTCGTCGTTGCGGGCGCGAATCCTGTCGTCAGGCGGAGCGAGAAAGTGTACACGTCGAAAGGCTCGGACATCCTCTTCCTCTTGGACACGAGCCCGTCGATGGCGGCCAAGGACATGTCGTACATGAATTCGCCCATAAACAGGTTCGACGCGGCAAAACTCTGCATAAAGAACATCGTCGAGGGGGACGGTGGATTCGCATATTCCCTCATAGCGATGGCGAGCGAGTCCGCCTACGTCGTTCCTGTGACCGAGGACAGGGACAGCTTTTTGGAAAGGCTCGGCTCTCTGAAGCTGGGCGTTCTTGGAGACGGCTCTGCCATCGGCGACGGGCTTTGCTCCGCCGTGTACCACTTGTCTTCCTCGAAAGCCCCGAAAAAGTGCGTCGTACTGATAACCGACGGAGAGAGCAACGCGGGTTCCGTCCATCCTGAGACTGCCGCCCGTCTCGCCTCCGATTACGGAATAACGGTCTATGTCCTGGGGGTCGGCACCCGCGGAACCGTTCCTGTGGAATACGTCGATCCGAACACTGGAAAAGCCCGCTCCGGCTTCTACGAGTCCGGCTTCAATTCGGCCCCGCTGGAAAAAATCGCTTCCATCGCCGGCGGAAGGTATTTCTCTGTCGAAACGCTTCCGTCCCTTTCCGATGCGCTTTCCTCCATAGTCGGCCGTGAGGATGTCGTCCAGTCGTTCCGCTTGAGGATGGTCGACGATTACATGTACCACAGATTCCTTCTCCTTTCGGCTGTGCTTTTCGTCTTGTCATGGTTCTTGAAGAGAATCTGTCTTTCGGAGATTTTATGAATTCGTTTTCCACGCTTTTTTCGATTGAGCGACCAAATGTGCTTCTGCTCATACTTCCTGTCCTTCCCGTCGCGCTTTACACGTTCGTGCGGTTCAAGAGAATGGAGAAGTCCCTCGTCGATTTCGTCTCGTCCTCGTCTCCCGCTTTCCTGCGTTCCAGACGCTCTCTTTTCCTTCGGACTCTGTTCCGGATTCTTGCATGGATTTCGGGCGTTCTCGCCTGCGCGGGGCTTTCGTGGGGGACGAGACAGGTTCCTGTGCAGAAAAGCGGCTGCGCTGTGAGCTTCGTCTTCGACATCTCATACAGCATGAACGCGATGGACGTGGACGGAGGAAGAATGTCCAGGCTCGACGCGGTGAAGCTCTACTGCTCGCATCTCCTTTCCCGCATGGAAGGCGTGTCCGTTTCGGCCGTGATAAGCAAGGGCGACGGATTCCTCGCAGTTCCGCTCACGCAGGATTTCTCTTCAATCGATTCCCTTGTCGATTCTCTCTCTCCCTCCCTGATGACTTCCGCCGGAAGTTCCCTCGGAAAAGGCATCGACTGCGCAGTGTCGTCGTTCCCCCAGAATTCCGCCCAGTCGTCCATGATTTTCGTCTTCACCGACGGCGACGAGACCGACGACTTGATGCTCCATTCGCTTCAGAGGGCAGCCCGGTTCCAGATTCCTGTCACTCTCGTCGGGTTCGGCTCGGAGGACGGCGCGGAGGTGCTTTCCGGCGACGGAATCACGCCCGTGAGGACATTCCTGATGGCGAACAAGATGAGGAACATGGCCGGCGACGTGAACAGGAACGCCCGCAAGCTCTTCTCGAAGTCCGATTTCGTCCGCTATGTCTCGGCTGCGTCCAGAGGCTCCGCCTTGTCGCTCCTCGAACAGCTCGATTCGTCGTCTGAGAGCTTCTCCTACGAAATCCGCTCGGTGAGCCGCCACGATTTCCTGATTCTGCTTTCGATTGTCTTCTTCGTCCTCTCGTTCGTTGTGGGCGAACTTGACGCGTCCGCCCTCCGCAAGCGGTTCGGAAAGCTCTCGTCGCTCTTGCCCCTGTCGTGCCTGCTCCTCTTTGTGTCGTGCTCGTCGGAGCGTATGCAGATTCTCAAGGGCGCGCTCGACCACCACAACGGAAAGATGCGCTCCGCCACCGTCGATTTCGTCTCCGTCCTGAACGACCCGGAAAACGCCGTCCATCGCGACTACGCGCTGTTCGGCCTTGCGTCGACGTACATATCCCTTGAGGAGTACGACGCCGCGCTTGAGAAACTCGACATGATAGTGCCGGAGAAGTCGGAGGACGAATACAAGGACAAGTCTCTTGCCTCCGCCGTCTTCTACAACAAGGGCGTGATTTTCGTGAAGAAGGGGGATTTCCCGAAGGCTCTCTCGTTTTTCAAGCAGGCAGTTCTCGCTTCGGGCGACAATCTGGACGCGCGGATAAACATCGAGCTTTGCGAGCAGCGCATATCGATGTCGAAGAAGCGAGCGGGGGAGACGGAGATGCGCGGGGTGTCGGAGTCTTCTTCTCCTGAAGTCGACCCCAAGACGGCCGCGCTCTTCAACTTGATACGCGAGCGGGAGCAGAACCAGTGGAAAAAGATGGACTCAAAGACGGAGGAGAAGAATGTTCTCGACTATTGATGTTTTCCGTTCGTGGAAAAAGTTTTTTACGGCTGTGTCGTTCTTGTCCGCGCTCTCGGTTCCGGCTTTTGCGCTGTCAAAAGGGGAAGCCGCCTCGCTTTCGGTAAGGTGCGAGGACGGGATGGTCTTCACGCAGACGGAAGTGTCGTTCGTGCTTGAGATTCCCCACACTCCGCTCTCTGATTTCTCGTTCGAAATTCCAGAACTTCCTCCGGGGGTGCGCTATCTCTCTTCGTCGAAGTCCGCAGCGACCGACTTGAATGGCGACTCGACTGCGATTCTGCACCTGTGGTTCTCGTTCTCCGATTCCGGCGACTTCCGCCTGCCTCCGATAACCGCCGAAATAGGAGGGAGGATGTTCTCGATTCCGTTCGAGGCTGTGCGGGTCTACGAGAATCCGGAACTCGTCTCCCCGACTCTTTCCGTGACGCTTTCGCCGGGCGGCGAGGTCTCCACAGGCGACGAAGTCTCGATCGACGTGTTCTGCCAGTACTGCGCCCAGATTCTCGACTTTTCGTTCACCCTGCCGAAGAACGCGATTCTGACGGAGACGTGGCGGGCCGAATTCTCCGCAGAGGATAGACGCGCCACCGGCTTCGATCCAGAGAAGACGAAGATTGCCTCGTTCGTGTACCAACCGCTTTCGGAGGGTGAGTTCCATCTTCCTGACATATCAATCGACGCAATCTCTTACAACGGCGACAGGAAGCGGGTCTCTCTGGCGGATCTTCCAATCCTCGTGACTGTTTCGCCTCCGCCTCCGGGGCCGCGGCAGGATGCCGGCGTGGAGGACGATGGAGAAATGGACGTGTTCGGGGATGCTTTCCGCCAGTCTGAATCCGAGACCTCGAAATCCGATTATCCTGAATGGTCCGAGTCCGACTTGGAAAAACTCCGCGCCATGAGGAGCCGCGAGAGGCACGATGTCCTTTTCTTCAGGGAGCCGCTGGAGAGGAGACTTCTGGAGGAGTCTCACGGGCTGAAGGACACGGAGGACGAGCCGAGCGCGTTCGTCCTCGTCGTGTTCCTCTGCATGGTGGCATTCTCTTTCGCCATGTCCGTGGCCATGGTGCTTTTGAGGAAGGCAAAGTCGGCGTTTTCTTTCGTCGTTGTCTTGGCCGTGTCGGTGGTTCTCTCGGTCAGGCAGAATTCGTTCGTCTCTCAGAGGCACGCTGTTTCTCTCGGCGGGGGGCTGTCAAAAGTCCCGGAGCCGCCGTCCGCTCCGCATGGGGAACGCTCCCTTCCGAAGGGGCTTCGCGTAAGGATTGTGGAAGACATGGGCGATTGGGTTTATATTGAGTGTTCGGAAAACAGCGGATGGACAAAATCCGGTTCGCTTTTGTTGATAGACTGATTTTGATGTTTGGGCTTATGCCGTTTTTTTGATTTGCAGGAGGTTTGAAAAATGGATTTCGGAGACATATTGAAGGCTTGGGACGAGAAGCAGAGCGACGAGGCGAAGAGGGCGGAGGAGAAGAAGAGGAGCCGGCAGGTATCGCACAAGAAAGCCAACGCCCCCACGGCAGAGGAGAAGCTCGCGGCCGCCGAGAGGAAGAGCCTTGAGCAGATAATGGAGGAGGACGCGAAGAAGCGGATAAACCCGATGGAGCTTTGGCTAAGAAGATTCGGCACTGTGGACAAGGACGCGGAGGCCGCGGCATTCGCCGAAAAGTCGAAGCTTGAGAACAGGGAATACCTCCGCACGATGAGCCCGGAGGCCAGGATAGACCTCCACGGACTCACGCGGGACGAGGCGTGGACGAAGCTCGACGGGTTCGTGAACGACTGCGTGCGCCGCGGCCTCAAGAAAATCCTGATTGTCCACGGAAAAGGGAACCACACCCACGGCTCCGACCCCGTTTTGGGGCCGATGGTGCGCACTTTCATCGAGCAGAACAAGCACCTCGGCACCAGCGGACACCCCGACAGAAGCATGGGCGGAACAGGAGCCACTTGGGTCATCATAAAATGAGACCGCCCTGCAAACGCTCTTTTGTGATACCCATTCCTTCGAATTCTGTTTATATTGTTGATGGAAACAGTAGATTTGCTTTTTTACGCTTTTGGAAAATGGAGGGCGACTAGATGAAGAACCACTACGAGACGTTGGGCGTTCAGAAAAACGCGACCGCGGACGAGATAAAGTCCGCTTACAGGAAACTCGCGATGAAGTACCATCCCGACAGGAATCCGGGAGACAAGGCCGCCGAGGAGAAATTCAAGGAGATTTCGGCGGCGTATGAGATTTTGGGAGACAGCAAGAAGAGAGCCGAGTACGACAACGCCGGAAGCTACGATGGAAACCGCTACGGCCAGTCGTCGTATGGCGGAAGCTACCAGAACGCGGAGGACGACCCCCTTTGGCAGTGGATGAACGGAGCCTTCAACAGGAACGGGGACTCCGCCGGAAACACACGCTACCGCTACTACCGCTACACGCCGCCAAGACAGCCGGAGGAGTCGAAAGGGGAGGGGCTTTCAGGCATCGTCTCTAGCGGTGTCATGTTCTTCTTGGGGCTTTTCCTCTTCAAGTATCTTTTCTGGTTCTTCCCGATCGGCCCGATAATCTGCCTTTTCCTTCTCGTGAAGGGAATCTCCGGATTCTTCCGCTCCCTCGGCAGGCTTCTCAAATAGCCGCTTGTGGAAAAATCAGCCGCATAAAAAAGCCCGGAAAACCGATTCAGTTTTTTGAAAAGGTCTTCCGGGCTTTTTTGACGATTGCTGGCGTTTTCCCAGGGCTATCTCTCTCTGAAAATGATTCTTCCCCTGTTCAAGTCGTATGGTGAAAGCTCCACTTTCACGCTGTCACCAGGGACGATTCTGATGAAATGCTTTCTCATCTTTCCTGACAAATGAGCGAGAATGACATGTCCGCCGTTCTTCAGCTCAACCTTGAATGTAGTGTTCGGCAATGCCTCTTTCACTATCCCTTCGACTTCGATTGCTGCCTCTTTAGCCACGATTCCTCCAAATCTCTAAAGAAAAAAAAAGTTGTCTTTTTGAGAATTTATATTTATATTATTATGAATTTATCATTGAAATTGTCAACACGGCGGACGTGTGCGCGCATTTCAATAAAAAGGGGACAAAATGGAAAAAGAATTCATCGATAGAATGCAGGAGAAGCTTCTCGCCGACAAGGCCGAGCTCATGAAGGCTCTCGCCGATCAATACGCAGAATCAAAGAAAATCGTTGAGGCCGGCGAATCCGGAGACGAGGCCGACATAGCGTCGGATGTCGTGGACGGAAAGATGCTGGAGTCCCTCGGAAAGAAGGATTCGAACAAGCTGCAGATGATCAACAACGCCCTCGACAGAATCAAGCAGGGCAAGTACGGCTTCTGCCTCGTGTGCAAGAAGGAGATTCCGCTTGAGCGTCTGGAGGCGATTCCGTACGCGTTCATGTGCGTGAACTGCCAGAGCGTGAGCGAGCGGCGCAACCGCTAGATTTTCGCGAATTCAAGTTTTCCGGCTACGATGTCGCATACAGCCTCGTCGTAGCCGATTTTTTTCGCCAGCGCCCTCGCCTCGTCGAACGCGCAGTCGAGCGCGCTTTTGTCGTGGGCGTCGGAGTTTATCGTTATTGGCACGTTCCTTTCTTTCAAAAGTCCAAGAAATTCCTCGCTGGGGTAGGGCGTACTCATGTTGCCCCTGGAAATCGCGCCCGTGTTGATTTCCGCGACAACCCCGGATTTCGCAATCGCGTCCGCCGTGAGCCGGAGCTGCTCCCTGTACCAGCCGTCGCTTTCGTCGAAGAAGTCCATGCCCTTCCCGACCTTGTTCGACTTGAGGTTCGACTTCCGTATCAAATCCGCGTGGCCGATTATCGTGAAGATTCCTCTGTCGCGGGCGCGGCCGAGCATTTCCCGCTCCTGTTCGAAGTACCTTGCCACGGCTTCCTTCACGTTTCCGCCGTAGAATTCGTCAATCGCCTTCTTTATGGACTCCGCTGAGCCGTCGGCCTCGAAAATCCCCTTTCCGTTGTAGACGAAGTGCACCGAGCCTATGATGAAGTCCGGCTCGTACTTTCCGTATGTTCCGTATGTCGGCTCCGTTATTCCCGGAATGAAGTCCGCCTCGAAACCGAGCCGTATGTTCATTCTTCCGCTGAATTTTTCCCTGAGCCTTTCCACCTCCGCCTTGTATTCTCCGAACCTCTCCACCTTTAGGTGCCAGTCGTCGGAGAATGGAAGCTCTGCGTGGCTTGAGAATCCGAGCGTGCAAAAGCCCCTGCCGACCGCCTCGATTGCGTTCTCTTCAGGGGACTGCTTTCCGTCGCAGAATGTGGAGTGCGTGTGGAAATTCGATTTCATTTTTTTGTTCCTTGATTCGCTGTTCGCTATTCGCTTTTGCGCCTAGAGACGCTCCATGATGCTTTTTGAGTACTCTTGGAATTCCTCGAAGCGTTCCCTCACTTCGTCTCCGCTGAGCCTGGCGGCCTTGTCCAGCGTGTCGGCCTTTTTCGCCGCTTCGTCCAATGCCCTCGCCGCGCTGGAAATCTTCGACGCGAACACAGCCCCTGCGCTTCCCCTTATCGTGTGGGCGAGCTTGTGGATTTTTTCCGGCTCGATTGTCGTCCTCATGTTCTCGTCGATTTCATCTATCAGCTTCTTGCTCTGGATTATGAAGTCTTCGATTATCATCTTCGCGAATTCGCTGTCGTTCGCCACCGTGTCCAGGAATTCCTTGTAGTCCCAGATTTCGTCGTCCTCCGAGGATTTCACGGGCGTGAGAGTCTCTATCAATATGTCCTTGGAAATCGGAATCTGAAGGACGCTGTTCCACTTTTCGATTATGGATTTGACGGCCTGCCGCTTGAACGGCTTTACGAGAATGTCGTTGACTCCGATTTTCATGTAGTCGGCGAAGTCGTTCGAGTCGTTGTTCGCCGTGCAGGCCACGATTATTCCTGTGTAGCCGCCCTTCCTGAGTTCCTCCGTCGCTTCGACGCCGCTTTTTATCGGCATGAATATGTCCATGAAGACGAGCGTGATGTCCGGGTTCTCCCTTATGCGCTCGACCGCGTCCTCCCCGTCCTCCGCAAGGTACACGTCCGCGCCGAACCTCTTGAGCACGGTCTCTATGAGCTTCCTGTTCACCGGATGGTCTTCCGCCACGAGAATCTTCAATCCTGACGCGAGCTTGGAGTCGTCCACCTCCGGCAAATCGAGCGATTTAGGGACAGTCTCTATCGGCGGCGTGATGTCTATCTCCCTTGGCTTTCCGTCCTCCGCCGTGGATTTTTCAGCCGCCATCTTGAGCGTGTCGAACAGATTGTCGCGCTTGACAGGCTTGTAGATGTAGCCGTCGAACCAGTCGAGGAGCTTCATCTTGGCTTCGCCCCTCATCTGTCCCTCCGGCACCATCAGGTACATCTTGAAGTTCTTCGTTATCTTCTCGTCGCTCTTGATTTCGGATGCCAGATGCCAGCCGTCCATCTTCGAGAGCACGAGGTTTATGAAAACGGCGTTGTACGGCGCGCCTATCTTCTCTGCGAATTCTATCATCAGAATCGCGTCGTCGGCCGTCTGCGCCTCGTCGATTTTCGTGATGCCGAACTCGCCCATCTTGCGCCTGATGCTCTGCACCGAAAGGACGTGCTCGTCCACGATGAGGACTTTCATTTCGCTGTCGACCGTCTTCTTCCCTTTTTCGTCCGGCGCCCTCTCTATGGCGAACATGTTCGATTCTAGCGAGTCTGGAAGCGGAAGCGTGAAGTGGAAAATCGTCCCTCCGTACGGGTTCGACTTCACCCCAATCTCGCCCCTCATCACCTTGACGAGGTTCTTGCATATCGAAAGCCCCAGTCCGGTTCCTCCGAATTTCCTGTATGTCGATATGTCCGCCTGGAAATAGTCCGTGAAAAGTTTCTTCTGCTTGTCCTCCGGGATTCCGATTCCGCTGTCCGTAACACGGAATTCCACTTTCTTGTCGTCCGTGTACAGAAGCTCGACGTGTATGTAGCCGCTGTTCGTGAATTTGACCGCGTTCTTCACGAGGTTCAGCATTATCTGCTGGACCCGCACGGAGTCTCCCGTGACGAGCGGCGGAACTTTCGGGTCGATGTCCACGACAATCTCCACGTCCTTGTTGAACGCCTCTATGGAGATGAGGTCGATGACCTGCTCCGTGACCTGCGCTATGTCGAACGGAATCGACTCCAGCTTGAACTCGTTCGAGCGGATTTTCGTGAAGTCGAGTATGTTGTTCGCCAAGTCCAAAAGGACTTCCGCGCTGAACTGTATCTGCCGTATGTATTCGGTCTGCTCCTTGTCCAGGTGCGTCTCCGATATAAGCTCGATTGTTCCGATTATCGTCTGTATCGGGGTGCGGATTTCGTGGAGTGTGCTTGCGAGGAACCTGCTCGCTTCGGTGACGTCGTTATTTTTTCCCAGCATTCAAAACTTCCATGGCCTTCTGTATCAGGACTTCCGGTCTCTGCGGTTTGAGAAGGTAGCATCTCGCGCCGAACGAGAGGGCCTTCACAATCATGTCGCGCTGGTGCGCCTGAGAGTAGATTATGACCGGAGTGTCTATCTTGCTCTGCTTTATGAGTTTCAACACGGAGAACCCGTCCATGTCGTCCATGAATATGTCGAGTATTATGAGGTCGTAGCTTTTCTCCCTCTTTTCGAGTGCCGCTTCGACAAACGATTTTCCTGACGCGTACAGGTCGGATGTCGCGCCGATGTTGAGGAACGCTTTCTGCGTCAGCATCCGCACGATGTTGTCGTCGTCGACTATCGCAATCGAGAACGTGGAGCCGGCTTCGTCTATCGCGCCCGCCTTGTCGGAGTCGGACGAGAACCTCATCTCTATCGAGTCTCCCTCGCTCTCCGCAGTGTCTGTGACTGCGAGAATCTTGTCGGATATGACCTCCTCGATTTCGTCTCCGTCGTTGCTGACGAGCGAGTTCAGGATTGTCGATATGTTCTTCGCGACTTCAATCCCCTCGTATTCCTCGTGGCCTTCGACCAATTCAGCCACGATGTCGTCGAGCGACAGGACCTTTATGTTCTTGTTGTAGATTTTCGGGTTCTTCTTTATCGTGTCGAAGAGAAGCTCTATGTTCATTCCGTCCACGAAGGAAAGGCTGAGCGAGGTCATCATCAATATCACTTTCGGAAGGGAGAGAGAATTCTTCTCGATTATCTCCTCGATTTTGTACTTGAGGAGGAATATCTTCTCCCTGTTCAGTCCGATGGCCGCCTCGATGAAGATTATGTTGTTGTTCAGGTGCACGTCCAGCACTGCGGGTGTCGTGTCCATCGCGAACGGCTTCCTCAAGACCCGTCCGAGCGCGTCGAAGAGGGCGTCGTACTTTATCGGGTGCTTGAAGTACTTTATCATTCCGTACTTGAGGAGCTGGGAAATCTTGTCCGTCTCTATCTGGGGACCTGTTACGATTACCGGAACCGAGTGGACGTTCCTGTCCTCGATTTTTTTCTTGAGAAAATCTATTATCAGCGGATTGATGGCCTCTTTTTCCGAGTATTTCCTGATGTTCACGATTATCAGGTCTGGATAGTCGCTGTTGAGTTTTACGTACGCGTCTCTTTCTGTCGCGAATTCTACTTGAATGTTTTCGGCTCCGAGCTTGTCTGCTATGTAGTCTTTGAAAATTGGAGCTGCGTCTACGATTAAAACTTTTGCCATATTTACAGTATCGGATATAAAATAGAGCAAAATTATCAGAACAAAATTATTTTTTTGGAGGAAAATGATGTCGAAAATAGCGGTTTTTCTTGCTCCCGGTTTTGAGGAAATCGAAGCGCTCACGTCTGTGGACTACTTGAGGAGGGCGGGAGAGGATGTCGTGACGGTCTCCGTTCCCGGCGTGGACTCTTCGGAGATTACGTCCGTTGTGCCGGGCGCGCACGGAATATCGGTCGTGACGGACCAGGTGCTCAAGGATTTCGCCGACGAGTCCGAGGAGAGCCTTCCCGACGCGGTGTTCTTCCCCGGCGGTCTTCCCGGAGCCACGAACCTCGCCGCCTGCGAGTACCTCATCGACTTGATTCAGTTCATGGAGGAGTCGGGAAAGCTTGTGGCCGCCATGTGCGCCTCCCCGGCGATTGTGCTTTCAAAGTCCGGAGTCCTCGCAGGCAGGAAGTGGACCTGCTACCCGAAGATGAACGAGAACCTTTCAGAATACTGCGGTTCCGCGGAAAAAGCCGCCGAACTCACGAAAGGCTCTTCGGTGGTGGAGGACGTGCCCTTCGTCTTCGACAAGAACGTGCTGACGGGAAGGGGACCGGGCACCGCCGAGCAGTTCGCCATGGAATTCGTCCGCATCCTCGCTGGAGAAGCGACCGCGAAGAAAGTCCACGACGGAAGCTGCCAGAGATAAATAATAGGTCGAATGTCGAGTTTAAGCATACTGTAGTTGCAGAAACAAGCTCCCAGCGGGAACCCGCCCATCAAAACGGCAGTACCGCTTCGCGGTGGCTGAGTGTTTTGATGGGCGGAACCCCGCTTCCGCTCGTTTCTGCCATTGCACTGTGAAAACTCGACATTCGACCTAATAACGAGTTTATGCTTGTCGTAGTGGCTGAGTGCTTTTCAAACAGGAATTCCGCTTCCGCTCGTTTCAGCAACTGCATTGTGAAAACTCGTCATTCGTTTCATTGAATAAAAAAAAGGAGTTTCATTTTGAAAAGATTTTTTGCGTCATTGGTCTTGTCTTTCCTTCTTTTCTCGCCGTCTTTCGCTGACGGTGTGAAAATTGATGGGAAAAATCTGACTTTCGACACGCCCGACTTGAAGGCGAAGCTTTCTTTGGACGGCACGGAGCTTTCCGGGAAGGACGTTTCCTGGAGCGTCGCCGACCCATATGTTGTTTCGGTGGACGAGGAGGGCAACGTCGTGTCTCTTTCAGGCGGAGAGACTGTGGTGACGGCCGCGTCCGGCTCTTCAAAAGTGGATTTTTCCGTGAAGGTGGAAGAGCCTTCCCGCGCGCCGACTTCGGACGTTTTGGACGCGAAGAGCCTCTCCGGAAAAATCGAAGTGGTGATGTGCGGAGACTCGATAATGCGCGATTATGCGCCGAACGCCGTTGACCAGTACGGGCTTGGGCAGGCGATGAAGGAATTCTGGGATTCGTCGAAGGTGGAAGTGGACAACTCCGTCTCCAACGGCGGCCGCTCCTCCCGCTATTTCTACAACGAGCCTTCGAGGTGGCCGACCGTGAAGAAGATGCTCGAAGACAACAGAAAGAGCGGCAAGACTACCGTGGTCTTCTTCTCGTTCGGGCACAACGACCAGCGGAGCCTTGCCGGCGGGGACTCGAAAGTCGGCCCGTACGGAGCTTCGTTCACTTTCGCCGAGAGAAACCAGAACGGCACGGTCGCCGGAACCCACTACGACTACATCGAGCGCTATATCGTGGAGACGAGGGAGCTTGGCGGAATCCCCGTCATGCTCTCTCCGTTCGTGAGAAAGTATCTGAACAACGGAAAAGTGACCGAGAAGGGCAGGCACAACATGGAGGCCAAGGCTGGCGGAGAAAGAGAGCCGAGGGGAAACTACCCGGAAGCCATGAGGAAGGCGGCCGAAAAGCACAACGCGATTTTCGTGGACATGACGAAGATGAGCGCTGAAGAGGTGGCGGATTTTGAAGCCGAGAAAAAGACGAAGCTCCTCTACATCTCGTCCGATTCCACCCACGAGCGGAAGTTCGGGGCGTTCGAGCTTGCATCGTTGGTCACGAAGGACTTGAAGAAGCGTGGGTATTTCTCGGACTACATCGTCGAAGCTGAGCCGAGGGCTTTTGTGGGCGCGAACACTCTCTCGTTCGGTCGCTGCGACCCAAACACGGACAAAATTCTCTCGTTCGACATCTCCCTCTTTTGCATGGATTCTGGAAAGTTGACATTGAAGGCCCCAAAATGCTATTCGGTAAGTCTTTCAAAAAACGGGGAATATTCTTCAAAACTCGAAATCGACTGCTCTAAAATCAAATTCGGAACGGAGATATTCGTGAAGTTCACCCCCGCGAAAGTTTCGGACTACAACGGAAAACTTGAGCTGTTCCTCGATTCTGCGAAACTTGAATTCGGCAATTTCGAGGGGGCGCCTTCCCCTTCAAAGAAAGTGAGAATTTCCCTCAGCGGCTCTGGAAAAGAGAAAATCACGGACGGAAAAATGCTGAAAGTGGCTTGGCCGCTCGTTGATTCCGGGCACAAATTCACCGCGAAGGCTTCCGTGGAGAGCGCGGCCGCTTCCGCCTCAAAAGTCCTTCCGTTGGATGCGAGAGTCGTCGGTCTCGACACGCTTGAACCCGACAGGGAATTCTCCCCGGACGACGAGGGCGAGTATGTTTCCCTCTTCAAGTACAAGGGCGGAACTTGGCCTGTGAACGATTCGGGCGCGATGGTGGAGGACTGCTATATTGAATTCGCGATTCCCGCATCGAAGCAGAATCTCGTCGTGAACGGCTTCTCTTTCTTCGCTGGCTCCTCAGGCTCGAAGGACATGAGGTGGCACGCGTTCTACTCGACCGACAAGGACTTCAAGAATCCGACCCAGTTCGTCAAGGACGGAAAAGGCTCCTACAAGGACGTGACCGAGGAATTCTCCACGTCGGAGGCACTCGGTCTTTCGCTCAAGGGAAAGGGCACGGTTTATGTGAGAATCTATCCCGCGAACAAGGACACGAAGGAGAATTCCGAGAACGCGTTCATGCTCTCGAATTTCACCGCCTATTGTTTGATAAGGGAAAAATAGACCTGTTCAGCGACTGAAGTTTTTGGACAGGTTCAATAAAAAAAAGGAGAATGAACAAATGAAGAAGTTCATCAAGAAAATCGGAATGGCGCTTGTCTGCGCCGCTTCCGTTTGGGCAGGCTCGGCTTTCGCGAAGTCTGTGGAGTTGAAGGAGGCGAAGCTCGTCCTTGTGGGCGACTCGACCGTGTGCGCGTTCAAGGACGCGTACTTGTATCCGCGCTACGGCTACGGAACGCAGATTGGCAACAATCTTTCCGAGAAAATCACTGTCGTGAACTGTGCCAGGAGCGGCCGCTCGTCGAAGAGCTTCATAAAGGAGACGAACTACCAGCAGATGAAGGACAACCTCTCGAAGGGCGATTATCTGATGATAGCGTTCGGGCACAACGACCAGAAGAGGGAGGACACGGCGAGGTTCACAGACGCAAACGGAAAGACCGAAGACGCCGACTCGTTCAAGCATTATCTCTACGAATATTATGTGAAGTACGCTCTCGATGTGGGCGCGACTCCGATTCTCTGCACGCCGATTGTGCGCGCGAATGCCGAGAACGACTATTCGGGCGTCTATGGCCATGTGACGGAGAACGGCGACTACAGCAAGGCCGTGGTTGAGCTTGGCAAGGAGAAGAAAGTCCAGGTAATCGACCTGACCTCTCTCACGAAGAAGCTCTACAAGAAAATCGGGTTCGAGAACGCCAAATTCTTCCACGCGATTCCTGTCGGAAACGCGGACTTGAGCGCGGACTGGGCTTCCTTGGACACTACCCACCTGAACATTTTCGGCGCGAAAGAGGTCGCGTACCTTTTCTGCAAGGCGTTGAAGTCTTCGAAATGCCCTTTGGGAAAGTACGTCACGAATCTCTACGAGCCTAAAAGAGAAGTCGATTTGGTGAAGAACGAGAACTACAAGTACGTCGAGTACAAGGTTCTTGATTTCGAGAACATCGCAGGCTCCGGCAGTTTCGAGACGATTGGCGACTGGTACGGAACCGCGTTCGGCTCTTGCGGCGAGTCCCCGAAAATCGTCGCGAACGGATTCGTCGCCAAGGAAACTTCCGAAGGCGTCTTCACTGTGGGACAGACCGCCGCCGGTGTCTCGAGCGGAGAGATTGGAGCCGCCTCCGACGGATTCTCGTTCGTCTGCCGCCAGCTTCCTTCGTCGAAGAATTTCACGCTTTCGGCAAAGGCAAAGGTTTTGACCGTCGCCGACAAAAAATATGGAAAGTCGGCGGGCTTCGGCCTCATGCTCAGGGACGACTGCTATGCGCCGTCGCAGAGCACCGTCGATTCAAACTTTGTGGCGGCTGGTCTCTACGCGGACTATTCCTCAAGCGTCGTGAACTTCTCTAGGGAAGGGAAGTCGTTGAACTTGTCTTCCGACACCGCTCCTCTCTACAAGGCGGGCGACACGGCCGAGTTCAAAATCGAGAGAGTCGGACAGGTCGTGAAAGTGACGACTTCTGTTGGCGGAAAAAACTATACGCAGACCTTCACCGACTTCGATTTCGTCGCGAAGGACAACGCCTTCATCTATGCGGGACTCTTCGGTACTCGTGGAACGACAGTCGAATTTACGGATGTCGTCATCGATGTCACCGGCGAGTCGCAGGTGAACTAGTGGCTTTCGGTTGGTTGGGCATATAGACAAAAAAAATGCGCTGCGTGGAGGATGCGTTGTATTTCGGATTCGAAGTCGACGTGTCCTCCCTGAGCCTTTCGCATGAAAAAAGCCCGCCTTGGGGTGCAAGATTCCTGCGTCTCCGGACGGGTTTTTGTGTCGTTGGTGGTTTTTACGCACCCTGAGATGTGCCTGTCTTTTCGTATGTAACTTCTGTGAATTCAGCGGTAGTTCCGCGAGTTCCGAACATTCCCACATACATGTAGGCGTTGTCTTGGGCCACAAAGTCAAAGTCCGTGTAGGTCGTTTCGTAGGTCTTTTCGCCGTAGACCGTAGTTACCTTTACGACCTGCCCTGTGCGCTCGATGGTGAATTCCGCAGTTTCGTCCGCTTTGTAAAGGGCTGAAATCTTGTTGTCCGTCAGTTTGAGCGCGGTTGACTCCCTGCTGAAGTTGACGGTTGTTTCAGCAGTTCCGCTTGCGTAAAGTCCTGCCGCGACATAGTTCGTGCTCACTGCGACTTTGTTCGGGGTGTAGCAGTCATCACGAAGCATGAGACCGAATCCAGCCTGGTTCTTTTCATCAACCACTGTGAGGATTTTTGCTTTCGCCGTGAGTTTGAAGTTTTCGCTCACTGGAACCTGCCTGAAGCAGAAGGCGATTCCGTCCGCAGTGGAAGTGATTTTTCCCTTTGGCGAAGAGGTTTCTGTCTGTCCTACCTTGAAAGTTCCACTGGAAGTTTCTGTTGCATAGTAGCCGTTTGAAGAGACGGACGGGTCTCCTCCGCAATCGCCGAATCCTGTTCCGTACCAGCCTTCGCTGATGGTCTTGAGGTTGTCCGCCGGTGAATACGCTGACCAGTCAACAGTGGTGTATGCCACATACTTGTAATCGGGATTCTTTACCAGAGTCGAGGCCTTTTCAGGCTTCGCGGTGCTCTTTATGTACGGCTTCAATGCGCAGTCTGAGTCCTTAATCGTCTTTGCAATCAGGTAATCAACCATGTTCGCGCCGTAAATGTTGATGTGGGTGCCGTCAATCGTGTCGAAGTTTGGCTCAGTGTCGGAACTTCCGGCCGCTACGGCGTGGAAGTAGCGGGCTTCGTCCGCTCCAAGCTCCGTGTAGAGTGATTTTGTGAGGCTCGTCAAATCCACGACCTGAACGCTCTTTTCTGTTCCAAGCTCAACCACGGCTTTTCCATAGTCTCCGTTTGATGTTATGTGCGCGCTTGAGCCTGAATAGTCGTTCGACTTGTTCCAACGCACAATCGGGGAGCAGAGAATCGGAGTCGTTCCTGCGTTCTCGGCGATTTTCACATAATTTTCGTAGAGACTGTATTTGAAAGATGTTGAATCGGTTGTGTCTTTTGAAGCGTCCGTGAATCGCTCCTCGTCATCTGATTTCTCATCGTTGTGACCGAATCCTATGAGCAGAAAGTCTCCGTTTTTCATTCCGCTTTTGAGTGTGGCGTAGTTATCTTCCGACAGGAAACTTTTTGAAGAGCGGCCGGACAAGGCAAGGTTCTGTACTGTCACTTTCGATGAAAGAAAATTCCCCAGCTGGGTTCCGTAGCCGTAGCGCGGATAGAAATATGTCGTGTCGTTGAAGGAGCTGACCGTAGAATCTCCCACGACCCAGAGAGTGCATTCTGAAAGCGCGGAGTCGTCGTATTTTTCGTCTTCATTCTCATTGATTTTCTGCTGCTCTTTGTTTTCATCTACTGTGTCCGAATCATCTCCTTCATCCGAGCATGACGCGAGGACAGCAGTTCCCAGAAAACTGAATGCGCAGAGCGCCGTGAGCAGTTTTTTCCCAAATCGCTTTTCTTTTTTCATGGTTTTCTCCTTTTTTTGATATGCGAAAAGCTCCCCGCTCTGTCTGCGGGGGGCTTCCTTTTTTCGTAGATTCTAAGTGGAGTTTAGTTTGTCACGCCTTCGACTTTGACCGAATCAATGAAGAATGATCTTCCTTTTTCAGACTTTGTAGATTTCACAGCTGGATATATTCTCACATAAAGTGTTTGTCCGTCGCTTACTGTCAAGGCCAAATCTTCATTCCCGCTTGTTACGATTTTGTATTCGCCGTTTTTGCTTCCTCCGTCAATTTCAACAATTGGTGTAGGGTTGGCAAAATTGCTGTCAGTCGAATAGTAAACCGACCACTTCACATTTCCTGTTCCGCTGGTTCCGCAGAGCATGGAAATCTTGTTCACTGTAAAATCAGTTCCGACTACCGGAATTGAGTATTCCAGATAAACATCATCGATTTTTACACCGGCGTCGTTTACGGGCCATGAATTTCCGTCTGTATCGATTGTTACACGGGAAGTGTAAATTGCATTTTCAGGGTCATCGTATGTTTTGACATTCGTTGTAGAATCCTTTACAAAGGTTCCCCTCTTATCAGCAGTTGTCTTTACAAGTCCAACCAGTTTAACCTTGCTGGCGGTAAGAGTTCCTTCAGGAGTCACTGTAGCATCTTCAACAAAATTCTTGCTCGAATCAATCATTGGCCATAGAACGCTGGCGGCTTCTCCACCAACAACCTTTGCCTTTCCAGCTCCTGTAAGGGCAATCAAAAGGACAGTGCCATCAAATGTACCTTCGTTCGTGTTTCCAAAGTCAGGTGTGATTGATGTGTGGCTTACCTTTAGTTTTCCGTTGTAGTCCTGAGCCTCTGTTGGAGTGAATTTGACGAAAACTTCTTCACCGATAAGGTTTTCACTGCATGTAATTGTAAGTTTTGATTCAAAAGTTCCATCCTCGCTCAAAGAAAGGGCATATCCTGCGGGAGCTTCAATCGTGACATCTCCGCTTTCTGCATTGAATGAAGAGATTTTGAAAGAAAGAACCTTCGATATATTAGGATTCAAGCGACCGAATGCCAGATTTCCCGTGTTGACCATAAGGCGTGGAGAGGCATCTTTTATGTATGAAGCAAGATACCCCTGCTCTTTTAGATTCTTTGTGACCATTTCACCGAGGCGCATCGCTCCGAGAGTTGTTTCGTGGGTGTTGTCAGAAGCAATGTAGCCGTATTTGATTTTTCCTGCTGCATTGATTTCTGCTGCCCATTCCGCACTCAAGGAAGTCATGTCAACAAGAATCGCATTCTGTTTTTTTGCGGCATTTTTCATTGCCTCCGGATAGTTTCCCCTGGGCTTAGAATCTCCGGGGGCTGTTTTGTCCGACCAGTCGTGTAGACCGTTCGCGTTCACCTTTCCGTCAGAGTCAAAACTTGAACGGACAAAAGGGGTTACGCATACAGGAACTGCACCTAAAGCACGAGTTTCCACGATATAGCGTTCCATATAATCATAGTGAGTTCCTGCAACAGTTCCGTTCTGGTTTTCTGAGGCGAATGTCCAGCTCGGTGGAGTAGTTGCGTCTGAGCCGTGGAGGCTTCTCTGGTCATTGTGGCCGAATGAGAAGAAGACTACAACTTTTTTTCCTGCACTTTTCTGTTCGCTGATGATTTTCTGAACAGTCGGCCATCTTGATTCTTCACTCCAGAAGAAGCGGGTACTGCGGCCGCCGTTGGAAACTGAGTTGTCTACAGTGACTTTATCATTGAAGAAATACTTCATTACCTGACCAAGACCGCACTGATCTGTGCTTGAAGCACCGTAGTCACGCATGATTGAGTCTCCGCACATGATTACATAAAGGTCTTCGCCGCTTACAGTTTTTAAATCGAAAGGATCGGCAGTAACAGCCCTGTCAGGCTCGCTTACTTCCACTTCAAATGAAAGTGTTTTTTCGCCAGAAGTCGCATTAATTTTTGCCTTTCCGCCGGCCATCGATGTAATCTCGCCGGTTTTTGAATCAACAATAGCTACATATTCGTCGGAAGTCGTCCAAGTCACGGTCTTTCCTTCGAGTTCCGTTCCCGAAAGCGAGAATGTGTGTGTCAAATCTGGAGTCTCGAAAGTATATGAGCCTCCGCTTGTTGTTTGCTGCTGTTCATTTTCATCTTCGTTCTTTGGGTTGTTCTGTTCCTCTGTCTTCACTTCTCCGCCGTTGTCGTCAGCGTCTGAGCAGCCCGACATCATTCCCGATGTGAAGAAAAGTGTCGTTGCGCACAGAATCGAAGTCGCCAATTTCAGTTTTTTCATCTTGTACCTCCATTTTTGATTGGAAAAGAAGGTGCGGAAAACCAGCAATGCAAAAAGGGGTGCCTATTTGGTTTTCCGCTCTTCTTTGTTTTCAAATATATTGATTCGGATGTGTTCAAAAACGGTGTCGATTTTTAAAAAACAGTTTTTTATGGATTATTTTGATTGAAAATATTCAAAATCGAATATTTAAAAATCAATATTGAAATTTGTTCTGGAATTTTGTGCATTATTTTGAATTTGAGTGGATTTTTTTAAAGTTTTTTCTCGATATCCAGCATTTTTTTTGAGGCGGGTGATAAAATTGCTTCCATGAACGAGAGAATCTTCAAGAGAAAACAATATCTGTCTGAAAGGAAGGCGCGCGGGGAGCGGGTGACGATAGGCTTCACCGGAATCGCCGATCTGCGCCATTTCATCGCGTTGGAGTACATGGGCGGCATGATGAAGGCGGCCGAGGACTACGACGTGAACTTCATCAACATGGGCGGCGCCGTCCGCTATTCGCTCTTCGACGACATAAATTTCATCTCTACCTACAAGAAGAGCTTCAGGTTCATGAAGTCGCCCCTGCTCGACGGAATCGTGACCTGGGCGGCTTCCTTGAGCGAATTCATGGACTACGAGTCAATCAAGGAGCTTTTCGGCTCCCTGCGCCCCCTTCCGATGGTGGACATCGGGCACATGGACATTCCAGGCTCTTCCATGCTCAAAATCGACAACAGCTCTTCGATGGAGATGATGATTGACCATCTGGTGGAAAAACACCATTACACGAGGTTCGCGTTCATCGGAACGGACGTGTCGATTCCGCAGAAACGCCGCCTCAAGAATTTCGAGAGGGAGCTGGACAGGCACTCTCTTCCGCACATAGAAGGAGCCGTCGTCATGATGGGCAAGAAGATGGAGGCGAAGTACATCGACGAGGCCGTGGACAAGCTGCTTTCCGCGCTAGACCTTCACGGACGGAAGAACATCGACGCAATCGTGACCGCATCCGACATAATCGCCTCCGAGACGATGGAGCACCTGCACCGCCGCGGAATCAGCGTCCCCAAGGATGTGGCGGTCACGGGCTTCAACAACTGGTCGGAAAGCATGACAGCCCGCTCTCCGATTACGACAATCGATTTGTCCTATTTCGAGCGCGGCTACATGGCGGTGGAGATGCTCATCGACCGCTTGATAGAGCCTGGGCGCCCGCCGGAGACAAGGTTCTTGAAGTCTAAGTTGATAGTCAGGCAGTCGTGCGGCTGCTTCGAGAAAAGCGTGAATTCTGTTTTGCCCACGGACTCTCCCTGCCGCGAACTCCAGGACATCGATTCCGAGTCGGATTTCCGCGGCTATCTGTTTTCCGCCGCCTCTTCCGCCTGCCCCCATCAGGACGAAAAATCGATAGAGGCGCTTGTGGACGCCATTTCCCACGATTTGTACTCGCATTCGGCGGAAAGCCAAATCCTTGTCTGGTTCCAGAACGCCATGCAGAACTGGAGGCGGCTTCGGGATTTCGACAGCGGGCTTTTTCAGGACGCTGTAAGCAGAATCAGGAGCACCCTGCTTCCCATGCTCAGGAACGAGAGCTTCGAGACCGTGGTCCATGTCGAGAACATCTTCCACCAGACGAGGACCTTGGTGTCGGTCTTCCAGAACTACGAGGCGTTCGCCGAGCGGGAGAATCCGTACAAGCTGAACAACATCGCAAACCAGTCCGTCAATTTCACCTCGGCTTCCTCTATGGAGCAGATTTTCGAGGTCCTCCGCTACCAGCTCTCCGAACTCGACATCCCGGAGATTGTCATGGTGCTGAACGAGGACATCAGAAGCAATTTCTCAAGGCAGAGGATTGCCTTCTCTTTTCCGCAGACGGAAGGGAAAAACGGGAACCTGATTGGACAGGAGGTTCTTGAGCCGCATCTCTTCCCCAGGGAATTTTTTTCAAAGGAGAAGAGGCACTCCCTCATGCTCGGAATCCTCCACCACGCAGACCGCTCTTTCGGCTACGCCTTCTTCGGCATGAAGAGCCGCAACATCGCCCGCTACGACATCCTCAGAATGCTCTTGAGCAACGCCCTCTACAATGTCGCGCAAAGTTCCTCTCCGTCCGCCTCTTCTCGGAAAATCGCGCCCAGCGGCGAGCAGATTGCGTCCGTCGTTGTGGATTCCGCCGATTCCGGGGGCAGGCGCGACAGGATAAGCTCCGAAAAGATAACCGCGTACCTCCTCGACCACATCTCCGAGCCTACCGACGTGCAGAAAATGGCATCTTCGCTCATGGTGAGCAAGAGCTATCTGAGCAAGAAGTGCAAGGAGCTTACTGGAAATTCCGTCCAGATTCTGCACGAGAAGCTCAAAATCGAGCAGGCCAAGAATATGCTCGTCTCCGGCGGCTTCACCTTCGCGGAAATCGCGTACGCCCTCGGTTTTTCAAGCCAGAACTATTTCTCCAGCGTCTTCAAGAAGAACACCGGAAAAAGCCCGATGAAATGGCTGAAAGAGCGGTGAGTGGTCGAAGTGGACTGGACGTTTGGCCGTCTTTGAAGATTTGCTGCGCTATTTTCCCTGCTTTCTGCAAAAAGTTGTCCGCACGAGACGTGTTTGTGGTATATTCGATTGCATGAATGAAAATATCAACGGAGGGCGCGAGTCCCTCGGAAGCAGATTGGGTTTTCTGCTCATAAGCGCGGGGTGCGCCATCGGTATCGGGAATGTTTGGAAATTCCCGTATTTGTGCGGTCAGAACGGAGGAGGGGTCTTTGTCCTTCTGTATGTGTTCTTTCTTGTGATTCTGGGAATTCCTGTGATGACGATGGAATTCGCTCTAGGACGCGCCTCCCGGAAAAGTCCCGTCATGCTCTATCAGCAGCTTGAGAAGCCGGGAAGCAAATGGCATCTTCACGGCTACGTCGCAATGGCCGGAAACGTCATTTTGATGATGTTCTACACGACCGTCGCCGGCTGGATGCTCTCGTATTTCGTGAAGTCCGTGCGAGGCGATTTCGTCTCTCTTTCGACAGCCTCGGTCGCGGCCGAATTCACTTCGATGCTCTCTTCTCCGTCGATGATGGTCGCCGCCATGTTCGTCGTCGTGGCCGTCGGATTCTTCATCTGCATCCTCGGCCTTGAGGCTGGTGTCGAGCGCGTCTCGAAGGTGATGATGATTGCCCTCTTCGCGATTATGCTTGTGCTCGCGGTCCACAGCGTCGTAATCGACGGCGGCAGCGAGGGGCTTTCGTTCTATCTTGTCCCGGATTTTTCGCGCGTCAAGGAAATCGGCTTTTTGAACGTAGCGGTATCCGCGATGAACCAGGCGTTCTTCACGCTCAGCATCGGAAGCGGCTCCATGGCGATTTTCGGAAGCTACATCGGCAAAGAGCGCGCCCTCTTCGGCGAGGCTGTGCACGTCGCGCTTTTGGACACGTTCGTCGCGATTGTCTCCGGCCTCATAATCTTCCCGGCGTGCTTCTCTTACGGTGTGCAGCCCGACAGCGGCCCGTCTCTCATCTTCATAACGCTGCCGAACATCTTCAACCACATGCCGCTCGGACGAGTCTGGGGCAGCCTCTTCTTCCTCTTCATGACGTTCGCCGCGTTCTCGACGGTGGTCGCCGTTTTCGAGACGATAATCGCCTGCACGATGGACCTTACGGGCTGGAGCCGGAAAAAGGCCGGCATCGTCTGCGCCGTGCTCATGTTCGCGCTTTCGCTTCCCTGCACGCTCGGCTTCAATCTTCTTTCGTTCATAAAGCCGATGGGCGAGGGCAGCGGAATCCTCGACCTTGAGGATTTCATCGTGTCGAACCTGCTTCTCCCGTGCGGAGCGTTGATATTCATTCTTTTCTGCACTCTCAGGTGCGGCTGGGGCTGGGACAAATTCGTCCAGGAGGCGAACACCGGCCGCGGCCTGAAAATCGCGGGCTGGATGCGCTGGTACATGACGCTCGTCCTTCCGGTCATCGTCGGCGTGATTATCGTCATGGGGCTGTTTTAAAGAAAATCAACACGGAACAAGCGGATTTGTTCGATTTTACAAATCCGCTTGTTTTTATCCGCGTGGATGATTTTGTGGGGTCAGTTGTTTCCAATGAACGAATACATCTGCTCTGTATTGCCGTCCAGTTCAAAATCACAGGCTTTGCAAAGATAATCGTTTGTTTCCATGAAAAGATTTGTCTCGGTGTCATTCAAAAGCCCAAAAAATTCTGTAGAAACCAATTTTGCGAAAGCTTTATCCTGCGGAAGATTAAATTTGTCCATTATGTGACGAGTCAGGGCTATGGCGCAATTTCCTTTTGTTGTTTCTATTTTGCTTTCAGTCATGTAATTGCAACTCCGTTATGCTTGATATAAGTTTGTCTGCGACTTCCTGCTTTCCTATGTAGTATTGAATACCAAGGTTTTCAACTTCAAGATTTTTCATTAAAAATTCTTTTGCATCGTCAGAGTTGACCTTCCCGTAGATGCCGTCGAAATAATATTTTAAGCATAAAGTTGTGTTGTCATCAGCCGTAGCACCAATAACCAAGTCGTAATCATGAGGAATTGATTTGCTGCTTCTGCAAAGTAGAATGAAATCAAGCCATTCTATATCAGCATCCAAAAAGTATTTTATTTTCAAATCAGGAAGCAAATCTTTATTGATTTTTATCTCATAAAGGTGCTTTGAAAACTGATTCGGGTCTTTTGATTTTGTTCGGCGAACAGCTTCGTTGTATTTTTTGTTCATCATTCCGATGGCTTGTGATTTTTCCACAGCCATGTAAAAGCCTTTGCCAAAATCCTTGTTGCTTCGTCCTTTTGTAACATCAATATGGGCAATTGTGTCTATCGTTCCGTGGTAGAGCGTGTCACTGATTCTCGGCAATATATTCATCTATTTCTCTTGCCATTTCTGGCTTCGTCATGCTGTCAAAAACATCAGGACAATCCGCAATGTAACTTAGAATTCCATGTTTTTCATCGAGTTGTAGGAACTGTGTAGATGAGATGTTATGCTCTCTTTTGTATTCTTCTGTCGCAAGATACATCAGAAAAATCGAATTGTTCAATCGTAAATCTGACATTTTTGCCTCCCGCACTCTCCATTTTATCATGAATGGCTGATTTTTGCGTGGATGATTTTGCGTGGCGGACAAGCTGTTTGCATTACATTTTATTTTTGCTCCAAAAAAATCCCGGCGGAAAATCAACTTCCGTCGGGATTTTTTCGTTTGAGTCTCAGAAAAGACTATGGGCGAACGATGATGTCGGCGAGTTCAGGATGCTTTTCCAAGTCCTTCTTCAAGCCTTCTTCGCGGGCCTTGTTTCTGTATGCAGGGTCCTGGAAAGAGTACGTGATTTTCGTGTGGACATCGTATGTTCCTTCCATGATTTTCACGGCGTCCTCTGTCATGACGAGCTCCTCGTCTGTCGGGATGACGAAGACCTTCACCTTCGAGTCGTCAGCGGAGATGCAAGTCTCGGCGTTTCCTGTGTTTGAAGCCGCGTTCTTCTTCGGGTCGATTTTGATTCCGAGGTGCTCAAGTCCTTCGAGAGACTTTCCGCGGATGAGGGCCGAGTGCTCTCCGACACCGGCTGTGAAGACGATTGCGTCCACAGGTCCGATTGCGGCGATGTAGGCTCCGAAGTACTTCTTGAGGCGGTAGCACTCCATGTCCACTCCGAGCTGCGCGTCCGGGTTTCCCTTCTCTGCGGCGTCGGCGATGTCGCGGCGGTCGGAAGAGATGCCTGTGAGTCCGAGCAAGCCCGATTTCTTGTTCAATGCGTTGTCCATCTCGTCCGCGCTCATGCCTGTCTGGCGCATGATGTAGAACGGAAGGGCGCAGTCCATGTCTCCAGAGCGTGTTCCCATGACGAGACCCTCAAGAGGCGTGATTCCCATTGAAGTGTCGAAGCAGCATCCGTTCTTGACCGCGCACATTGAGGCTCCGTTTCCGACGTGGGCGATGATGATGTTCGTGTCCTTCGGCTCCTTGTGGAGGAGGACTGAAGCGCGCTTCGCTGTGTAGAGGAAAGATGTTCCGTGGAAGCCGTAGCGGCGGGCTCCGTACTTCTCGTACCACTCTTTCGGAATTGCGTAGCGGAAAGAGGCCGGAGGCATTGTCTGGTGCCAAGCCGTGTCCATCACAGCGACGTGAGGAACGTCTGGCAGAACCTTCTGCGCGGCTTCGATTCCCATGATGTTCGCTGGCATGTGGAGAGGTCCGAGTCCGCAGACTTCAGGCGATTTGAATGTGGCGAGGACTTCCGGAGTCACCTTCACAGACTTGGTGAACTTGTCGCCTCCGTGGAGAACGCGGTGGCCGACGGCTCCGATTTCCTTCATGTCGGAAATGACACCGTGGTCTTTGTCTGTGATTGCGTTCAAAATCAGTTCGATAGCTTCCTTGTGTGTCGGACATGGAGATTCGAGGAAGAACTTGTCCTTTCCCTTCGCTTTGTGTGTGATGCAAGAACCAGGTGCTGTTACGCGCTCGACGACTCCTGTCGCCAAGACATCCTTGTTGTCCCAGTCGTAGACCTGATACTTTGCCGATGATGAACCGCAGTTCAAAGTCAAAATAACCATTTGTATCTCCTAAAAAAAATTTAAAAAGTTGCAGAAAATTATATTCCGATTGATGTTCAAAAACAATCGGACAGCCGTCTCTTCCTGGGGCTTCCTAGAAAAATTCCACAAGCCCGACGACCGCGCAGCATGTGATTGCCACCGGAAAGAGTCCCGCGCCGAAGTAGGAGAGGACTGTTCCAACCGCGAACGCGATGATTCCGGCAAGCGGCTTCTGCGTCGCTTCGATTATCGAGGGGAAGGTCATCACGGAAAGGGTGACGTATGGAACATAATAAAGGAAAGACTTGATGAATTTGTTCTTTATCGGCTTCCGTATGAGTGTGAGGGGAAGCACCCGTATGAGGTACGAGACCGCCCATGCCGTGAATATGTATGCGTACACTTTCATTTTTTCTCCTCCGGCTCCTTCAGCGGTTTGACAATCGCGGCGATGGCCGAAATCGCTATTGTCAGTATGATTGTCCGTGTTCCAGCCGAGATTGTCTTCAGAAGCGGCAGGATTGAGAAGAGGAAGCTTGAAAGGAAGCTTGAAAGGACAATCAGCCTTATCGCGGTGTTTTTTCTGGTCGGTGGAACGACTATGGCGAGGAACATTCCGTACAGTGCGACGGAAAGCGCGCTCACGATTCTTGCAGGAAGGTGGTTCCCCGCGAGCACCCCGAAGAACGTCCCGAAACTCCACATCGGGACCGCCACGAGGAACGCTCCGTAGGAGAACGCAGGCCTGTACTTCTCCCTTGCGACCGCTATCCCGAAAAGCTCGTCCGAAATCCCGAATCCCACTATGAATCTATGGAAGAAAGACGTTCCCTCCGTGAATTTCTGGCTCAGCGAGCAGCTCATCAAAAGGTATCTCGCGTTTACGACGAGCGTTATGATGGCGACCTCTACGTATGATGCTGACGATGCTATCGAGTCGAATAGGGCTTTTTCTCCGGCTGAGGCGAGGCACATGAAAGACGCGATGAACCCCTGTATCGCAGTCAGGTTCGCGTGTTTCGCCACAATGCCGAGGGAGAATGCCACCGCGAAATATCCAAGCCCAATCGGGACTCCCGCTATGATTCCATCTGTGAAATCGGAAGCAGCCGTTTTCTGTTCTGAATTTTCAATTTTGTTGTCTGTCATGAGAGAAACATTATAGCGAAGCGATTGGAATCTGTCGTGAACATAAAACGCAAATCCATGTACAATGGACGATTATGAATCTTTCAACTTACACACTCACAGCGACCTGCCCAGACCAGAAAGGGCTCATCGCTTCCATCACGTCCTGCATCGCCGAGAACGGCGGAAACCTCCTGAACCTCGCCCAGCACACTTCTGTGGATTTGGGCATGTTCTTCTGCCGAATCCAGTTCGCGGCTCCGAGCGTCTCCTCGGACGGAAACATCTTCTCTCCCGCCAAGTTCACTTCCGAATTCGCCGAGCTTGCCGGAAAATTCGGCATGGAATGGCACCTCTACGACAAGTCCGTCAAGCAGCGCATGGCTGTCCTCGTAAGCAAGACTTCACACTGCCTCTACGAAGTCCTCCTCAAGCACGCCGACGGCCAGCTCGACTGCGAAATCCCCGTCATCATCTCGAACCACCCGGATTTGTGCTCAGTCGCCACGGAATTCCACATTCCGTTCTTCCAGATAGACACCCTCAAGGGAAAGCCGGCCTGCGAGGCGGACATCCAGGCGATTCTCGACCAGTACAAAATCGATGTCGTCTGCATGGCGCGCTACATGCAGATTCTCTCCCCGGAATTCACCCGAAGGTGGAACAACAAGGTCATCAACATCCACCACGGATTCCTTCCCGCGTTCAAGGGCGCGAAGCCGTACGACCAGGCTTGGAGAAAGGGCGTGAAACTCATCGGCGCGACCGCCCACTTCGCCAACGAGGACTTGGACCAGGGGCCGATAATCTTCCAGGATGTCGTGCGGGTAAAGGACACGAACTCGATTCACGAATTCGTGGAGATTGGAAAGGACGTGGAGAGGAAGGTGCTCGTGGAGGGACTCAAGCGGTATTTCAACCACAACGTCTTCATCCACGACGGCAGGACGTTCATCATAGAGCAGTAGAATAGAATACTAGGGCGAAAGTCGAGTTTTCACAGTGCAATGGCAGAAACAAGCGGAAGCGGGGTTCCGTCCATCAAAACACTAAACATCGCAAGCGATGTTAACGCCACCGCGAAGTGGTACTGCCGTTTTGGGCAAGACTGCGCAAGCAGGCTGCGGTTCCCGCTGGGAGCTTGTTTCTGCAACTACGAT